>CAUHJB010000005.1:0-104315 GCA_959606495.1 uncultured Collinsella sp. | reverse complement strand
CGGGCGCAAGCCCCCGCTCCCCGCCGGCTCTTACACCACATCTGTGCGCACTACCCTTGGATAACTCTTGAGCGGCTTTATTTGGCCTGGAATAGATTAACGGACCCCCTATAGTTGCAGAATACTCCAATTTTTGCACGGCGCGGGGGCACCCACCCCGGCATCGGCTATCAAAACCGCTCAGTCCGGAATCTCGTCCACTATTCCCCATCATTTTATGCGACGAATTACCTGTACGTCATTGACATATGAACATGCGCTCATATAATCGGAAGTAAGTTATATGAGCGCATGTTCATATGAAAGGATATTGCAATGAGCAGCCACGCTGATGAAACAAAGACTGGCATCGAGGCCACCGAGCCGATCGTCCCCACCACCTGCTCGCCCGAGGACCTTCCCGACGAGGAACTTCTCTACGACCTTGCCGACCTGTTCAAGGTCTTCAGCGACACCACGCGCATCAAGATTCTCTATGCCCTCATGGGCCGCGAGCTCTGCGTGGCTGACATCGCCGAAGCGACCGCGACCTCGCAGTCTGCGGTGTCGCACCAGCTGCGCACGCTTAAGCAGTCGCACCTGGTCAAGTTCCGCCGCGACGGCCGCAACATTCTCTACTCGCTCGCTGACGATCATGTCTATACCATGCTCAACCAGGGCATGAGCCATATCTGCGAATAGCAATCAACCACGGTATCAGCGCGGCCGGCACCCAGACCGCCAACACAGGGAAAGGAACCCACCATGAAAAAGCAGTTTAAGCTCGACGAGATCGATTGCGCCAACTGCGCGCGTGAACTTCAGGACGAGCTGGCTAAGCTCGATGGCGTCAAGTCCGTTTCGGTCAACTTTATGACCCAGAAGCTGACGCTCGAGGCCGACGACGCCAAGTTCGACGAGGTCCTGGACCGCGTCGTTGAGTTCACCGCCGACGCCGAGCCGGACTGCGAGATCATTCTCTAACCCGCGCACACGTTGACCTGTAAGGCCGCGCTTGCCGCGGCCTTTGCTCGCGAAATTATATGAGCAAGTGTTCATACACTCAAATGGGAGGTTTGAATCATGGCAGCCGCCGACCCCAAAAAGAAAAAGAAGAAGCGCAAGAAGAAAGAGTCCCTTGAGCACAAGCGCAACCGCATCCTGGTAGCACTGGGCATTTTTGCCGTTGTTTATGCCCTCGACGAGCTCGGCGCCCTCACTATCGCATTTGGGGAGCCCGGCAACATCTACGCCAGCTTCGCGCTGTTCCTCGTGCCGTTTTTGATTGCCGGCTACGACGTACTGCAAAAGGCATTCAATAACATCCGCCGCGGCAAGGCCTTCGACGAGAGCTTCCTCATGGCCGTCGCGACCATCGGCGCGTTTGCCATGGTGCTCTTCCCCGACACCGACCCGCACATGGCCGAAGGCGCCGCCGTCATGCTGTTCTACCAGGTCGGCGAGTTGTTCCAGGCATACGCCGTGGGCAAGAGCCGCAAGTCGATCAGTGCCATGATGGACATCGCGCCCGACTACGCTAACGTCGAGCAAGCCGACGGCATACTCGAACAGGTCTTTCCCGATGACATCGCCGTCGGCACCGTGATCGTGGTCAAGCCCGGCGAGCGCGTGCCTATCGACGGCGTCATCGTCGAGGGCGAAACCCAGCTCGACACCGCCGCGCTCACGGGCGAGTCAGTCCCCCGCCCCGCCAAGACCGGCGACGATATCATCAGCGGCTGCATCAACATGACGGGCCTCATCCACGTGCGCACCACCAAGCCCTTTGGCGAGTCAACCGTCGCGCGTGTTCTGGAGCTCGTGGAGAATGCCAGCGAAAAGAAGGCGCGCACCGAGAACTTCATCACGCGCTTTGCCCGCGTCTACACCCCCGCCGTCACTGGCGCTGCCGCGGTGCTCGCGCTTGGCGGCGGCCTGGTGACTGGCGCTTGGTCCGATTGGATCCTGCGCGGCCTGACCTTCCTGGTCGTCAGCTGCCCGTGCGCCCTCGTGATCAGCGTACCGTTGAGTTTCTTTGGCGGCATCGGCGGCGCGTCCAAGCTGGGCGTTCTCATCAAGGGCTCCAACTACCTCGAGACGCTCGCCGACGTGGACACCATCGTCTTCGACAAAACGGGCACCCTCACCAACGGCACGTTCTCAGTCGTCGCGGTGCACCCCGAGGCTGGCTATACCGAGCAGTCGCTGCTCGAAGTCGCAGCCCTTGCTGAGTCGTTCTTCGATCACCCCATCGCGCAGTCCGTGCGCGACGCCTACCAGGGCGAGGTCGACCCCAAGCGCGTGAGCGACTCCGCCAACGACGCGGGCCACGGCGTGACGGCAACCATCGACGGCAAGCACGTCGTCGTTGGCAACGCCAAGATGCTCGCCGCGGCCGGCGTTGAAGCACCGGACTGTGAGGTTGTCGGCACGATCCTCCACGTGCTCGTTGACGGCGTGTACGCCGGCCACATCGTGATTGCAGACACCGTTAAGGCCGATGCGGAGCAAACGATTCGCGACCTGCATGCCGCCGGTATCAACCGCACCGTCATGCTCACGGGCGACCGCGAGGAGGTTGCAGCGTCTGTGGCCAAGCAACTCGGTCTCGACGAGTTCCACGCGCAGCTCCTGCCGGGCGACAAGGTCGAGCGCGTTGAGGCGCTACTCGCGGCCGAAAGTGGCAAGGGCAAGCTCGCCTTTGTCGGCGACGGTATCAACGACGCTCCTGTGCTTACGCGCGCCGATGTGGGCATTGCCATGGGCGCCATGGGCTCCGACGCCGCGATCGAGGCCGCCGACGTGGTGCTGATGGACGACAAGCCGTCCAACATTTCCCGCGCGATCCGCGTGGCGCGCAAGACCATGTCGATTGTTTGGCAGAACATAATCTTTGCGCTGGGCATTAAGCTGCTGATCCTTGTGCTGGCAGCGCTGGGTATCGCCAATATGTGGCTTGCCGTCTTTGGCGACGTAGGCGTGGCGATCATCGCTATCCTGAACGCCATGCGCGCGATGGGTGTCAAGAACCTGTAGCGCCTGTGGTCCCTCCGGCCGGGACCGGGCTTGGTTTTGAAAACGTCCTCGACCAATGAAGCGCCCCCGTTCTGCTCCTTCGGAGCTACGAACGGGGGCGCTTCTGGTCTGCGGAGTGTTTTCAAAAACCAAGCCCGGTCCCGGCCTGCGGTAACGTTGCTGGCGGTTCTTGGGCATCGCTTGCTGGCGGGGTTCCTTGTCTGAGTTGGACTTGGTTGGCGGGGCTACTGGTCCCGGTCGCTGTCCCGTCCCAGCATCGCCCTCAGCTTCTCAAAGCTTTCCTCGCTCAGGCAGTGCTCCATGTGGCAGCCCTCTTGCGACGCGACCTCAGCCGAAACACCCGCATCCTCCAGCAGCCCCACGAAAAAGCAGTGGCGCTCCCACATTTGACGGGCAACCTCAAGACCGCGTTCCGTCAGATGCACGTCGCGTTTGCCCATCTCCACGTAGCCGGTGCTCTCCAAGGCCGCCATGGCTTTAGAGACGCTTGCTTTGGTTACGCCCAAGTATTCGGCAACGTCGATCGAGCGCACGATGCCCTGACGTTCCGATAGAACGTAGATCGATTCGAGATAGTCTTCTCCGGATTCACGCAGGGCCATGGGCCGCCTTTCGCGATGGCTTCTAGTTAGCCTTTGGATACTTTTGCTTGATTTACTTTACCGCAAAAGTTGCCCATGTCTTACTACTTTGCCTAAAAGTTAGCCGTGTTTCACAAAACATGCGGGACGAAAACAAAATGGGGACGCCCCGCAAGGAGTGTCCCCAGCTGCCGGCAGAAAAGGAACGTCCCTAAGTGCCGGCCGCAGCTACAGTAGCCCAAAGTGCTTGGCGGCGCTGTAAATGCCGTCGTCGTCTACGGCGGTCGTAACGTAGGTCGCCGCGGCCTTCACGGTATCCTGCGCGTTGCCCATGGCCACACTTGTGCCCACGGCCGAGAACATCGACAGGTCGTTCTCGCCGTCGCCAAAGGCGATCGCCTCGCTCGCGTCGATGCCCAAGCGCTCCAGCGTCGCCGCCACGCCCAGGTCCTTGCCGCCGTTAGCGGGAATAATATCGCAGAACAGATCGCACCAGCGCGTAGTGAGCGAATGCGACACGGAATCGGTCACGATATGCTCGTCGGCCGGATCAACAAAGGCGCAAAACTGGTAGACCGGCGCGTCAAAGGCGTGCTCAAACGGCTCCTCATGGTAGACAATCCCCGCGTTACTGCCAGCCGTCACCACGCGCTCGGACAGGCGGTTCACAAACGAATTCTCGCCCTGCATGCACAGCGAGTCGTAGCGCCCCTGCGCCACCTGGTCCACAATCGCCGCGACGTCGTCCGAATCGATCGGGCAGCTGCGGTAAACGCCCTTGGCATCAAAACAGTGCTGACCCGAAAGCGTGATGTACGCATCCCAGCCCAGGTCGAACAGCCAGTCCGGCATCTGGTAGGTCGGACGGCCCGTGGCGATCACGCACGCGATCCCCTGCTCGCGAAAGCTGTCGAGCACCTGCTGCGCCGACGCCGGAATCCGATGGGTCTTAAAGCTCAGCAGCGTACCGTCGATATCGAAAAACGCGGCCTTGATCATCCTCGCCTACTCCTCGCCCTCGAGCTTCTCGCTCGCCTCGAGCCACGCCATCTCCAACTCGTCCATGGCGGCGTGGGCCTCGTCGATCTTTGCCTGCTGCTCGCCCAGCGCCGTGTAGTTGGTGGGATCGACCTGGGCCATTGCTGCCTCGGCCTCCTCAACGCGGGCGCGCTGCGTCTCCATTTTGCGCTCGAGCGAGCTCACCTCGCGGCGAAGCTTCTGGCGTTCGGCGTTGGAAAGGCCATTGGGCTGGCCGCTCGACTTGGGCTTTTCGGCCGCAGCCGCCGCGGCACCGGTGTCAAACGTGCCGGTCTTGGCGCTCGGCGCACCCACGGGCTCGCCCTCGGCGGTAGCGTTGCACAGGCGCAGGTACTGGTCCACGCCGCCGGGCATATGCGTCAGGTGGCCGTCGAGCAGCGCCCACTGCTGGTCGGTCACGCGCTCCATCAAGAAGCGGTCGTGCGTCACCAGGATCAGCGTGCCGGGCCAGCCGTCGAGCAGGTCCTCGACAATCGCGAGCATGTCGGTATCCAGGTCGTTGCCGGGCTCGTCCAGGATAAGCACGTTGGGCTCGTCCAGGATCGTCAGCAGCAGCGACAGGCGACGGCGCTGGCCGCCCGAAAGATCGCCGATGCGACTCCAGAGCTGCTGTGTCGTAAAGCCCAGGCGCTCGCAAAGCTTCTCGGGCGAAGTCTCCTTGCCGTCGATGACGTAGTACTTCTTATAGTTGCCGAGCACCTCGCGGATCGTGTCACCCATGTAGGGCTCGAGTTCCTCGAGCTGCTGCGACAGAACGCCAAAGCGCACCGTCTGGCCAATCTTCACACGGCCGCGCGTGGGCTCAATCTTGCCCTGGATCACGTCGAGCAAGGTCGACTTGCCGGCGCCGTTCTCGCCCAAAAGACCATAGCGGTCGCCCGCGCCGATGAGCCAGGTCACATCGGTGAGCACCTGCTTGGGCGCACCATCGGTATCCGCATAGCCGGCATCCACGTCGATGACATCGATGACCTGCTTGCCTAGGCGGCTCACGGCAAGGCGCTTGAGCTCCAGCTCGTCACGCACGGGCGGTACGTCGGCGATCAGCTCGCGAGCAGCCTCAACGCGAAACTTGGGCTTGGTGGAACGCGCCTGGGCGCCGCGGCTCAGCCACGCGAGCTCCTTGCGCGCCATGTTGCGACGGCGCTCCTCGGTAACGGCGGCCATGCGGTCGCGCTCCACGCGCTGCAGGATATATGCCGAGTAGCCGCCCTCGAAGGGATCTACCTGGCCGTCGTGGACCTCCCACATGCTGGTGCAGACCTCGTCCAAGAACCAGCGGTCGTGCGTGACCACGAGCATGGCGCCCTGGCCGCGCTGCCAGCGGGCCTTTAAGTGACGCGCAAGCCAGTTGATGGTGCGCATGTCCAGGTGGTTGGTGGGCTCGTCGAGCATGAGCACGTCGTAGTCGCCGATCAGCAGGCGCGCGAGGTCCACGCGACGGCGCTGACCGCCCGAGAGCTCGCCCACCATGCCCTCCCAGGGTACATCGCTGATGAGGCCGGCGAGGATCTGGCGCGTACGCGGACTCGACGCCCACTCATACTCGGGCGTGTCGCCCACGACGGCATGATGCACGGTGTCGGTATCGACCAGGTTATCCTTTTGGCCGAGCAATCCAATCGTCGTGTCGCGGCGGTGCGTCACGCGGCCGTCGTCGGGCTCCAACGTGCCGGCGAGCACGCTCAGCAGCGTCGACTTACCGTCGCCGTTTTTACCGACAATACCAATACGGTCGCCCTCGCCCACGCCGAGCGTAACGCTATCGAAAATATGCTTGGTGGGAAACTCTAGGCTGACGGAATCGCATCCCAAAAGAATCGCCATATGCCCTGCTCCTTCGTAGAAATTCAACGTTGTCCATGATAGCGAAAACCACCACAAAGGGGACAGGCACCTTTGTGGTGGTTTTGGGCAAGCGCACCAGCACGCGACGCAAAAAGGCGGGCCATCTCCCGCAAGAGATGACCCGCCTCTCCAATCAGCCCCGCGGCAACCGTGGCCGCCGCGGGCCTCAAGCATGTCCCGGACTAGGAGAACATGCCGGTGAGGTAATCATTCAGCCGCTTATCCTTGGGCCGTTGGAAAATCTCGTCGGTCTCGTCGTACTCGACCATATCGCCCATGTAGAAAAACGCCGTGCGGTTGGACACGCGCGACGCCTGCTCCATGTTGTGCGTCACGATGACGATGGCGCGGTCGGCCACGATCGACGACATGAGGTCCTCGATCGCCAGCGTCGAGATGGGGTCGAGCGCCGAGCAGGGCTCGTCAAACAGGATTACGTCGGGGTTGAGTGCCAGCGTGCGCGCGATGCACAAACGCTGCTGCTGACCGCCCGAAAGCGCGTAGGCGCTCTTGTCGAGCTTGTCCTTGACCTCGTCCCACAGGGCCGCACCGCGCAGGCTTTCCTCGACCATGCGATCGAGCTCGTCGCGGTCGGTGATGCCGTGGCGCTTGGGCGCAAACGTGATGTTGTCTCGAATGGACTTGCGGAAGGGGTTGGGCTGCTGAAACACCATGCCAATGGACCGGCGCAGCTCGTAGGTATTCTCGGTCTTGGTGTTCACGTTGCGTCCGCGGTAGCTGATCTCGCCCTCCACGCGGCAGCCGCGAATCTCGCGATTCATCAGGTTGAGGCTGCGCAAGAAGGTCGACTTGCCGCAGCCCGAAGGCCCGATGAGCGCCGTGATCTCACCCTTGTGGAAGTCGAGCGACGTGTCGTGCAGCGCATGGTGGTCGCCATAGTACACGTTGACGTCCTTGGTGGAGAGCACGACCTCGTCGCTCACGGCCTTGCCGCTCACGCGCACGTGCTTCTCGCTCTCCCCCACACTCGACAGAAAGTCCTGGGTCTCGGACGTGGCCGCATCGGTTGCGGGCGTCGCATTCATCTCGCTCATTCGGCCGTCATCCTCCTTGCCAGTTGCTTGCCCACGATACGGGCGACTACGTTAAACAGCAGCACGCAAATCATCAGCAGTGCCGCGGTGCCCCAGACGATCTGCTGGGCCTCGGGGCTGCCCTCGCCATAGATCTTGTAGATGTGCACGGCCAGCGACTCGCCGGGACGGAACACGTTCCAGGCGCAGGTGGGGCTCGACAGGTTAAAGCTCAAGAAGTTCAGGCGAACCGGCGAGCTCATGCCCGAGGTAAAGAGCAGCGCCGCGGCCTCGCCAAAGACACGGCCGGCCGAAAGCACGATGCCGGTCACGATGGCGGGCATGGCCTCGGGAATCAGAATGTGCAGCGTGGCCTCCCAGCGGGTGAGTCCCATGGCCAGGCACGCATCGCGCTGGGCTTGCGGCACGTCCTCGAGTGCCTGCTGGATCACGCGCACCAGGATGGGGATGTTGAACATGGTGAGCGCGACGGCGCCGGAGATGATGGAGTACTTCCAGCCCAGCTGCACCGAGAACACCAGAAAGCCGAACATGCCCACGACAATGGAGGGCAGCGAGGACAGCGTTTCGATGGCGGTGGAGGCGATGTCGCGGATGGGCCCATCGGGCGCGTACTCAACCAAAAAGACCGCGCCGCCCAGACTGATGGGCACCGAGATGACCAGGGTGATCAGCAGCAGATAGAACGAGTCGAACAGCTGGTAGAGCACGCCGCCCTGCGTTCCGTTGGCGCGTGCGGGCTGCGTGAGAAAGCCCGGCTGGAACAGCGTCGAGATACCCTCGAACAGGATGTAGGCCACCATGGAGACGACGATAAGCATGACGATGGCGACAATCGCCGTCAGCACGCCCGTGGCGATGCGGTCCTGCTTTTGGACACGCCCGAGTCTCGCCTCGTCGATGTGGATACGCGTGCTAGCCACGAGCCTTCGCCCCCTTGCGGCCGATAAGGTGGATGATCAGGATAAAGATGAGGCTCATGCCCATCAGCAGCAGACCGAGCGCCCACAGAACGTCGTCCTGGGCCGAGCCCTCGGCATAGACCGCCATGGACGTGGTGAGCGTGGTGGTAATGGTCGAGGCAGGCGACAGCAGCGACGTCGGCATGGCCTCGATGCCGCCGATAACCATGCGCACGGCGAGCGTTTCGCCAAAGGCGCGGGTCATGCCAAGGATGACCGCGGTCATGAGCGACGGCATGGCGGACTTGAGCACCACGTGCCAGATGGTCTGCCAGCGGGTGTAGCCCAGCGCGAGCGAACCCTGGCGGTAGCTATCGGGCACGGCGCGCAGGCCATCGACCGAAAGCGTGGTCATCGTCGGCAGAATCATGACGGCCAGCACGATGGCGCCGGGCAAGATGCCCAGGCCTGTGCTCACGTGGAAAACGCTCTTCATAAGGCCGACGACCACGTGAAAACCGATCAGGCCAAAGACGACCGAGGGAATACCGGTCAAAAGCTCAATGAGCGGCTGAAAAACCCTGGAGCCAAACTTAGGCTGGATCTCGACCGCAAAGATGGCAGAGCCGATGGCGATGGGCAGCGCGATAAGCGTGGAGAGCACCATGACCGCAAACGAGGTGACGATCAGGGGCAGGGCACCGGTATAGGGCAGGCCGTTTTCGGCCGTGTTGGCCAGGTCCCACTTGGTACCGGTAAAAAACTCGACGACCGAGACGCCGTCCTTGAGAAAAGCCGAGAGACCCTTTTGGGCGACCATAAAGATGAGCGCGGCAACGACAAGCGTCACGAGCGCTACGCACGCACCCGTGACGCCCAGGCCCACGTTCTCAAGCTCGCGCTTTGGCAGCTGTTTTGCCATTGCAAACCTTTCCGGGGCGATTGCTTATTTAGCAGAGACCTTACCGCTGGCGTCCTTGACGACCTTCATGGCAGAGACGGGGATAAAGCCCTGCTCCTCGACGAGTTTGCCCTGGACGTCGTCGGAAAGCATGAACTCCAGGAAGGCCTTGGTGGCCTCGTCGGCGTCCTTCGCGCAGTACATGTGCTCGGTAGCCCAGATCTTGAAGGAGTCGTCGGTGACGTTTGCGCTCTTGGGCTCCACGCCCTCGACCTTGATGGCGTTGAACTTGGAGTCGTCGAAGTGCGAGAAGTCGAGGTAGGAGATGGCATTGTCGGTGCTGCCCATCTGAGTCTGGACGTCGCCGGACTTGTCGAGCTCGGCGTCGCCCTTAAAGTCGACGGCCTCGTCGCCAAAGACGGCGGCCTCGAAGGTGGCGCGGGTGCCGGAGCCTGCCTTGCGGTTGAGGACGACGATCTTGGCGTCGTCGCCGCCGACCTCCTTCCAGTTGGTGATCTGGCCGGAGAAGATGCCCTTGAGCTGCTCGAGGGACAGGTCATCGACTTTGACGTTCTTGGAGACGACAGGGCCCATGCCCACGACGGCGACCTCGTGATCGACGAGGTTCTTGACCTGATCGGCCTCGAGCTTGGTCTCGGCGAAGACGTCGGAGTTACCGATAGTAACGGTGCCGGCGGCAACAGCGGTCAGGCCCTTGCCCGAACCGTTGCCCGAACCGGAGACGGAGACGTCGGGATTGGCATCCATAAACTTCTCGGCAGCAGCCTCGACGAGAGCCTGGAACGAGGAGGCGCCGTCGTAGGTCACCTCGCCGGAGACGGACTCGGCAGCAGCGGCGCTGCCCTCAGCAGCGGTGTTGGCGGCGTTGGAGCCGCCGCAACCAACGAGACCGAGACCGACGATGCTGGCAAGACCACCAGCGAGGCCGAGGAACTGACGACGAGAATAAGCCTGATCGAGCATGATCTTCCTTTCATACATGCGACTCGCGGGCACCCTGCCCGCTTTGCTGTTTGGAAAGATACGGTCTCGATCGGGCGACGACCGCCTTATCTGCGGTTTCTTACGGACATTTGATAGACCCTTACCGCAAGCTCTGCCCAGCCTTTACAAACGGATAACAAACCCGCCACCAAGCATGACCCGCCTTTTACACCAATAAAAACAAAGTTGCGGTGAAATAGTTCCTGCTTGGCCATCAAATGGCCCATTCTAGGAACTATTCCACCGCAACTTAAAAAGCCCGGACGAAAGGGGTGCTAAGTTGTTAAAACGCCGCAGCCTTAAAGCTCAAGCTCGTTCAAACGTAAGATCGCCACGATATAAATCTTGAGCGCCTGCTTGAGCTGTTCCTCGTTGGCGCACTCATTGGGGCCGTGCATCTGGCCGCCCCATGCGGGCAGCTCCAGGCCGGTCTCCTCGGGGCCAAACGAGACGGCGCGGGCAAAGTTGCGCGCGTACGTGCCGCCGCCCATGGCAAAGGGCTCAGCATGCTTGCCCGTAAACTCGTTATAGGTATCAATAAGCGCCTTCACGGCCGGATCGTCGGCAGAGACCGAGAACGGCACCTTCGCACGACCCACACGGCACGTCACGCCAAAACGGCCCACGAGCGGATCGAGCTGCTCGCGGATGGTATCGGCACTCGTGCTGTCGGGGAAGCGCACGTCGATGACCTGCTCAATATGGCCATCCGCCACGCGGATGACGCCAGCGTTGCAGGTAAGCGGGCCAAACGCCGGACTCGTCGCATCGATACCCAGGCCGCGACCATAGGCGTCCGCATGCACAAAGGCCAGGAACTTGACGAACTCGTGCTCGGCAGGCGTCAGCAGGCGCTCGTCGCGTGCACCAAACGCGTCCTCGGCCTCGCGCAGATACGCCACGATCAGCCCGACGGCGTTGATCGTTCCCTCTGGCATCGAGGCATGACCGCCAATGCCGTGGGCGAAAATCTGCGCATGCCCGTTATCAAGCGCCGTGATCTCCAGGCGGTCGGCGTTCTCAACGGGCGCCGGCAGCTCATCGGCGGCAATCGCGAGCTCGCAGATGGACTGCGACGGAATGGCATTGCTCGCCTCGGAGCCGCTCCACGACACGATGCGCCCGCCGTCGATCTTGGGACTCACGAACGTCGCCCCAAACTGGCCCTTCTCGGCATTGCAGACCGGAAACTCGGCATCGGGCGTAAACAAAAAGTCGGGGTCTGCGTGGTTCTCCAGATAATGGTGAACGTCGGACATGCCCACTTCCTCATCGCAGCCCAGCAGCGCACGGAAGGTATAGCGCGGCACGATGCCGTGCTTGAGCAGGTAAGCGCCGGCGTAGAGCGACAACACAGCCGGACCCTTGTCGTCGATCACGCCACGGCCGAGCAGCCAGCCCTCGCGGCGCTCCATCGCAAACGGGTCGGTGCTCCAACCGGGGCCAGCGGGAACCACGTCCACATGGCAGATAGTCGCGAGCTGCTTGTTGCCGCGGCCAGGGATATCGGCAATGCCCACATAGCCCTCGTCGTCGCTCGTCTGATAGCCAAGCTTCTGCGCGATGCCGAGCGCACAGTCGAGCGCGTCACGGACCGGGCGGCCAAACGGCGCGCCGGGCTCTGCATCGGCAGAAACTGCCACGGACGGATAGCTCACCAGCTGCTCGATATCGGCGACGACATCTTCCCAGACCTCGTCGACATACTCAGCGACGCTCTGCTCCACCTGATTCATAGACTGCCTCCTTACCAATGAGCGGCAAGCGTACCCGCCCCTCACATTTAGTTCCTAGATAGAGAAAAGTTTAGCAAGCTCGGCCACCGAGTGCACCACCGCATCGGCACCCGCCGCCTCGTGCTCGCCCGGCGCCGCCGCGCCCGAATAGATGCCGATGCACGGCACGCCCATTGCGTGCGCGCCCTCCACATCGTTAAAGCGATCGCCGATCATCACGGCATCGTCGGCCGTCGCGCCGAGCGCCGCCAGGGCATCGCGGACCGAATCGGCCTTGGTCTCGCGTCCCTGCGGCGGATTCATGCCAATCACCGCCTCAAACTGAGAGAGCCCGAGCTCACGCACCATGTCGATGCACTTGGCCTCCATGCGCGACGTCGCCACGGCCATACGTTTGCCTTGGGCGACCAACCCATCCAGCAGCTCGGGGACCCCATTGAACACAGGATACTCCTCCGGTCCCAGTTCATCAAAAAAGGCGCGGTACTCGTCGGCCACCACAAGCGACTCCTCGCGGGAAAAGCCGTAAAAGTCGTGAAAGCTCTTCCACAGGGGCGGCCCGATCATGCGGCGCAGATCACCCATCTGCGCCTCCGAAAACCCGCGCGCAGCCAGCGTCTTGCGCGTCGAGGTCATCACCGCCCGGCCCGTATCGGCCACCGTGCCGTCAAAATCGAACAGCACGACCGGCCGTCTGCCTATCTCCAACGCCTCCATCGGCATTCCTCTTCCCCAGTTGATGATTTCCACACCACCGCTTCAAACTGTTGACTATTCAACAATTGAACCTAGCAATGTAGAGCAACTCCACTATACTTGTCGCACTTTGCTCTCAGAAGGCGGCGCGCAAGCGCCCCAACGAAAGGTGCAATTATGTCTTTTGCCATCATAACCGACTCCACGTCGGACATCTCCCCCGCCCGCGCCCAAGAGCTCGGCATTTACGTGATTCCGCTGCATGTGATTATCGAGGGCGAGGACCTGCTCGACCAGGTGCAGATCACCGCCCAGGAGTACGTCGCCCGCATGGCTGGCTCCGAGCAGCTGCCGCACACCTCGCAGCCGAGCGCCGGCGAGTTCAAGGCGCTCTTTGACCGCGTGCTCGCCGACGGCCACGATAGCGCCATCTTCATCTCGCTGTGCAGCGAGTGGTCCGCCTGCTATTCCAACGCATGCCTGGTCGCCGAGACCCACGAGCTCGACGTGCGCTGCATCGATTCGCGCACCGGCTCGGGCGCCGAGGGCCTGCTGGTGGAGTACGCGCTTGCCATGCGCGAGGACGGCCGCAGCTTGGACGAGACCGAGGCGCAGATCCGCGCGACGCTGCCCGACGCCCACCTGCTGCTGATTCCCCGCACGCTCGAGAACCTGGTCAAAAACGGCCGCGCCCCCAAGCTCGCCGGCCAGCTCACGCAGATGCTCAACATTCGCCTGGCCGTTTCGCCGGAGTGGAAATCGGGCGAGATCAAGGCCATCAAAAAGGGCCGCGGCGCCAAGCGCATCGTCGCCAACACCATGGCAGATTGCCTCGCGTTTTTGGACGAGCACCCGGGCTCAAGCGTGCGTGTGCTCACGACCGGCGCCGCCGAGGAGCAGGAACTTGTCAACGAGGCACTCGCGGGCCAGGATTACGTAGACGCCGGCACCGGCCCCATCGGCTGCACCATCGCCACCCATGTAGGCGTCGACGCCATCGCCATCAGCTACTGTCCTCGTTACCAGCCCATCCACTAGGGGCACCTTTACCACTTGCGGTGGAATAGGAACTGTTTTTGACTTATCAGCCGCAAATCAATCCCTATTCCACCGCAACTTAGAAATCGGCGATCAGCCCAGCGGACCCTGAAACAGTTCCTGATGAGTGCCCATTCTCACCAGCCTAATCACTGGGTTAGTCTTATGGGGAAGATAAAGAACGACCACATCGACCAAGCCATCGGATAGGTGGAAATCGATGTGGCCGTTGTAGTTTCCGCCCGGGTTTGAGAGCTCGTGGGCGCCATACTCCGCCGGAAGTGACCCATGAGCCACAAGCTCTGCAACCGCCGCTTTAAACTCACTTTTTAGCTGCGGATGCATGCGCATCGTTCGTTTGTAGTCCACCTTAAATTGAGCCTCGACTTTAATCTCGAACATCGCTATTCCTCATCGAGGAATGACATAAGCTCATCAGCGTTATTGAATGACAGGCTATCGTCCGGCAAAATCCCCAGCTCATGAGCCTCGGCGATCACCATGGCGCGCCTCGTCACCTCGTTGGGCACCTCCGCCCTTCCTACAATCTCAAAAGGAATCTTTCGCTGATTTACCAGCTGCCGAACGGCAAGATTGAGATAGGAATTGAGGCTGAGGCCGACCGAATCCAAGAACTCAGTCGCCTGCTCCTTGAGCCCCTCTTCGATTCGAACCGTCGTAGGCTTAACTGTTGCTGTAGACATTTGCGACCTCCTCGCCCTCGTCTTTTACACCAGTATACCCAATATAAATGGCAATCTGATGTTAGATAACATCAGATTGCCATGCGTATTCATGTCGCGTGGGCACGATTGATCTACATCAGCCCGCTCAGGGCAATGTCGACGGCCTCGTTGAGGTCGTCGGTGATATGCACCAGCTCGGGATCGAGCGAGCTGATCATGCCGTCATCCATCACCGGGCCGTTGAGCCAGTCGAATAGGCCCTGCCAGTACTCGGTGCCCACCAGCACGAGCGGCATACGCTTGACCTTGTGCGTCTGCACCAGCGTGAGCACCTCGAACATCTCGTCGAGCGTACCAAAACCTCCGGGAAACACGATAGCGCCCGAGCTGTATTTGACGAACATGGTCTTGCGCACAAAGAAGTAACGGAAGTCCATGCCGAGGTTCACGTATTTATTGAGCCCATGCTCGTGCGGCAATTCAATACCCAGGCCAACTGACTTGCCGTTCGCGCTCGCCGCTCCCCTGTTGGCCGCTTCCATGATGCCGGGGCCGCCACCGGTGATGACCGCCACGCCACGTTGCGCGATCTTGCGCCCGACGGTACGCGCCGCCTTGTAGAGCGGATCGGTCTTGGGCGTGCGGGCACTACCGAAGATGGTCACTGCAGGACCAAGCTCGGCAAGCGCGCCAAAACCATCGACAAACTCTGCCTGAATGCGCAGCACGCGCCACGGGTCGGCATGCAGCCAGTCGGTCGAGTCCTCGGGCGCCAGCAGGTTGGCGTAGGTGTTGTCCTTAGGAATCATGGGGCCGCGCATGACCACGGGGCCGCGGCGGTACGTCTCGTCGTAGACAGGCTCGCCCTCGACGTTCTCATTCTTAATCATGGGTACTCCTATCGAGAAAAAGAAAAACGGGCGGGGTCGACGCTGTGCGCCAAACACCCGCCCGAACATCAACTATTCGGTATGGTACCCACGATGCATCAAGTGCTTGCAAGCTATCGGTCATCGGTCGCGCAAGCGGTGTTAGCAAACGTGATGACCGGCCGGCGCTCGCCCCTTGCCGTTGCCCGCGCTCTGCAAGCGCCCGTGCTGCTCTTAGTAATCCACCGCCGCAGGGCTGTTCATCCAGTCGCTCACGAACGCGCCGTAGCGGCCCTCGATAATGGCCTGGCGGGCCCGCTGCATAAGGTTGAGCAGGTAGTAGATGTTGTGCATCGAAAGCAGAATGCCGCCGAGCATCTCCTTCTGCGTGACCATGTGACGGATGAGCGCACGGCTGTAACCGCCCGTGCACACCGGGCAGGTGCAGGTGGGATCGATGGGACCGTCGTCGTGCGCAAAGCGAGCGTTGCGGAAGTTGAGGCGGCCCTCGCTGGAGAATGCCGTGCCCATACGGCCGGTGCGCGTCGGCAGCACGCAGTCGAACATGTCGATGCCCACGCCAACGCCGCGCACGAGCGTGGTCGGGTTGCCGACACCCATCAGGTAGCGCGGCTTATGCTTGGGCATGTACTCGCTCACGAGCGGCGCCAGGGTCTCGAACATGGTCTCGTGATCCTCGCCCACCGAATAGCCACCGATACCATAGCCCGGGAAGTCGCCGCACTCCTCCAGATGGCGCAGCGAACGCAGGCGCAGATCCAGGTGCATGCCGCCCTGAACGATGCCAAAGAGCGCCTGGTCATCGCGGGTATGCGCCTTATAGCAGCGCTCGGCCCACATGCTCGACAGCTCAACGGCGCGCTCAACGTAGGCGCGCGTGGCGGGATAGCCCGGGCACTGGTCGAGCTGCATGCAGATATCGGAGCCGAGTTTCATGGCGATTTCCATGTTGTCCTCGGGCGTCCAAAACACGTGGCGGCCGTCGTAATCGTTGACGATAAAGCGCACGCCCTCATCGGTGAGCTTGACGGCATCGTTGTGGCTGAAGACCTGGAAACCGCCCGAGTCGGTGAGGATGGGGCCGTGCCAGTTCATGAACTTGTGCAGGCCGCCCAGCTCGGCGATGGTATCCTCGCCGGGACGCATGGACAGATGATAGGTATTGGCGAGCACGATCTGGGCGCCGAGTTTCTTGACAGTCTCGGTAGGAATGCCCTTGACGTTTGCCTTGGTGCCCACGGGCATAAAGATCGGCGTCTCGATGTCGCCGTGCGGGGTGTGCAGTACGCCGGCGCGCGCGTGCGTCGTCGGATCCTCGGCAATCAGGTCGAATTTAAAAAGGTTCTGGTCCATAAACTGGAACTCCTTGGTTGCGGTTCATACGCAAACCATTATACGGGCAACCCGCAAGAAGCACCGACTCGACAGAAACTAGTGCATTAGGATCAGGTTCCCGCGCTAGTCGTTGGGTAGTCGTTGGGGACAGTCTTAAACGACTAGACGTTGGGGACAGTCTTCAGCGCCATCTTGCAAATGAGCGCCCCAATCTGCCGGCACTCAGGGACTGTCCCCAAGTGCCGGCAAGAGTGTCCCTTTCGACTAGTCATTTAAGAACGTCCCCAACGACTACATCCAACAGTCAAGGTAACGCCGATGCTCTGACAACATCAGCGAGCGGTCACCAGAGCGAACAAATTGGCATGAAAAGAGGACGGCATAGACCTTCTGGTCATGCCGCCCTCTTTGAATGACAAGTTGTCGCTCTGGTGACCGCGCAGCGTCGGCCCGTTACGGCGTTTGGTAAAACGCCGTAACTCCTACGGACGCTGGCCCATGCCACCCTCGAGGGTGACGGTCTCGCCGTTCATATACTTAAAGTCGGGACCGCAGAGCTGAACGACAACGCGGCCGATTTCCTTCTCGACGTCGCCGTAGTGGCCTGCCGGCGGCATGTGGACGTTGGCCTTGAACGCCTCGGGATAGGCATCCTGGAAGTTCTCGAGCGCGGCGGTCCAAGCAAGCGGGCAAACGATGTTGACGTTGATGCCGTCCTTGCCCCACTCGTTGGCGGCAACGCGGGTCAGGCCGCGGATGCCCTCCTTGGCAGCGGCGTAGCTGCACTGGCCATAGTTGCCAAACAGGCCGGCGCCCGAAGCAAAGTTGACCACGGAGCCCTTGGTCTCCTTCAGGTGCGGGTAGGCCTTCTGCATGTACAGGTAGGTGGCATACAGACCGGAGTAAATGGCCAGGTTAAACTGGTCCATGGTGTGATCGGCGATCGTCACGCCCGAAGCGCTGGCCTGAGCATTGTTGACGACGGCGTCGATGCGGCCGAACTCCTCAATGGCCTTGTCGATGACGTTCTGGACGACGGCCTCGTTGTCCTGACCAGCCGAGACATCGGCCTGAACAGGCAGAACCTTGACGCCGTACTCGGCCTCGAGGGATTCCTTGGCAGCCTCGAGCTTGGCAACGTTGCGGCCGGTAATGACGAGGTTTGCGCCCTCCTTGGCAAAAGCGATATCGATACCGTAGCCGATGGAGCCAGCGGAGCCGTCCTTGAGCGTGGCCTTGCCGCCGCCGGTGACGATCACGGTCTTACCAGTGAAAAGTCCCATATAAAGTCCTTTCAAATCGCGACGGGCCTGCCCGTCGACTGCGCGCATCCAACTTCACGCGCCAAAAGCTGAAATGCAACTTTAGCGGGTTCAAGTGAAAAATAAAGCCCATGGCAGGCGAACGGCGCAACGTCTTTCGGCGAAGGGAATGTCAAGTACAAACTGGATAAAGTGGCCGAGTTTTTGCTATCGACGCGAGCCATCGAACACGTTTTGAAACTTTGCTGCAGCGCGCGGGATGTCGGCGCGAGACTTTATCATAGGGTGACAAACAACGATGAGGAGCACATGCCTATGACAGACGAGCTGGACCCCCAGACTCAACAGCATATTGATGATTCCGCAGACGTCACTGCAGATGCCGACGCTGTGACCTGCGATGATATTGACCTCGACGGCCCATTCTTGGACGAAAGCGCTACGGCGGAAACCCCTGGCGCCGAAGATGCAGACGAGCAAAACGACGATGCGCCCGCTCAGGACGACCGCCCCGTACAGGATGCTGCTCCGCAAGCTGCGGGCCCTATCGAGGTTTCTTCGGAAGAAGAGCTCGACGCCGTCATGGACTCCATGATGGATGCCGTCAAAGCGATGAAAGACGCCGTGGCCGACGCTGACGTTGACGCCGAGGAAGAGGAGGCCGCCGAGGCAGCCTCGACCTTCGTACCCGGCGAGACTCCGGTTGCCGACCAGGGCAGCACCATGCCCTCGTTTCTGCAGCTCGAGCATCCCACGATTGGCGCCGATGCGGTCGACCCGCACGCAGCAGGCTTTTCTGTGGTCGAGGGCGGCACCGGCAATATCGCCGCGCCGCAGGCTACCGATGCGGACGCTGCCGACACCGCTCGCCCGACCGCCCCGCACTCCCCCGCCGCGAGCCGCGATCTGGGGACCGCCGTCTCGAACACCGCGAACGCCGTGGGCACCTTTATCGCCCAGGGCGCCTCGGCCATGCGCGAGATGAACGCCGCGAAAAAGGCACTTGCCGATGCCCGCGCCCACCTGGCCGAACTTGAGCAGCGCATTGCCGATCAGGCCGAGGAACTCGAGACGCGCCAGGATATCGCAGGCCGCTACGACCAGATCGTCGCCGACCAGCGCCAGGCGATTGCCACGGCCCAAAAGACTGCAGCGGCCGCCGAGATTGATCGTGATGCCCACGCCTCCAAAGCGACAGAGCTCAAGGGTCAGCTCGAACAAATGAAGACAGAGGATGACGCGACTGAGCTCCGTCTGAAGGCCGCGCTCGACGCCGTGGAGGCCCGCGAGGCGAGCTCACGCGAGACCGGCAACCGCCTCGTTCGACGTCTTGAGGATTCCAAGCGCATCCGCGACAAGGTGAAGGCAGAGCGAGACGCCGGCATTGCCGCCGCACAACAAACCGTCGACGCCACGCGCGCCCAGCTCGAGACGCTGCGTCATGAGTATGCCGAGCTGCAACGCAATCCCTCGGCAAATCCCGCCAACTATACGGTGCGCACCAGCGAGCTCTCGATGCAGATTTCCGACACGGCAGATGCCCTGCGTAAAGCCGAAGAAGATGTCCCGCGCATCACCGCCGACCTTGAGCACTCGCTTGCCGCAGCCGAGCAGGCCGTCGAGCAGGCTCAAGCCCCTATCGCCGACGCAAAACGCGCGCACCAAGCCGTGACGACCGAAGCCGATGCCGCGCGCGACGAGCTGCAGACGGCGAAGACCGCCGCCGCGACTCGTCAGCGCGAACTGCGCGAGAAGATCGCCGCGGAGGACAAGGCACGCCGCGAGCAGGAGCAGACCATCGCCAACGCCCAAGCAGATGCCGCACATGCACAGTCGATCATCGAACAGGCGACCGAGGTGCACGACCACCCAGAAATCACTGAGTCGCTTGCAGGATCCTTGGCCCGAGACAAAGCCGAACGCGCCGAGACCGAGCAAGAAGTCGACCAGCTCGAGGCCGCCGAAGACGACGTACGAGAGCGCACCCGCGACTCACGCATCAAATTCACCGGCGCCATCGTCTGCATTGTCGCCGTAGTCCTCGTGATCATCCTCATCTGGCTGTTCGCGAGCAAGTAAACCACTCCCCAACGACCACAAGGAGTGTCCCCAAGTGCCGGCACAAAAGGAACGTCCCCAAGTGCCACATTGACAGCCAAGGCAACGCCGATGTTTTGGCACCGACAGCGAAAACCCGCCAGAGCGAGCAAGGTGCCTTGAAACAAGGCGGCATTGACCTTCTGGTCATGCCGCCGAAGTTGAAAGGCAGATTGCCGCTCTGGCGGGTTTGCAGCGTCAACTGGTTACGCGGTTTGGTAAAACCGCGTAACTACAAAGGTCGCGCCCTTGAAGTTGAACGTCAGATTGTCCAAATGCGGCCCGCGCAGCGTCGGCCGGTTACGGCGTTTGGAAAACGCCGTAACCTACAAAATGAGCATGGCGTCGCCAAAGCTGAAGAAGCGGTAGCGCTCCTCGATGGCGGCGGCATAGGCATCCATGATCTGGTCGCGGGTGGCAAGTGCGCTCACGAGCATCATGAGCGTGGAGCGCGGCACGTGGAAGTTCGTGATCAGCGCGTCGACCACGTGATAGGTCGAGCCGGGCATGAGGTAGAGCTGCGTCGTCGCGTTCTCGCGCACCACGATGTCGCCGCGGCCGAGCGTGTCGGCGCCGTCCTCGCGGCCTTCAAAATAGCGCGCTGTCACGGCCGGATCGGACACCGGCGCCTCAGCGTCAAACGCGCTTTCGAGCGAGCGTACTGCGGTGGTGCCGACGGCGATCACGCGGTGCCCCTCGGCCTTCGCCTTATGCACGGCGTCGACAACCTCCTGCGACACGTGGTAACGCTCGGTGTGCATGACGTGCTGCGTGGGGTCGTCCTCCTCCACCAGACGGAAGGTATCAATACCCACCTCGAGCTCGACGGCGGCAAACTTCGCGCCCTTGGCCTCGATAGCGGCCATGAGCTCGGGAGTAAAGTGCAGACCCGCCGTAGGAGCGGCAGCCGAGTGCTCCTCCTTCATGGCGTAGACGGTCTGGTACTTCTCGGGATCGCCCTCGTAATCGGTAATGTAGGGCGGCAGCGGAACGTGACCGGCAGCATGAATGGCCTCGTCGAGCGTGCGCGGCTCTCCAGCGGCATTGCAACCGGCCGGCTCAAAGCGCACCAGTCGGCCGCCGCGGCTATCGGTGACAAAGTCGACGACCTCGGCCGTCAGCACCACGGGCGCGCCCTCGGGTGCATGGGCGCCGCCGGCGCGATACTCAATCTGAGCACCGGGCTTCAGACGCTTGCCCGGCTTGACCAGGCACTCCCAAACGTGACCCAGCGGATCAACATCCTCGCGGCGCTTGAGCAGCAGCGTCTCGACCACACCGCCCGAGCCTGCCTTGCGACCGATAAGACGGGCCGGCATCACGCGCGTCTGGTTGATGACGAGCACGTCGCCCGGCTCGATATAGTCGATGATGTCGCGGAAGATGCGGTGCTCAACGGTACCGCCGTGCTCTAGCGGCGTTCCTGTCTCGGAGCCTTTGCGATCAACCACCAGCAGGCGGCAGGAGTCGCGCGGCTCGGCAGGCGCCTGGGCGATGAGCTCTTCGGGCAGGTTATAGTCAAAATCATCGGTACGCATAGACACGTCGGATTCTCCTTATATAGCTAAAGTCCGCTCTACATCCTAGCAGGCTGACGTCCCAAGTGAACTACTTTTTGGCGGCTTTGCGCTCGTCGCGGATGCGGGCGCGGTCCATGGCCGCCTCGACAGCCGAGAAGCGGCAACCACAGTAGTTCTGCCGATACATGCCAAGCTCGCGCGAACGGCGTGTCGCCTCGGGGTAATACGGGCGAAAATCGCGAATCACCGGGGTGAGCCCGTGTGCCGCCGCCAAGCGCTCAAGCACATCATTGCAGGTTTCGAACAGCTGATACGGCGAGACGGCGAGCGTCGTGCCCACAAACTCAAACCCACGCTCCTGGGCCACACGGCATGCCTCGGCCAGGCGCAGAGCATAGCACGCGCGACAGCGACGAGGTCGATTGGCGCCCAGCGGGGCCACGCCGGCCTCCCAGCGCTCGCGGTCCTCCCCCGCCTCGATGAGCTCAATGTCGCCATCGGCACACCACCGGCGCAGCTCGTCCAAGCGCCGCTGCCATTCATCGTGCGGCTGAATATTGGGGTTGGTCCAGCAGATCGTGGGTTCAAACCCCTCCTCGCGCAGCAGGCGAACCGGCTCAAGCGAGCATGGTGCACAGCACGCATGCAGCAACAACGACTTCATCGACATCTCCTCACCCAAAAAAGCGCACGCCAAAGGACGTGTCCTCGCAGGCGACAATGCGGCGGTCGCGCAGGATGGTCCGCGCGTAATACCAATCGCCCACACAGCCCGACAAGTGCAGACCAGCCGCCAGGTAGCACAGCAGCGGATAGCCCGAAAACGCAAACCCCAGGGCAAACGCCGCCGTCACAACAACCGTCGGCGCCAGACAAACCGCCATGTACCGCCGGCGCGAATACACAACGCCCTCGGCGCAGGCATAGATCATCGCCGTCTCGCAATTCGCCCCAAAGGTCACCTGCGCGCCCGCAGGCGCCAGCAGCTTAAAAAATACACCGTGAACCAGCTCGTGCACGGCAAATGACGCCGCCGAAATCGCGGCCAAGCCGACTATCCAGCCCACGACAGCCATCCAGCCGCCCGCCTCAGCCGCATCCAGGTCCGCAGGCCCGCCCAGCAGCATAAACACCGGCACCAGGCACACGGCAAACACGCCGATGACGACCATCCCCCACACAAAGCAGGCGTGCAGAAAATCCTCGTCTTCAAACGCGTGTATGTTGGAAATCTCATTCATAGCATCTTAGGATAGCGCCCCTGCCACGTACCCGTCCGCATGTGCGATAATGTCGAACGATATGCACGAATTGACCACCGCGTCGCCAGGCCTTGCGCCCGGCCGCGCTCTCACCATATGCGAAGGAGTCCCATGGCATCCAAATACTCCATGAACGACCGTCCCAGCTGGCCGCGCCGCGCCATCGTTACCGCCGGCGAGCCCTACGGCAACAAGGGCCTGCACTTTGGCCACGTCGGCGGCGTCTTTGTCCCGGCCGACTTCTTCGCCCGCTTCCTTCGCGACCGCCTGGGCCGCGAGAACGTCATCTTCACCTCGGGCACCGACTGCTACGGCTCGCCCATCATGGAGAGCTACCGTAAGCTCAAGGAAAACGAAGGCTACGACAAGTCCATTAGCGAGTACGTCGAGTCCAACCACTCCCGCCAAGCAGCGACCCTCAACAACTACAACATCAGCTGCGATATCTACGGCGGCTCGGGCCTTGAGCCGGCTGCGCAGATTCACAACGAGGTGACCGCCGAGATTATCGAGCGCCTGCACGAGCAGGGCACCATCTCCAAGCGCTCCACGCTGCAGTTCTACGATGCCAAGGCCGGCACGTTCCTCAACGGCCGCCAGGTCATCGGCCGCTGCCCCATCCAGGGCTGCAAGTCCGAGAAGGCGTACGCCGACGAGTGCGACCTGGGTCACCAGTTTGAGCCCGAGGAGCTCATCGCGCCCAAGAGCCAGCTCACCGGCGAGGTGCCCGAGCTGCGCCCGGTCGACAATCTCTACTTTGATCTGCCGGCCTACCTCGACTTTATGAAGACCTATACCGCCAAGCTCGCCCAGAACCCGCAGGTTCGCTCCGTGGTCTCCAAGACCATGGAGGAGTGGCTGCTGCCGGCTCAGCTCTACATCCAGAACAAGTTCCGCGAGGCCTTCGATGCCGTCGAGGACCAGCTCCCCGAGCACACCGTGCTGGAGCCCGAGGGCAACAAGAGCAGCTTTACCGTCACCTTCCCCAGCTGGAAGGAGCGCGACGATGCCCACGCGGTGCTCGCCAACGGCGGCGTGCGCTTCCGCAGCGGCAAGGCGCTCGTGCCCTTCCGCATCACCGGCAACATCGACTGGGGCGTTCCGGCACCCGAGGTCGACGGCGTCTCCGACGTCACCTGCTGGTGCTGGCCCGAGAGCCTGTGGGCGCCCATCAGCTATACGCGTACCGTGCTCGCACGCGATGCCAAGGCCGCCGGCGTGACCGAGGGCGTCGCCGCCCAGGATGCCGCCCTCATGGGCGAGCCCGCCGCTGACTCCACGCAGGTGCCCGCACCCACCTACCAGCACAGCTCGCTCGACTGGCGCGACTGGTGGTGCTCTGACGACGCTCAGATTTACCAGTTCATCGGTCAGGACAACATCTATTTCTACTGCATCGCGCAGACCGCCATGTGGGAGGCTCTGGGCTGGGACCTCACGCAGAGCACCGTCAGCGCCTGCTACCACCTGCTCTACATGGGCAAAAAGGCCAGCTCGTCCTCGCAGACGCCTCCCCCGCCGGCAGACGACCTGCTCGACCACTACACCTGCGAGCAGATGCGCGCGCATTGGCTGTCGCTCGGCCTGTCCGAGAAGCCAGTGAGCTTTAGCCCCAAGGCATACGACACGCGCGTGACCGGCAAGGACAAGGACGGCAACGAGGTGCGCGCCTGCGACGACAAGCGCGTCATCGATCCGGCCCTTAAGGAGAGCGCCCTTTTGACCGGCGTGTTCAACCGCCTGGCCCGCAGCTGCTTCTACGGCGTCGCCGTCAAGGAGGGCGACGAGAGCCCCTATCGCAACGGCTGCATCCCCGCCGGCGCAGCTTCTGACACCGTGGTCGAGGCCGCCGAGCAGGCCGCCCTTGCCTTTGAGCAGGCCATGTACAAGTTCGAGACGCACCGCGCGCTCGCCGTGTGCGACGACTATCTGCGCGCCGCCAACAAGCGTTGGAGCGACGCCTCCAAGGCCGCCAACAAGCTCGAAGGCAAGCCAGCAAACGCCGCGATGACGCAGGCCCTCGTCGACGCCTTTACCGAGCTGCGCGTGGCGACCGTGCTCATGCACGGCATCGTCCCTGCCGGCTGCGAGCTCATCTGCGAGTACTTCGACATCGACCCGGTCGCCTTCTTTAGCTGGGATAACATCTTTGCCTCCACGGACGAGTTTGTGGAGAGCCTGGGCGAGAAGCCCGGCGAGCACCGCGTGAAGCCGCTACCCCCGCGCTTCGACTTCTTTAGCAAGCACGAGAGCCAGTACTAGACAACAGCAACGCGCCCGGGAATGATTATTCTGGGACGGGGATTAAAAAATCATTCCCGGGCGCCGCAAAGTAGTCTTTTTGGGACGGGGATCATTAAATGATTTTTTAATCCCCGTCCCAGAATAATCATTTAGGTGGAAGGAAAGACGGATGTCCAAGCCGCGTCGTCGTAAGCAGAAAAAGCAGGTTAAGCCCGAGCTCAAGCTCAGGCAGTTTGCCGCTACCGAGCTTTCCGACCAGTTTGCCGCCCAACCCTCCGCCGCCGACCTGCCGCGCTTTATGGTCGACACGGTTGCCGGCGCCTATACGCCCGCCGATGCCCAACTCATGATTGAGGGCTTTGGCGCCGCGGCTGCGCGCCCGGTCACGCTGCGCGCCAACACGCTCAAGGCGACCGCCGAGGACATCGCCACCGCGCTCGACGCAGCCGGGATCGCCCACCGCCCCGTCGCCTGGTACCCAGACGCCTTCATCCTGCCCGAGGCCCAGGTTTCCGACCTGTGGGACCTCGACATCTACCGCGACGGCAAGATCTACCTGCAAAGTCTGTCGTCCATGATGCCGCCGTTGGTCCTGGGCGCCCAGGCAGGCGAGGACATCCTGGACATGTGCGCAGCCCCCGGCGGCAAGACGACGCAGATCGCCGCCCTCACGCAGGGGCAGGCGCACCTTACCGCCTGCGAGATGAGCATTCCCCGCGCCGAGAAGCTCGAAGCCAACCTCCACCGCCAAGGCGCAAAAAACGTGCCCGTCATGCGCATCGACGCACGCGAGCTTGACGAGTTCTTCCGCTTTGACCGTATCCTGCTCGACGCCCCCTGCACCGGCACGGGCACCGTCATCAGCGGCAACGAGAAGAGTCTGCGCGGCCTCACCGAGCAGTTGCTGAGCAAGTGCGCCCGCTCGCAGCGAGCACTTCTGGACCGCGCCATGGGAGCCCTCAAACCGGGCGGCACGCTCGTCTATTCGACTTGTTCAATCTTGCCGCAGGAAAACGAAGATGCCCTGCAGGAGGCCCTCGACAAGCACATGGACTGCGAGCTCATCCCCCTCGACGGCACGCCAAGCGAAAGTGAGGCACGCCGCGCCCGGGAAGCTGGTGAGGAGCCGCGCATCGAGTCCAACGCCCTGACCGAGGCCATTGACGCGGGTCAGGTATCGGCCATCGCCAACGGCCTGCCCGGCACGCTCACCATTCCGCCCAGCCGCGACTTTGAGGGTTTCTACATTGCCCTGATCCGAAAACGCAGCTAGCGCACGGATCCAAAACTCAACAAGCTATCTCCGTGCGCGTTTGCCCTGCTGGTCGCGATGCTGTTTAAGCATCGCGCGTTCCTTGCGCTCGACCCTTTTTCCCTTAATGGCCGTGACCACAAAGTAGATGACCGCGGCGGCAACGATTGCGCCCACACACAGGCCAATCGAGCTAAACATTGCTGTCAATTCCATACCGCGTCACCTCTCTTTTAAACGGGACTTTCAAGATAGCACCTCGATCCCCGCCACCACAGCTCCTTCACGTTCGCCGGCCCTTCGGTCTAACGGATGGCACGGCGGGGAAAAATCAACTTGTCAAACGATTTAGCATTCGCAATTCCGGCTGCATCGCGCCGGCCGTCATCACATAGAATCGAGCCTCCATGGATACCCTCAACGATCTAAATGAGCGCGTCGACGCCTTCGTCGGCACCAGCTCCTTCGACACGCCTGCCGCGGCAAACGACCAAGCCCCCATCGATGTGCCCGCCGAGGTTCACGAGGACATCGTCGCCTCGGTCGATTTTTCCGAGGTCGAGCTCGCAGACGAGTTCACCGAGCCCCAGGTAGCCGTGACCCCCAACGGACTGCTCCCCATGGAGCCGCTGCCCATCGACGGGCGTTTGCGCAAGGCGGCCCTCCGTATGCCCGACGAGATCGAAGAGGCTAGCGGCTTTACGCTCTTCGGTCGTCGTATCAAATCGCTTATCTACACCACCGACGTCGCGGTCATCCGCAACTCCAACGCCGATGCCGTCTTTGCCGTTTACCCCTTCACGCCACAGCCGGCCATTACGCAGGCGTTGTTGACCGTTGCCGAGTGCCCGGTCTTTGTAGGCGTGGGCGGCGGAACTACGACCGGTAAGCGCTCCGTACAGATGGCAGCCGTCTCCGAGATGCAGGGCGCGGCGGGCTGTGTGGTCAACTCCCCTGCCACTGCCGAGATGGTCGAGCACATCACCAACATCGCCGACATCCCCGTCATCGCCACGGTCGTACGTTGCGACGATGATGCGCATGCCAAAGTGCGCGCCGGCGCCAAGATCCTCAACATCGCGGCCGGCAAGAACACGCCGCAGGTCCTGCGCGAGCTGCGCGAGCACTATCCCAACCTGCCGCTCATCGCACCGGGCGGCAAGACGCCCGAGAGCATCCGTGAAACCATCGCCGCCGGCGCCAACGCCATCATCTGGACACCGCCTTCGGCCCAGCAGCTGCAGACCGACATGATGCAGCGTTATCGCAAGATGAAGGAAGACGCCACGCCTGTCATCTCGCACGACGATGTGCCCATTATCGACCAGGTCGCCGCCGCCGAGGTCAGCCAGGTCGAGAACATGAATCCCGACGTGCCGATTCCCGACGAGGTTATCGAGCGCGTCGCTTCGATCCACGATCATATCGAGGAGCGTCGCGCCAACCGCGGACTCAAGCCCTCACTGCACGGCTTCTTCTTCCGCGGAAAGAAACGCTAGTAAAACATCTTGGCCCGCCCCACAAACGTGAGGCGGGCCGTTTTCGTTTGAGCAATCATGCAGCGATGTGATGGGGCAAATTAATCCACGCGCTTGTCGCCCATAAAGAAGAGCGCCACCGTACCAGGTCCGGTATGCGAGCCAATCAGAGTACCGATGTTATTGATCTCAATCTTGCCTTTAAGCTGCGGAACCTGTTCCTCAATCAGCGCCGCAACTGCCTCGGCATCCTCGCGGGACGCCGAGTGCGACATGATGCACTTACCCGAATAATCCGCACCGTCCTGCACGTGTGCCATCATGGTCTTAGCCATCTCGGAAATCGCGCGCTTCTTAGTGCGAATCTTCTCACGTGGCGACAGCCCACCTTCGCAATCGACCGTCATAAGCGGGCAAATCTTAAGCGCCGTGCCGATGATCGCGCTCGCAGCCGAAATGCGACCGCCGCGCAGGTAGCTCGACAGATCGGTCGAGAAGAACCAGTGGTGCAGGTTGAGCTTGTGCTCCTCGATCCAGGCAGCCGTCTCGTCGAGTGAAGCCCCGCTATCGCGCACATCGGCGGCATATTCCAGCAACAGGCCAAAGCCCGAAGACGCCCCCAGCGAATCGATGACGCGCACCTTGCCGCCCTGGGGATAACGACCTGCGAGCATCTGCGCCGCAACGCAGGCCGATCCATACGTGCCCGAAATACCCGACGACAACGTCAGGTGCAGCACGTCTTTACCCTCGGCAACAAACGGCTCCCAAAACTCCTCGTACTCGCCCACGCTCACCTGAGACGTCTTGGGCATGGCGCCCGCGGCAATCTGGGCAAAAAACTTGTCCGGCGTAATCGACTGATACAGATCGTCCGTATAGACAACATCGTCGATCTCGTAATGAAAACACACGACAGGGATATTGCGCGACGCAAAGAACTCACGGGTTCGGTCGGCGGCGGATTCACAGGTCAGGACAAAATCACTCATATGAGGCTCCTTACTCATTGCTGCGCAAATTATCGCACAGTGAGCCTACATACGGTACATATGTCCACTATTTACCAAATCGAACCAAAAATAGCGAACATCTTTACCACCATCGTCTCCACCGGCCCCACGCATAAATATCTGAGAAAGCACCTTCTGTCGTCTCCACTCAACCGCCATATCTACCTCCACTAAATCGATTTACCAAACCGTTCGGCTAACAATTCAGCCGCTGGCGCAAAATCGAAACAAAAGCGGCGCATACTGATAAACGTTTGACGCTGTTTATCAGTTTTACCAACCCCATCGGAAGGTGTTTCATGGTCGCATTCGATCGCAATCCGCAAGACTTCAAGTATCTGCGTCTGCTGTCGAAACAATTTCCCACCGAGCAATCCGCGTTTACCGAGATCATCAATCTCTCGGCCATTCTCAACCTGCCCAAAGGCACCGAACATTTTATGAGCGACGTGCATGGCGAGTACGAAGCCTTTATGCACATCCTCAACAACTGCTCGGGCGTCGTGCGCGAGCATGTCGACGAAATCTTTGGCGAAACGCTCTCCTTTGACGAGAAGGGCGAGCTGTGCACGCTTATCTACTACCCGCGCGAGAAGATCGAGCTGGTCCGCAGCCAGCGCGAGGACTCGCCCACCTGGTACAAGACGATGCTTGACCAGCTCATCATGGTCGCTCGCTCGCTTTCGAGCCGCTATACGCGCTCCAAGGTACGTAAGGCCATCCCGCGCGATTACGCCTATATCATCGACGAGTTGTTGCACACGCACCCGGACGAGAACAACTATCGCGTGCGCTATCACGAGCGCATCGTGGAATCCATCCTGGAGACCGCAAGCGCCGACGACTTTATCGAGTCGCTCGCCTCGCTCATCAAGCGCCTGGCCGTCGACCACCTGCACCTGGTGGGCGACATCTTCGACCGCGGCGGCGGCGCGGCCAAGATTATGGACCGTCTGCTCACTTACCATTCACTCGACATCCAGTGGGGCAACCACGACCTGCTGTGGATGGGCGCTGCGGCCGGTGAGCCCGCCTGCATCGCCACGGTGCTGCGCAACAACCTACGCTACGACAACTACGAGATCCTGGAGAACGACTACGGCATCTCGCTGCGTGAGCTTGTCGCCTTTGCCGATGCCACCTACACCGCCGGTGAGTCCATCACCCCGCTGATCAAGGCCATCAACGTGCTGCTCTTTAAGCTCGAGGGTCAGATTATCCAGCGCCACCCCGAGTTCGACATGACCGACCGCCTGCTACTCGACAAGATCGATCACGACACCGGCACGGTCACGCTCGCCGACGGCAGCGTATGGCCGCTCAAGACCAACGACTTCCCCACCGTCGACCCGGCGGACCCCTATACGCTCACGTCTCAGGAGCAGCACATAATCGACAAGCTCGTGTCCGAGTTTGTCACCGCCGATCACCTGCATCGCCATATCGATTTCCTCTATTCCCACGGCTCGATGTACAAAGTCGCCAACGGCAACCTGCTCTTCCACGGCTGCGTGCCACTCAACGAAGACGGCACCTTTAGCAGCATGAACTGCCTGGGCACCTGGCACGCTGGCCGCGATTATCTTGATTTTTGCGACCACATCGCCCGCCGCGCCTGGCGCATGGGCGACCGCGACGCCCTCGACTGGATGTGGTACCTGTGGATCGGCTTTAACTCACCCGCCAGCGGACGCCTGGTGCGTACCTTTGAGCGCGCCTATATCGCCGATAAGAGCACCTGGGTCGAGCCGATGGACCCGTACTTTACGCTTACCAAGTCGCCCTCGGTCTGCGACGACATCATGCGCGAGTTTGGCGTCGCGCCCATGGCATGCTCACCGACCGGTCACATCATCAACGGCCACACGCCCGTTAAAACCACCAAGGGCGAGCAGCCCATCCGCGCCGAGGGCAAGCTGCTGGTCATCGATGGCGGCTTCTGCCGCGCTTACCATCCCAAGACGGGTATCGCCGGCTATACGCTCATCTCGAGCTCGCGCGGCTGCCGCCTCAAGTCGCACCGGGCCTTTACGACGGTTGCCGAGGCACTCACACGCAACGTGGACATCGAGAGCGAGACCAACCGTTTTGACCAAGCAGACCGTCGCCGCATGGTGAGCGACACCGATTCCGGAGCCAAGATCCGCAGCCAGATCCAGGACCTGCGCCAGCTGCTCGATGCATATAGAAACGGTGCTATCGAGGAGCGCGCCTAGCCCCACCCGCGGGGATTGGCTAAACTGTGCCAAGTTTGTCATCCCCGCGGCGCTTCGGCGCCAGCTTAAGGCAGGTACCATGCAAAAGCTCCTTGCGCAGATCATGAAATTTGGCGTCGTCGGTGTCATTGCCACGGTTATCGACTTTGGCATTATGAATCTGCTCCACTACGGTCTGGGCCTCAACATCCTAATCGCCAACACCAGCGGCTTTATCATCTCACTCATCTTTAACTACCTCGCAAGCATGAAATACGTGTTTGCGCACAAGGAAGGCATGAGCCGCCGTCGCGAGTTCATTATCTTTGTCGTGCTGTCCGTGATCGGCCTGGCACTCAACGACGGTATCGTGTTGACACTCAACGCTGGCCTGGGACTCGAGGCCAATATCGCCAAGATCTGCGCCACCGCGCTTGTCATGGTCTACAACTTTGTGACCCGAAAGATCTTCCTGGAAGGCGATGAGACCAAGTAACTCGCAACCTTACAGCTTTACAATGCCCACGGATGACGCGCGTCGAGCGTTGTGTTGTTCGTGGGCATTGCTCGTTTACGGGCAAATTTTCAACGTTTGCGGATTAGCTCTTGAAAATTTGGCGAGTTCGTATAGTTCTTGGCAAAGACCTTACGCTTCCCTTGCAAAAGCTCTAAAGTATCCTCTGCTCGATTCATCAACGCATTGGATGTGATTACGTGCGCAAGGCACTGGCACAACCTCATACCAAGCAGTTCCTCAAGTTCGCTGTCGTGGGTCTTATCTCCTTTGGCATCGACTGGGGTATGCTCATTGCGCTCGTCGAGCTGTTTCACCTCGACTTTTTGATGAGCACCACGGTCTCGTTTACCACGTCCGTCGTGGTCAACTACTGGCTCAGCATGAAGTATGTGTTCGACCACCGCGAGGGCATGAGCCGCAAGCGCGAGTTCACGATCTTCACCATCCTGTCGGTGATCGGCCTGGGCCTCAACGACCTATACATGTTTGTGGGCGTCACGTTTTTGAGCATCGGCTACCAAGCCATGAAGGCCATCGCCACGTTCCTCGTCACCTGGTACAACTACTTCAGCCGCCGCTTCTTCCTCGAGGGCGCACGGTCGTAGTCGATTCGCTATTTGCTTGAATGTATAACCGGTTGGAATTCCCATTCCAACCGGTTTTTTGTTTGCCGAGAGACCCGGCGACCCAATCCCATTCGCATGAAAAACGGGCGGCCCGGATGTCTGTCGGAACCGCCCGTCTGGCGCGCTATGTCGAAGCCTCTAGCCTGTAACGTAATACCAGACCACGTTGTCGCCGTTGGAGAGAACGTAGTTGCTGCAGGCCGTCATGGGCGTTGTGCCGTTGACGGAGTACATCCAGCCGCTCGTGCCGCCGTACTGTTTCTCGGCCAAACCACCAATCGCAGAAACATACGTGCCGTACGACGAGCCATGTGCGTTAACGGAAAGGCCCAGCGCGCACAGGGCATCATAGACGGTAGCGCCTTCGTTAAAGGTAAAGGTGCCACCAGAAGACACAGGATTGCCCACAGCGCTCGATGTGACCGAAACCGTCACCGTTACGTAGTTGGACTCCTGCGAGCCGCCCTGTCCGCCCGAGGGAGCGCTTCCGCCATTAGAGCTGGAGGCTCCATCAGACGACTGACCGCCGCCCGAAGAAGCACCGCCAGACACATTGGAAGTATCGCCGGCTCCCGTATTCTGGGCAGCGGATTTATCTCCAGACTTCTTGCCGTCCTGGTCCTCGGACTTCTTGTTATCCGAGTTCTTGTCCGATTCCTTGTTTGAAGACTCGGAATCGTCCTTGGACTTGGACTCATCAGAATGCTTGGACTCATCTTTTGCGTCATTCGATGACTTGGAATCCTTGGAACTGGCCTCGCCCGAAGTCGTAGTCGAGCCAGACACCTTGGTGTCCTTGGTGACGACGCTCTTCCCCGTCACGGTCTGAATGATCCAGTCGATGGACCAGGCACCGCTCTCGGAAGGATGGACGAAACCCAGCGAGACGACGATCAGAATGGTGCACGCGGCAGTCAAAACGCCAAGGAGCGCCTTGCGACGAGGGGCGGACGCCGCCGAAGCGGCGCCCTGTTGCTTTGCATCGTCGAACTGAATGAACGAGGAATCTGGTTGCTTGGGGTCAGCGTCCTTGGATTTATTGGACACAGCCCTCACCTACCGACGTTTGGTGAACACGAACACGCCGACGATGGCGAGACCGATGACGCCGGCGGCAACGCCAACAATGGCGAGCGGATTGGTGCCAGCCTCCTGCTCGGAAGCACTAGAGGACTTCTTAGCAGTGGTCGTGGAAGCAGCACCCGTATCGGACTTGGAATCGGACTTCTTGTCGGACTTGCTGTCCTTCTTGTCAGACTTCTTGTCAGACTTCTTCTCGTCCTTCTTATCGGACTTATCGGTGTCCTTCTTGTCGGACTTGTTGTCCTTGGTCTCGGTCTTGGTCGACACCGTCGTCTTGGTCGTCGGCTTATGACCCGGGGCGATAGCGCCGCCGGCCTGCTGGCCCTTCGTGCCGGAGCCGGAACCCGTGCCCGTGCCAGCACCGGAACCGTTGCCAGCGCCACCGTTGCCACCATTAGTGCCAGAACCACCATTGCCGCCAGGGTTAACAGCATTCTTGGTCCACTTGGCATACAGCGTCAGATCGGCCGTCACTGGCGTACTGAAGTCATACGCCTGCGTGCAAGCCTCATCGGTGAACCAACCGCCGAAAGTGTAGCCATCGCGCGTCGGATCGGCCGGCTTGACCAGCTTGCCGTCGGCCGTAGCAACGAACTTAGTGTCGCAAGCAGACCCGCCGTTGGAATTAAAGGCAACCGTCCAAGACTCGACAGCCCCCAGCTTGAACAGAGTACCCGAATCATTGATGTAGTAGAGGTTGCCAGAAGCATCGGCAATGACCGGAGAGTCACAGTACTGGTAATGGCCAGCCGCATCATAAATCTGCGTCGCCTCTGCGTCGCCAAGCGTATAGCGATACACGCCACCGCCAGCAGAGTAGTTGACGTAATCCTTGCTATCCGCGCTGTTCACGGTGAAGTACACATAGGTCTTGCCGCCCTGAACACTCACCAGCGGAGTAGCAGCAATACCGTTGAGGCCAGCCGGCAGCGCCTTGCCGTCGGCAGCAGCGACCATCGTGGTCTTACCCGTCTTCAGGTTATAGAGAACCAGAGCAGAGCCCGTAGCCGTCTGTCCGCCGACAATCAGATTGTCACCAGACACCGCTGGGGCGCTCAGATTATTCGTAAGGCCCAGATCAACCGTCTTCTGTTCACTCAGCACACCCTTCGCCGAAAGCGAAATCACATGGAGCTTTCCGTCGTGCGTCATCTGATAGAAGGTCGAACCATTGGACGGATCGGCAATGCAATCGGCATTTGCGACAGCGCCGAGCTTCATGGTCGAAACGACATCGCCCGTCGTCTTATCAATGCACTTAAGCGTGCCCGCGCTCGTAGGAACAATGGTGTACTTATCCGTCAGCGCAGCGCCAGTCCAATAATAGCCCTCGGAAGGGTCAATGTTCTGCCAAGAGACTTCGCCCGTGGCAATCTTGATACGCTTCAGGGAGCCGTTGCCGTAGGTCGCGTTGTAGTTCTCGTCATACGAAATATCGACCGTACCAACATAGACATACTCGCCGTCCGAAACGACGGTGCAGGAGCTCTGCGTCAAGTCCGTCAAACCAGGCGTCAGCCACTTGCAGATCAGCTTGTCTGCAGTAATCGCCTGGACCGCACCGCCGTTGAGCGGAACGATGATAAGGCCGTTGGTATAGATCGGACGAGAGGTATAGCTCACCTTGGAGGCAAGCGGCGCAGAGGCAACCTTTTTGCCCGTGGACGAATCGATCTTAATGAGCTCGTTCTCGGTCGCGATGTACACAAAGCCGTTAGCGATGACAGGTTCGCTGCAGTTGGCATACTGCTGACCAGACTCGGCCTTCCAATCGAAGGCCCACTTAAGACCGGCGGCCTGCGCAGGTGTCTTGGCATCCGTTACGGTCGAACCGTTGCCACCGTTGCCGTAGCCGGCCCACTCGGCATCCCAATCAGGAGTCGTTGCACTCGGGTCCACGACAATCTTGTCGGGATCGGGCATGGGCGATTTATCGGTGGTGTAGGCAAACGTAGCCTTGTCGCCGCTCTTGAGCGTGACCTGATTGGCGCAGAGAGATGAGGGCTCTCCGTTGATAAACAGACGCCAATATTTCTTGGTCGCACCATCCCAGCCATACGGCTTGTGATCGAACGGCGAAGTAATGGAATTCAGGAACCAGTACTCACCACTCTGGGAGCCGTTGTACGTAACGCCCTTCGCCTTCAGAACCGTCTCAATAAGGTCCTGGGCCGTAGAGCCTTCGGGCAGGGAAACATTGCTTGCCGAGCCCCAGCGAGTATTGTTGCCGTTGACATCGGGACCGATAACATCGACGGACCCAAGAACCTGACCGGGGAGGGCATCGGCGTCAGCACCATACATAAAGGTGACGGCGTCACCCTCTTGGAGTTCGTAGTTGCCGGCCCCGACTTGGGCGAACTTGCCATTTACATAGAACTGCCAATAACTTTTGGTCGCAGGATCATACTCATAGGTCTTACCGTCAAGCGGCGAGGTAATGCCGCTGAGGTACCAACCCCAAGACTCTTCTTTAGCATCGAGGGTAAGACCAGTCTGCTCCAGCAAATCCTTAGCAGTGGAACCAGCCTTGAGACTCGTCTGGCCCGTCGAGGCCCAAACCTGCTGCTTGCCGTCCTTGTCCTTACCGAGGACCTGAACGGAGGCACGGACGGAATCAGAGGGCAACTGGTCGCCCCAGCCACCGTAGAACCACGTAACGGTATCGCCAGCATGAATGGTGACATTGTCTGCCGTGTAGTCGCTCGACTTGCCGTTGATGAACAGCTGCCAATAGGTCGAATAATCGAGCGGCGTACCCAGCTCAACGCCGTTGTACTTAAGGCTCAGAATGAAGGAGCCCGCAGCAACGGCGTCGATGTCATTCGCCTCGAGCGCGACCTTCGTAAGGTCAAGTGCGCTCGAGCCGGACGTCACCACATACTGCGCGTTATCGACCCAAGTCTGAGTCTTGCCCTGGGCATCGCGACCAATGACGGTCACATTTGCGGCAACCTGGTCCTTAACGACAGGGGACGCGCTACCAGCCGTATAGGCAAACTCAATCTTCTGCCCCTGGGTGAGCTTGATGCTGCTCGCGCCAACCGAGGAAGACGCGCCATCGACGAACAGCTGCCAGAAGGCATAAGTCGTCGGATCGTAGACAAGCGTGCGGCCATCGCTCGGGGATGTGATGCTTTTGAGGTAGAACCCGTATGCCGTGTTCGGATCGTAGTCCGCCTTGAAGCCCGTCTTCTCCTGCAGCTTAATAAAGGCATCCGCAGCCGTCGCGCCCTCGTCGAGCTTGAGCTGCGTAGGTGCCACCCAGGTCTGAGCCTTGCCGTCGGCATCGGTGCCGATAATCGAGAACGAGACCTCGACTTGCTTCTTGGCGACATCGCCAGTTTCCGTCGGGTTCTCTGCCTGGACGGCAGCCACGGCGGCAGATCCTGCTTGGCCAGCGGATGCCGTCGAAGACTGCTCGCTCGCGGCAGGGTTCTCCCCCGTCGCCGAGCCTTCGTCGCCAGCTGCCGCCCCTGTTGTGGCGGTACTAGCTGCAGGCGCGCTCCCAGAATCTGAAACCTCAACGTTGCCCTGGTCGGCAGCACCATCCGCAGGCGCTGCGTCCTCACTCGGCGTCGCAGCCTGAGCCACAGCCTCGGCAATGCCCTCGGCGCCCTCGGCCCACAGCTGAGCCGGCGTGGTGCCAAAGGCCATCGCGAAGGCCAGGAATGCCACCAGACCGCGCTTAGCTACACCGCGTGCAATCGCGCCACGGCGATGCAACGAGGCGCACTCACGCTCGTCCTCAAACATATCCATTTGTCCCCCATTGTCTGTACTTGGAGCGTTGCCTTGAGGCTGCCCCACGTCATCGCGCATGTTGCGCTCGAGTTCCCCCATCGGGGTCCCCCTTCCCTCCAGAGCCCTATGCACGCCGGCGGCATACGCCGCAGCCGCATGCAAGATGGGAGGCGATCCGACTTAACCTTAACGACTCGGGCACGTCGTCCGATCTGCGACGCGAACATCCCGAGCCAAGAGGAATTACGGTTACTGGTACAGCCGGGGACTTGCACCCCGATTCTCCCAAACGCGCAGGAAAACCGCGCATTCGTGCGTCTCCGCACCACCATCTATGCCATCGATTATTACCGTTAGTATGGTATCACGCAAAAGGGCCTCGCACGCAGGCGAAGCCCAAGGTAAAAGCTATTATTTGCGATAGGAAAATACGGTGACCGCAGCCCCTAGTGCTTGCCGCCGTGACTGTTGAGCCAGATATTGCGGCCCAGCATAAGCGCCAGCACCAACGCGCTCACGTAGCCCAAAAAGCCAATGACCGGAATGCCAAACACAACCGGCTCGATGCGCGCGTAGTACACCACCGACGAACCGATAAACAGACCGGCGATCACAATTGCCATCGACATGCGGTCGATAATTCCACCCAGCTGTCGCAGCGCCTTATCGCTGCTCATGATCTGCGTGTTCACCTTAAGCTGGCCGCGCGTGAGCATGCGCGAAGCCAGGCCCAGATACTCGGCCGCCTCGAGCGAGCCCTTCGCCGCGCGATAGCTGCTCGCGGCAAGATCGCGTCCCATGTCGCGCACGCGCGCATAGGTGCTCTTCTCGTTTTTGATGTGCGTCTGGATGATCTGGATCATGTTGACGTTGGGCATATACTCAGTCAGCAGGCCCTCGAGCGTCACCATGCCGCGGGCGAACATCGTTACCACGCTCGGCAGCTCAACGTCGTTTTTGCGCGCCAGGTTTAACAGCGAGGTCAAAAACTCGCCGATATCCAGATCCTTCAGGTCAAGGCCCGCAAAGTCTGCGACGATAAAGTCCAAATCGGACAAAAAGGCCGAATGATCGAGCTCAGCCGAGTCGCCGCGCGTCACGGCAAAGCGCATGAGCGAATCCTTGAGCTTGGGCACGTCACCCTCGGCCACGGCGAAAATCATGTCCTTGACGATACCGCGATCGTGACTCGACATGCGTCCGACCATGCCCAAGTCGATAAAGTAAACGATGCCGTCCTTGAGAATAATGTTTCCCGCATGCGGGTCGGCATGGAAAAAGCCGTCATCGAGCACCTGCGTCGAGTAATCCTCGACGATTGCGGCACCGATCTTTTCCAAGTCATAGCCCTCGGCCACCAAGCGTTCAGGATCGGCGATCGAAATGCCGTCGACGTAGTCCATAACCACCACGTGCTCGGTGCACAGGTCCAGATAGGATTTAGGGCACGTCACGCCATGAACGCTCTTATGGAACTCGTAGAAGTCGTTGAGGTTTTTGGCCTCGGCCAAAAAGTTGGTCTCCTCGCGAAACGAGGTCCACAGCTCCTCGACTACGCCGTGCAGGTCAACGAATTGATCGGTGTTGACGAACTTGGAAACGATACGCACCACCGAGCGGATGATATCGATGTCCTGTGCCATAACCTGCTGCGCACCGGGGCGCTGCACCTTGACGGCCACGTCCTCGCCCGTCACCAGACGAGCGCGGTGCACCTGCGCGAGCGATGCGCTACCAAGCGGATTGGGGTCGATCGCATCGAACATCTCTCCCAGGCGCAGGCCGTATTCTTCTTCCAGACAACTGAGTACGACCTCGTACGGCACCGGCTCCACGTCGGACCGCAGACGACGCAGCTCGTCGCAAAAGCGTTGCGGCAGAATCTCGGACCGGTTGGCCAGAATCTGCCCCATCTTGACGAACATGGGGCCGAGTTCCTCGAGCAGGCGGCGCAAACGAACCGGCGTGAGGTTATCCCACACGCGGTACTTTTTGACCAGGCGAACAATCTGCCCGATGCGCTCGCGGCGACCCGCCGGCGTGAGCTGGTATTCTTCATCCGGCGCCATCGCGTCGGGCTCCTCGGGGACCATATCGACAGCGCGCGGCTTCTTGCGAGCGCCCGAGACGGCGGCATCGACCTCATCGACAACCGCCGCCTCGTCACCCAAGGGGTCTAGATTGTTGTAATCGGTGGTGGAATCTGCCATCTGCGCTGCTACTCGGCCTCTTCGGTATCCTTCGCATCGTCGGGCTCAACGGACTCGACGGGCACCGAGGTCACGTTGTCCTCGACCGAATCGACGATGTCGCGCACATGGGCCAGGAAGGCCGTGCGCTCGAGGGCTGTCATGACGCGGACGCGAGCCAGAATGAGCTCGTCGAGCACGCGCTGGGCCGCGGTCTCGCCCTGCATGCCCAAGCGCTCGGTCAGATCGGAGATGGTACCGCCGGCCTGTTCGAACATGTCGGACACACTGCGGGCGATACCGGGGGCGCCTGCGTCCTTGCGCACCTGCTCGCCCTTGGTGTTAAGGTCGTCGAGAACCTTCTTGCTGCCCTCGACGGCAACGGCGGCGGCGCCGAAGCCCACGTTGATGGCGCCGTTAACAAGCTGATCGAGTTTCATAACCATGGTTGTCTCCAATCACAAACAACTGCATTGGCGTTCTTGTACCCAAGATTGAGTGAAAGCGACAAAGCGTTTAAGCGCTATTCGATCGACGGGAAATCCCTATCTCACGTTGTCGTTCATCGCGAAAGAGTTCTTCATGGCGCAGCTCGTGGTGTAGAGCACCTTGCCCAACAGGGCATCGGTCTCCACGCGCACGAGCTCGGCAAACTCCTCGTTGGCGCGTGCAAGCTCGGCAGGCACCTCGGCCTCGGGCAGAACGGCTACGGCAGCGTCGACGTCATGAATCTGCTTGTGGCCCATGCCGCCGACCTTCTCCTGATAATCCTCGACTGCGCGGCCGCACTCATGGAAGCGGACGTCGGCCAGCGCGCCGATCAGGCGGTTGGCCCAGTAGAAGTTTTCGGACGTCACGCGAGCCTGCGTGTCGGCAAAGTACTCGGGCATGGTCTCGACGTTGGCGTACAGCGGAACCAGCGCGTTAAACGAGTTGGAGCCAAAGGCCATCCACTGCACGGCGCGGTAGGCCGGATGCGCATAGGGGCGCAGCTGCAGCACAGCGAGCTGGCTGTTGCGGTTGATGCCGATGGGGCGATAGGCGCCACGCGTGGCGGGCGTGCCCTTGCTGCCGTAGCAGTCGTACTCCGTGCCCTGGTAGTGGCTCGAGAGTACGTACTTGATGTCCTCGATGGTCACCTTGCGCTCGGGCACGCGGCTCCAGGGAATATCGTCGCTCTCGGGCGTGTAGTCGGCCTCGGGACCGTCCCACACATCGCTGGGGTTAAGGCAGCGCTGCATATACCAGGCGCGCGGCGTGTTGTAAACGTGGTCGCTGTCGCTGTGCGAGCCAAAGGCCTCGCGCGGGTTAAAGACCGCGGCCGGACCGTCGCCCTCAACGCCCAGCGTCAAGTCCAGATGCCACTCGGCCATCCAAGCGCGCAGGTCGGCGGAGCACATGTGATCGGCCTGGGCGCCCTCGGCGTCATCCAGGTCAAAGCTGTCGATACCCAGCTGGTTGGGCATGGTCACATAGGCGTCATCGGGCACGCGCTTGGCGATCCAGTGGTGACCGCCGATGGTCTCGAGCCACCAGATCTCGTCCACGTCGCTAAAGGCGATGCCGTTGTTCTCGTAGGTGCCATAGCGCTCGAGCAGGTCACCCAGAATGCGTACGCCGTCGCGGGCGGATTTGGCATATGGCAGCACCAGGGTCACCATGTCCTCCTCGCCCAGACCGCCGGGCTGCGCCGGAACATAGCCGTCCTCGTCCTCGTTGCCCTTGGCGGGCACGTAGTCGACGAGCGGGTCGGCGCCGCGAACGCGCTCGTTGGTGGTGAGCGTCTCGGTTGCGGACATGCCCACATTGAGCTCGTTGAAACCGGCCTCGGCCCAGATGCCGTGGCCCGGGACAACATCGGGGACGCTCGTGTAGCGCATGGGGTTATCGGGCAGTTCAACGGTCAGGTGACTCAGGACGCTCGTGTAGACGCGCGGCTGCTCGTCGGGATGCACCACGCGCATACGCTTGGGCTCAAACACCCCGTTGGACGAGTCCTCGTTGCGGGCAACCAACGTCGACCCGTCGTAGCTCGCGTTCTTACCAACCAAAATCGTTGTGCACGGCATGCGCATCCTCCTTGAGCGAAGAAATCAAACGATAACAGTGTATCGCTTCGGCGCAAAAAGGGCGAAACCACGGCCTCGGCAGCCCTTGTGGTCAAAAACCTATTTCGATGCGCGCTCGGCCGCCTCGATCACGTGTTTGGCGAGGATCGCCGTCGTCACAGCGCCCACGCCGCCCGGCACGGGCGTGATGGCGTTAACGACCGGCTCCGCAGCATCAGAATCGACGTCACCCACCAACTTGCCAGCGGCCTCGTCCCAATTAATGCCAACATCAATGATCGTCTGGCCCTCTCGAACCGCATCCACGTCAATCGTACGCGCGCGTCCAACGGCGGCAACCACAATGTCGGCAGCACGGCACTCGGCAGCAAGGTCGTGCGTATGCGTATGGCACGTCGTCACTGTGGCATTGCGAGCCGTAAGCATGGCGGCAACGGGACGGCCAATCACCAGCGACCGACCAACGACCGCGACCTTGGCCCCATCCAGCTCAACGCCGTAATGATCCAGCAAAGCAAGCACGGCTTCGGCTGTGCAGGGGGCAAAACCCTCGCCGCGCCCCGAAAGCGTGGTGAGCAGCGAAGCCGGCGTCATGGAGTCAACGTCCTTGGCAGGATCGAGTGCCGCGGCAACCGCGTCCTCGTCAAGGCCGGCGGGCAGCGGGCGGAACATCAGGCAGCCATGAACAGACGAATCGGTATTGATGTCCTCGATGGCCGCCAACAGCTCGTCCTGCGAAACATCGGCGGGAAGCAAAACGCGGCGAGCCTCAATGCCAACCTTTTCGCAGCGCTTGAGCGCACCGCGCTCGTAGGATAGGTCGTCCTCGCGTTCACCCACGCGCACGATAGCCAGCGTCGGCACAACGCCGCGCTCGCGCAAAGCCACGCAGCGAGCAGCAAGTTCCTCAGTCAAAGCGCGAGCAACGGGGGCACCCTTCAGCAGTTCAGCCATGGCTATCCCCTCTTCCTTGCGGCGTCGGCGGCGCGGCGCGCCAGCGCATCGGCGCGCGGCAACCACATGTCGAGCAACTCATCACACGCCGTCTCGAGCTCCTCAGCACGAGCGCGATCCTTCATAGACGTGGTGTTCGCAAAGAGCGTCAAGCTCGCGCCCTGCATAGCGGAACGGCAGAACACGGCGCCGCACGCCACATCGGACAGCAGCTGACGCGAACCCTTGTCGGCCATGTCCTCGAGCAGCGCCAGTGCACGCCCGCAGGCATCCATAATGCGATACGGCGGCATAGCGGCCACATGCAGCGCATCCTGAATCGCGGTCGCTCGAGCCGGATCGCCACGCGGAATACCGTACGCCGCGGACACCTGCCCATATGCACGAACGTCCTCGGCAACCAACTCGACAAGCTCCTGGGCCAACTCATCTGCCTGGGCAAATGCGCGCGTCAGGTCATCCGCGCGATCGGCAAGCGCAGGATTGGTCGCACCATAACGAGCGACCATTCCACAAAGCGAGGCGCCCAGCGCGCCCACAAAGGCGCTCGCGCTGCCACCGCCGGGAACCGGCTCGCGTGCGGCAAGTGCCTCGGCAAACTCTCGACAGGTTTTATCCATCATCTCTTGGCTCATACGCACGCACCTTCAAGTCATATACATCGGTCAGGCGGCAACCGCCGACCAACCGCATCGAACACGTAATGGTGCTAAGTCTAGCCCATAAGCACATGGGCGTCAGCGCACCTGGCCATCGCGGATTTCTATGACGAACGATAGGCCATGCCAACGCAAACATGGGACACATGGCCCACGTTTCGAGACTCCCGGGCAGCGGCAACTGGGGCATACATATAGGTAAGGAGCCCCATGTTGGGGCAACGCTCATCACGGCACCGGACGACGAATGGAGGAATCACCGCACAGCAAACAAAGTCATCATGCGCACGCGCAACCGCCGCCCCAGCGATCCGCGGCACACGATGTCCCTGGCAGACAAGGAGGACGCCACCATGAAGAAAAAGACCCTATCAATCCTTTCCCTTTGCATCGCCCTCTTTGCCGCATTTGCCCTTGTCGGCTGCGGCGGGAACGCATCGGGCGGGGGCAGCAGCGCATCCAAGAGCGAGGGCAAGGAAAAGGCCCCCGTCGCCAAGAAGACCGACTTTATCTGGTTTAAGGTCGAGATGCCCGAGGGCGTCGGCGTAAGCGACTCCGCCGGCAAGAATGCCGACAGGGTCCAGCTCACCTTCCCCGAAGACGAGAACGCCTCGGCCGATCGCTTTATCCCCGTTTGGAAAAAAGCGATGACAGCCGAGGAATCCCACGCCGACCAGGCAGAAAAGAAGGGGGATACGTTCCAGTGGAAGGATGGCGGGTCCGTCGAGTATAACGGCAGGACGTGGCTCGTCGGAACATACGAGGACAACAGCGGCATCTCAACCATGCTTTTTACCGACGTTGAGCCGGGAAGCGTCTACGTCCTCATCTCGAACTTCGACCAGCACAAGAAAGAAGCCGAGACGCTCCTCAACTCCATCGAGTTCCCCGATGACATGGCAGAGGCAGTTTCCGAGGCGCGCGAAGTCGAGATTTCGAGCATCGAGCTCAAGTAACGGGACACCCGCACGCGCCTACGCGCACCTGCGCACATGCGCCCCATTAAAGCAACGGGCACCCAACCCCGGGGAGGGCCGACAGGCATCGGCCCTCCCCTCTTTTGGACCCGCGCATATTGCCACTTGTCGGCGCAAATCCGGCCCTCAGAATGGGACACATGGCCCACCCTAGCGAGCCGTCCACGCGTACAGTAAAGGCAGGTAATCCATGGGCGGTTACAGATCGAGGAGGACACGACCATGAAAAAGAAGGCCTTTGCGATTCTCACACTCTGCATCAGTCTCCTTGCCGCGGTTGCCCTGGTGGGTTGCGGCGGAAGCGGCGGCGCTACCGGCAGTGGCGGTGGCGGCGGCGCAGAAAAGCCAGCCGTGGATATGAGGACCGACTTCATTTGGTTTAAGGTCGAGGTGCCCGAGGGCGTCGAGATCACCGACGTTGCCGGCGACACCGCCGACAGGGCCCAGTTTAAGTTCACCGAGAGCGAGCACGCCAGCGATCGCTTCATCCCTGTCTTCGACTCTGACAAGAACGCTGACGAGCTGTTCGACTACGAGGCCAAATGGAAGGCCAACTTTGAGTGGACCGAGAATGATCCCGTCAAGTACAACGGCAAGACTTGGCGCAACGCTTCCTATACACACTCGGGCGGCGTAACGACTGAGTACTTCACCGAAGCAGGCGGCGGCAGCGTTTACGTGAGCATCGACAATGTCGAGGAGCACAAGGACGCCGTCGAGACCATGATGAAGTCTCTGGAGTTTGCCGATGACATTGCCAAGGCCAAGACCGAGGCCATGGACGTCAAGCTCGACGATATCGAGATCAAGCGCTAAGCGACTGGCGAGCGCAACGGGAAACACGGTCGCAGAGCAAACAAGCGACGGTACCCCAGCGCTTCGTACCCAGGGAGGGCCGGTAAACCGACCCTCCTTTTCTTATGCCGATAGCCGGCGAACGCGAGGGTGCCGGGCGGCAAAACCACCCCCAGCGCGGTAGCAGCACAAATAGACAAGCGCCCCAACGCGTCCGCCCGCCGATTTATGGCGCCACGCAGACAATTAAGCCAACACGTTTAGACATCCGGGCAGTATAGTGAACAAAATGAGTGCATAACCGCACCCTGCGAACGGAGGAGTTATGACCGAACACCACGCCATCAGCCGTCGAGCATTCACGTTGGGCCTAGGACTCGCAGCATTGTCGCCATTTGTAAGCCTGCCCGAAACCGCGGGATTGGGCCTTCCCGTGCGCGCGGCATTTGCAGAAGACGCTGCCACAGCGTCAGTCAGCCTCGACAATTTCGTCATTCGCCTTCGCCCCGCGGGCTATTTTCGCACCGCGAGCGTCAACCAAGACGGCAACGTTCGCGGCAACGTCTGCCACCTGTTTAACGACGGCACGTCCAGCAAGCTCATCCTTGAGAACGTAACGACCAAGAATGACGATACAAACTGGTATGCTATCCGCACCTTGCTCAATTTCGAAGAGCATAAAAAGACGGGCTACAGCATTTGGTCGGTCGACGACGACTCTGACAAAGATGGAAAGGTCATCCACGTATGGGGCGGCGAGTATGACAACAAGCCCAGCCGCGCTTTTGCGTTCGAGCGTCAATCAAACGGAACCTATATCATCCGAGACCGCACGGTCGAGAAAGAAACCGAGAAAAAAGACATTAAGTACCTGGCAATAGAATCGAACGGCGAAGACCAGGACAACAATAAGATCTGCCATAAGAGTAAGAGCATTCCGTGGGAGCTCGAACTTATCGGTTACGACATGAAAAAGAACGATGCCACGGTTAGCAGCCTCGACTGGATCACGTACAGCAGCTACGTCGATGGGCCATGTTGGATGAAATACGTCGACGACAACAAGTTCCTCGACGAGCTGAGCATCCCGGGTACGCACGATTCGGGCACCTGCAGCGTGGACAACGACACTGAGCCCCAATCCTCGCAAGTAAAATGCCAGCAGGATTACATTCCCACGCAGTTGCTCGAAGGCATTCGCTATTTTGATATCCGGCTCGGAAAGGGCGACGACCCCGGTATCGACCACGGGGATTACTACCTGCTCAAAAAAGACGCGTACTTTATGCATCTTTCCGATGTCATAGGCTACTTCAAAACGTTTTTGAACGAAAACCCGACAGAAGCGCTCATCATGCTTGTATCACGAGGCAACGACGAGGCTACCGACGAAAGTGTTACGACGGCTTTCGCCAAGGTTTTGGACGACAACCCCAAACTGTTCTATACGTCGAGCCGAATCCCCGCGCTACACGAGGTGCGCGGAAAGATCGTTCTGCTGCGTCGATTTAGGCTCGCCGGCAACAGTGTAAGCGGCCACACGTGGGGCCTCGACCTTACCGAATGGGATGACAAGATCAAGGCTCACTCCGACAGCGCCACTATGTGTCTCGTCCAAGACGCGCGGGGCTTTGAAGCCGCGGGGGAAACAGGCGACAAAGAGCCCTATTGCACCAAGGTATACGCCCAGGACAAGTACAAACTCACGGGAACCGACAAGCTCAGCTGGGTCGATAATGCGCTGAAGGAAACGACCGGGCGCACGCGCAACGAGGTAGATGTCGAGGACGATAACGGGGCCAAGGAGCAAGTCCTGGAGCGCTGCTGGTCTATCAACTACACCAGCTGCACGGGCTTGTCGCACGGAGGCAATCCTTTTACCTCGGCACGAGTAGTCAACGAGCATCTGTATAAGAGCCCGTACATCAACCCCAGCGGCACCGAGGATACAAAGTCAGATTACCTCAAGCACATTGGCATCATCGCATCCGACTTTGTTGATGCGGCGCTGGCCCGGAGCATCTACCAGCGCTATTACGATACGGAGCACAAGCAGACGGCTTCGTACTATCTCCCGTACTATCTCCCGACCCGCATGCGCATGACGTACGGCGACTCGCTGAGCGATGCCTCATTCCAGGATGGCAAGACCGTTGGCGAGGGTCATTTCCGCCTTGCTGACAGCAGCAACGCGCTCAACGCGACAGCTTCGGGCCATGCGTTTGCCATTGAATACGTGGATGTCGACGCCCTGGGCAACGAGACCGTTACGGGGCTGCAGGGCTCTGTGCCCATCGATATCGATCCACGCGCGCTGACGCCCCATTTTGAGGGACTCGAAGGCCTTAAGGCCGGCGAAGACGTGCGCGCCAAGATTGCGGCATCACTCGAGGGCAAGCTCGAAACCGATGCCTGCACGGCCCAGCTCGAGTTTGTGCACGACGCGGACGGCGCTCCGGGCACGGCAATGGCCGAGGGCGAAACATTTGCCGCAGGAACGTACTGGGTGCGCGTGAACGGTCTCTTGGGCGACGCGGCGCAGAACTACACGCTCGCCAGCGACGGAGCCGCAAGCTTTACCGTAGCGGCCTCGGGCAGTGCGGGCGGCACCGGCAGCGACACGGGTTCCAACGCAGGCGGCGCCGACAAGAACGGCAAGAGCAACAAGAGAGGCCAGGGCAAGGGCTCGGGCGGAAAGCTCGCCGACACGGGCGACAGCTCTGGCGTTGCCGCCGGGCTCGCTGCCGCCGCCGTGGCGACAACGGTCGCAGGTGCAGCAATGCTTGCCAGTGACCGCGACAACGCTGGGGACGACAGCGAGTAGGCAAGCCCGCCTTTTAGACACATCGACTCAATCGGGGGCGCAGGACACCGTTCTGTGCCCCCGATTTTTACCTTGGCCCGAACGCCGCCATGGGCTACATCACCATGTTCAGCGCGTTAACAAACTCCTGGGCCTTCGCACGACTGCTCAGACTAAAGACGCAAGCGGTTAACAGTCGATTGCGCAGGAAAACGTCGCGACCCTTGATCCTGTTGACCCCAGTGATGTCCTTAAGGTAAACAATCTCGGTGTGCTTGCCACCAAACGTGCCCTTCTTGAGCACCTCAATACGGTTAGGGTAGATCTTGACGTCTTTAAACCTACCCGAACCTTTATCCTGGAATAGCAGCGTGTTCTTGTCCATGCATGTCACTCCCGTGGGGTTCGCTAAAACTGCCTTTATGGTCACATTTTAGTCACCGCAAGGCTCCCATGCGAAGGTGCCAGACAGCACAGCAATTCGTGTCCGCGCGAGGCTTTAAACTAGATGCGATAAAGATGCATTCCACAAGAGGAAAGTGGGGCGACAGTGATGGGCGAACTGGTAAACCGTGGAGAATCGGCAATCGTGCCCGAAGGTTTTTACAAGCAGGTTTCCTCGATTCTCAACGCCGCTCGCGACAAGGCCTATACCGCCGTTAACTTTGCGATGGTTGAGGCGTATTGGGAGATCGGCAAGAGCATAGTTGATGAGCAGGGCGGAGAGGAGCGCGCCAAGTATGGAGAGGCGCTGCTCAAGGCCCTCGCAATCAGACTTACCAAGGATTTTGGTAAAGGTTTTGGAGCAAGAGAGCTGCGCAAAATGCGTCAGTTCTATCTTGCATTTCCAATTCGGGACTCACTGCGTCCCGAATTGAGCTGGACACATTACCGCAGGTTAATACGCATTCCTGACCCCGAAGCTCGCACCTGGTACATGAACGAATGCGCCGACTCTCGCTGGAGCACGCGCCAGCTCGAACGCCAGATCAACACCATGTTCCGCGAGCGCCTACTTGCCAGCAAAGACAAGGAGGCTGTCACCCAAGAAATCCAAAAGAGCGCCCCAGCTCGTCGCCCCGAGGATATCATCCGCGATCCATATGTACTGGAGTTTTTAGGTTTCTCGGACGATACTGCGTTTCGCGAGAGCGATCTAGAGCAGGCGCTCATCACACATCTTCAGAAGTTCCTGCTGGAGCTTGGCCGTGGCTTCGCTTTCGAGGCGCGCCAAAAGCGCATCACCTTTGATGGGCGCCATTTCTATATTGACCTTGTTTTTTACAACTATCTGATGCGCTGCTTCGTGCTCATCGACCTTAAGACCGATGACCTTACGCATCAGGACCTGGGCCAGATGCAAATGTATGTGAACTACTACACGCGTGAGCTCATGAACGAAGGCGACAATCCGCCCATAGGCATCGTGCTCTGCGCGGACAAAAGCGATTCGATCGTCGAGTACACGCTGCCCGAAGACAACGACCAAGTGTTTGCCGCCAAATACCTGCCGTATCTTCCAAGCAAGGAAGAGCTGGCGCGCGAGCTGAGTGCCGAGTACCGCGCCATCAACGAAGCGACCAATGGCGAAACGCAAGGGTAGCAGCACGTTGCGACCGAAACGCCCGCACGCCTGTGAGCCGTCCCGCGCTGCGCTTCCCTACTTCCCAAAGATCGCAGCGAGCAAGCCCTTGCGTTTGGGCTTTTCTTCTCGGTAGGAACCCTCGACGGCGGCTGCAACCTGGCGCGGTTGCTCGCCGCCTCCACGGCGCACGATCTGGTACAGAAACGGCGACTTAACGTATTTGACCTCGATGGGCGTGGCGTGCACGGTGCTCTCGCCGGACAGATGAAGGCTCAGGTTGAGCGGCGCCACGATATGCGTCTCGCGCTTGTCGCTAAACACCACCGCGGCCGCGCGGCCCGTCTGGCCGTTCACGGCGATGCGCACCTGCTCGCCGTCGCGGCTATCCGTCGCCGGACGATCGACAAAGTAGACCGGCACCATCACCAGACCGTCCTTTTGCTTGCGGGCCTTGCGCGCCCACATGCGAATGCTCTTTTTATTGAGCCCCAGTACCGCCTCGGCATCGTTGCCGGCAATGTCGAGCGCCAGCTTATCAATGACCACCTGGTCCTTGGTAGATGCATCGACGGAGACAACGCGAAAGTCGCCCTCCTGCATGGCAGGATCGAACGGCCCCACCTTGCCAAAGTCCCACGGCTCCAAAATGCCCATAAGACGAACGTCCAGGTAGTTTGCCCGCGGATACGCCCAATCGAGTACCTCGTAGTACACCAAGGTCTCCTTGCTCAGGCCCTTGCCCGGGAAGCTCGCCATCATACGCAGGTCCGCCAGCGCCATGGGGAAATAGAAGAGCATCATGTCGTTTTGGATCGCGTCTTCCACGTCGTGCCCGGCAAAGGCATCCGGGTACTGGCGCACCAGCTGCAGCGCGTTGGCACGTGCCTGCTGCGGTGAGATTTCGCAGGGAATACCCTGCTCCGGCACATACTCCGCACCCACGCCCATGGTCAGACGTTTGCTAAACGTACCGGGCTTGAGCAGGTCGGCAATGCCGATCTTGTTGCCGCAGGACGGGCACTCAAACACACGCTGCGTTGACTCGCCCTCAAAGGACGCGCCGCAGAAGGGGCAGGGAATGCTCACGTGCGTGGCTTCTTGGAACTCCTGCGCCGTGCCGCGGTCCTCCCATAGCAGATGCTCCAGAACCGACTGATTGCGCCAGTGCGAATTAAAGAAATACCAGTCCGGGTCCTCCGGGCGCTCGAGCTGCGACACATGGGTGAGCTTAAGTAGCCCATCGACAACCGTCAGCGGCGCATGGCGAATGCCCAAAGCGCTCTTGGGCTCCCCCGCATCGGCCTGCCACGGAACGACCGTGCCGCAATAGGCGCACTCAAAGCTGCGTTTAGCCTGGTGTGAGTACATAGGGCCGCCGCAGTTTTGGCATTTAATGGCAAACATCTCGTCCATGGAAACGTCCTCCTTTGCACAGGGGCTGTCGACATTAAGTATGTCGAGCAAACTGGCACATGCCCATACCCATGTGGCCCAAAATGGACCACCCAGGCAGACGGGAAGGCCTGCTCGTTAGCGCGGGCAGACCATTGCTGCATTTTCTGAGCACCGGCGCACGGTGCGCCCATGCGAGCTACACTATCCCCTTAAACATGATTGTGAGGACGACCGCTATGCTATTTGTAAATCAGCTGGTACATACGCTTGTTCCCGGCAGCGAGGGCGAGCCGGTCGATGCCTCCTGTCGCACCAACGCGGGCTTCGCCGCAAGCCTCATCTGCATTGGCCTCAACATCACCCTGTGCCTGGCCAAGGGCATCGCAGGCCTGCTCGCCGGCTCCGTCTCCCTCATCGCCGACGCTTTCAACAACCTCTCCGATGCCTCGAGCAACATCGTGAGCCTGCTCGGGTTCCGCCTTGCCAGCCGCCCTGCAGACGAAGGCCACCCCTATGGCCACGGCCGCTACGAGTACCTAGCCGGCTTGTTTGTCGCCGTCCTGGTTTGCGCCGTCGGCATCAACCTGATCCTCGAGTCGGTCACTAAGATCATCAAGCCCTCCCCCACCGCCTACACGCTGGTCTCCCTAGCCGCTCTCGTCTTGTCCATGCTCGTCAAATTCTGGATGGCCGCATTCAACCGTGCGCTGGGCAACCGTATCGATTCCGAAACACTCATCGCCACAGCACAGGACTCCAAAAACGACGTCATCACCTCGGGATCGGTCCTGGCCGCAGCGCTTATTTCGCAGACGACCGGCTTTGACCTCGACGGCTGGGCGGGCCTGGGCGTGGGCGTCTTCATCTGCATCAGTGGCATGGGCCTGGTGCGCGACGCCATCAGCCCGTTGCTGGGGCAAGCGCCCGACCCCAAGCTCGTCCAGGCAATCCGCGACAAGATCATGTCCTATCCGCAGGTCTTGGGCACACACGACCTGATGGTGCACGACTACGGCCCCGGTCGTCAGTTTGCCAGCGCCCACGTGGAGATGCCCGGCGAGGGCGACGCATTTGAGCACCACGAGATCCTGGACACCATCGAGCACGACATCAAGCGCCAGATGGGCATTGGCATCACGCTGCACTGCGACCCCATCGCGACAACCGGCGATGATCTGCGCGGCTGGGTCAAGCGCGGCGTCATGCAGATCGATCCCGCGCTCTCCATCCACGACCTGCACGAGCACGACGGGTTCGTTTCGTTTGACCTGGTGCGCCCCGACGGCTTTGACATATCCGACGAGGAGCTGCTGGAGCTCGTCACGCGCATCGTGCACGAGCGCCGGCCCAACGTCTCATGCGTCGTTACGTTTGACTCGGGCTTTAGTTCGCCCGACCGTCCAGCAGAGCAGCTGTAGCCCGCTTAACAGCTAGTTTCCCTGCGCGCCCGAGATGCCGTTTTGCAGTGCGTTCCAGGCATCCGTCGCCATGTCGCCCAAGTTCTGCGCGGTGTCGCCCAGGTTTTGTGCCGTATCGCCCAGCTCTTGCGCCTTGTCTCCCAACTCCTGTGCCTTGTTGCTCAAGTCCTCCAGCGTATTGGAGCTCGAGCTGTCGGTACCGCTTTGGCCGCCGGACGAGTTGCCCGAGCTGTTCTTGTGCGTGAGTTGAATTTCGAGGTTGCCGTTGTCGTTATAGTAGGCAGAAGTAACGACCCAGTTGGCATCGATGACGGGCGTTGAGCCATCATCAGTCAGGACCACGGCATTCGAAAGATCGGCGCCGCGCGACTTGAGAAGCTTTTTGGCGTTGGACCAGTACTGCCCCGGGATATCGCTCAGATCGACGGTGCTAGACGAGGCGGACTCGGTTTGCTCGGCAGTGGTATCGGCCGTTGAACTCCCTCGCTTGTTGAGCATGCCCGACACGATGGCAAACACAACCGACAGCGCAAAGAAGATCGCCAGCACGATGAGGATCTTCTTGATCACGCTCGACGAACGCGACGGCTTCTTCTCCTCGTCCTCGCCATATTGCGGAATCGACTTGGGGTACTCGCGATACGGCTCGCGCGACTCGTAGCGAGGCTGCGCCGTGCGAGGCATATACGTCGTCTGCTGAGGCTGCGGAATGGGATTCTGCGGCAGGTCATCATAGGGATTCGGTGTCGAAGCGGCATAAGAATCCTGCGACGCATAATCAAACGGGTCCGGAGCTGCGTTGCCATAGGGGCCTTGCGAAGATGCAGCGCAAGAATCCTGCGCCGTGTCGCCATAGCCCATAACCCGGGTGGGCTCGGCAGAAGGCTGCGTCGCGGCGGGGTCGGTATATCCGGGGTTGGGAACAACGCGGGTCGCATCGGCGCTATCGCCAGCCTGCGCGGAACCGTAGCCGCCCATCACGGTTGTCTTGTCCTGATCCATGCAACGATTCCTTTCCGTCGCGCGTGAGCATCAAGTTATCCATGCATTCTACCCGCGCAAAAGCCTATGATGGGCAGAGCCCGTCGGTATCTACAAGACATGCGCGGGCCTAAGGATAAAAAAGCCCCGCCGGGCCTTGTGGGCACGGCGGGGCGGACAAGCAGCTATGGGCAGCAGGCTTAGAACAGGCCGGTGATGTTGCCGTCGTTGTCGACGTCGATGTTCTCGGCCGCAGGGACCTTGGGCAGGCCCGGCATGGTCAGAACACTGCCAGTCAGTGCGACCACAAAGTGGGCACCGGCGGAAACCTTGAGCTCGCGCACCGTGATGCGGAAGTTCTCGGGAGCGCCCAGGGCCTTGGCGTTGTCGCTAAAGCTGTACTGCGTCTTGGCCACGCACACCGGCAGGTTGCCAAAGCCGTTCTCGCGCAGCTCGGCGAGCTGGCGCTTGGCGGCCGGCGTAAAGTCAACACCGTCGGCGCGGTAGACCTTGGTGGCAATGGCCTCAAGAGCGTCGGCCACATCGGCGCCGTCCTCATAGGCAAACTTGAGCTCGCTCGGCTGCTCAATCAGACGCATGACCTCATCGGCAAGCTCGAGCGCGCCCTCGCCGCCCTTGGCCCAGACCTCGGAAAGCTTAACGTTGACGCCGAGCTTCTGGCACTCGGACTCGATGAGCGCAAGCTCGGCCTCGGTGTCCGTCGGGAAGCGGTTGATGGCGACCACGCAGGGCAGACCATAAACGTTCTGGATGTTGTCGACGTGACGCAGCAGGTTGGGCATGCCGGCCTTGAGTGCCTCGAGGTTCTCCTCGTTGAGGTCGGCCTTGGCGACGCCACCGTTGTACTTCAGCGCACGAGCGGTCGCGACGACCACGACGGCGCTGGGGCGAACGCCCGTCATACGGCACTTGATGTCGAGGAACTTCTCGGCACCCAGATCGGCACCGAAGCCGGCCTCGGTAATGGCAACATCGCCAAAGCGCATCGCCATACGCGTGGCCATGATAGAGTTGCAGCCGTGGGCGATGTTGGCGAAGGGGCCGCCGTGGACAAACGCGGGCGTGCCCTCGAGCGTTTGCACCAGGTTGGGCTTGAGCGCGTCCTTAAGCAACGCGGCCATGGCACCCTGGGCCTTAAGGTCGCGGGCACGGACGGGCTCGCCGGCAAAGCTGTAGCCGACGACGATCTCGCCCAGGCGCTCCTTGAGGTCGCTGATGCTCGTAGACAGGCACAGGATTGCCATGACCTCGGAGGCGACGGTGATATCGAAGCCGTCCTCGCGCGGCACGCCCTGGGCCTTACCGCCAATACCGTCGATGACGTGGCGCAGCTGACGGTCGTTCATATCGACGACGCGCTTCCAAGTGATGCGTTTAACGTCGATGCCAAGCTGGTTGCCCTGCTGGATGTGGTTATCAAGCATGGCGGCCAGCAGGTTGTTGGCAGCACCGATGGCATGGAAGTCGCCGGTAAAGTGCAGGTTGATATCCTCCATGGGGATCACCTGAGCCCAGCCGCCGCCGGCAGCACCGCCCTTAACACCAAAGACGGGGCCGAGCGAAGGCTCGCGCAGGGCCACGGCACTCTTGACGCCGCGACGACGCAGGCCATCGGCCAGACCGATGGTCGTGGTGGTCTTGCCCTCGCCCGCAGGCGTTGGGTTGATAGCGGTCACGAGGACGAGCTTGGCCTGGTGATCGGTCGGCTCGTTGAGCAGTGAATAGTCGACCTTAGCCTTGTCGAAGCCGTACGGAATCAGGTGCTTAACGTCGACGCCGGCGTTCTTGGCCACCTCGGTAATAGGCAGCGGCGTGACAGAACGTGCGATTTCGATGTCAGTAGGCATGGGCGGTCCTTTCGTTACCGAATGAGAAAAAGACCAATTCAGCATAGCACGGGCGCGCAATAGTAAAACACCCGTAACCGATGAATGGCGATATGTTTATCCAATGCTCAGCGATAGCTTAACAACCCGCCAAAACAAAGCGCCCTAAACGGTAGGTTCAATCCCCAAGTGCTCAAAGGTGCGAAGCGTTGCCTGGCGGCCCTGGGGCGTGCGAATCATCAACCCGCACTGCAGCAGATACGGCTCATAGACATCCTCGAGCGTGCCCGGGTCCTCGCCCACCGCGCTGGCAAGGGTCGTAAGTCCCACGGCACGACCGGAGAACGTCTTAGCGAGCGTCTCCAAAATGCGAATATCCATCCAGTCCAGACCGAGCTCGTCGATCTCGAAGAACTCGAGCGCCTGGCGACAGATATCGAGCTCGATGGGGCCGTTGCCGCGCACCTGTGCGTAATCGCGCACGCGCTTGAGCAGGCGGTTGGCAAGACGTGGCGTGCCGCGCGAACGCGAGCCGATCTCGAGTGCACTGGGATGGTCGATCGTCACGCTCAGGATAGTCGCCGAGCGCGTCACAATCTGCGCGAGTTCCTCGACCGTGTAGTAATCCAGGCGATATGAAATGCCAAAGCGGTCGCGCAACGGGCCGGTCAACATGCCTGAGCGGGTCGTTGCTGCTACCAGCGTAAACTTGGGGATATCCAGGCGAATCGAGCGCGCCGCCGGACCCTTGCCAATCACGATATCGAGGGCAAAGTCCTCCATCGCGGGGTACAGGACTTCCTCGACCGAACGGTTGAGGCGGTGGATCTCGTCGATAAACAGCACATCACCCGGCTGCAAGTTAGTAAGGATGGCTGCCAGGTCGCCGGTGCGCGCAATAGCGGGGCCGCTCGTCGTCTTGATCTGAGCGCCCAGCTCGTTGGCGATAACCGTAGCCAGCGTGGTCTTGCCCAGACCCGGAGGGCCCGAGAAGATCACGTGGTCGAGCGTCTCGCCACGGCTCTGCGCCGCTTCGATCAACACGCGCAGGCTCTGCTTGATATGCTCCTGGCCGCAGTAATCGTCCAGGCGCTGGGGGCGCAAAGTGCGATCGACATCGAGGTCCTCGGCCGTCAGCTCCGAGCCCACCATGCGCTCGCCGTGCGCCATGGATGCCGCCGGCGAGTTGCCGGGCGTCGCCCACAGGTCCTGAGAGTCATCGGCTTCCCACATCACGCATCCATTCCGAGTCGCTTAAGCGCCGCGCCGAGCAAATCCTCGACACGCATATCCTGCCCATCATACCCGCTCAGAGCGACATCGGTCTCCTGCGGGCTAAAACCCATGGAAAGGAGTGCCGCACGAGCATCATCAATGGCCGAGGGAGCGGCAGCGGGCACGGGCATCGCAACCTGTCCGGGAATCACGTCGACCGGCACAAAGCCCTTATCCTTGGCAAAGGTGCTCTTGAGCTCCAGGATCAGACGCTGCGCGGTCTTTTTGCCCACACCGGGCACCTTGGCCATGCCCTTGTCGTCCTCGGCCATCACCAGCGAATACAACTGGCCCACGGTATAGGTGGAGAGCACGGCAAGCGCCAGGCGCGGACCGACGCCCGAGACGGACACGAGCCGGTCGAACATCGTACGCTCATCCTTAGAGGAAAAACCGAAAAGTGTCATGGCGTCCTCGCGCACCTGCATGCGCGTGTAGAGGCGGACCTCGCCGCCGGGCGTCGGCAACGTGGCCGCAGTGCCGCCCGAGATGCCGAGTTCAAAGCCAACGCCCGACACGTCGACGACGGCCGAGCTCATCGTGGCCTCGACAAGCGTTCCATGGAGCTGGGAAATCATCAGTATCCGGTTCCTCTCTGTTGATAGAACTCGCCACCGGTAAGGGCACGGGTGCGGCTGAGGTTTACGTGGCAGATGGCGCAAGCCAGGGCATCGGCGGCATGGTCGGGATGCGGGTCGTGGTCGAGCTGCGTGAGCGTACGAACCATATACGCGACCTGCCGTTTGTCCGCGGCTCCGGTGCCCACAACAGCCTGCTTAATCTGCATAGGCGTGTACTCGCCAATCTCGAGCGCGCATTCCGAAAGCGCCACGAGCGCGGCACCGCGGGCATGCGCCGTAGGGATGGCCGAGCGAACGTTGGCGCCAAAGTAAATGCTCTCGATAGCAGCAGTATCGGGTCGATAACGCTCCACGACGCCCTTGAGGTCGCGGGCGATATGCGACAGGCGCACCGCGAGCGGACTACCCGCGCTGGTCTCGATACAACCGTAGGCACGGCAGCGAACCTCGCCGCGCCGCTCCTCGATAATCCCCCAACCCGTATGGGCCAAACCGGGGTCGATACCCAAAATGACCAAGCCAACCTCCCCTCGTCACAAGTACAGCACAAGGCAAGGCCCCGAGCATCATTCACGAACGTCTGTTCTAGAATAACACAACGGGGCCAAGATGCTTAGTTGAAGTGTCGGGGTTGGAAGCGAATCCTATCCCATAGTTAGTTTTGAGAGAAAAAGGGGAACTGCCTCGGATCAACCGGCGGATGCGGCATCGGGCCACCCTGGGGACTACCTTGCGAGCCGCCCTGACCGCCCATCATCTTATCGATGGCGTCCTGAACCTCGCCCTCGAACTTTTTCATTCCCTCGTGCAAACGACGCTGACCGTCCTCAGAGCGCAGCTCCTCCATTTGCTCGGGCGAAATACCCAGTAGCTCGCCCAGCACGCCCATCATCTCGTTTCGCACGCGCTCGCTCGTATCCTCGTCAGCAAAGCGGCGCACCTCGGCGCGCGCCAGCGAATCGACCGTCATACGCTCCTTGCCGTTAAGCCCCAGGTCGGACCACGCGAGCATATACGGCCAGGCACGCTCGGCAAACGAACGGGCCGAGACGATCGGCGCCATCGGCAACATGCGGCGGGCAGCCTCACCCTGTCGAACGAGCATCAGCAGCAGCGAGCAAGCCTCAGGCTTGCCAGCGGCCATCGGAATGTCGTCGAAAGATCGATTGCGGTCCACGTGCGCCTCGAGCGCGCCATCGACCTCACCCGGCTCAAGCCCGCCGAGCAGCTGTGCCGCGCGGTCGAGCATATCGACCGGACCGTCGAGCGTCGAGAGCGCTTGCGCCAGCACGCGCTCCATACAATCTTCCACCGCGTTGAGCGTCACGAGCTCTTGGGGCACCACGGCAGACGTGCGGTTGCGCACACGCGCCACAAACTCAAGCGTCGACAGGTACACATCGCCAAAGGGCGCGTAATCGCCCTGGTAGCCGCCGCAAAGCGCCGGCGCCGCCAGCGCGTACTCGGTTTTGGACAGCGGGCTCAGCGCCATCGCACCCAGCTCGAGCGCCGTGTCCTCCAGCATGAGGCCCAGCGTGCGCGAGCGCAGACGCTCGGCATCGCCCGCCGACACGTCGCGATCGAGCACACGCGCCGCATCCGGTGCATCGCGCTCGACGGTGCGAATGTGCAAACGCTCGGCGATGGCGCGGACGGCGGCGCAGCGGGCAGCCTCGGCCTCTTCCTGCGCCGGCGTAAAGATACGGTTGCGCCCCAGCACCAGGCCAATCACGTTGCGCGGGCCCAGAGCGTCGACGGCCAGCGCCGCCAGCAGGGACGACGGCAAGTCACCCTCGAGTGCCACCACAGCACGCGACGCACCGTGGGCTCGGGCGTTGTCGCGCACGGCGAGCACCAGCGCCCGCCACAGCCACTCCTCGGAACGAAACTCGGGCAGCTCGTGGTCTTCCAAGGCATCGAGCATCACGCCGCGTTGAATCTCCTGAACCAGCAGGCTCTCCTCAAAACACGGCGCTTGGGCCACCACGCGGCCGCAGTCGTCGAGTACAAACGACCCGCCGGTATACACCGACTCGTCATAGGCACCGACCGGCGCCATGCAGGCAAACCACACGCTGCGCTTGGATGCGATCTTACGGTAGGCGCCGCTGCGAACGGCGGCAATGGCGGCAGTCTCGCGGTCGGTCATGTCAAACGCGTTGAATTGGAAATACGCAATGAGGTCAACGCCGGTCGGCAGCATCTCGAGCTCGCGATCCAGGTCAAAGATTACGGCGATGCGCACGCCGTCCACGTCGAACACCGGCGGCGCCCAACGGGTATCGTTGCTCTCGCCACGCTGCAGGGCAATGCTCGAACGCGCCGGCACCACATGACCGTCCTTGAGCATCATGTAGTCGAGCAGCGGCTGGCCCTCAAACGAAACCGCCGCGGGCACGATGCAGATCATGTCAAGCTCCTGGATACGCTCGGCGACACCAGTCAAACCGGCAAGCACGTCGTGCTCAAAGTCGGCAGCGCCCACCAGGCCACCGGGCATGGCGCCCATAAAGAGCGGAGCCGGAACGCACAGCACGCGCGCCCCGCGCTCGTGGGCCAGACGAGCCTGGTCCTCGATGCGGCCGCAAATGCCCTCAATATCACCCAGGCGCATATCGATCTGTGCAAGCGCGAGCTTCATGGCTCAGCCCTTTCCGTCGTAAACCATCGAAATCGTAGTAAAAGCGCCGGCCGCATGATGCAGTCGGCGCTCGCATGTGCATATGCTAGCTATGATACCCCGAGCGGGGGCGCGCTCCTAGAACGTCGCGGACCACAGCCCGTGCAGGTTGCAGTAGGCATAGACGGTACCGGTCTTGGAACCGCCGGCAAAAAACGTCGCGGGCTTCATGCCGGGCTCAAGGTAATGGACCTCTAAGCGGCCCTCGGCCTCAAGGGCGATCCACTCAATATAGTGCTCGGGCAGGCTGGGGTGCTCGACCGAGCCAACGCGTGCGCGAATCACGTGACCGTCGCGCTCGGTCTCGACAACAGGCACGTGCTTCTCGTGCGCCGCGTCCTCAGTGTTTGCGGTCAGTTCCGTGCAACCGGCAGGGGTTGCAACGTCGTTGCCAAGGGCGGCAATGAGCTTACCGTCGGGGTCCTTAAAGAATTTCGCCATGATGTTCTCCTTTGCTGACGTGCCAATGTTCTTGATGGTTCTTATGCCCAAAGGCAGACAAACCATCCACGGCATTGCAAATGAACACATAACGGGCGGGGACGATGGGGCAGCGTGCGCTATCCGCCCTGGCGGCCCCACCCGAGCGGGTTAGCGCCCGTCGCCGCCCAGCAGCGCCAGAACATCTTCGCGGGTAAACAGCGCCGACGAGATGCCGTCGCCGCCGAGCACGCTGTTGACCAGGTCGCGCTTGGACTCCTGCATCTGCATAATGCGCTCCTCGATCGTGTCCTTGGCGATGAGCTTGTACACGGTCACGGTATGTTGCTGGCCAATACGGTGCGCGCGGTCGGTCGCCTGGTCCTGCGCTGCCACGTTCCACCACGGGTCGTAGTGGATGACCACGTCGGCCGCCGTCAGGTTAAGGCCCACGCCGCCCGCCTTGAGCGAAATCAAAAAGACCGGAACCTCGCCCGCTTGGAACTGCGCGACCATCTTGGCGCGGCTCTCCTTAGACGAAGCGCCCGTGAGCTTAAGGAAGGCGATGTCCTCCTTGGCCAAGCGCTTACCGATGATATCGAGCATACCCGTAAACTGGCTGAACAACAGGATGCGATGCCCGCCGTCGAGTGCGCCGTGCACGAGCTCCATACACGTATCGAGCTTGGCGCTCCCCGCCTTGTAATCCTCGTAGTGTAGACGCGGGTCGCAGCAGATCTGGCGCAGCTTGGTGAGCTCGGCGAGCACCTTGAGTTTGTCCTTCTTAAACTCCCCAGCCTCGCGGTGCTGCACCTGCTGGGCGATGCGGTCCTGGTTGGCCAGGTAGAGCTTGCGCTGCTCGCCGGTAAGCTGCGCCATGACGGTGTCTTCGATCTTCTCGGGCAGGTCGGCCACCACGTCTTCCTTAACACGGCGCAGCACAAACGGCGACACGAGCGCCTGCAGGCGAGCGGCGCTATCGCCCTCGGCATGCTCGACGGGGCTCTCAAAGCGCTTGGCAAACGACTCGCGCGTCCCCAAAAGGCCCGGCATCAAAAAGTCGAAGATGCTCCAGAGCTCGGACAGGCGGTTTTCGATGGGCGTGCCCGTCAGGGCAAAGCGCACGCCGGCAGGCAGGCGCTTGGCGGCGCGCGCCACCTGCGTGAGCGGATTTTTAATGTACTGTGCCTCATCGAGCACCACGCGGGCAAAATCCCGCTCGACGTACTCGTCGATATCGCGCCGCATAAGGTCATACGACGTCACGACCACGCTATGCTCGGCCACGCCGGCGATCTGCACGCGGCGTTGAGCCTTGGCGCCCACAATGGCGCACACATCGAGCGACGGGGCAAAGCGCTCCAGCTCGGCAGTCCAGTTGTACACGAGTGAGGCCGGGCATACCACGAGCGTGGGCTTGGTGTCCCCCGCCTCCACGCGCGCCAGAATATGCGCAATCATCTGGAGCGTTTTGCCCAGGCCCATGTCGTCGGCCAAGATGCCGCCAAGGCCCAGGTGTTCGAGCGAGCCGAGCCACTGGTATCCGTCGACCTGGTAGCCGCGCATCGTTGCCTTGAGCGATGCCGGCACCGTAAAGTCCATCTTGCCGAGCGTGTCCAGGCGCTCGACGGTACGGCGGAACGCAGCGTCGCGATCGGCCTCGAGCGCCGGCGTGCGTGCGAGCATGCTGTCGACGAACAGGGTGCTCGACGCGGGAAGCGACACGCCGTCGAGCAGGTCGACGGCATCGACACCCAGGTCCTCGGCAAGGCCAAACGCGGCGCGCGCCCCCTCGTCCAGGCGAATGATGTCGCCGGACGTAAGGCGCGCAAACGTTTGATGGCGCTTGTACGAATCGAGATAGACGGCAAGGTCCGCGGCCGAAAGCCCGCTCGCGCCCAGCTCGACATCGAGCAGATTGCTCTTAACGGTCGCACGAACCGAGAGCTTGGGCGCGGGGCGGACCGAGATCTGGCGCAGACGGTCGCTGAGCATGATCTCACCCAGTTCGGACAGGGCAGACAGGCCCTCGGTCAGCAGGCAGAACAAGCGGGCGTCATCGCGCTCCTCAAACGCCAGACCGCGCTCGTAGAAATCGAAGTACAGGGCCGCCGTATCCATAACGCGAAACTCCGCCACCTCGTCGCGGGGCGGCACACCGGGGCGCTGCTCTTCGAAGGGGCTGCCCGGAGCGCCCAGGCTAAAGAGATCCGCCGACCAATCGCCGTAGGTAACCGTAATTTTGCAGGTCACGAGCCCATCGTCGACGCCGATCGCCATAGCAAAGCTCGGCTCGGGTGCCACGGTATCGAGCGCGGCGGGCGCGGTGAGGTCGGTGTAGTCGCGCAAAATGGGCAGCGCCATACGGCAGAACTCACCCACCTGCTCGGCGGCAATATGGGCGGGCGTGCGGCACGGCAGCAAGCGCGACAAAAAAGGTGCGGCATGCTGAGCAAATGCAGCGTCGGTACGGCGCGCGCGGCGCGTGTCAACCAAGTAGGCGGCATCGCCCGACGCAAAGCAGTACATATCGGCGGGCAGGCGCAGGTCATAGCTACCACCAGCCGCCGGCGCGATTTTGGCGGCAAGCAGCGGTGGGCGCTTAGCGGATGCCTCGTCCTCCCCTTGCGGAGACAGCTCAACCGCCACGTCGTAGGTGCGATGCGTCGTCATCCCCCGCGACCAGGCGGGCTCAAAGGAGATGGTCTGGCCGCGCAGCAGGTCCAGCACATATACGATGCTATGCTCGGACAGCGGCAACTGACGCTCGGCAACAAAACCACTGCGGGCAAAGTCGTACGACGCCGAACGCGAGCTTGTGATGTCATCGAGATAGGCAACTGTCGTCACAACAAGGTTGAGCAGCTTTGCCGATGTTTCGTCAAAGGCCTCAGGTGAATGGACAAACGTGAGCTTCTTGCCATAGGAGAACGTGCCGCCGCGCACGTAGGCATCGGCCATGCCGTCGATGTCCTTGACCACGTAGGAGACCGATCCACAGCGAATGCGGAACTCGAGCGCCCAGCTAAAGCGGTCAGCGAACAGCGGATTGTAGTACGGCACCAACGAGGGCTCCAACGCCGCTTTGGGGGCGTCGGGATCAACGGCACCGGCTAGTTTGCGGCGCATGCTCGCCAGCTCATCCATGCGCGCGTCCGAAAGATCGGAAAGCGCCGCCACAAGGCTCGGGCTCGTGGGGACGGGCGCCGGGAAGGGAAAGTTGGGGTTGACGGCCGGCGCGGCGGACGCGGCGCGCGCGGGCTGTTTCGGCTGCGCCGTAAACGTGCGAACCGGCGTGCGCAGCCCCTCAACAGGCTCAATGCCGCTGGTGTCCAGGTACGCCAGCGCTGTGGCGATGGCGTGCTTGCACATACCGGGATAGCGGTATGCGGCGGGGCAGTCGCAGTCGTAGTCGATAACCTCGTGCTCGTCCATATCGAGCGCCACGTGCGTCTTGTACAGGTCGCCGCGCGAGCCGCGCACCGAGCCCTCAACCGTCACGTTTTTGGAGAAGCGCGAGCCGCTGTCCTCAATCGACAGCACGGCGCCGTTGAGCATGAGCGAGCGGCCCTTCATAAAGGTGCCGCTCAACGCCGCCTCTTTGCGAAGCGCCTGCACAAACGTCCCCTGCGCCATCACTTCCTCCAATCTCACCCGGGGTAGCTTAGATCACCGTCACGCGGCCCTGGTTACCCACAATGGCCTTGGCCTCGGCCAGCAGCGGAATCGAACGCGCGTTGACCTTGGCAGGTACCTCGGCACGCAGCACGCGCCCGTCCACCTGCTCGATAAAGATCTCCACGCGGTCGCCGCCCGGGTTAGCGGTGAGCACCGTGGCCAGGCGCGCCATATTGCCCTGGCTAAAGCGGCTGTTGGGCACCATGACCTCAAACACCTTGGGCTTGTTGTTCTCCTCGTTGAGCTCGAGCGGCACGATCTCCTGCGCGATGATCTGGTCGCCGCGGTCCGAGCGCTCGAGCTTGCCCTTAATGCGCACAAAGGCATCGGACAGCTGCGCGCCGGTCTCGGGATCGACCTCGCCGTACAGGTACCCCTCGGCCTCCTTGTAGGTCTTGGGGAACACGACGACGGTGGCCTCGCCTTCCATGTCCTCGAGCTGCACGATGCCCATGGGGTCACCGTTTTTGGTCACGCGCTTGGACACGCTCGAGACCATGCCGGCCCACCACAGCGCCTTGCCCTCGGGAATTTCCTGGTTGATGGTGCCGCCCGTAGGATTCTGAACTTCGTAGCCGGTGTCGATCTGCGAGAACGAGAAGTCACGCGCCTTGGCTAGTGCATACTCAAACGGGCGCAGCGGGTGGTCCGAGACATAGATGCCCAGAACCTCCTTCTCCTGACTCAACTTAAGGTGGCGGTCCCATTCCTGGCCATCCGGATCGGGCACGCTCACCTCAAAGCCCGAGCCCTCAACGTCGCCAAACATATCGAAGAACGACGTCTGGCCGCTCGCGCGATCCTTCTGGCGCTTCACCGCGGCATCGATGATGTTCTCGGGGTTGTTCTTGTCCACAAAGTGCATCATCTGGCGACGCGGATACCCCGTGGAGTCGAAGGCGCCTGCCTTGATGAGCGATTCGATCACGCGACGGTTGGCCTGGCTCGAGTCCACGCGCTCGACAAAGTCGTGCAGCGTCTTAAACGGGCCGCCCGCCTCGCGCTCGGCAATAATCGCCTGTGCCACGCCGGTGCCCACGCCGCGGATGCCGGCCAGACCAAAGCGCACGCCCTCCTTGGTAGCCGTGAACTCGGTACCGGACTCGTTGACATCTGGCGACAGCACGGGGATGCCGTCGTGACGGCACGCCGAAACGTAATGAACGATCTTGTCGGTCTTGCCCGTATAGGACGTCAGAACGGCCGCCATGTACTCGTGCGGATAGTGCGCCTTGAGCCACGCCGTCTGCATAACCAGGATGGCGTAGCCGGCGGAGTGCGACTTGTTAAAGGCGTAAGATGCGAACTCGAGAACATCGTCCCAAATCTTCTGGGCGACCTCGCGCGTGTAGTTGTTCTTGATAGCGCCGTTCATCCAGTGGTCGTAGGTGGTCTCGTCCGAGCCATCCTCCCAGTGGAGCACCGTCGACGTGAGCAGCTTGATTTTCTTCTTAGCCACGGGCTTACGGATACGCGAGTCCGATTCGCCCTTGGAGAAGCCGCACATCTCGACGGAGATGAGCATAACCTGCTCCTGGTAGACCATGGTGCCGTAGGTTTCGCCCAGGATGTCGTCCAGGCGGTCGTCGTAGGAGACGGCCGGCTCCTTGCCGTTCATACGGTTGATGTAGGACGAAACCATGCCGGCGCCCAGCGGGCCCGGGCGGTACAGAGCGATCAATGCCACGACGTGCTTGTACTCGGTGGGCTTCATGTTCTTGATCGTGGCCGTCATGCCGGCGGACTCGACCTGGAAGACGCCGGCGGTGTGGCCGGAACCCATGAGCTTAAAGATCTCGGGATCGTCAAAGGGGATCTCTTCCTCTTTGATGTCGATGCCGAAGTTCTTTTTGATGTTTGCCTTGGCCTTGGAGATAACCGTCAGCGTGCGCAGGCCCAAGAAGTCCATCTTGAGCAGGCCCATGTCGGCAACGGTATGGCCCTCGTACTGGGTAATCTCGACGCCGCCCTTGGTGTCGAGCTTGGTGGGCACATGCTCGTTGACGGGGTCGCGGCAGATCAGAACGGCGCACGCGTGCACGCCCTCGCCACGGGTGAGGCCCTCAATCGAGAGCGCCGTGTCGATGATGCGGCGGGCGTCGTCATCCTTTTTATAGGCCTCGGCAAAGTCGGGGTTAAACAGATCCTCTTTGCCGGGTTGCTTGTCGAGCACCTGCTTGAGTTTGACCTTGGGGTCGCTCGAGACCATCTTGGACAGGCGCTGACCCATGTAGACCGGGTAGTCCAGGACGCGCGCGGCGTCGTTGATGGCCTGCTTGGCCTTGATGGTCGAGTAGGTGATGACGTGGGTGACCTTCTCGGGGCCGTAGAGCTGGCGAACGTGCTCCACGACCTCGAGGCGCCGCTCATCGTCGAAGTCCATATCGATATCGGGCATCTCGGTACGCTGCGGGGACAGGAACCTCTCGAACATCAGGCCGTTCTCGAGCGGGTCGAACGCGGTGATGTTCATGGCGTAGGCGACGATAGCGCCGGCGGCCGAGCCACGGCCGGGGCCGACGCCGATGCCGTTGTCCTTGGCCCATTGCACGTACTCGGCGACGATGAGGAAGTAGGCGGCAAAGCCCTTGTCGCAAATGACCTTGTATTCGTACTCAAAGCGCTCTTTGATGTTGACGCCACCGATCTCGCGCGTGGCCCAGTCGTCACCATAGTGCTGGCGCAGGCCCTTCTCGCACTCGCGGCGGAACTGGCTCTCGTGTGTCTCGCCGGGGTCGAGCAGCGGGAAGCGCGGCAGGATGATGGAGTCCCAGTCCAGCTCTACGTAGCACTTATCGGCGATCTCGAGCGTGTTGTCGCAGGCCTCGGGGCAATACGGGAACATCGCCCGCATCTCCTCCTCGGTCTTCATATAAAACTCCGAGCCGGTCATGCGCATGCGGTTGGGGTCGTCGACCTTGGCGTTCATGCCAATGCACATGATGACGTCCTGCACCGGCGCGTCCTCGCGGCGCAGGTAGTGGAAGTCGTTGGTGGCAATGACCTTGACGCCCACCTGCTTGGCGATATCGATGAGCGTGCGGTCCATCTGCTCGTCGGTCAGGCCGTTGTCGGTGGTGATGCCGTGTTCCTGGATCTCGATGTAGAAGTCGCCAGGTTCGAAGGTATCACGGAAGGTCTCGGCCCACTTGATGGCGCCCTCCATGTCACCGCGGTCGATGTATTTGGGAATGATGCCCGCGATGCAGGCGCTGGTGCAGATCATGCCCTTGGCGTGGCGGCGCAGGTTGTCGAGCGTCACGCGCGGCTTGTAGTAAAAGCCCTGCACGGCTGCCTCGGAAACCGTCTGCATCAGGTTGACGTAGCCCTCCTGGTCCTTGGCCAGAAGGATCATGTGGTAGAGCTCGGGCTTGTGGTCGCGGGCGAGCGTCTCGTCCGGCGTAAAGTAGACCTCGCAGCCAAAGATGGGTTTGATGACCAGGGGCGGCTTGAGCTCGTCGATGTTGCCCTTCTCGTCCCACATGGCCATGTCCTTCACATACTGGGCATGCTCGCGCGGGTTTGCCTCGGGATCGGGCTCCACCAGCTCGTCGCGGCGATCCTTTTCCAAGAAGGCCTTGTCGTGGCTCCATGTCTTGTACTCGGGCGTGTTGTGGTTGACGGCGTCGCAGGCCAGCGCCAGGTCGGGTACGCCATACATGTAGCCGTGGTCGGTAATGGCCACGGCGGGCATGCCCAGCTCTACGGCACGGTTGACCATATCCTGGATACGGGTTGCGCCGTCGAGCATGGAGAAAACAGTGTGATTGTGCAGATGGACGAATGCCATGTGATGAGCTCCGATGCGGGTTCGTGTTCTGACTGAACGATTTTACCGCACGGCGCGGATAGCACCCGAACCTAGCCAAACCAACACGGGTAGTCAATTTGGGACCTTCAAAAAGGGGAATGAGGGCATCCAGATATATCGAGTATTACTGGAACCCCGGCGATGCGCGGAATGATTTGTGACGAATAGTCATGTCCATCAAGAAGGCTCGACGCTTCGGATAGCTCGTCAATCGATATATCAATTCTTGGAGACCTGTATTCCAACCATTTTTAATGAAACAACGGCGGTAATTGCTATCGCGATTGCACCAATAATACCGAGCGCTATCTGAATGGGATATAACCCCAACACATGTCCAAATATGGAGAAAAACACTGCAGAAAAGAGAGCCCTTACCAGAGACGCGACGGAAAGGATCGTCGCGCGGAGATCGTCCGCTATCGCGTCTTGGATTAAGTTTTCCGAAGTGATGTACACCACTTCTGGGAGAAAACAAAGCACCATGCTAAGGCCAAACAAACACAGCGGATTTGAAGCAAACCACGGAAGAATCATGAAAAGGCCAGCCTCGATTAGCATCGAGCCGAGCATGGTATTTCTTTTCCCGAAACGCAATGAGAAGAAATCTGCTGCAATGTAGGCCGTCGCATTTACTGCATAGGATGCACCGAAAAAGATTCCTATTATGGAGACGGGAGCATCAAATGCGTCGAATACCAACTGATTCAAGTTGTAATAACTCCCATAGAATCCATCGAGCATGCTTGTGCCGATTAGAAGAAGCAACACCGCAAAAGCGGATTCTCCAATGCACCAGGTTTCGCGTCTGAACATCTTGGCCGCGTCAAACCTTCCCTTTTCAGAGCTTTCAGAACGGGTCGCTTCCGTCCTCTCAATGGGATACAGAAGGAAAAGCTGCAGGAGATAGAAAACGGAGACACATACGTAGAGGGCGCTCCAAGATACTTGGGCAATGAAAGATCCGAGCACAATCGCCATTCCCGTAGCGATTGATTGCGCGGCAAGCAGCCGAGCGTTGATGGTGAGGAAACGCTCTCCTTGACCGGCATTCCGGGCAATTTCATATAAAAGTGCTTGTTCGGATCCCGATTGAAGGGAGTAGGCGAGTGCCTCAACAAGGGAAAGCACGACAAGAAAGGGACCTGAGAGCAACAGCATGCCAGCCGTATGGAAGAAAAGCAGCAGCACGCCCACTTGAATCGAAAACTTCTTTCCAAAGAAATCGCCTATCAGCCCTGTTGGCAGCTCGAGGACGACCGTTGTAATGTTAAACAGGGCTTGATAAAGCGCGATTTCCGTGACAGACATTCCTTTCTCCGCAAGGAAAAGTAGAAACACTCCCCGATTTAAAACAAATCCCGCGAGAACGAAAAAGGCGGAATAGATGTGCAGTTGCGTAGCGGCATTCTTATTCATTTGGCACTTCCATCAACTACTTTTGTCGGGCCGCTCGCTACTGACTCGAAGCCTGAAGTGTTCACAGTTGATGTGAAGAGCGGTAAAGCTTTTGCACAGGGTATCAATGGAATACATCCGAAGCGTTTTCGGCAGTATCATCGGCGAAGGCGGGATTAGCCTTTACGCGGCGCTCACCCTCGATGTATTTGACGATTTGATCAATCGTCTGGTTGGCGTGGCTCTTGAGCTTGCGCTCATAGAAGAAGAGGCCGAGCTTGCCGCGCGTGCCAGACGTGTTGCCACCCACACCCTGAAAATCCTCGGTATAGGTGAGCTCGCAGGCACCATCGCCAGCAGGTGCAGCCTCATAGCGCATAGTATTGATGCCCGCCGCATACTGAAAACGGACCTCATAGAGACACGGGTAGTCAAAGTGCTTGATTTTAACCTTGATCGCCATGCCCTTGGCCTTGCCTTTTGCGGACTGGGCGCGCTTCTCGTACTTATAGCCGTTGAGCTTGTTGCGGCTGGGACGCTTGCCCGTGGCGTTCTCGATATCCTGCATGATAGACCCCGCCAGAGCGTCAAAAAGCTCCTCCGGCGTCACCTTAAGCGTTTTGGCGAGCTGCATGATGGCTCCTTATTCGTTTGAACCGTTCGAACCATTGTACCGCCCCAGGCTCTCCCATGCGTTGCGGTGAAATGCGGACTGTTTGGCGGCTTTTTTGGCCAAAACAGTCCGTATTCCACCGCAAGTTATTGAGGGCTAGAGGCTGTAGGTGACCACCTGAGGCTCGCACGGGTTGGCGAGGTCGACTTGCTCCACGCGGACGAACTTGACGGTCACGGCCTCAAAGCCCGCCTTGTGCAAAACATCAGCGTAGACGCGCGCCTGCAGGGCGTGCCTCTCCTGCAGCTGTTCCGGCGTCTCGTCCGGCGTGCCACCCGTCTTGTAGTCGATGACCAGCGCGCATGACGAATCCGCCGGGTTCGTCGCCAAAGCATCGATGGCGCCCTCGGCATATGCACCGTAGCGAGCGATGTCCTCATCCTCGCAACCCAGCGAAAAGAACGGCACCTCGGCGCGAACGCACGGCCAGGCAAGCAGCTCGGCACGGACCGCCGACTTGAGCCAGCGATCCAGGGCAACGTCGAAGCGTTCGCGCTGTTCCGGCGTCAGGCGCCACAGGCGAGCCAGGGCGTCGGCACGCTCGGCGGGCAGCGCATCGGCACCCATCTCGATCAGCCACTGGCAGGCGGCATGGAACGCCGAGCCCAGCGCCATGGGGTTGCCGGCGGGCTCAACGGCGGCCACGCCTGCATCCGTCATCTCGGAACCATCCGACTCCGCATCATCGCCGGCCTCGTCCATGGGCGTGTGTGCCTCGGCGGCACGGTCCTCGGACTCGGCATGCAGCGCCGCGGCAATTGACGAGTAGCTGTACGAATCGCGCGCCGGATACGGGCAGGCGCCCATGCGCACGCCCACCGTCTGGGGATACACGAGCTCAAACGCATCGGGCTCGGGGTCGGCAGGGCCGGGAACGGCGGCGCGGGCATCTGCACCGGCGCCCTCCGGCTCCGCATCGCCGCGGACAAGCCTGCCCTCGGCATCCAGAGAAGCATTGGCCTCAAACGACTGCTCGCCAAAAGCAAAGTCAGCCAGCGAGATGAGCTCGTAGTCGCCCGACTGGGAGTTGTCGAACACCAAACGGTCGGCATCGAGCTGCGGCATGTCCAGGCCGTCCGTCGGCAGAATACGACGCAGCACGTCGTAGGTCAGATCGGTCTCGACGTCGAAGGTCGGCGCCGTCACCTTGCCGCGGCTCACGCCGACATCCATCGCCAGAATGACCAGCTCGCGCGCTCGCGTCATGGCGACATAGAGCAAGCGAGCCCGCTCCTCGAGCGAAAGCTGCAGGTCGTCGTTGCGCAGGCGAACGAATGCCTCGGCGGGAGAACCCGTCGCGCAGACATCCTCCATGAGCTCCGGCGGCAACCATAGCGACGTGCCCTTACCCTTAAACGCATGCTCAAACTGCTTTTTGACGTCATCGCCCTTCACGAAGGTTCCGTCGGCAAGCCTAACGCCATCAAAACGGGCCGGCAGCGCCACGACCTGCGCCCCACCGTCGACGCGAACCATCTGTGCCGCACCCGAGGACTTACGCACGCCAAAACACTCGGCAACCGCTACGACCGGATACTCCAGACCCTTGGACGCATGCACCGTCATGATGCGCACCGCGCCGCCGCCTTCCTCGTTAAGCGCGCCCGGCGCCTCCTTGCCCGCCAAGAAGCGGTCGAAAGCGAGCGCAATGGAGCGCGGCGAGTTGCCGAGCTCAGCCTCCGCCTCGGCAACGGCATCGAGCGCCTTGAGCACGTTGGCGGCAATCGCCTTGCCCTCGGGACCGCGCTTTGTCAGGCGTACAAACCAGCCCGAGGCATTGACGGCATCGCGCGCGATGACGGCGAACGAATCGCGCCCCACGCGACGAAGCGCATGGCGCAACACCTCGCGGGCGCGCGTCAGCAGCGGCAGGTCCCGCAGCCCCGGCACGTCACAATCGCTCATGATGCCCGCGTCGATGTTGCGGCGCGAGGTCTCCCCCGTCTGGTCGTCCAGCTTGGTCGCCAGCGCCAAAAACTCCTGGGCGCCCAGCGCAAACATCGGCGATGCCAGCAGCGGCATGAGGCCCTGCGCCGTATCGGCCGGATTGGCAAGCGCGCACACCAGAGCACGCACCGTCTGCACCTCGGCTGCCTGGGCAAAAACCGAGCCGCCCGCGATGACGCAGTCGAGCCCCTGGTCGCGAAACGCCTGTGCGTAGACATCGGCATTGGTCATGCGCCCTAGCAGCAGCACCATACCGCCCTGGGGCTGGCCCGCTTTAACGAGCGCTTGGAATCGCTCCGCAATCGCACGAGCTTTCGCCTGCGTTCGCTCCTGGGTGCTGCCGCCGGCAACGAGCAGCGCCTGGCGGCGCGAAGCCTTTGCTTTGAGCTTGTCCTCGCGATCGTCACTCGGCTCAAGATCCAAGAACCCCTGCATCAAACCACCGGTGTCGCCGTCAAAGACGCGCGCCACATAGCGCAGCACCTCGTCGTGGCTGCGGAAGTTGCGTACAAGCTTGACAAGCTCGCCGGCGGGGGCATCGGACGTGGCGACCGTCTCGGACGCCGTCGTCGAACCCACCTTGCGCTCCTGGCGACGGAACACCTCGACCTCGGCACCACGGAAGCGGTAGATCGACTGCTGTGCATCGCCCACGGTACACAGCGCACGCTCACCCGCGCCGGTCAGGTAACGGATCAGGTCGACCTGCATCTGGTCGGTATCCTGGAACTCGTCGATCATGACCATCTTAAAGCGGCCCTCATAGGCCGCTCGAATAGCCGGGTAGTCGCGCAGCGCCTCGTACGCCATACGCAGTAGGTCGTTGTTATCGAGCGCGGACTGGCCGGCCTTCAGCGCGCGATACTCAGCCTCCACGGAACGGGCCAGGCCCACCAGCGCATCGAGTGCGGGACCACCGCAGGCCAGCACGATATTGATAAACGCATCGGCAGCCTCGGCCTTGAGTAGCTCCACCTGCTCCTTAGAAAACGCCTTGCTCGCCCGAGGCATGCTGCACGACATCATGAGTCGCGCCGCATCCTCCATGGTTTTGCCGCTCGCCTCAAACGCGTCGATGGCGTCGAGTGCCACCTGTGCCTTTTCGGTCGCGGCCTTGCTCGCACCCAACGCCGCGCGATAGGCGTCGGCAAGCGCCGAGGTGTCAGCCTGGCCGCGCGCCACGCACACATCGTCCATGCCGCCCGGCAGCTGGCTCGATAGCTCCAGCAGGTCGCGCACCAGTCCTTTAATGGTGGTACCGGCGCCAAACGGCCCACCCTCGCCCGCCATGGGATACCAAGCGTAGAGGGCCTTAAGCGAAGCGGCGAGCTCGGGGGCGGCATCGGGCGCCGTCGCGCGGGCCAGCACATGCTCAACAGCCTGGTCCATAAGCTCGTCGGTATCGGTGAGCACCGTGAACTCGGGATCGATGCCCAGCTCCAACGCATGTGCGCGCAGGATACGCGAGCACATGCCGTGAATGGTCGAGATCCACGCATCGTCGACGGTCAGGGCTTCCTCGTCCATGCCCTCGTCGATGAGCGCGCGGCGCACACGGTCACGGATCTCGGCCGCGGCGTCTTTGGTAAAGGTAATGGCGAGCACCTGGTCCAGATGCTCAACGAACGGACCGGATTCGGGCGAGAGCGCGTAGACGATGCGGCGCGTGAGGGTAAAGGTCTTGCCCGAACCGGCACCCGCCGAGACAAACAGCGGACGGTCGAGCGTTTTGACGATCTGCAGCTGTTGCGGCATCAAAGTCGAAAGATCCATGGTCTACACGTCCCTCCTTACAAACGTTCCTTCGTGGTTATACGAGCAGCGCGCATGCGCGGCCTGAGCCGACGTCGGGTCGACGGCGGCAACGTCGCCTGCCTCGAGTTCGTGCAGGCGCTCGGCGATGCCGGCCTCCACGCGATCGAGCAGGGCGTCGAAGTCCATGCTGCCACCCTCGCCGGGAAAGCCCTTCTTAAGCCCCGGGATGCGGCCGTCACCACGCTCCTCCTCGAGCAGCTCGGCACTCGCGGCGCCGCGCAGCGCCGGTTTGCCGCCCTTGGTCGAAAAATAGAGCGCCGCACGGGCATCCAGATCCAGCGCCCGGCGCATAGCCTGCGCATAGATAAGCGTCTGGGTATGGGGCGGCAGCCACCGCGGGTCGTCGATGGCGGCCTCGCCCGATTCCTCGTCGCGCACCGTGGGGTCGGCGAGTTTAAACTCCTCAACGCCCGTGCGATGCTTGTAGTCGATTACCACGGCGCGATTCTCGGCATCCACATCCACGCGGTCGATGCGCCCGCCGAGCGGCCAGCCGGCATACTCGACCTGGAGCTCGTTGAACGCAAACTCCAGATAGCGCGGCGCGAAGGGCGCGAGCGCCTCGGACTCGTAGGCAAGAACGCCCTCCAGCTGCGGCAAAATCTCGGCCACCTGGCGCTCCTCCACCGGGGAGAGCGGCACGAGCGGGCCCTCGGTACCGCGCTTGCCCGCATGCTCGGCCAAGGTCTCGTCAAAGACCTCGCGCAGCAGCTCCTTCGCGCGTGGCAGATTCATGGGTGTCACGCGCTCCATGCCCTCCTGGGGCAGACGGGCATGCAAGTGTTCCAGCACGTCGTGGACAAAGTTGCCCTTCTCCATATTGCCAAAGCCAGCGTCGATCGACTGGGGCTTCACGCGGTACGAGACGAACCAGCATAGCGGGCAGGTCGAATAGGCCTCGATCTGCGAGGCAGACGTCAGGCGCGGCACCAGCGGCGCATCCTCGCCCTCGCCATCGCGACGACGCAGGACCAAATACGGAATGGCTTCATCGCTCAGATGCTGAGGAGCTTCGCAGGTCACGCGCTCGCGCCTAAGACCTTCGCCTGCCGCGGGATCGAAGTCCCTTACGATATCGCCCTCACCCACACACTTCGCCTTGTCGGCGCCAACGGCCTTAGCGTCGTCAGCGGCCTTGTCGGCGTCAGCGGCCTTAGCATCGTTAGCGGCCTCGGCATGCGCCCGCAACTCGGTCCACACGGCAGCCGGGTAGCACTCGCGCGCCTGGCGATCGTGCGTCACGCGGGCAAGCGCAACCGGACCGCGCGCGGCCTGCATCGCGCGGCCAAAGCGCACGCGCAACAAGGCGGCAGGCTCAAGCGTCACACCCTCGCGATCGAGGCTCGCCGTCAGCGTGGCCAGCGGCCCCTCTTCGTGTGAGAGCGGATAACTGTCCAGGTCGACGTCGGCAAACAGCACGGCATCGTAGCTGCCGGGGCGCAGGGCCGCCGCATCGGCAAGCGAAGCAAAGCGAACCTGGGCGCGTGGCGCACGGTCAACCTCGTAGGTCTCGTAATCGTAGGCGGCGCTACGCTTGTCCACCTTGGTGCGAATGTCATCGAGCACGGGCACGGTCGCGGCCTGCGACACGTCGAGCGCACGGGCGCCATTCATAAGGATGTCGATGACGTGGCGCAGCAGGGCCACCTCCGCCTGGCGACGGGCCTGACCGTCGAGACCGCCAAGTGCGCGATCGGGCAGTGCCTCGGCAACGGCAAGCATGGCCTTGAGCGCCGTCACGGGTTTGTCGCGCCACAGCGCCTGGAACACGTCCGAGATCACGCACGGCACGTTCTTAAACCAGTTCTCGTCGCTCGCCGCTTTACGCGCGCCCCTCACCTGGCCCTGCACGCTCTGCAGCAGGCTCTTGACGCCCGCAGTGGTCTTGCTGCGCGACAGTCGCATATTCTTGTCGAACGTGCGCGCGCTGGCGGCGTCGGCACCCGAAAGCGGGCTGTAAATCCAGTCGGTAAGCTCCGGAGCGGGCCACCACTCAGTCTTAGAAGCTGCCCCTTCGTCGGCGGCCTTCATACGCTCGATCAGGTTGGCGAGCGCCGTGAACTGCCTGCCCGCAATGGATTGGGAAAACGCCGTGAACTCGGCCGTCTCGGCAGCAACGTGGCGCGCCGCCAAACGAGCGGCAAGCTCGCCGAACAGCTGGGGTGCCCGGGCAGAAACAACGAGCACGCGTACGGGGTCGGCGGGTGTTGCAGCAGCTTTATCGTCCTTGGACTCCTTGTGCGCTTTCACCAACTTATCGATGACGTCCGCATAAGCATGGGCACGGGCATGGGGGCCGGCGACCTCAATAAAGGCAGGCTGAGCAGCGGACTTGGAGGCAGTCTGGGGCGCGGCGGCGCCCTCCCCCAGCGGCGCGATCTCAAACAGCACACCGCGGACATCAAATGCCGCGGCAAGCTCCTCGCGCATCGCCGCTTGCTCGCGGGCAAGCAGCACGACAACCTCTCCCCCGTTGTTTGCCACGGCGGACAGCAGCTCGAGCAGGCTATACGTAAATGACGTGACGCCGCGCACGCAAACGGCGCGGGCGCACCCCGGCAGGTTGTCGGCCAAAGCGCCGGCCATAATGTCAGCCGCCTCGCAGGGCTCGACCATATCTCGACGGTCCAAACCGCGCGCATAGGCGCACAAAAGTTCAAACACGCGAGCCTCGGCGTCGCTTCTGGGCTTGGGCTTGCAACCGTTGTCGCAGCAACGCTCGGCACCTGTCCCTGCCACACCCGGCAGCACATCGCGAGCCATACGCGCGAGCATACGCACCGTGCCCTGGCTGCGCGAAAGCGGCTGCAGGTCGGCGTCGTCGAGGCGCGCTACCATGTCCGAAAACAGCATCTGGCGCTGCAGGTTGTCGACGAAACCGCGCCCGTCGCCCAAAAGCTCCCAAAGCGAGCGAAGCCACGATGTAGGCGTCTTGTAGTCAATACCCAGCGAAACGCCGGCTTCCGCCGCATCATGACGGCACAGGTCGAGCTCGGCAAACGTTGGCGCCAGCAGCACGGCACGCCCGTGGCGGGCAATAAGGTCGGCAAGCAGCGCCGCCTCGGCATCGCTCAAATCCGCGCCGGCGTTGGTGGTATAGATTCGAACAGGCATGGTCCTCCACTCAAACCGTTCGCAATATTCAATGCTTCCATCCTACCCGCCCGCGCGGACAGATTTGCCCCACGCCAACAGATTTGACCCCTTGGAGACAGAGGAAAATGGATCACCGAGGAGGTCAGTCTAACCCAGTGATCCGTTTTCCTCCGTCCCCAAAGGATCAAAAAACCGCCCCCGAAGGGACGGTTCTGCGCAATTCGTTTGTTGCCGCTGGCCTACTCGCCATCCTCCAGTTTGATGAGGATCTTGCGATAGCCGCCGTACTCGCCGTTGAGTGCCTTTGAAACGCGGCTCACCGTAGTGGACGAAGCGCCGGTGCGGGCCTGAACCTCAACATAAGGCTCGCCCTCATCCAGATAACGCGCAACCTGCAGACGCTGCGATAGATCGCAGATCTCGCGCGGCGTGCAGATATCGGTCAAAAACGCTTGGATATCCTTCTCGTCATCCAAAAGACTAAATGCGTGGACCAGCTGCTTGACATCAGGCTTGTCAAACATGTTCTCGATATTCATCGATCACCGCCAAACCCGCCAAAAGGCATCGAAGTTGATACTGACATCGGGCATCGTTCGCCCGTTCTATGCAATAGGGCAGCGCCTGTGGCTTTTGCCCGTAGCAGTTTAGCACACCACCAAACTAAAGCGACAAAACTCTCTGCCAGCGGCGCGTTTTCTAGGACGAACGCCGTTTTGAAACCGAATGCGCACGTAAGCTCCACGAATATCTGAGACAATGGGCGGCCGAACAAGGCGGCACACCCGAGCGGCCGTCCAAGCTGCCGCAGCAAACCGCTTCACGCGACACCGACGCACCCTGCGCAAGAAAGGATTCACACCATGCGCTTTATGCTTAACTGGCTCTTTACCTCGATCGCCATCGCGATTGCCACGTTCCTCGTCCCCGGCATCCAGCCCTTCGGTTTTGCCGAGGCCTGGGTCTGTTTCGCCTTCGTGGGACTGTTCCTGAACATCGTCGATTCGCTCGTCAAGCCGTTCCTGACGGTTATCTCGCTGCCGCTCACGATCATTACGCTGGGTATTTTTCAGCTCGTAGTCAACAGCTTTATGCTCGAGCTGGCCAGCTATCTGTCGGTCAATCTGCTGGGCGCGGGCATCTCCATCGCCAGCTTTGGATCGGCCTTTATGGGCAGCATCCTGGTGTCCATCATGCGCAGCATCCTCGACAGCATCGCCGAGGGCTAAAACGGCCATTCCGGCCGCGCCCGTCTCAACAGCCCAAAACGAAGGCCGCCCATCACAAAAATGGGCGGCCTTCTTATTTGCCAAGTCTCAAAGGGCGAGAGAATCTGCCATTTCCACCCCGTCCCCAAATGGCAGGTGGGCTAGATCACGTAGTCGTAGCCTTCGTTGGGAGCGACAAGTTGATCGAGCGTCACACCGTCGAGGTAGTCGTTGATAAGCTTGTCCAGGTTCTTCCACACGTCGAGCGTGGGGCACTCGTCAGAGCGCGAACAACCCTTGCAGTCGCCATCCAGGCAGGCGACCGGCGCCAGGCTGCCCTCGGTCAGGCGCAAGATCTCGCCCACCGTGTACTGCTCGGGCGGGCGCGTGAGCACATAGCCGCCGCCCTTGCCGCGCATGCCCGAGAGCATGTTGGCGCGCACGAGCGTAGCCAGAATATTCTCGAGGTACTTCTCCGAAATACCCTGACGCGCCGCAATCTCTTTAAGCGGGATACGGCCTGTCGCCTGGTGCTCGGCCAGGTCGACCATAACGCGCAGGGCATATCTGCCCTTTGTGGAAACCAACATATATATAGCTGCCTTTCGGTCTTTTAATTCGTAGAAATTCTAGCCGAAAAATTGGTTTTGAAAATACCTATTCCCGTCAAGATGGTTAATCGACTCGTAATAATCTTCTATTTCCTATTGCGTTACTAGGCTTTGGTGTCTACTATGCTTGCCAACAGCAAAACGAACAACCTATAAGGTTTGTGGGTTTCGCTGCCACACACACCGTAAAACCACACGGTATCCAGTCATTTGAACACTTTGGAGGTTCACCATGAGCAATGTTTACACGTCCATCGATCAGCTTATCGGCCACACCCCGCTTCTGGAGCTCACCCACTTCGAGGCCGACGAGGACCTCAAGGCCCGTGTGCTCGTCAAATTGGAATACTTCAACCCCGCCGGGTCCGTCAAAGACCGCGTCGCCAAGAACATGATTGACGAGGCCGAGAAGGCCGGCAAGCTCGTGCGCGGTGGCGACTACACCATCATCGAGCCCACGAGTGGCAACACCGGCGTCGGCATCGCCTCGGTGGCGGCGGCCCGCGGCTACAAGGTGATCATCACTATGCCCGAGACCATGTCCGTCGAGCGCCGCAAGCTCATGCAGGCATACGGCGCACAGCTCGTGCTCACCGACGGCTCCAAAGGCATGAAGGGCGCCATCGCCAAGGCCGAGGAGCTGCAGAAGGAGACCCCCAACAGCATCATCGCCGGCCAGTTTGTGAACCCCGCCAACCCCGCCATCCACAAGGCCACGACCGGCCCCGAGATCTGGGACGACACCGGCGGCAAGGTCGACATCTTCGTCGCCGGCGTTGGCACCGGCGGCACCGTGACCGGCGTGGGCGAGTTCCTCAAGGAGCAGAACCCCGAGATTCAGGTCGTCGCCGTCGAGCCCGCCACCTCCCCGGTGCTCTCTAAGGGCCAGGCCGGCCCGCACAAGATCCAGGGCATCGGCGCCGGCTTTGTGCCCGACGTCCTCGATACCCAGGTCTATGACGAGATCATCCCCGTCGAGAACGACGATGCCTTTGCCACCGGCCGCGCCGTGGGCCACAAGGAAGGCGTGCTCGTGGGCATTTCGTCCGGCGCCGCCGTCTGGGCCGCTCTGCAGCTGGCCAAGCGCCCCGAGAACGAAGGCAAGACCATCGTGGCGCTGCTCGCCGACACCGGCGAGCGCTACCTGTCCACGGCGCTCTTCCAGGACTAGAGCTTCTCGTTCTTAGAACGAGTCCAAGGCACGCCGGTCTCCCCTCTCTTCTGGCAGTCTGACCTCATCCCAACAGGATGCCCCACGAGACGTCCGAACTTGCTACAATGTCTGCGGCGCGGAACCAGCCTCCCGCGCCGCTTTTCTTTTTTGGCCACATGCCACCAAGGAGAACCTCCTCATGCACAACAAGCGCGTGCTCGTCGCCATGAGCGGCGGCGTCGATTCCAGCGTGACCGCGTATCTGCTCAAAAGTCAGGGTTACGAATGTGTCGGTGCCACCATGCGCCTCACCTGCCCCGCGCCCGATCCCGCCACGGGCATGAGTAAGGTCGACCACGACATCGCCGATGCAAAGGCCGTCGCCGAGCGCCTGGGGATACCCCATCACGTGCTCGACTTGCAGCAAACCTTCGACCGCAACGTTGTCGAGCGTTTTATGAACGCCTACCAGGAGGGGCTGACGCCCAATCCGTGCATTATCTGCAACCGCCACATTAAGTTTGGCGCGCTGCTCGATGCAGCGCTGGACATGGGCTGCGACTACATCGCCACGGGCCATTACGCCAAAACAAGCCAGGCGGCAGACGGCACCTGGCAGCTGCATCGCGGCGAGGACCCTAAAAAGGACCAAAGCTACTTTTTGTATTCGCTCACGCAGGAGCGCCTGGCGCACACGATCTTTCCGCTGGCAGGCCTAGACAAAGAGCGCGACGTGCGCCGCATAGCCGCCGAGCAGGGCTTTACCAACGCCCAGAAGGCCGAAAGCGAGGACATCTGCTTTATTCCAGACGGTAACTACGCGGGCTATATCGAGCGCCGCTGCGGACATCCCGCTGCACCGGGCGACATTGTGTGGCGCGACGGCAGCGTGGTCGGGCGCCACAACGGCGCGCTGCGCTACACCATCGGCCAGCGCAAAGGCCTGGGCGTCGCGATGGCGCATCCTGTGTATGTGACGGGCGTCGACGCCGCTAACAACACCGTGCATCTGGGCGAGGCCGAGGACCTGACGGCCACGGCGCTCACGGCCAACGACTGGATCTGGAGCGCCCCTGCCGACCGCATGGAGGCCGAGCTGGATGCCGGCGGCATCCGCGTGGGCGCCAAGTACCGCTACCGACAGAAAGACCAGGCAGCGATCCTTACGTGCGGCGAAGACGGGCAAATGTTGCTGACCTTTGACGAGCCGCAGCGCGCCATCGCCCCCGGCCAAGCCGTTGTAGTCTATCGCGGCGACATCGTCCTGGGCGGCGGCACCGTGACCGGCGCCATCAAATAGCCCCATCCCCTTCATAAGTTGCGGTGAAATAGGGACTGTTTAAGCGTTTAAAACCGCCAAACAGTCCCTATTTCACCGCAAGTTAGAGAGGACAGCCTCGGTCGGTACTGCCGTGTCAGCCGAGGCCGCTGCATCGTTAGCGCTGGACGTAGGCGCGAACCAGCTCGAAAGTGTTGCGCACACCGTCGATGTGGCTGCGCTCGTAGTTGTGGCTCGCGTACACGCCGGGGCCGATCAGACCATGGCGAATGTCGTAGCCGGCCGAGAGCGTGGCCTCGACGTCGGAGCCGTAGTGCGGGTACACATCGATGGCGTAATCGAGCTCCAGCTCGCGCGCGATGTTGGACAGCGTGGTTACCAGGTCGTAGTTGTACGGACCGCCCGAATCCTTGGCGCAAATCGAAACCATGCGCTCGGTGCAGCCCAGGTCGTCACCCACGCAGCCCATGTCCACGCTGATCATCTCACGCGTGTCGGCCGGCACAAAGGCACCGCCGTGGCCGACCTCCTCGTACACGGTAAAGAGCAGCGACACCTTGCGCGAAAGCGACACCTCGCCGTCAGCAACGGAACGGGCCAGACCCAGCAGAATCGACGCCGACAGCTTGTCATCCAGGAAGCGGCTCTTGATGTAGCCGCTCTCCGTCACCGTGGTACGCGGATCCATAGCGATGATGTCGCCCGTCTGAATACCCAGCTCGAGCACATCGTCCTTGCTGTCAACGTTCTCGTCGAGCAGGATTTCCATGTTCTTCTCGATGGTCTTGACCGGCTCATCGGCCACATGCGCCGAAGGCTCGGTATTGAGGACCACACCCGTAAAGACTTTGCCATCGCGCGTGTAAACGGTGCAGTTCTCGCCATCGGCCGTAGACCACTGATGCCCGCCGAGCGTCGTGGGACGCAAGCGACCATTGTCCTTGATGGAACGCACCATGGCGCCCAGGGTATCGACATGGCTCGCCAGTACGAGCGGCTCACCCTCGCCACCAAGCTCAACCAACACGTTGCCCTTATTGGAACGCTCGGGCCCAAACCCCATATCGCGCAGGGTCTCCATCAGATAATCAGTCGCCGCACGGGTATAGCCCGTAGGCGAAGCAATCGAGGTAAGCGCCTTCAACTGGTCAGTAATATAGGAGAGCGTCTCCTCTAGAGAAGCATCAACATTAGAAGCCATATGCATCCTTCCAAGTAAAACTAAGACCGAGTCCCGATTTTAACCGTTCTGCACGTGCAATGCCCCAGGAGCCGAGCCGACTCCAGACGTCCCCACACCGGTTTTATGCACGCGCACGGTTTACAATCCAAATCTTGCATAGAAATATCGATATATGCATAAATATGAGGTATCAATTTCTCTCATCCTAGGGTACCCCACCTTGGACCGTGCAAAAAACGGAGTATTCAGCACCGTGGGCCCCAACGGCCCCATCACAAACGACATAACGATGTGGTTGCAGCAGTGTTGCAGGCCGGCGCAAACCAAAAACGCGGCGACAGCCATCTCCGCCCATCGATAGCCCGCCCACAAGTGCTGTCGATGGGCGCCGCGGGCCACTACGACCCATTCACAACGTTATGCATTTTTCAGAGCTTGCTGAATACTCCCAAAAATGCACGCTGGGAAGTGCACCACCTATCCGCAGCGGGCAGCATGCCTTGGTTTTGCCCATATCGGGGCATCGGCGCGGCACAAAAAGCCCCCGCCGCACGAAGTGCGCAGCGGGGGCTTCCGACATGTCCGAGGACGATTGTGGGGCTAACGGGCAGGGGCCCGCCGAACCAAGTTAGGCAGCCGGGCAGATCTTCTTGAAGAGCTCGATGACGTCGTCGAGCGTCGCCTCGCGCGGGTTACCCGGGAAGCAGGCGTCAGCCATGGCGTCCTTGGCCAGGACCTCGATCTCGTCAGCCTTCATGGCCTCGCAGACGTGCGGGATGTTCACGTCGGCAGAGAGCTGCTTGACGGCGGCGATGGCGGCGTCGGCGGCCTCGTCGGTGCTCATGCCCGTGGTGTCAACGCCCATGGCGACGGCAACCTTGGCCAGACGCTCGGCGCAAACCGGCTTGTTGAACTCCATGGCGATCGGCAGCAGCATGGCGCAAGCGACGCCGTGCGGGGTATCGTAGTGAGCGGACAGGGTGTGGGCCATGGCGTGATCGATGCCCAAGCCGACATTGGAGAAGCCCATGCCGGCGACATACTGGCCAAGAGCCATGCCCTCGCGGCCGGAGCCGGGCTGGCCGGACTTGGCCTCGGCGACGGAGTCGCGCAGGTTCTCGCTGATCAGCTTAATAGCCTCAAAGTGGAACATGTCGGAGAGCTCCCAAGCGCCCTTGGTGGTGTAGCCCTCGATGGCGTGGGTTAGAGCGTCCATGCCGGTGGAGGCGGTCAGGCCGGCGGGCATGGAAGCCATCATGTCGGGGTCGACGACGGCGACCTCGGGGGCGTCGTTGGTGTCGACGCACACGAACTTGCGGACCTTCTCGGGGTCGGTGATAACGTAGTTGATGGTCACCTCGGCGGCAGTACCGGCGGTCGTCGGCACGGCGATAGTGAACACGGCGTGGTTCTTAGTGGGAGCAACGCCCTCGAGGCTGCGGACATCGGCGAACTCGGGGTTGTTGATGATGATGCCGATAGCCTTGGCGGTGTCCATGGAGGAGCCGCCACCGATGGTCACGATAGCGTCAGCCTCGGCGGCCTTGAAGGCCTCAACGCCGTCCTTGACGTTCTGGATGGTGGGGTTGGGCTTAATCTCGGAGTAGAGGCTCCAAGCGATGCCGGCGGCGTCGAGCTCGTCGGTCACCTTAGCGGTAACGCCAAACTTGACCAGGTCGGGATCGGAGCAGACGAAGATCTTCTTGTAGCCGCGACGCTGGAGCTCGCCGGGGATCTCCTTGATGGCGCCGGAACCATGATAAGAAATGGTATTGAGAACGAAACGATTAGCCATTGATAGCCTCCCATCGTGTGCGGGGCACCCATTACGCCCCACGCTATGAGTCCCATCCTAACGCTTTTGAAACAAAAAACACGTGAGAACATCAAAATTGTTAAAGCGTTTCAACATAATAACGGAGCCCCAGTCCTTCCCTCCCGACAGCAGCGAAGACTAGATTATAGGAGCAATCGCCCAAAGAATACGACCAACTCAGTCTATAAATTGTTTCTGTTTTAGCAATATATGTTTGACAATACGTTTATAAAAGGATACTTTATAGTAAATAAAATGTATGCAGCAAATAGCGTCATTCATTTTGTTAGAAATTGCCCATGCGGTTATTGCAGCTGCATGTACCGCAACGTACAGCGCAATTCTCCGCACGAAGTAGAAGACGGTTCCAATTCGATCGAGGCGATGACGCGTGATGGCTACTGGTCCTAAATCGAGCAAGACGGCTACAAACGAATATCGAATCTCAATTGAAGGTAATCCTTATCCGCATACTCTGGCTCTCATCAACCCAGCGGGAGACAACCTCAACATCAAAAGACATGGGTTCACGGGTCCACTAGGACAGCTATCGAGTCTTAAATATACCGTTTATGACGATGCGAATGAAAAACTCTTCACTGTCGTCGACGGTGGCTTTAGCAACATGCCCAGGGTTGCGCTCATCATCGAACACAAGGAAGTTGCGGTGTTCGATTATGGTCTAAACAGACTTGAGATGAAGTGCGTAACGAACATACCGAATTACGCAATAAAAGGTAACTTCCTATTTGGAGATTACGATATATTCAGCCAACAGGAAGTGAAGCTATCTTCAGTTATCGTCCTTCAATGTGATAAACAATCGTGCTTTAGCATACAGGTTTTGGATAAAGCCGAATTAGCCGCCGCAATTGGAATACCTACAGCCATTGCCCTTCTTAGGGCTCGGATTGAAGAGCATCTCGAATAAATCGCAAAAAGCAGTTCGTTGCAACGTTCAGGAGCTAGATATTTTTTTCTGGCTCCTGAAACTGTATAAAATAGAGAGGAAAAATATTGCGGCAAAGGGACAACCCCTCTGCCGCATTCGGTTACTTTCGACAGCCCTCTTTCCAAGCCTCGGCCGCAACCTTCCAGCGAAAACGCAAGTCGCGCTCGCGGTCGATAAACATGATGGCAAACGCGACAAACAGCAGCACGCTCGCCACGACGATGGCGTGCAGGCCTATGCGCTCAATACACCAGTTGCCCAACACGGCGCCAAACACAAAGGTAAAGATCACGCCAAAGTACAGCAGGCCGTTTTCCAAAAAGCCGCGCTTGTGGGTAATGATGTAGTCGTCCACGTTTTGCAAGGCATTACGGAGGTTGCCGATACACATGGTCGTGGCGATGCCGTGACCGTGGATCTTGCGGAAGCTCTCGACTTGCATACCGCAGGCAAACGAAGTGAGGCAGTTGGCGAGCAGGTTGAAATCGCCACCGGGAATAAAACTCACGCCCAGCAAGATGACGGCTTCAAAGAACACCGTCACCTGACGCCAGTGAATCACACTGCCAAACCGCTCGTGAACCAAGTCGGCAAGCATAATGCCCACGGCAAACGACACCACGGGGAAGAAATAGCGTCCCGCCAGCGCCCAGTTGCCCTCCGAGATGCTTACACCCACGAGCAGGATGTTGCCCGTCTGAGCGTTTGCGAAAACATGGTCGCGCCCAATGTACGAATAAACGTCCATAAAGCCACCGGCGAGCGCCAAGATGATGCCCAGCTCAATAGACTCCGATATCTGCTTGGCACGCTGCATCGTCGTGCATCCTCCTTGTTGACGACTCCCTCGTGCGTTGGCGGACATATAGCCGCCGTTCATACTGTAACCCATTGACAATATAGCGTGCGCGCGAGACGAGTTCCCCAACGCGCAGATACACAGCCTGGAAACAAACGGCGGGCGCGGCGCCACACCCGACGCCCGACGCCTCGTGTACTCCACCAGTCTTTTTAGCCCCGTCCCAAAAAGACTGGTTACAATTACGTGCAGCATACAAACACCGGGAGGGATCGTGGCAAAAAAGCCTCAGCACGCTCAGAACAACCAGCGCAGTCAGCAGGGCAAACAGGGCCAGCAACAAAAGCGCGGCGGCAAGGCGCAGGCCACGGTCGCCCGCACCAAGCATTCCCAAGCGACGCCCGCCCGCCCCTGGCGACCGGGCCGCGATAAGTTCCTCCCCGTCAGCCGCGCCGACATGGATGCGCGCGGCTGGGACCAGTGCGACTTTGTCTACATCTGCGGCGACGCCTACGTGGACCATCCCAGCTTTGGTATGGCCATCGTCAGCCGCGTCCTCGACGCGCACGGCTACAAGGTGGGCATCATCTGCCAGCCCGACTGGACCGACCCCGCCAGCATCACCGTGCTTGGCGAGCCGCGCCTGGGCTTTCTCGTCAGCGCCGGCAACATGGACTCCATGGTCAACCACTATTCGGTGACCAAGCACCGCCGCCACACCGACGCCTATACCCCTGGTGGCGAGGAGGGGCGCCGTCCCAACCGTGCCGTCACGGTCTACGGCAACCTCATCCGCCAGACGTTCAAGGACGCTCCCATCATCATCGGCGGCATCGAGGCAAGCCTGCGCCGCCTGGCCCACTACGACTACTGGCAGGACAAGCTCAAGCGCTCGGTACTGCTCGACTCGGGCGCCGACATCCTCATCTACGGCATGGGCGAGCATGCGATCGTCGAGATCGCCGACGCGCTCGATGCCAGACTGCCTGTCGATCAGATCACCTACGTCAACGGTACCGTCTACCGCACGGGTTCGCTCGACGAGGTCTACGACTACGACCTGCTGCCCAGCTGGGACGACCTTGCCGCTGACAAGCTCAACTACGCGCGCAGCTTTAATGTGCAGCAGCAGAACATGGACCCCATCACCGGGCATCGTCTGGTAGAGCCCTACCCCAACAGCGTCTATGTGGTGCAGAACCCGCCGTCGGCGACGCTCACCACCGATGAGATGGACGAGGTGGCCGAGCTCCCCTACGCACGCGATTGGCATCCCGACTACGACGCGGCGGGCGGCGTGCCGGCCTTTGCCGAGATCAAGTTTTCCATTAGCTCCAACCGCGGCTGTTTTGGCGAGTGCTCGTTTTGCGCCCTCACCTTCCACCAGGGCCGTGTGCTGCAGATGCGCAGCCACGACTCAATCATGCGCGAGGCCGAGCTGCTCACGCGTGATCCCGAGTTTAAGGGCTACATCAACGACGTGGGCGGACCGACGGCAAACTTTAGCCGCCCTGCCTGCGACAAACAGCTCAAGCATGGCGTGTGCAAGAACAAGCGCTGCCTGTGGCCGAGTGTGTGCAAGAACATGGTGGTCGACGAGAGCGGCTACACACAGTTGCTGCGCGATCTGCGCCAGCTGCCGGGCGTCAAGAAGGTCTTCGTCCGCAGCGGCATCCGCTTTGACTACACCATGGCCGACGCCTCGGACGAGTTTTTGCGCGAGCTGCTGGAGCACCATGTCTCGGGCCAGCTGCGCGTAGCGCCCGAGCATGTGAGCGACGCGGTGCTCTCCGTAATGGGCAAGCCGAGCCGAGCCGTCTACGACGCGTTCTGCCGCAAATTTGAACGCTTGAACCGCGAATACGGACTCAAGCAGTACGTGGTGCCGTATCTGATCTCGAGCCATCCTGGCTCGACGATGAAGGAAGCCGTGGACCTGGCCGAGGCCGTACGCGACATGGGTTATATGCCCGAGCAGGTGCAGGACTTCTACCCCACCCCGTCCACCATGTCGACCTGCATGTACTACACCGGCGTGGACCCACGCACCATGCAGCCGATCTACGTGGCACGCGACCCGCACGAGAAGGCCATGCAACGCGCGCTCATCCAGTATCGCAAGCCCGAGAACTACAAGCTGGTACGCGAGGCGCTGGAAAAGGCTGGCCGCCGCGATCTGATCGGCTACACCAAGCATTGCCTGATTCGCCCCGTGCCGCCGCGCCCGGGCGAGACGTCTGCTGGCGGTGGGCATGGCACCGGCAAGAAGGGCGGCAAGGCCCACGGTGGTGCTGGCAGCAAGGGGCCCAAGGGCAGCAAGGGGCACGGCAGCATGTCGCGCGCGCAAAACACTGCCGGGCGCAACCGTGCAGCTCAGGGGCGTCAGGGTGCCAACGGAGGCGGGCGTCGCAACTAGGGCGGCGAGGCGGCATGCCGCCGTTGGCGACACGACACGCCCCACCAATAAAATGCCGCTCGCCGGGGCGTCGCAGAACGATTCCCCGGCGAGCGGCCGATTAATATTGTCTATCTCAAGACGTTGTTACTTTTTGTCGAAACGACCATAGAGCGCAAACGAGAGCGCCGCAGAGATAACCCAAGTCAAAGCGATGCAGACGACAATCATGATCAGGTTCATGGGATTACCGCTTGGATCGGCATAAACGGGCAACGAGGTAATGCCAGGCATAACAAAGCCGAAGCACTTAGCGCCCAGAACAACGGTGAGCGCGCCGCCAATGCCATCCGCAATCATCGCAGCGATAAGCGGAGTCCTGTTAGGAACCTGAACGGTAAACAAGGCGGGCTCGGAAATTCCCATAAATGCTGAGAAGGCGCACGTCATTGCAGCGGACTTGAGCTTTTCGTCGGTCATGCGCAGAGCTGCACCAAAAGACGCACCGCTTTCGGCGAGGTTATGGCAGAAAGAGATCGGGAGCAGATAGTCATACCCCAGCGTTGCGATATTGGAAATCTGGATGGGGCTCGTCGACTGGTGCATGCCAAAGAGCACGATAAGCGGCATAAAGAAGCCCAGCAGAAAACCGGCAACGGGACCTAACGTCGAGAATAGCCAAACGATACCGTTGGCAAGACCAAGACCGCACCAGGCACCAATCGGGGCGAGCACAAACAGGTTGACCGGAATCACGATAGCAAGGGAGAGCGCCGGAACGACAACGAGCTTAAAGAGATCCGGCACGACTTTGTCGATTGCGCGATATACAAAAGACAAGCCAATGACGCCAAAGATGACCGGGAACACGGAATCGGCGTAGCTAAAAATCGGCACCGTAAAACCGAACAACGCAAGAGGCGTCTCGCCCGTACCGACAGCGTTGACAATAGTCGGGTACATCAGCGATCCGGCAACACAAAGCGCAAGCGAACGGTTGACTCGGAACTTATCAGCTGTAGACATTGCCAGCAAAAACGGCAAGAAGTAGAACGGGATATCCGAAATCATATTGAATATCGCAAAGTCGCCGGCACCCGTGTCGATTCCAAAAGCCGCGATAGCAGCCAGGATGCCCTTTACGATGCCTCCCGCCACCAGTGCGGGAATGATAGCGGAGAAGATGCCGGTGATGATATCGAATACGCGAGCCGAACCTTTTTGGAGCTCAGGCTGCTCGGCGTCGGCGGAGACCTCGCCACCCATCCTGTCGCCAAGCATGGGCTCCAATTCGTCATATACCGACCCCACGCTGGCGCCGATGATAACCTGCCACTGCCCGTCTTTAACCTGCGCGCCCAAGGCGCCGTCAAGCGTCTTAAGGGCCTCCAGGTCTGCCTTGCTATCGTCCTTCAGGTTGAACCTCAGCCTTGTAATGCAGTGCGTTGCCATAACAACGTTATCGGCGCCGCCCACGAGCTCGAGGACACGAGCGGCCAGTTCCTTCTTGTCTGCCATAACAATCACTCCTACCCAAGGTCTTCGCCATTGGTGGCGATGCATTTCTGGTACCAATAGAAAGAGTCTTTACGCAAGCGCTTCGCAGTGCCGTGGCCGCAATTATCCAGATCGACATAGATAAGCCCGTAGCGCTTGTCCATCGTAAGAGGACCGCAGGCAACAAGGTCAATGAATCCCCAGATCATATATCCGCGCACGTCAACGCCATCGATCACCGCCTCTTTAAGGCACTTTATGTGCTGGCGCAAATAATCGATTCGATACTCGTCGTGGATGCTGCCATCCTCCTCGACCACGTCAGATGTACCGAGGCCGTTCTCGGCGATATACAGAGGCAGCCCATAGCGGTCATACATCTGGTTAAGGGTAACCCTCAGGCCAATGGGATCGAGCTGCCAGCCCCACTCACTCGTCTCGAGATAAGGGTTCTTGTTTGCCATGACCAGATTGCCCGCAGTCTTCTCCCATCCCTGATCGCAGGTGGATACCTGGGAAAAGTAGTACGAGAAGGCCAGGAAGTCGACCGTGTTGCGAGCGATGAGCTCTTCATCGCCCGGTTCCATTTGAATCTCGATATCGCACGCATCGAAATAGCGATTCATATAAGCGGGGTATTTTCCGCGAGCCATCACGTCCGTATAGAACCAGTTGGAATACTGGTCGTCGTGAATAGCCTGCATGTTATCTTCGGGACGGCAGGTGGCGGGATACGTACAGAATCGAGCGATCATGCCGCCAACGGGAGTATCGGGCGAAAGACGATGGACAATCTCGACGGCACGCGCATTGGCAACGAACTCATGGTGCAGGCACTGGAAGATGGCTCGATCGAAGTTCTCCCCCTCTTCGTCTTTGACCAGACAGACCCCGTCCCAAGGCGAAAAACGCGCTGCATTGAACTCGTTAAAAGGCAGCCAGAAATCGACCAGATCGCCCAATTCCGTAACGATTGTCTCGACATAGCGGGCGAAGAAGTCAATCGTCTTGCGATTCTTCCATCCCCCATATGTGGTGACAAGATTTACCGGGATGTCATAGTGGAGCATGGTGACGAAGGTCTTAATGCCGTGCTTTTTGCACTCACCCAGCATGCTTCGATACCACTCGATGCCTTCGCGGTTAGGCTCAAGGTCATCTCCGTTAGGATAGATTCGGCTCCAGCAAATAGAGGTGCGGAACAGCTTGAGGCCCATCTCCGCAAAAAGCGCGATGTCCTCACGATAGTGATGATAGAAGTCGTTGCCACGCCTAAACGGGTAGAACTCAACGCCATCATCTGCGAGAGCGTTCATTAGCTCGTCATGGCAGAATGGGTTGTTTTGATGCTTGTCCTCAATCTGGTCATGAGTCCAGGTACCATCCAGCCATCGACAATCCTGCGTCGACTTTCCCTTTCCGCCCTCATTCCAGGCGCCATCGGCCTGCGAGCACGATATGGCTCCGCCCCATAAAAAGTCGGAGTCAAACCCATGTTTTAACTTACCCATTTGCCCTCCTTGATCGGATGCTCCAGCGGATAACCCAATACTAGGAAGAACAAGATGCATAAGATATCGCATAGAAAGCATGGCTTTATAACATTTTTTTAGATATAATACCGTTCAAGGTATCGATTCTACCGTTCACCGCTGGAGCACCCCATGGATTCGAATCTCAAACAGCTGCTCTATACGCATACCGAGACCGAAGAGTGGCATCGCACACATCCGGGAGAGCTCAGCCCGCGATATAACAGGGTGGAAACCACAACCATTAACGGCGAAGAGGTCTATCTGTTTGATTGGAAAGAAACTCTCGACGAAAACCCCGTGGGCCTTATCAAGGAGTCGCGCTTTACCGATATTCCTCCTCATATCAATCGGGATATGGAGCTTAACTACGTGTACGACGGCGTCTGCACGTTTATCGTCAACGAACGGCGACTACTCCTTAAAAAGGGCGACGTGCTCATTTGCAACACCGGCGTAGTCAGAAGCGTTCCATACGTTAAGGGCGAGCATGATATCGTCATTTCGATCGTCTTCAAAAAAGAAATGTTCGATTCGTTGTTCCTGAGCCAGCTACCCGGCGCGTCACCATTAACGAATCTTCTATTTGATTTTGTGTCCAAAAACCGCGAGGCCCGAAAATATCTCATTCTTCCAGAGGAATACGCCCGACATGCGCGACGCCTCATCGAGATGCTCTTTATCGAATATCACTTTAAAGATGCCTATTCCAATGAACTCATGAGGCACCTCGCCGTCAGCCTATTCCTTGTTCTCATTCGAGGACTGTACCGACGCTCCGCAACTGATAACCAGGCGATCATGTCGGACGAACGCATCGTGTCGATTCTGAATCATATTGAGCGAAGCTACGGCGACTGCACACTCGAAAGCATTGCGAGCGATACGGGTTATAGCACCAGCTATCTCAGCAGCTTGATCAAGCAAAAAACCGGCAAAACGTTTTCGCAAATCAAGCTCAACCAGCAGCTCACAGAGGCGGCATATCTTCTCAATAACACCGAGCGCAGCGTGCAGTATGTAGCCCGAAAAGTCGGCATCTCCAACATGTCATTCTTTTACTCAAAATTTAAAGAAGCATTCGGCGAAACGCCAGGTGCGTTCAGGACGCATCGGTCTAATTAAAGTCATTGATAATCAGGTCGATCAGTTTCACATGGCTCAGAAATGCACGACCGGAGCAGCGAGCGCATCGCCTCTACCAGCACAAAGCCGGCGATGGCAACCGTGACCGCCACGTCGAGCGGTGTGTTCACAAACCACAGCAGCCCCATGAGATACGACCCGGCATTAAAGGCAAAGTGCAGCAGGATCGTGTAGCGGAGCTTTCCAGTGGTCACGAGCACCCAACCAAAAATGAGACCGGCAGCGCCCGCATAGCAGCCCTGCACCCAGTTCATGTGCATAAAGCCGAAGACCGCCGCCTGCAGTACGATTGCCGCGGCGACGCCCCAGGCACTCGGGGCCTCCCAGGGCGCTATGGCGCCGTCTTGCGCGTTCACGCGGCGCCGACGTTTCCAGAGCGGATGGCACTGTGGATTAAACGCACGCAGTGAGAACTCAAAGATGATGCCGCGCACCAGGAGCTCTTCGCAAAATGGCGCGCCAATCACCGTGGTCAGAACGGCCAGATAGCTCGTGTCGCCCATGCCTGTTTCCTCGACGAGCTCGCTATAGTCTGCCGCGACCTCGGGCAGCAGCGACAGCACGCCGTCGCATAGGTAGCTAATGACCACCTGCATGGACAGGCCGATCACGACAACGCAGACGATGCGCTTCCATGCCGCGCCTGCTCCCCCACCGAGCGGGTGCTCGCCTTGCCGGCGCGCCATAAACGAGCGCGGCCACAGATAACGCCACCACAGCAGCGCCATCAAAAACGACGCCGTCTGAGCGGCGGCCTGGAACCATTGGATATCGAGATTGTCGATCGGATAGCCCGTCAGCGCCGACACGGCATCGAGAACAGAAAACAGAACCACGCTCAGGGCTATATCGGCAGCGACAACGCCAAAACAGGCAAGCGCCCACGCTATCGCATTGAGCATGCCAACCTCCTCAAAACCGTTCCCTAGTTCTACCACAACTCGGCAGAGAGCTGATTCCATGGGGACGGAGGAAAACGGATCACTTATTGATAAGAATCGGGCGCAGTGCCAAAGGCCCCGCTGGGCGAGATGTCGAACGGGAAGGTGCCGCAGCGATTGAACGCGGCGATAAACATGCGGATGGCGTTGGACGGCGTGGTGCCCACGAGCTGGGTTGCCGCCGCGAAGGCTGCCTTCTCCTCAGGCAAGACCTTCGCGACTACGGGGGTCATGTGTTCTGCCATGGCGCTTCCTTTTTGAAACGACGGTAGTGCGGATAGATGCGGGCCACGCGGCTGGGCGACGGGCTGTGAAGGCAACCCGATTGGCCCGCATCCGGAGTTTGTTTCTGCGGCGTTGGTATTACTTGGTAATCCTAAGTATTACCCCGCAGATAGAATACCACACCCGACCCCATTAGGACGGAGGAAAACGAATCATTTTGTTGCTGAGTAAGTATTTAGAGCGTGATGATGTCCGAGATATCGAGGGCCTGAGCGTCGGCGACATCGTGCGTGGCAAGCAGGAGCATGCGGCCGTCGAGCAGGTCGAGCACAGCTTCGGCGCATGCGTCGCGCGCAGCGGTATCTAAACCGGTAAAGGGCTCATCCAGAATGACGGCGCCGCCCGGGCACAGCAGGGCTCGAGCGATCTCGACGCGACGGCGCTGCCCGCCCGAAAGCTCGGCCACGCGAGCATGCACATCGATTCCCGGCACCAGCAGGCGCAGCAATGCCGCGGCGCTCGAAGCATCCACACGCGCATCGGCGCACACCAGCACGTTATCCAGCGCCGAGGCGGACTCGACCAAGTGTGCATCCTGAAACACCATCGAGCACGGTGCGCACTCCCCCGCCGCTAGCGCGAGCAACGTCGACTTGCCCACCCCCGAGGCGCCCATCACGCAGGTACGCCCGCCGGTGGGCACACGAAGCACCAGACCGCCCAGCGCCGGCGCCCAGGGCGCGCGATCGCCCACGGCAAGCGCAAGCTCCGCCGAAGCGCCATCGCTCGCGGCCCCCGCACGCCCGCGCAGTCCATGTCCATGCGCCCGCACGGCAACACGCCATGCCACGGGTCCCGAAACCCGCAGCGACCACACCAGCACGCGCTCACACGCCCACGAGGCGGCAACGACCAGCACGGTCCACGCCAGCAGATCAGCCGTCTCGATCAACAGCTTTGCCTGATAGATGCGCTCACCCACGGTGCCCGCCGCCATGCCGATCAGCTCCGCCGCCACGCCGGCCTTCCAGCTCATGCCAATCACAGCACGGGCGCACGAAAGCACAAATGGCAGGACTTCGCGCCAGGTATGGGCGAAGAACAGTCGCCAGCCCCGCACGCCATGCAGGCGAAACATCTGCTCCAGCGGTTTATTCGCCTGCGACAAGCCCTCGGCCAGCGAAAAATACACGCCTGGCAGCGCCATCAAAAAGACCGCTGCAATGCTCACGCGCGCCGACCCCAACCAAATGAGCAGCAGGACCACCACGCAGGCAACCGGTGTCGCCTTAACAAACGAAAGCGCCGGCGCCACCAGGCGGGCAAACGTCCGCGACCGTACCGAGACTCCCGCCAGCACGCCGCCGCACACCGTGGCAAGTGCCAGCCCGCCCAAAATTCGCAAGCCCGAGCCTGCCAGAATCGCCCACGTGCCGGCATCGCATACCAGCCGCAGCAACGCCACCACAACAGCACCCGGCCCCGGCAAAATCAGCGGCTGTGCCACCAGCGCCGCCGCGAAGACCCACACGGCAAGCCAAAAGGCGGCAACGGCACCTGCTGCCGCCACCGCCTTCATACGCTTTGTCATGTGTCGAGCAAACGCACACACGGGCTACTCCATGTAGTAGAAATCATCGGCCGGGAGCTTGCCGCCCACGGCGCTCGGGTCCGCATCGGCCAGCACCTGCAGGTACCCACCGAGCGCCGCCTTCATATCCTTCCCCGTCTGGCACACGAGCATGCACCCGGGAATCGCCTTTTCGGCGATCTTGGCGTTATCCACGATACCCGCATCGACCACGGCCTGAGCCCAGTCCGCCGGCGCCGCGTTCACGGCCTCAACGCTCGCCGCATGGCAGCTCAAGAACTCCGCCACGGCCTCGGGATGCTCCTCGGCAAACGCGCGGCGCACCACGGTCACACCCGTCAGCAGGCGCGAACCCGTGTCGCCCGCCAGCTCATCCCACACACCGGTCAGGCTCACCGGCGCCGACAGCTTGCCTTCGCTCTTGGCGATGGCAGCGGTCTTGAACGGCTCCGGCAGCACGCCCACGGCGGACGGGTCGGCAAGCAGGGCCGACAGCACCTCGGTGGGCTCGCTCTTAAACTCGAGCGTCACCTGGCCGGTCAGGCCCGCGCGCTCCAGCAGGTAGTTCATGACGTACTCCGGCGTGGTGCCCTTGCCCGTCATGTAGACGGTATGGCCCGCCAAATCGCCAAACGAGGTAACGTCCACGTTACCCGTCACCACGTTCAGCACGCCCAGCGTGTTGATGTCGATGACCTGCACCGCACCCTCGGTCTTGTTGTAGAGCATGCTCGCCACGTTGGCGGGCACCAGGGCAATGTCGACATCGCCCTGAATCACCTTGGGCACGATCTCGTCGGCGGCAGTGTTGATCGCAAAGTCGAACTCGTTGTCCGTGGCACCCTCGTCCGCCTGGTCCATAAACTGCACCAGGCCAATCGACGTCGGCCCCTTGAGCGAGGCGACGTGCACCTCAACCGGCTCGGCAGCGACACCGTCAGCGGCAGACCCGGCAGCCGAGCCCGCAGCAGACCCGGTCCCGGCAGACCCGCCACCACAACCAGCCAGCGCGAGCGACAACGCGCCCGCGGCGAGCACCGAGGCAAACCCCCGGCGCGACATCTCAACATCAAAAGCGCGCATCGCTAGCACGCCCCCTCATTGGGCATCGACCAGGCGTGATGGTCGGTATGCAGCAGGTCCTCGGCCAGCGGCGAGAGCGGCTCGCCCAAGAACTCGCGATAGCACGCCTGGACATCGGGATTCTCGTGCGAGAAGCGAATCTCGGCGTTCGCATCGAGGCCCCAGAGCACCTGGCCACGCTCGGCAGCCAGCTCGCAACCGTCGTGGATGGGCTGACCGCCACCACCGACGCAGCCGCCGGGGCACGCCATGACCTCGACAAAGTCATAGCTCACACGACCGTCGCGAATTGCGTCGAGCAGGCGGGCGGCATTGCCCAGCCCGTGTGCCACGGCGACGCGCACCTTGGTGCCATCGATATCGGCCACGGCTTCCTTCCAGCCGTCCAGGCCGCGCACGTCGGTAAAGAAATCGGCGTCGGGGTTCTTGCCCGTCACCAGGTAATAGGCCGAGCGCACGGCGGCCTCCATCACGCCGCCCGTGGCGCCAAAGATCACACCCGCGCCTGTGCCAAAGCCCAGCGGCGTATCGAGCGGCTCCTCAACCAGCGTGTCCACGCTCACGTGGCTCGCGCGGATCATGCGCACCATCTCGCGCACCGTCAGCGCAACGTCCACATCGGGTGCGCCGCCCTCGCCCACCATGCTCGGCAGCGCGCACTCAGCCTTCTTGGCCGTGCACGGCATCACGGACACCACGAACAAGCGCTCGGGCTCCACGCCCAGCACCTTGGCGTAGTATGTCTTGGCGATGGCGCCGAACATCTGCTGCGGCGACTTGGACGTAGACAGGCTGTCGACAAACTCCGGATAGCGGGCCTTCACAAAGCGCACCCAACCCGGGCAGCAGCTCGTAAACATGGGCCAGCCGCGGCCATCATCCTCACCCTTAGCGGCGGCACCCAGGCGCTCGAGCAGCTCGGAGCCCTCCTCCATAATGGTGAGGTCAGCCGAAAAATCGGTATCGAACACGTACTCAAAGCCCACGCGGCGCAGCGCACAAGCCAGGCGCTCGACGGTAGCCTCCTCGCGCGGAATGCCGAGCTCCTCGCCCCAGGCGCTGCGTACGGCAGGCGCGATCTGCACCAGCACGATCTTGTCGGGATTAGCGAGCGCGTCAAACACGGTCTCGGTATCGTCGCGCTCGCGCAGTGCGCCCGTCGGACAATGCGTAATGCACTGACCGCACGCGACGCAATCGGTCTTGCCGATCGGCGCGCGCCCGCGGGTACCCACGGCGGTATGCGTGGCGCGGTTGGTCAGGTCCCAAATCCCCAGGCCCTGCACGCTCTCGCACACCTTGATGCAGCGCATGCATTTAATGCACTTGTCGTTTTCGCGGATGATGGGAAAATCGAAATCCCAGCCCTCGCCCGCCAAATGCCTTTGATACGGCAGATAGAAAATGCCCAGGTCGTTGGCGATGGTCTGCAGGTTGCAGTTGCCGCTGCGCACGCAGCTCGTGCACTGCGAATCGTGCTGGGACAGCAGCAGCTGCACGTTGGTGCGACGGGCCTCGCGGGCCTTGGGGCTGTTGGTGTGGACCACCATGCCATCGAGCACGTAGTTGTTGCAGGCGGCAACCAGCTGGTCGCAGCCCTCAACCTCGACCACGCACACGCGGCAGCCGCCGATCTCGTCCAGATCGCGCAGGTAGCACAGGGTGGGAATCTGGATACCGACGGACTTGGCCGCGTCCAGGATCGTGGTGTGCTCGGGTACCACGACCTCGCAATTATCGATAGTGAGCTTGACCATATTGAGTGCTCCGCTTTCGGTGTTGTCGCTGACAGTGGGGTTGTTGAGCTCTACCATTCCAGGTTCCTCCCTCCGCGGAACGCGCCAAAGCCAAAGTGGTCGCAACGCAGGCAGCGGCTTGCCTCCTGGCGCGCCTCCTCCTCGGTAAGGCCCTGCTCGACCAGATTCCAATCGTGAATACGCTCGCCAGCCTCGCGCTCGCCCAGCTCGCAGCGGCCGCACTCGTGCTTGCCCTTAAACTGGACGGTCGGCAGCTCCACGTCGAGCTTGATCTTGTGGTCGAAGCCCAGATAGCGGTCGATGTTTGCCGAAGCTACGCGGCCGGCATTGATGGCTCGGATGACGGTGGCGGGACCGGTCTGGCAGTCGCCGCCGCTAAAGAGGCCATCGAAGTTGGGCACGGCGCCGTCCGAATCGGTGACCACGCAGCCCCACTTGCAGGCGATGCCCATCTCCTCAAACGGCTTGGAATCGATGTCCTGGCCGATGGCCACGAACACGCGCTCGCAGGGAATGACGCGCTCGGGCGTCGCGGCGGCACGCGGGGCCGGACGACCGCGACGGGGCTCGCCGATAATCTGCGGTTGCACGCGCAGGCCGCTCACGCGACCGTCCTCGCCCGTCTCGATGGCGAGCGGGGCCGTCAGCTCCAGCACCTCGCAGCCCTCGGCCTGGGCACCGGCAATCTCGGCGTCCTGAGCCGTCATATCGCAGATGCGGCGGCGGTAGACGATGCTTACCTTTTCGGCACCGCAGCGCACGGCAGAGCGCGCCACGTCCATGGCCACGTTGCCGCCGCCGATGACGCACACGCGCTGGCCGCTCAGGTCGGGCAGCTCGTCGTCGCCGATGGCACGCAGCATCTTGACGGCCGACTCCACGCCGGGAGCCTCTTCGCCCGGAAGGCCGAGCTTCTTATCGCTGTGGGCACCAATGGCCAGATAGACGGCATCGAACTCGTCGCGCAGGCGGGCAAGCTCCTCGCCGTTCACGGAGTGGTCGAGCTCAACGTCGATGCCGGCGCTCAAGATCCAGTCGATCTCGGCCTGCAGACGCTCGCGCGGCAGACGATAGCTGGGGATGCCGTAGCGCAGCATGCCGCCCAGGTGGTGACGCTGCTCAAAGATGGTCACCTTATGACCCATCACGGCCAGGTAGTAAGCGCAGGAAAGGCCGGCCGGGCCGCCGCCGATCACGGCGACGCGCTTACCGGTGTTGTCCACTACATGCGGTTTGTGGTCGTTGAGGTCGCTGTGCTCAACGGCAAAACGCTTGAGGGCGAGGATATTCATGGGGTCGTCGACCATGCCACGGCGACAGTGCATCTCGCAGGGATGCTCGCACACCAGGCCGCAGACGAGCGGCAGCGGGTTATTCTTGCGGATGACCTTGACGGCATCGGCATAGCGGCCGGCCTCGACGAGCGAAATGTACCCGGGAATGTCGACGTGCGCCGGGCAGCCCGAGACGCACGGGACGCGGGCCTCGCGGTCAAAGCCGCAGGAGTGCTCGCGAATGTGATGCTCAAAATCGTCGCGGAAGCCGCGAATGGCCGTGAGCGCCATGGCGCCAGCTTCGTAGCCGATGGCGCAGTCGCTCGAAAGGTAGATGGTGTGGGCCGTGCGCTCAATCAGGTTGAGCGTAGACTCATCGGCACGCCCTTCGAGCACATCAGCGAGCAGGTCACTCAGTGCGCTCAGGCCCACGCGGCAGGGCGTGCACTTGCCACAGCTCTGAGTGGAGCACAGGTTGACGAGCGCTGCCGTAAACTCAACGGGACACGGGGCGAGCGAACTCACCGCCAAACGGCGTCCGAGCGCATCGTGCAGGTCGTCCATGACGGCCTGAGCGTGGCTGCGTTCCATTACATGCAGTCGAGCCATAAGATCCCCTCTCACATGGCAGCCCGGAGGCGAGGCCGGGCGAAATTGCTACACGCACAACACTGACCTAAAAAGTTGTTAGGTCTCCACGCAGTTCGGCAGGCGGCATGAAATGTCACCCTCAGCGGTGAAATAGAACATTACCGCAGATAAATGCCATATTTGATAAAACGCGTTACCAAATGACAATGCCCCGCCCACGCAATCACGTGGACGGGGCATTGCTCCAGGTATGCGGTCAGCAACCCTGTTGCTTTTACTTAAGCTCGGGCCAGTAACCCTTGTTGGCCTCGATCATGTCGTCGAGAACCTCCTTGGCGACCTTCATCGACGGCACGGTCTTGTTCAGCGTAAAGGCCTTGAGCGCCTTCTCGTACGAACCCTCGATCGTAGCCTCGACCACGAGCTTCTCCGAGTTCAGCTGCTGCATCATGAGGCCCTGCTGGAACAGAGGAATGTTATCGCGGCTGATGACCTCGGGGCCGTTCTTGCCAATGTAGGCAGGCAGCTCGACCATAGCGTCGTAGGGCATGTTGGGGATAGCACCCTTGTTCTCGCAAATGACCAGGAAACGCTGCTTGGTATCGTTCTTCAGAGCGATGGCCAGATCGGCAATCCAGTCGCCGTGGCTGCCCGCATAGAACGTGCTCTCGTCGATCTCGCCGGTCTTCTCGTAGTGGTCGATGCCGTCGAAGAGGTTCTTCTCGCGCGTCTCCTCAACCTCGTTAGCACGGGTGCGCTCAGGGTTGGAATGCTCGACGAACTCCTTCTGCTGCAGGTAGTAGTTCAGATACGTGTTGGGCAGGTACTCCGGGAAGCACTCCATGATCTCGTACTCGCCCTTCCAGACGTAGTACCAGCTGCCCTTGGTGTGGCGGTTCTGCTCGGGGTGCTCGTCGGTGGCCTCCTCGGGCTTCTTCGCCATGAGCGAGCCCATGCCCTTGAGGTAGGAATCGGGCAGCAGAATCTCGTGCTCCTTAATGTACTCGCGCAGCTGCGGGAGCACCTCCTCGCCCTTGTGGCGGATCGAGGTGAACCAACCAAAGTGGTTGAGGCCAAAGTAATCGTACTCGACATCCTTCTTGTCGATATCGAGCGCGGCGCAAACCACGTCGATGATCGCGATCGGCATGTCGCAGATGTTAATGATGCGAGCATTGGGACGCAGCACGCGGCAGCCCTCGGAGACAATGGCGGCAGGGTTGGAGTAGTTGAGAATCCAGTAATCCTTCTTGGCGTACTTCTCAACGTCATCGATCAGCTCGACCATGGGGAAGATGGTGCGCATGCCGTAGGCAAGGCCGCCGCAACCACAAGTCTCCTGACCCACGCAGCCGTGACGCAGCGGAATTTTCTCGTCCTGTTCGCGCATGGCGTAGCCGCCCACGCGCATCTGGGCAAACACGAAGCTGGCATCCGTAAAAGCCGTCTCTTTGTCGGTGGTCACCGTGAGCTTGATGTCCAGGCCGAGGTCCTCGTGCAAAATCCAGTCCACGAGCACGCCGATCTTGCGCTGGCGCTCCTCGTTGATGTCGTACAGACGAATCTCGTCAACGTCGAGCTCGTCCTTGCGCAGGGCGATGGACTTGACGATGCCGGGGGTAAAGGTGGATCCGCCACCACACAGAGTAATGATCATTGTTTACTGCTCCTTCTCAATTGCGTTTTCGACCTTGTCGCGCATCTCGGCGACCTTCATGCCAAAGATGATCTGGATATTGTTGCCGTTGCGGTTGATGCCGCTGTTGGGCACGTGGTTGATGAGGTTCTCATCGATGAGGTCCGGGTTCTTAACGTTCACGCGAAGACGCGTAAAGCAGTTCTCGAGCTCCTCGATGTTGTCCTTGCCGCCAAGACCTGCGACCAGGTCGGCAATACCTGCATCGACGCCCTCTGCGGGAGCCGCGGCAACAGCGCCCTGCTTCACCGCAACAGACGCGGCGGCCTCGCCCTCGGCAACGGACTCGGCGAGCTCGGACTCCTCCTCGCGACCAGGCGTGTGGAGGTTGAGCTTCTTGATAAGGAAGGTGAAGAGGAAGAAGTACAGCGCGGCGTTGACGACTCCGAGCACGAGCATCATCGGCCAGTTGGTCTTATCGACACCCAGGACCAGGTTGGAGACCACGATGTTGATGATGCCGCCTGCAGTCGAAGCGGGCACGGAGAGGACCTTGAGCAGGACCAGGAAGATGCCGGAAAGAACCGAGTGAACGACAAAGAGCACGGGAGCGGCAAAGACAAAGAGGAAGTCCATGGGCTCGGTGACACAGGAGAGCACGGCGGTGATGATCAGCGGGATGATAACGGCCTTGGTCTTATCCTTATTCCCCTTGTAAGCGGTGAAGATAAAGGCGAGACCGATACCGATGTAGGGCCACAAGTTGTTGAAGGTGTAGCTGTTGAAGTAGGTGCTATCGGAGAAGGGCTGGCCCGTCATTGCCATCTCGGCAACACGGATGGGATAAGCGCCGGCGATAACCTGATCACCCAGCGTAAGGGTGCCGCCCACATCGGAGAACTGGAACGGGGTGTAGATGAGGTGGTGCAGACCGGTGGGAACGAGCAGCTTGTTGAGCATGCCGTAGATAAACAGACCGATGTTGCCCGACTCCTTAATGATGCCGGCAACGGAGGAGATGGCACCCTGAACCGGAGGCCAAACGATGCAGAAGCCAGCGCCCATGATCCAGGAAATGATGATCATGATCAGGAACGGGAAGCGAACGCCCGAGAACATCGAAAGGGCAATGGGGAACTGCTTGTTCGAGTACTTGTTGAACACGGCACCGGTGATGCAACCAAGGATGATGCCGCCAAACACGCCGGTATCGAGCACCTGGATGCCCATAACGGTGGCCTGGCCGGTTCCGGTAAGACCGAGCATGCCGCTCGCATCGGCAAGAGAGCCGGTGGCGTTGAGCACGATGTTGTTAGCCTGCAGGAACAGGAAGAACGACATCAGGGCGATCAGCGAAGCATGGCCCTTGTTCTTCTTTGCCATGGCGCCGGCGATGCCCACGCAGAACAGAATCGAGAGGTTGTTGATGATAAACATCAGCGACTGATAGACAACGGCGCCCACAAGCTGGAACGGACCGGAGCCCAGTACGGGGACCAAAGCGCAGATGGTCTTGTTGGTCAGAATGATGCCCACGATGAGCAGGATGCCGGCAACCGAGAGATACATCATCGGCTGGACGATTGACTTCGCGAACACCTCCAACGGCGCTTTGAAATTGAACTTCTTTTTTGCGGTCATAGCGGTACTCCCCTTCCTTTTCCGCAAATTAAGACAGATGTGCCCTGGGCAAGACCGTAAGCCCTGCCTTATATCAATCGATGTGTGGGCACGTTATGCCTAGAGACCAGGTTCTCCAAGCAGGTTAACAATGTGATATGCGAGATAACTCTTCTCGGCATCGGTAACGACAACGTTAAAGGTAGACGACAAGTGGGCGGCTATGGCGTCCGCGCACGAGAATGCGCACGGATACGCCGTTTCATCGATTCGGAACAGCGCGTCTCCGTTGATTTGCCCGGCCGTAGGATCGAGCGCTCGCTGTGCGAAAAACTGCAGGTGACGAACGAAGCGTTCGTAAGGCAGCGAGGTGTCATCGAGGGTCGTAGCATAGCGCTCGGAAACAATCGCAAGCACGTCGCGAACAAGCTGGACCGAGATGATTAGACGGTCAGAGCGCTGCGGCATGGTGGCGTTGACGATATGCAAGGTAATGAAACCCTGCTCCTCCTCGCTCATCTCAATGCCCAGATAGTCCTTAATAATCTGAAGGGCACGGCCCGCAAGCGCGTACTCCTTGCGATAGAACTGCTGGATCTCGAGCAGCAGCGGGTTCTCGCAGGGAACGCCTTTGCGCTCGCGATCGAGGGCGAGGCTAATATGGTCTGCGAGAGCGATGAGGATCTTGTCATTGATATCGACATTGAGCTCTCGACGAAGCATCTGAACGATGTCCTCGGAAATCACGAGGTTGACGGTGGGGATGGACTCCAAAAGATGTGCCAAGCGGTCAATCGTACGCGAATCCTGAGAAGTTCCCTCCTGCAACGCGTAGGTCTTTTCGATCGACGCCTCGTCGATGGCATCGCCGGCATGACGGCCAAAGCAGAGGCCTCGACCGATGACGATGAGCTCGGAGCCATCGTCCGAAGTGACCATTGCGACGTTGTTGTTAAAAACTCGCTTGATAACCACGGTACCCACCATAAGAATTTACTCGGAAAGCCAGACGACAGGCTCTTTAACAGCAACAGGGCCGGAAGCATGCTCACGAAGAGTCGAGTTCTCCGAACGCTCGCACACGATAACGAAGACCGTGGGATCGAAGCCGGCAGCGCGAACCGCGTCGAAATCGACCTCGACGAGGGGCTGGCCCGCGTCGACATGGTCACCCTGGGCAACAAGCGCATGGAAGCCCTTGCCCTCAAGCTTAACAGTGTCGATTCCGATGTGCAGCATCACCTGAGCAGAGCTGTCGTCGGACATGATGCCCAGCGCGTGCTCAGTCGGAAACAGCGCCGCAACGGTACCGGAAACAGGAGCGCACACCGTTCCCTCTTGGGGAACCACGGCAACGCCATCGCCCACTGCACGACTGCTAAAAGCGGGGTCATTGGTATTTTCTAGATTAACAAGCTCGCCGGAAACAGGGGCGAGAATCTCGAACTCGGAAGTCGCAGTCGCCTGCTTGTCCGAGCCACCCATAAGGCGAGAAAAGAAACCCATGGTGGCATGTCCCTTCATAAATATAGCCCAACCAAAATCAACCGAATGCATCCATAGAGACACACCCGTTCAAAGACTTTGGTTAGGCCCACGTCCGAGGGGACTCGGTAACCTTCCGCATTTCTTTTTACGGGGGTTATTGTAGACAAGCCCAAAGCCGGAACAATCATTATGACCGGCGAACGGTATTTTTCTTCGATAAACGGTATTTAGGCGACACTTAGGGACGATCCTTGTTTGGTGCATTGGGGACAGGTTTGTTTGCACCAATCATGAGTTGCGGTGAAATAGGGACTGAAAAGCCGCTCAAAAGGCCAAAACAGTCCGTATTCCACCGCAACTTAAGGACATTGGTGCAAAGTAACCTGACCCCTTTGCACCAAAAAGGGCCCCGAGCGTAGTGAACTGCCTCCCATTTCTTGGACACAAGAAATGGGAGGCTTTTTATGGCTGGA
>CAUHJB010000004.1:0-107066 GCA_959606495.1 uncultured Collinsella sp. | reverse complement strand
CCGCCCACTCACGGCAGAAAGCGAGACCGTCGCCAAGGCGCCCGAGGTGTAGGGCCGGAGCGATATCACATCGAACCAAATGAGGCGTCCAACGGGGCGCCTCATTTTTGAGGGTTCGAATCCCCAGCCTCCTTTCTCCACACAAAAAAGGGCCCCAAATGGGACCCTTCTTCAAATTCGTACTGGCGGAGAGCTGGGGATTCGAACCCCAGATGCCCTTTTGGGGCATACTCGCTTAGCAGGCGAGCACCTTCGGCCTCTCGGTCAGCTCTCCGTAACAGCCGTTCTATAGTAACCAAACAGCCAAGGATGGGCAAGAGGAAATTTTCTAATTGCCTAGCATCCTTTCCTCCTTGGAAGCTTCACCTACCCCAGCGAGCGGTTGAGGGAGCCGAGCTCGTCGTTGCCCATGGTGCGCCACATTTGGAAGATGCAACCGCGTGCCAGGAAAAAGAAGCCGTTGTCGACCAGTTGCACAGCGGCATCTGCCAGCTGATTCGTCACGGCGGACACTGGCGGCAGCTCGAGTCCAGCCTTGCGGATGGTCTCGACCGCTTCCTCGAACGTCGGAGGCTCGCTGACGCCCATCTCGTTCATAAGGCCCTGCATTTCTTCCAGCGCGCTGCTGCCCGACTCCTCGCCGCGCGGCACCAGACGGTAACAAGCCAGCGCCAGGTCGAGTTGATCGCAATTCCAATAGGCAAACGCCAAGCGATAGAACAGGTAGCCGATTGCAGAACGATCGCTGGCAATACGTAGGCCGTGACGCGCCACCTCGATAATCTCGTCAAAGCGCTCCAGACGCGCAAGCACGTTGATGAGCGCAAAGTGCGATTGCATGGACGAGCGCGCCAGATCGTAAAGATGGCGCACCTCGGGCAATGCTCGTTCAAAGTCCTCTTGCTCGGCGTAAAAGCTGCAGATCTCGTGCTGGGCAAAGTACAGCGCATCGGGCGCACGAAGGATTCGCACAGAGCGGTCTTCTTCCAACACCGGTAGCACCATGCGCACCAGCTGGTTATCGCAAAACTGCGTTTGAACCGGACCTGTCGCCAAAAGCTCGGCGACGGCGCACTTAGCCTCCAACTCCTCAACAAGACGGGAAAAGCCTTCAAAAGCACCTGTACGGTCGACTTTTGCCTGCTCGCGCAATTCAACAACACGGGCCACGTATGGGTCGTCGTCCTCTTCCATGACCTCCAGCTCGTCAGCCGTATCGGCAAGCAGCAGATCGCGCAGCGCCGGCGGCAGCATGCGATGGTCATCACGCGGACGAGCATGAACCTCCGCCGGCTCAATCGTCTCCGGAGCGGTTGACTCATACGCCTCAAGCACACGCTTGCACGGCATATCGTCCATGTCCATGCTCTCAAGATCCTTGGCGACAGGCACGCAATCGGCCAGATAGGCCGCACGCCCAAAGAAATACGTTGCGACAACGCACTCGCCCTGCTCACTGTCGGGAGCAGCAATCTGCACATAGCAGCGCGTGATGCAGGTGCCCGCGGCAAAACACGCTGCCGCAAGCGTGAGCGCCACGCGCGCATCGTGCTCCGCGGCCCAGATCGTGCGCGTGTCCTCGTCCAGCTCGTGCCAGGCGTCATCTTGAGCGTCGTATTCACGTTGCGGCATGGCATCAACGACAGACTGCCCAAACCGAACGAGCATAATCCCCTCGGCAACGTTTGCCCGATAGGTATAGTCGAGCCGCGTGACCACGTTAAGCGCCTCGACAATACGCGCGAAGCGGGTACGCACATCCCACTCACCGCCCGGCTGACAAGCCACCGTTCCCGGTTTGGACCACGGGTTGTCGCTCGAGGCCGTATCAAGCAGTCGGGGAACATCGTTGGTCGTCTTGGCGATATGCCACGCATCAAAGAGCGCACAGCCCTCAAGGCTCGGCGAGGATGCCGCAGGGACCAATCCGGCCCCGATGTGCTCAAGGATGCCGGAGAGACGGTTGAGACGGCACTCGATGGCAAGCAGCATGTCAATCTCGTCCTGGTCCAGCAGGCTGCGATCAAAATTGAGATAGAAAAGCTTTGAGCGATCGATGCGAGCCAGGCTCATCTCGGACTTAGCGGCGATGGTGCGCAAGCGAGGCAAGTCAATTTCACTCATAAGGGCGGCGGCATAGCGCTCGATACCGCTCGGATTCTCGGCATGGTCAACGCGGTAGAGCAGCGTCTCGATAGCGTCAGGTAGCGGTGTCGTGTTAAAGCCCAAAAACACCTCGACCGGCTCGGGCAACTTTACGAGCTTGATCTTGTCGACAACGTTTTGCATACCCTCGTCGAGTCCGTCGGCGTCCGCCGTGCTCGCAATGGTATTTTCGGAGTCAGCGAATATCACGTAGCGCAGGAACATCGATGCCATGAACTCACCGTAAGGAAGGGAGCGGGTCGAATTCCATGTCTCGTGATCGGACTGTTCGCGCATGGGACCTTCGGGAGAGCCGACGGTTCGCGCGCACGCGCGCATCGTGCCGTTTGCTCCCCTCACCATAATCTCACCAATACCGGAGTCCGACTCGTCAAGGACCAGTTCCATGTCGGGATCGTTGGGCAGCGGAGCCTCGCTGACGGGGCGGTCCACCTTGTACACCTCACCCGAAACGCTTACGTAGCCCAAAAGCGACACATGGCTTTTGCCAACGAATTCGACGACATAACAAGATTCATGCTGATCCTCGCCAAAGAGTTTCCAGACCACGCCATATGAGCGTCCCGCAGGCTGCTCGGGCATCGCCGGAAAGCGCTTCTTGGGATCGAGAAACCTGAGCTTGTATGTCGGACGCTCTGCCACGGAATATCACCCTGATCGGTCGCTTGAAGAAGGAGTGGTCGCGAATAAGTCGCGACATCTACTCGGAATCTTACACGAGTCGACAGGAAATCGTCCCTTTGGACGAAAGCACTCAAGCTGGCGTAAAAGAAAAGCCCCCGTTGCCGGGAGCTTTAATCTCAAATGGTGCGGCGTATAGGATTCGAACCTATGACGTTCTGATTCGTAGTCAGACCCTCTATCCAGCTGAGGTAACGCCGCGACTTGTTGATTATTATGCACAGGGACTGAATAATGGTCAAGCATTTTTTCAAAAAAAGTTATCGAATTTGATTTTTACTCATTTGATGCAGTCGATCGACTCGATACTTTCAAACACGGCGAAAGCAACTCCTCAAGTATGTCGACATATAAGAAAAGCCTCCGTTACCGGAGGCTTTAAAGTTCAGTTGGTGCGGCGTATAGGATTCGAACCTATGACGTTCTGATTCGTAGTCAGACCCTCTATCCAGCTGAGGTAACGCCGCAACGCACGGATTATTATGCACGCGAGCCCCCGATGGGTCAAGCGACAATTAGAAAAAATTTTACGGAGTGATAATTAAGTTGTTCGTGCCTCGACCGAGGTTCGAATCCATGCGGTGTTGCCATAAAAGAAAAGCCCCCGTTGCCGGAGGCTTTCAATTTCAATTGGTGCGGCGTATAGGATTCGAACCTATGACGTTCTGATTCGTAGTCAGACCCTCTATCCAGCTGAGGTAACGCCGCAGCGCAAGACATATAAAACCACTTTAGCTTATTGGAGTCAAGCACAATTTCAAACTTTTTTGTGGAACGCAGTCTTGTCATGCTGCTCCGCATATACCGCCATTCCCCGTACGATCGATTGGCTTTTCGATCACGTCAAACTTAGCATCAAGTTCCCTCAGGAGCGATCTCACCCGCTGGGCACAATCATAATCGGCAAACGAGATGCTCAACATGCGAGCAACCTGATTAGATGTCTGGACCCCATAGAAATGCTCTAGGGCCACAAGCCCCTCGTGCGCCACAAACGTCTCAACCACATGAGGCGACTCCTCGTAGCACCATTGCGTCAACGGCCCCTCGCTCGTCTGTCGAACCACCAGGCCACCCATGCCAGACGGCTCACACGTCACAAGCAGGTACTCCCCGCCCTCGTCGCTCTCAAACAAAACCACCCGATCATCAAACAGCTCCATCGCGTCCCCTTTCTCTCGCTCTTATTTAGCAAAAGCATAGCAGGTAGATGGCTGTATACAGAACAGTTGTTCGTGTGTTTTCTATTGAGCTGTCCGCACAGCATGGTATGGCCGCACACAAAAAGGGCACCCCAAAAAGGAGTGCCCTAGCAAACCGCTTATGCAGCCAATCTACGCGACCGGCTCGATCTTCTCGAGGCCGCCCATGTAGGGACGCAGAACCTCGGGGATCGTGATGGTGCCGTCAGCGTTCTGGTAGTTCTCCAGAATGGCTGCCATGGTACGGCCAGCCGGCAGACCGGAACCGTTGAGGGTGTGCAGATAGCGCGAACCCTTGAAGTTCTCGGGGTCGCGATACTTGATGTTGGCGCGACGGGCCTGGAAGTCACCGCAGTTGGAGCAGGAGCTGATCTCCTTGTAGGCGTTGTAGCTCGGCAGCCAGACCTCGACGTCGTAGGTCTGACGGGCAGAGAAGCCCAGGTCGCCGGTGCACAGGCTAATCACGCGATACGGAAGACCCAGCTGCTGCAGCAGGAACTCGGCCTCGGCGGTCATGCTCTCGAGCTCCTCGTCGGACTCCTCCGGCTTGGCAAACTTTACCATCTCGACCTTGTCGAACTCGTGCTGGCGAATGATGCCGCGGGTATCGCGACCAGCGGAGCCGGCCTCCTCGCGGAAGCAGGGGGTGAAGGCGGTGTAGCGGCGCGGCAGGGTATCGGCGTCGAGGACCTCACCGGCGTGCAGGTTGGTGAGCACGACCTCGGCGGTGGGGATCAGGAAGTTGTCGCCCGAGACGTGATAGGCGTCGTCCTCGAACTTGGGCAGCTGGCCCGTGCCGAACATGGTCTGACGCTTGACGACGATGGGCGGCCACCACTCCTTAAAACCACGGCTGGTGTGCGTATCGAGGAAGAAGTTGATGAGGGCGCGCTCAAGACGGGCGCCGGCGCCACCGAGAACGGTGAAGCGGCTGCCGGAGAGCTTGTTGCCGCGCTCGAAGTCAAGGATGTCGAGGTCGGTGCCCAGATCCCAGTGCGGCTTAAAGTCGAAGTCGAACTCGCGCGGGGTGCCCCAACGACGGCGCTCGATGTTCTCGTCCTCGTCCTTGCCGTACGGCGTGGCCTCGCAAGGAATGTTGGGCAGGTGAGCCATGAAGTCGTACTGCTCCTGCTCGAGGGCGGTGCGGCGCTCGGCCAGACCGTCAATCTTCTCGTTGACGGCGCGCACGGCCTCTTTGGCGGCCTCGGCCTCGTCCTTCTTGCCCTCCTTCATCAGGGCGCCGATCTTCTTGGACTCGGCATTGCGCGTGGCTTGAAGTTCCTCAACCTCAGTGATGACGGCACGACGCTCGTCGTCGAGCTCAAAGAACTTCTCGCGATCCCAAGACGTCTGGCGGTTAGCCATGGCGACATCGATGGCATCGGGGTTCTCGCGAACAAACTTGATATCAAGCATTAGATCCTCCGGCGATATACATTCCATTTAGGTTGCAACCTTGTACATGTATGGGCAAGTATATACTTATGAGCGTTTACGACCCAACTCAACTACGCAAGAAGGCACCCAATGGACGCAGTTTTTTCCTTTTTGTTTGGCACCCGCACCGGTTTTGCCATCCTTTTCGCCGGCGGCATCCTGCTGTTTGCGATTATTGCCTTTGTAATGGAGAAGCGCACCCATAAGATGTATGTCGACCGCGGCCCCAAGTCCGAGGACGAAGAAGACAGCTTCTGGGACTAACCTGCCAAAAAGGGACAGGTTTATTTTGGTCGGTTTTATCTGGGCAAACGCAAGTGCCCCGCAACTGGAATTGAGCCAGTTGCGGGGCACTTTTCGCTAAAAGGACAAAACCGCAGGAAAAACCTGCCAACATAAACCTGTCCCTTTTTTGGTCGGTTTTACTGGAGGGTTGCGTCGATTGCCTTGACCAGGGCGCTGCGCATGCCGGCGTCCTCGAGCGCAACGACGCCCTTGATGGTGGCACCACCGGGCGAGCATACGGCATCCTTCATCGCCGCAGGATGCTGGCCAGTTGCAAGCTGCAGCTTTGCCGTACCCAGCACCATCTGGCTCACAATGCGATAAGCATCCGCACGCGGGATACCGTGCTTGACCGCCGCATCGCCCAGGGCCTCGATTGCCATGGCGACAAACGCCGGAGCGCAACCACCCACCGTGCCGCCCACAAACAGCAGGCTTGTGTCGAGCTCGACGACAGCGCCAAGCTTACCGAGCAGGTCGAGCACCACAGCACGCTGCTCGTCGTTAAGCGTCGAAGCCTTCTCGCAGGCGATGACGCCCTCGCCTACCGAAACCGGCGTGTTGGGCACCGTCGAGATATGCGCGACGCCCGGCAGGACCTGCTCCCACTTGGCACTGTCCCAGGTCCAGGCAACCGACAGAACGACCTTTTTGGCAAGAGCATCCTTGATCGGGGCGAATACCTTCTCGATCATGTACGGTTTGACCGCAGCGACCACGATATCGGATGCGGCGACAACCTCGGCGGCATCGTGGCAGGCGACCATGCCGCGCGCCTCGCAGCGCTCAACCAGCGCGTCGTAGCGACCCGCGCAGGCGCACATGTCGCTCGCAGCTACACCGGCAGCGATCCAGCCATCGGCCATAGCGCTCGCCATATTGCCAAAACCGACAAATCCAATCTTCATATCGCATAGTCCTTTCAGACACATTCCTCAAAACGAAAGGTATTGTCCCACGCCATTGTTTCGTATTGCCGACCTATTTGTGATACGGCTCGCCACGACTGATCTTGCAGGCACGGTAAATCTGCTCCAGCAGCACCACACGCGCCAGGTTATGCGGCAAGGTAATGCGTCCAAAGCTGAGCATCTCGTCGGCTCGTGCGCGCACGTCATCACTCACGCCGTCCGAACCGCCGATTACAAAGGCAATGTCGCTGCTGCCTCGCAGCATAAGATCGTCGAGCCTCGCCGAAAACTCCTCGCTCGAGCGCTCCTTGCCCTCGATGGCCAGCAGGATCACATGCGCTCGAGATGGCAAGGCGGCAAGAATCGCCGCCCCCTCCTTGTCGCGCGCGGCATCCACGCCGCCCGCCTTAGCCGGGTCGATATCGGCCACCTCGCGGATATCCACCTTGGCATAGGCACCTAGGCGCTTGGTGTACTCAGCGCACGCGTCCTTCCAAAAGCGCTCCTTGAGCTTACCGACGCAAACGACGGTGTATTTCACGCGCGTCTACTCCTTCGAATCGTTTTGAACTTTGCCGGCGGCCAGCATCTGCTCGAACATCGAGGCCGACTGCGAAAAGTCGCTCGGCAGCACGACCGTCGAGGTTTTACCCGTGCGAGCGAACTCCGTCATCATCTCGGACCACTGCGTAAACATGAACAGTTGGTTGGCCTCGTCATTGCCGACACCCGTCTCCTGGATGATCTCGAGCGAATCTTTGATACCCAGTGCGATGGCCTTGCGCTGGTTGGCGATGCCCTCGCCCGCCTTTTCCATTGCCTCGGCCTCGGCGGTCGCCTCGGTAACGCGCTTGATGCGGTCTGCCTCGGCGAGCTCCTGTGCCGCAGCGCGCTTGCGCTGGGCGGCGTTGATGTCGTTCATGGAGTTCTCAACCTCGGTCGGCAGTGCGATTTTGGTGATGAGCGTCGACACGAGGGTGAAGCCGTAGGCGGCCATCTGCTCGGAAACGGTAGCGTTGACATCCTTGGCGATGTCATCCTTCTTGGCAAAGACCTCATCGAGTGTGTAGACAGGAATCGAAGAGCGCAGGGCGTCGGTGATGAAGTCACGCATCTGGTCGACGGGCTCCTGCAGCATGTAGTAGCTCTTGTAGATGCCCGAATCTGCCGGGCCGGCACCCATGTCGTAGCTCACGTGGTACTGAGCGGAGACCTCAAGGCCGATGGTCACGTTGTCCTGGGTCTTAACGTCGATGCCAAAACCGTTTTTCATGGTGCGCAGGCTCACCGTGGCGGCCTTGCGGTCGATCACGGGCACCTTCACGTGGAAGCCCGCGTTGACGATACGATTGAACTTACCCAAGCGCTCGATGATCACAGCGTGCTGCTGCTCAACGACGTAGCAGGCGTTGGGAAGCAACAGCAGCAGGATGATGATGGGAATCAAAAGGCTCGTAAGGGCAGCGATGATACCGGAAAACAGCATGGTCTCTCCTCTGATAGGCACACGTTGCCATTAGGATACCCGTCCAAGGAGATCGTGCATAACAAAAAAGCCCCCATTGCTGGGAGCTCTTTCAATCAATGGTGCGGGCGAAAGGACGTCCGCGTATCCGCTTCGCGGATCCGCACCGGCATCGGCCGCCTGCCGGCGTCCTCGCCAGCTCGCTAAAAATGCTCCGCGTTTTCTTGACGCTCGCTCCTTCGCAGGTTCAAGTCCCCGCGATGGGCCCATAACAAAAAAGCTCCCATTGCTGGGAGCTCTTTCATTTAATGGTGCGGGCGAAAGGACTTGAACCTTCATGGGGTTGCCCCCATACGGACCTGAACCGTACGCGTCTGCCAATTCCGCCACGCCCGCGTGCAGGAATTAGAATAACGGAGCGCCACCGCGAACGCAAGAACTATTTTTGAAAAAGTTTGCAGGCATTTTCCCAAGCGGCATGCGCGATTGTTTCGGCGTCCTCACCAGTGCGATCGACACGGTCGTTAACCAGCGCGTTTGCCGTAATGGAGATCATTGCGGGCTCGCATTCAAGACCGCGGATGGGCTCCGGAGCCATATACGGGCAATCCGTCTCGAACAAAATTCGATCGAGTGGGGTTGCCGCAAATGCCTCGCGCACGTCGTCGTTGCGCTTAAAGGTGGCCGCACCACCATAGGCGATATAGCAGCCCAGCTCCACAAAGCGCTCCATCGTGGCGCGGTCCTCGCCAAAACAGTGCAGCACACAACCGGCCTGGGGCACGCCCACCTCACGAAGCACGTTGTAGGCGTCCACGTGCGAGGTACGCTCCTGGTCCATGTCCTCGTGACGCAGATGCAGCTCCACCGGCACGTTACGACACACGGCAAGCTCGAGCTGGCGCGCCATGCAGTCAATCTGCACGTTATGGGGTGCCGGCGCGATATCGTCGTCATAGTCCATGTGGTAGTCCAGACCGATTTCGCCAATACCGGCGCACAAAGGGTCATCGAGCGCAGCAACAACCTGCGCGTGAATGTCATCGGTATAATCCGGCGCGCCATACGGATGCACGCCGGCAAGATACTTGATCTGCGGGATATCCTGCATCGGCAGAATCTCGCGCGTCAGCCAGTCGCTATAGTCCGTCACGCTGCGCTTGTCGGCGATGGGGTCGAGCATCGTCACCAACAGGTCGACGCCCGCGGCTTTGGCGCGCACGAGTGTCTCGGGCACATCCTTGCCCCAGAACGAAAGCAGATGCGCATGCGTGTCGGCAAGCGGTGCCAAGGGCACGGGACAAGCAACCGTCTTCTTTTTCTTGGTAAACGTCACGCGTTCGGCATTAAGCGTCATGGGAAAGCTCCCGAGCCAGGCACACAAAGTCGGCGACGCCGAGCGTCTCGGCGCGCGTGGTGGGTGCGATACCGCAAGCCTCAAAGGCGGCGTCGAGCACGTCCTTGGCAAAGCCGTTGGCGCTCATGGAATTGCGGATGGTCTTGCGGCGCTGAGCAAATGCAGCATCAATCACGCGGGCCACAAACTCGCGATCGAGTCCTTCGGGCGCCACGCCGTCAACACGGTCGATACGCACGACGGCCGAGTCCACGTGCGGTGCCGGCATAAAGCAACGTGGCGGCACCTCAAAGCGACCCGTAACCTGCGCATACAGGCCGAGCTTTGCCGTGTAGCCGCCATAGGTCTTGTTACCCGGCACCGCGGCAATGCGATCGGCAACCTCCTTTTGAACCATGACCACGGCACGCTTGAGCGCGGGCATCGTCTGGAAGAACTGCAGGATGATCGTCGCCGCCACGTTATAGGGCAGGTTCGCGACAAATACCGTCGGCTCACCGCCTGCAGCCTGCTCAATCTGCCCCGTCGTCACCTTGAGCGCGTCGCCCATGATAAAGCGGAAGTTGGCATAGTCGGCGGCATGGGCATCGAGCACCGGTTCGAGTTCGGGATCGGCCTCGATCGACGTGACGCACGCCGCCTCCTGCAGCAGCGCGAGCGTGAGCGTACCAACGCCCGGGCCAACCTCGAGCACGCGCTCATCGCCCGTGAGCTCGGAAAGCTCGCAAATGCGCTCAATTACATGGTTGTCGATCAGGAAGTTCTGGCCCAGGCGATGCTTGGTCGCAAGGCCAAACTCCTCCAGCAGCTCCCTTGTTGCCGTGGGGTTTGCCAAAGGCGAAGTTGTCATAGTTGCCTCCTTAGCATGATGGCGGCGTCTTGAAACAAAAGGGCATGGACCGTTGCGGCCATGCCCTTACATCTAAACAGCAAATTGCCGATATGGCGCGCGGCGTCTTAGCCCAGACGCGGGAACAGCGGCTCACCCTTCTCGACGGGCTGACCACCGGCAAGCAGGCCCCAAGCGCAAATGCCCTTGAGGTCGTCGCTCGCGGCCTCGTCCTCGCAGGACAGGCGGCGCAGGGCTTCGGCAGAGGTCTGAGGCATGAGCGGCATCAGCAGGTGAGCGGCAATGCGGATGGCCTCGAGCAGGTTGTAGATCACAAATGCCAGCTCGTCAGCCTTAGCCTCATCCTTGGCAAGCGCCCAAGGCTCGGAGTCCTCGATGTAGTGGTTGGCGGCGTGGATGAGCTCCATAACCTCGTCCTTGGCTCCGCCGTAATCGAGCACGTCCATCTTGGCCATGTAGCGGTCGACCAGGCCATCGGCGATCTTTGCCAGCGGGTTGTCGAACGCATCGAACGATGCGGGCTTGGCGGGCGCGCAACCGTCAAAGTACTTTGCGCTCATGTTGAGCGAGCGCGAGATGAGGTTGCCCCAGCTGTTGGCCAGGTCGGCGTTGTAGACCTGCTCCATGCGATCGAAGCTGATAGCGCCGTCGGTACCGGGAACGACGTCGGTCATAAAGTAGTAGCGATAGCCCTCGACGCCCAGCATGTCGATAACGTCCTGCGGAGCGATGGCGTTACCGCGGCTCTTGGACATCTTCTCGGCCTTGCCGGTCTCGGCATTGCGCACGGTCAGGAAGCCGTGGGCAAAGACGTGCTCGGGCAGGGCCTCGCCGATGGCCATGAGCATGGCGGGCCAAATGACGCAGTGGAAGCGGATGATGTCCTTACCCACGATGTGGAACTGCGCGGGCCAGCGATAGGCCAGCTCGGCACGCGCCTCGTCGGTGTCGACACCGTAGCCGACGGCCGTCATATAGTTGAGCAGCGCGTCAAACCATACATAGGTCACATGGCCCTCGTCAAACGGAACCTGGATGCCCCAGTCAAAGCTCGTGCGACTCACGGAAAGGTCGTTGAGGCCGCCCTCGACAAAGCTGCGAACCTCGTTCATGCGGAACGCAGGCTCGACAAAGTCGGGGTGCTCGTCATAGAGCTTGAGAAGCTTGTCCTGGAAGGCGGAAAGCTTAAAGAAGTAGGACTCCTCCTGGACGCGCTCAAGCGGACGGTGGCAGTCGGGGCATAGATGCTGGCCGACGCTGCCGTACTCCTCGTCGCCCTTCTGGACCTGCGTATCAGTGAAGTAGGTCTCGTCAGGCACGCAATACCAACCGTCGTAGCTGCCCTTATACAGGTAACCGGACTCCTTCATGCGCTCCCACAGGTACTGCACGGCATGATGCTGGCGCGGCTCGGTGGTGCGGATGAAGTCGTCGTTGGAAATCTCGAGCTTGCTCCAAAGCTCCTTGAAGTGCGGGGCCTGGCTATCGGTCCACTCCTGCGGCGTCATGCCATGCTTGGCTGCGGCCTCGGCGACCTTCTCGCCGTGCTCGTCCATGCCGGTCAGGAACTTGACGTTATAGCCGGCGGAACGGCGATAGCGAGCCTGAACGTCGGCGATGATGGTGGAATAAGCCGTGCCCAGGTGCGGATCGGCGTTGACGTAGTAGATGGGCGTCGTGATAAAGAACGAAGGCTTGCTTTGATCCATGGGGTTTGTCCTCCAGAAAAACGTTGCATACAGAGGATGATTCTAGCGCAAGGGCTGGATATCCTCCATCTATTGCATATCGAGCACCATGGCATAGACATCGCGCTTGCGGCGCGAATACTTCTGAGACAGGCGCTTGGCCACCGCAGACGCGGGCTCCCCCTCCTCGAGCGCGGCGCGGATATCCTCGCGCAGGGCCTCGTCGGGATCCGCTGCCGTGGCGCCGACCGGCACGATACCGGCCTCCTCATCCTCGCTCGGTGGCGCGATGACCAGCGCAATCTCGCCCTTTACCTCGCCGCGAGCACGCAGCTCCTCGGCAAGCTGGTCAGCGGGCCCGCGCAAGACCTCCTCGTGCAGCTTGGTGAGTTCGCGACAGACGGCAACCTCACGCTGGGGAAAGACCTCCGCCACGGCCTCGAGCGTCGCCACGATGCGATGTGGAGACTCGTAGAAGATGAGTGCGCCGGGCACCACGGCAAGGCGCTGCAAACGGCGCACACGGTCGCCGTGCTTTCGGCCCAAAAAGCCCTCGAAGAAAAAATGCTCGCAGGGAATGCCGGACGAAACAAGCGCCGTGACGCAAGCAGAGGGCCCGGGAATAACTTCGACGGGCACATCGGCCTCACGCGCCGCCTCGACCAGCGCCTGGCCGGGATCGGACACGCTCGGCATGCCGGCGTCCGAGGCAAAAGCGAGGGTCTCCCCCGCCAGCAGACGGTCGACCAGGCCGGCGGCGCGGCTGGCGATCACATTCTCGTCGCAACGGACAAGCGGCTTGGAAATGCCCAGGTGCATCAGTAGCTTTGACGTCACACGCGTGTCTTCGCAGCAGATGGCATCAGCAGCGGCAAAGGCCTCACCAACGCGCGGGGACAGGTCGCCCAGGTTGCCGATGGGCGTGCCGACCACATAGAGTTTGCCCGTATGGGCGCTGTTTTGCGTCATATCAACCTATTCAATCATGCCGCGCTCGAGCGTACCGAGCGCCGCGCGGGCGTCCCATGCTGCAATGCGCTTCTCGGTCTTCCACGTTTGGAAGAACCAACCGGCAGCCGGCGCAAACGAAGCCAGCTGGTTGGCGATAAACACGCGCTCGTAGGCATTGCGGCCCTCGGGCGTAACCGACAAGTTGGCAAAGATCGCCGCGCCCGACCATTCGCCCACCAGCACGGGGAACCCAGTCGAAATCGCTTCTTTAAGCTCGCGCTTGTTACGCGAAATCGCCGTCGTCAGCCCGCGAGGGCTCGTGATGTCGAGCGCATACTCGTCGCGGTAATGGTACAGGTGAAGGTCCATGTAGACGTTCTTGTACTTGGCGCCGCGCATAAAATGCTTCCACTCGCTGGGATGCCCCGACGACGAGAAGACGACGATCTTATCCTCGGGCATATACGAACGGACGAGCTCGTAGGCATCGCGATAGAAATTGCGCAGGTAGTGAGCAGGAATGCCATCCGTCATGGTGAAGAGGCTCTTGCGAACGCTCATCTGCGGCGTGTCCAGCAGCTCAATGCCCAGCAGGCTCTCGGCCTCGCCATAGCGATCGGCCAAGCGCTCGAGCACGTCGAGTGCGACATGACGGCCGTTGGTGGACGAATGCCACTCGGCAACAGCCTCCGGCGTGGTGGGCGAATCGTTGGAATCGCCCTGGCCACCGGGCACGGTTGCCAGATCGAGCAGCACGCGGATGTCGTACTTGGCAGCCCACTCAATTGCGCGGTCGATGTAATCGACAACCGATATGTAGGAGGCATCGGACTCCTGTGAGCCAAAGGCATACCAGGGCACCGGCAGACGCACGGCATTGAGACCGATCTGCGCCATGCGGCGAAAATCGTCCTCGCTCACAAACGTCTCGTAATGGCGGCGCATGCGCTCGTTATAGGCGGCGGTACCCATGGCCTCCTGTAGCTCAGCTGCGTTGGATGCGCCGGTCGCCGCGTACAGCGACGGGGTCACCCAAGGCTCGGGAATAAACCAGCCAGAGAGATTAACGCCGAGTATCCTCTCCATCACTGCCCCCTTCGGATCATGCAGGTCGAACCCGCATCGTATTGCGTAGGATAAGTATCGTTTTGAGTATACCCGCGTGTGCGGACAGGCGACCGAACGGTCTGCAAAGTGACGCGAAAGTGGGAGGAATGTCTGGGAGCAGACGGACTCGGAATGGTGCGACGAGGTGTGTACGCGCGCCGGAGGCAGGCACCGGAAAGTGTGTCCCGTTCTGAGCCCTTATTCTGGGACGCAGTTTCCGCAGAACCCTACATAAAAGAAAAGGACCCCTTTGCAGAGGTCCTAGTCAATTCAAGGTGGCGGGGAAGGGAATCGCGTCCGCGCGCTGCGCGGACGGACCGCTGCGGCGCTTACGCGCCTTGCGAGCTGCGCTGGCAAACGCTTACGCGTTTACTCAGCTCCGCGCCCTCACGGGGTTCGATTCCATGTGGGGGCTGCATAAAAGAAAAGGACCCCTTTGCAGAGGTCCTAGTCAATTCAAGGTGGCGGGGAAGGGAATCGAACCCCTGACACGAGGATTTTCAGTCCTCTGCTCTACCAACTGAGCTACCCAGCCATTTGAGGTGTGCCTTGTTTCAAGGCTTGATTAGTATAACCAAGGACGCGTTCCGGTCAACCGAGAATTTCAAAAAAGTTTTTGAGCACAGCCTCGGTTCTTTAAATCGGCACGTCAGAGGCATCAGCCGGCAGCAAGAAGTTTTTCGCTCAGAGCCGCACGGGCAAACTCACTTGGCGTCATCCCCTCGGCAGCCGCCCGTCGACGAATGGCCTCCTTCATTCCCAGAGGAATCTTGACCGACAGCGTTGCCGTCCCCTCACCTGAGAGTGGGGGCCGTCCATGCACGATCCCACCAACGGTGTGTTCGCCATCCGGAAACTCTCCGCGCTCGTACGACTCGCACCACGCGTCAATCATTTCATCCGTTACAACCTGACCATTAGCGGCCGTATACGTCTTGCCCATCATCGACCCCTTTGCCGAGCCCGTTCAATCTCCTGCCAAAATTTCTTCTGGACTGGAGACAAGGCATGAATGATAAGCCCCCACGGACAAGCTCGACCGCGACAAGCTCCACGCTTCGTCCGTCTGGGAGCCATCCAATCGCAAGCCATCTCGGCGGCTCGTCCTTCGGCTCGCGACGAATGCACTCAGTAACCGCAAGCCAAGCGCTAAGCACCTGCTTTTCCGTCAGGTGCTTTTTAGCGTTGGGATGGATCTCAACATCCATGCATCTTCTCCTCCATCTTACCCAATTTCGTATGACGAAAGTCCGCTGTCGCCAATTCTTAAGCCGGCACGCGTTGGAGAGCAGGGGTCGAAACAATGATTGAAGGACGCTCTAGTACGGCCCAGGCGCCGGGGCAGGAGCACATACGCCAGGGACGTACGTTTTCGTAGCATACGAGGACATAGCCACGTGCATCGATAAAGGCGATATCGATGGGATAGGCCATAAAACACGTATGGACCGAAGAGCAGCGTGGAAATGCCATGACGAGCGGCAGACCGTTGGCGGCAACCGGACACCGTCCCAGCATGCCGCGCAGGCGCACGGCAAACGACTCCGCCACCGCAAACTCGGCCGGCGTCCAGCCCAGCCTATTGAGTGCCCGCGCGTAGGCGATGTAGGACGAGACCGCGGTCACATGACCACCCCCGGACGCCATGGATCGACCGTCACCGCGCGCTCGTGCGACAACGTTGTCGGCGCCCCCAGCGGAACGCCAGCGATGCTGAGAGAAGTCGGCCACGGCTCATAGTGCATGGTGCAGGTGTAGGTCCTAAACGTACCGGATAGGGAGAGCAGGCCACCATCCGATGCCTCCGCGCCTTGCTCGCTCGACACTTCGATCTGCAAGTCATAGCCTTCCATGGCATTCAGAATTTGAGTCCGGACCGTCGCCGAGGCATCGACAGAGCTTTCGTCGCCCTCCCCGCTCGGCGCCACGGCGTGCGCCAACACGATGTCGGGCACCACGCGGTCGAAGCGCGCGACAGCGCTGGCATAGATCATGACGTTGTACACGATGAGTGCCAGCACCAGCAAAACGGGCGTAACCACTGCTATCTCCACCGTCGCTTGGGCGCGCTCCTCGCGCAGACGCATGCGGATACTCATTACGACCCACCGCCCAGAGCGCCAACCAGCGTGGCGACATCGACGGTGAGCGGGATGGAGCCGCCGCCGGGCAGAGGAATCTCCGCAAGCGTGAACACCGTACCGCTGATGGTGCGTTCGACTTGATATTCCAACGCCTCGCAAAGCGCCTTGGGATCGGTCACGCCCAACGGAATACTTCGCAGTTTGTCTTGCGCTTGAGAGAGACCAGCAATGTCAGACCCCGGGCTCTTAATGACGTTGGCGGAATCAGTCAGCACCGGCTTTCGCAGGCGCAAGTCGCACGGTTCCAAACCCAGCGCCGCCACGGACGCCGAAACGGTATCGCCGAGCCACGATGCGATGGAGCCCAACGCGCCGCTGCCCCCTCCTAGGCCTTTAATCATCTCGTCCATAAGTTCGTCGGCCGAACCTTGGATGTCTCCGTATCCCACAAGCAGCCGTCCCCAGACATCCATGACGCCATCGAGTACGCCGGCAACGCCACCCGAGCGTTCCTTCAATGTCGAGAAAAATCGCGAAAGCACGTTGTTTTGCGCCGTCGCCTCATCGGGCGCCAGCACCGCGGCAGAGATGGCACCGCGATCGCCAAGCCTGACTGCCGTGTTAAACGAAGAGTTGAGCTCATCGGGGCTCGAGATGGCACCCGAAACCGCAAAGGCAACCACGCCGTTGCGACCGGGCGGAGCGATACGCGGACGCTCGCCCGAAAGCGCTTTAATGGCCTGGTCAAACGCATTGCTCGCACGGTCGGCCTCATCCTCGGTCTGACGCATGAGCTCAAGCTCTTTGTTCCGACATTTGACGTATTCCTCCAAGGCCTTTTTGAACTCGTCGAAGTGATATTCGAAGCCGTTTTCGATAGAGGTTGAAGGCGCCGCAACAGCACCAAGCGACAAAACGCCAAAATGGCATTTGCTGCATTTATCCTGTCCATCGTAATCGGCAACCGAAGCAAATCCGCTCGGCGTCCCTTTCTTATAGTTAGGGCAGGTCGTCCCGTAATGCAGATACGCCTTGTCATCGTTCACGCTAGTCGGCCACACCGCATCGGTATAGAGTTCCGTCGCCCGAACCTCATCAGAGTTGCGCGGCAGCAGCGGAATATAGGAGGAAACCCTGTCTCCGTTCTCGGTTATATGCGCCCGATCGACCTCCGCGCTCGCATAGGTATAAAACGCCTTACGCGCCGCAGACTCTGCCTTCATCTCGACACTCGAGCCGTGGGGCTTCTCATTTGTCAGACGCCAATGGTAGTAGTCCTTCGCGCGATCAAGGGCAACTTGGGGCTCCCACGTAACGCTCGATGAGTAATGCGGATTTTGAACACCGGAGAGATCCGTTAGGCTTTTCGCACGCTCCCACATGCAAGAACAGCTGCCGACCGAGCCCTTGTCAGACCCACCACAATCCGCCAGCCAAGCACGCTCTTTAGCCTTCGCCGTGTCCTCAGAAGCCTTCCGCAGCTCCTCGGCCGCACACTCTAAATCATCTGATGTGTCTTTAATGGCATCGGTCGAGATCTCGGACCCCTCGAGCGCAGCGAAGTCAGACTCGGATGTCCTGGGCACGGCAAGCGCCGTACCGGTATAGGTCACACTATCGGTATCCTGCGCCGACACCGCCTGCGTGGCACGCGCGGCGATCAGATACGGCAGAGCCGTCTCGATTTTCTGTAAGCCTTCCGATGCGCTTTTGGCAAACTTGTTGCGCGTTTTAATGATCTCAATCCCGGTGTCGACCATATTGCCGGCAACCGGCTCGGCACCCGGGATGAGGATGGCGACCAGGCCCGTCCCGATCGTGGCAAACCCCGCCAGCCCCAGACTCAAGATGCTCGCATCAACCACCGTGGCAGCCGTGTGATAGGACGACACTACGTTGGCACCCGCCAGCGCGCCACTATCAGCCGCCACCTGAGTATCCCCGGCACGCGACATGCTCCATATCGCCGCGATCGACGAAAACAACAATGTGAGCACCACTAGGATGACCACGGCAGAAGAAAGCGTGGTATAGGCGCCGTCTTCGATAAACAGATCGACACCGGCTCGACCCATAAAGCCGCCTCGTTTGCGGAGAGCGCCTGGTCGACGGCGGGCCGCAAACCCTTGCGTCACCCGCAACAGGCAGCGCCTAATCCCATGCAGCAATCCACGAATCATAATCTCCCTCCAGCCATTCGGGACGCGATTGATACGAGACATCGACCTTGAGCTCAACGTAGCCGCCCTCGGCGGTACCACCCATAGCCTGCGCAAACGCACCGATCACAGGCAACGGCTTGACCTCGCCGGAAACGGACACGGACGAGACGCCACCCGCACCGGCCCGGCCAAGCTCGATATCCCACGACAACGGCCCGCCGGCATGAAAGATCGAAACGTTGGGCACTGCGGCAAGTCGGCGGCGGGTGAACTCCTTAAGATCGTCGTCCTCCGCCGTCGTCGTGGTCATGAGCCGCGCGGTCTCGGCGGCGGCAGACTCCATGACCGCGCGCGTATAGAGCAGGCACACCGGTTGCAGCGCGAGAAGGATGAGTGTCAGAAACGTCGGCAGCAAAAAAGCGGCCTCGACCGTAGACTGCGCCCGGTCCTCGCGCGCGGCATCAATACAACGCGATGTCCTTAGCGGCCGCAGCGGCGTCGATAACCGACGTCGAGGCAACGCCATGGGATGCCGCCCGCTCAACCAGCGCCGCCAAGCGCCCATCGGTGCCGGCACGCCAAAGTCCCGCGATCGCCAGCACGATCGATAACAGCGCCACCGTGACGATGGCGTATTCGACCGTCGCCTGGGCAGATTCCTCACGCAGGACATCATGCATTTCACGATCCCTCCTTTGAGTCCGTTGCCTGCGGGCTCAGGCGCACGGCGCGCAGACGACACGAAGCATCGCCAGCATCCGCGGCAATTGTCACCATATCGACCCAGCCGCGTTCGTCGCGCACGATGGCGCCCCACACGTTTCCCTTGATGTCGAGATAGCCGCTCAGAGCAAGTTGCGCCGTGGGTACCTCGCGATAGGCACGCAGCATATCCGCCGCCGCTTCGGTCATCGGTCGGTCCTCGGACCATGCAAGCCGGACCGCAATCGCGTTGCCCTCAGGCGAATCCGTCGCAGTGCCAGACCGCTTGTCGAGCGTCCGCAGAAAGGTTTGCGCCGTGACAGCGACATCCGAATCGTCCGCATCTCGCATCTCATCTTTTTGAGACGCCACCGCCGAATCTGAGCCCAAATCGGAGGCGGTCCCAGGACGCTGCTGCCGCGCGGCGTTAAGCCCCCAAAGCACCGCCGCTATCGCCACGGTCAGGCAAGCAAACACCAGCAGCACCCCGATGGGGCGCTCGCCCTCTACAGGCTGTTGATGCCCTCGCTGATAGCGTTCCATAGATCTTGGACCTTGCCCTTAAATGCGACGATGGCGATAATCGCGATCACCACGAGCACGCCGACCAAGATGGCATACTCGGTGGTACCCTGTGCACTCTCCTCCTGCAATAGTTCCTTGGCGCGCTGACGAACATGTGCCGCCCGGCAAAACGCCCAGCCCTGGACCTTGCCAGCAGCGTCAGTCATCGTGTTCATGTATTCCTCCCTACATCATCCCGCCTGCTCCCAGCAGCGGGCCCAATATGGACAGAAGCAACGCCGGCAAGATGAGCGTGCCGGTGGGAATCAGCAGCTTGACGGGTGCACGCTCGATCTCGCGCTCGACCGCGGCGCGATGAGCCGCACGGATCTCGCGACTTTGAGCGGCCAGCGTCTCGGCAAGTGGGGCACCCAGGGCGAGCGCCTGCCCCACCGTGATGGCAAAGGTCTCGAGCGCTCGCACGTCCAGGTCGCGCGCGGCGGCCAACAACTCGTCCTCACGCGTGCCCACGCCCACCTGCCACGCCATGCAGGCGCGCTCAAGGCGAAGAGCCAGCACTGACCGGCGGTTGGCGCAGAAAATCTCAAGCGCCGCATCAAACGAAAGACCGGCCGAAAGACCCAAGCGCACAACATCGATCATCTCGGACACTTCGCCGAGCGACACTCGCGCCGGGCCGCCCGCTCCAACCGCGCCCTTCACTCGCGCGGTCAGAGCATCGACCACCGAGCGACCCGCGGCAGCGACCAGCACCGCCTCGCGCTTGCAGGCCCCTGCGATCTTGCGTGCATCCGCCCGATCCAAACCCGTCGCGACAAATACACTCAGGGCGCACAGGCAAGCCGCAACTGCAACCGGGGCGCTCATAGCTCCACCCGCATAATGCGCCGGATAACCACCAGGGCAACGGCGTTGAGGGCAAGACCCAGCACCACAGCGCCCGCGCCGGCAGGCGTCGCAAGACCGCGACGAAAATCTGCCGAAAGCAGCGCCAACACCGCGCACATGCCCGCCGGCATCGCCGCGACCATATGCGCAGACATGCGGGCCTGCGACGTCTTAACATCCAGGCGGCGCTTGAGCTCAATGCGCTCCCCCACCATGCTCGACGCCTCGGACAGTAAGTCGGCAAGCGGAGCGCCGGTGCGCTGAGACACCTTAAGCGCCAAGGTCGCAAGCGAAAGACCGGGGGCGTCGATACGCACGAGCAAGTCATCGAGCGCGTCGGTCGCCGAGATGCCGCAATCGATCGCCGCCGCCACCCGCAAAAACTCGGTATGCACTGGCTCTTGCGCATGAGCGCCCACAAAGCGCATGCCCTGGGCCAGCGAATGTCCCGAGGCAAGCGACATGGAAAGTGCGGTAAACGCCTCGGGCATTGCCCCTTCTGCATCGTGTTGCTCGCGCCGGCTCTCAAAGCCATCCCGAGCGGCACCAACGGCAAACGGAGCAACAAGTCCCAAGGCAAATCCGAGGGGCGATAACGACACCATCGTTAGTAAAACGCAGCAGACACCGCTCGATAGCAGCAGAAACGCCAAACGTCCCGAAGCATCTTCGATCACGAGGCCAAGGCGATGCGCCGGAGCCAGCGATGCCCACGAACGGGCGATCTTTTTCAGCAAATCGTTTTCCACCAGCTCACGCGGCAGCTTCTCTGCCACCGTCTCGAGCGCCTGACGTGCCAGCTCCGCCGGCGGCACCCGCGGCACACGAGGCTCTGCCCCACACACCGTCGCGACAGAAAGCCCTGCCAAGCCCCCTACGACGAGGGGCATAGCGATCTCCATTCGTCCACCTCCTCTTGTGTAAGCGTCCCCGACCGCAGGCCTTCTGCGATAAACGGCGGCTCGCGGTCGAGCGTCCAGATGCGCTCGGCAGCATCGAAAGTCACATAGCGTTCGAGCTCAACACCGCCCGACACGCCGCGGTGAACCCCCGAATATGAGGCCACAAAGCGCCTGCCATCGGCGTGGCGCTCGGACATCACGATGCCGTCGAGCGCCATGGCGATCTGCTCCTCGATGAGCTCACTCGGCAGATCGATGCCATAACGTGCAAGCAACGTCAGACGTACCACGGTCTCCTGTTCTGAACCCGCATGAAGTGTGGTGAGCGACCCATCGTGGCCCGTGTTCATGGCCTGCAACATGTCGCAGCACTCGGCACCGCGCACCTCGCCCACCACGATGCGGTCGGGGCGCATGCGCAGGGCATTAGTTACCAGGTCGCGGATCGTCACCGCGCCCTCACCCTCAATTGAAGCCTCGCGCGCCTCTAGGCGCACCACGTGCGGATGATGCGCAAACTTGAGCTCGGCAGAGTCCTCGATCGTCACGATGCGCTCGCCGGTGGAAATCTCACATGACAACGCGTTGAGCAGGGTGGTCTTACCAGATCCCGTGCCTCCCGCAACCGCCAGGTCCTGTCGCAGCGACACCGCGCACGACAGCAGCTGCGCATACCAAAGCGGCAGCGACCCCAGCCCCACAAGCTCGTCCAGCGAGCAGATACGGTCCGAGAACTTTCGGATGGTGAGAATCGGTCCGTCAATCGCCACAGGCGGAATCACCGCGTTGACGCGATAGCCCGTTTTGAGGCGGGCGTTGACGATGGGGCTGCGCTCGTCGATACGGCGGCCAAGTGGCGAGATGATGCGGTCGATAAGCACACGGATCTGTTCATCATCCTCAAACGCATGCTCGATGGGGTACAAGACGCCGCCGCGTTCAAAGAAAGCCGAGCGGCAGCCGTTGATCATGATCTCGGTAACGGTGTCGTCCTCGATGAGCGGCTGCAACGGCCCCAAGCCCACCACGTCATCCAAAATCTCGTCGATGATGGCCTCGCGCTCGGTCGTCGCGAGATCGGTCGGCTCCTCAACATTGAGCGCCGCCTCCACCGCAGGACGCAATTCCGAGCGGGCAAGTGTCGGGTCGATATAGGCGCTGATACGCGCCACTTCGTCGTAACCCATGCGGTCCATCACGGCGCGCTTGGTGCGTCGTTTCACCGCGCGGCGACGCCCCACATCTACAGGCGCTGCCGCCGCTGCAGCGCCGGCAGCCTTAATCCTCGTTTGCAGGCTCATCGCTGATCACCCTCGCGCGACCAGGGAAGGCGAATACGCGGGCGTTCGGTGCGCATTGCACGGTCGGCGACCATATCGCTCCAAGGGCCGACGGCGCACCCCAGTTCCACGAGCATCTCGCGCGTGGCCTCGCGCACGCTGGTCGCAAAAGCACTGGTCTGCCCCACCGCCTCGTCAGCACGCCCAAACGCCATGAGCGCGGCGAGATCCTGCCCGCCATCGGCGATACGAATCTTGGAGCTCAACGCACAGGCAATCTCAAAGCGCATGGCGACGTCCTCGTCTGCCCCGCGCGCACCGAACCGGTTGAACACGGCGCTCATACGCGTGCGCGGCACACCTACTCGACTTGCCAGTTCAATGACGCGCGACGCCGATGTCGCAGACGACACCGCAGCATCGCCAACGACCAGGCAACGGTCGCTCGCCGCCACCGCAGCCGCCACGGCGTCGCCCCAAAAGACCGAGGTATCGATAAAGACCACGTCGGATTCGCGACGCAGGACATCAAGCAGTAGCTCCACCGGACGTGCCATGAGCTCGGCTTGCTCGGGCGCCGCGACGGGACCCCAGAGCGTAACGCCCGGCGCCACGCGCATCGATGTGGCTACGATATCCGGCTCGGTGAGCGCGCCCGCCGCCGATGGCTCGATAAGTGCCGCCATATCGCGCGGAGCATCGACACCTAACAAGTCGTAAAGGTTTCCAAACATCAGGTCCAGGTCGAGCACGGCGGCACGCAAGCCCAACAGCGACGATGTGTGTGCCATGGTGGCAACGATCGTCGACTTGCCGCAACCGCCCGAACCCGAAATGGCGCAGATGACCGGAGCTCGACGCTGCGGAGCGGCAGCGTCTGCCGGCGGCATCGGAGGCGGCGGTGCGGGCGTCGGTGCCAGCGTCCCCGTCTCCTCCGCCGCAACCACACGCTGCGTCCAAGCCGGCATGGCAGCTTGTTCGGTCTGCGAAGCAAGCTCGTTCTGCGCAATCTGCTCATGCTGCATCAGCGACAACTCGCCGCACCCGGCAAAGCCCTCAACTTCGTCGAGTTCATCCACCAGATGCACGCCGTGCACGTATCCCATATCTACAGCCGGGGAGTCGCCAGCATGCTGCGCCGGCCCTCCAGCGTCATCGCATACAAGGGGGTTCCGGGGGCGCCGACCATGCTCGGCTTCCGCTTTTCCATAATCATCAACACGCGGGCCTCTTGTAGCGCGAGGCGCCCCGGGTTCCCTATCAACAAAAGCATCGGGCTCAATCGTCATGCGCCGATCGGAATCAACCGCTCCCTCGCCCGCGCGCCCGTTGCCGCATATACTGTGCGCAGCGATGACCTCGGTCGCCCCCGCGCGAAACAGCCCCTCGATATCCGACGGATCGAGCGCTTCTATCAACACGACCACGCGACTCACGCGGCCTTCGGCCGTCAGGCGCGCAACAGTCTTGCGCACATCTTCGGTATCAAACAGAGACGCCGCGATGATGGCAGCCCCGCGGCGCGACGGAAACGCCCGCGCCATGGAAACCAGCCCGTCCAGGTCACCCACGCGAAGCACCTGTGCACCCGCATCACGGCCCTCGACTTCCCGCTGCAACAGCCCGTAATCGCCGCACGCGCAGCACGCAAGCCAGATCGCCTTCATCACTCGTCGCCTCCGCTCTTTTTGCCGCGCGCCGTGGCGGGAATCGTCAAGCTGACCGTTCCCTTGCCCGAGGCTCCCAGCAGTTCCTTGACGTCTTCGGGGTCAGCCGCCAGCGTCACCCATTCGATCTTGCCCTCGCGCGTGGAACCGGAATCCTCACTGGTATCGATCACGTACGCACCGCACAGCCGATCGGTTACGCCGTCTTTTTGCACGTACACGTCCACGTAGCTGCCCACGCCCGCAGCACCGCCGACCGAGTGCTCGGCATCGACCGCCACCGAAACGGCCACTTTGCCTTTAGGCACCTCGAGCTTGTGGCTCTCGGCCTTGGTGTAGACATTGCAAATCACGGCGTTTTTGGGAATGCGCGAGGTCGTCACGTCGCCGCGCACCTGACGCAGCTCGGTCGCCGCATCACGCGGCAGCAGACTCGCCAGCCATTCCTGAGTTATGACATTAGTCTCGTCGAGGGTCTCGCCCGCATCGATATCGCGCGCCGCGACGCACACCTCAACGCGGTCGCCGCCATATTTTGCCAAAGTCTCGGCCTGGGCCTGCTCGGCTTGCGAGCGGATCGACGAGCCGTAGACCATGCAGAGCGCCGCGGCAAGCACGCCCGCGACCAAACTGATGGCGATGCGCTTGCTCTTGTTCACGGCCGCTCCTCTCAAGGTAGCACCGGGCAAATGCCCGTACCACCATTGTCTGGGCGACCAGGGCGCAAAGCGGCGCAATCGCAATCTTGGTTTTACGTGTCAAACCAATTGCTGACCAAAAGCTGACCAGCCCGTCAAGCTCGTGGCAAGGTTTTGGTCAGAACGTCGGCAAAACGTATATTTAGAGGCGATTTGGCAGCAAAAAAGCCGCCTCCCAAACAGTTGGAAGACGGCTGTCATAGGAAAATTCAATTACAGATGGACATCGGGGTCGAGCATTTGGGCACTCACGCGCATGGATGACGCCAGGTTTTGGAACGTTTCCAGACGCAGACTGTCGATCTGTCCGGCATCTTCGGCCTCGCGAACGGCGCAACCCGGCTCGTGGGTGTGCGTGCAATCGCCAAACCGGCACGCACGCGACGCCTCGACGATCTCGGGGAAGGCACGCGCCAGGCCCCGCTCATGCCCCACAAGCGGCAGGCTGCGCAGGCCCGGGGCATCGGCGATCACGCCGGCGTCGCCCGGCAGCGCCACCATCACGCGCGCAACCGTGGTGTGGCGACCTTGGTCATCACGCTCGCGCACGCCGCCAGTGGCCAGCGCATCGTGGCCCAGCAGCGCATTGAGCAGCGTCGACTTGCCGGCACCCGACTCGCCCAGAATCATGGCGCAACTCCCGGCAGGCACGCAGGCACGGACCTCGTCCAGACCGAGGCCCTCGGCAGAAGACGTCACGATTACGCGCACGTCCGGACCCACCAGACGGCGCACGCGGTCCAGATCGCGCTCGAGCTCATCGGCCTCGCAGCGGTCGGCCTTGGTGAGCACCACCACCGGCTCGGCATCGCAATCGAGCGCCAACACCAGTGAGCGCGCCACGCGATCGAGCAGCACCTCGCCGGCGCCGAGCGCCTGCACGATCAGCACGCTGTCGACGTTGGAGCAGAGCACCTGGCGCTCACCGCGGGCACGGCCACGCCAACGCTCAAAGCTCGTACGGCGCGGCAGTACGCACTCGATCACGCCCATGTCGTGCCCGGGAGCACGGCGAACCGCCACGCGGTCGCCCACGGCGGGCAGCAAGACCTCGTCCTCGCCACGCGACTTGGCAAACCCTACGGCATGCTCGGCACGAAACGTGTCATCGGCAGTCGCCACCAGCGGAAACCCGCGGTCCAGGCGCACCACGGCACCAAGCTGCATCTGCTCGGGCTCCTCGGCATGTGCACAGAAATCATCAAATGCAGTCTGCTGAGCCTCATCGACCGGCAGGTCATCAAACGCCGGAACGTCCTGTAGCGCGTCGAGCCCCGGCACACTCGCCAGCAACTCCTCAGCAGATGCGGGAGCCTCGGTCGCGAGCTTCCGACGACGATCGCGCTTAGCCCGCGCCCCCGTCGTCTTTTTCTTCGCCTTAGCCTTAGCCTTAGCCACAAACGCCTCCCAGCACCAAAAATCACAACTGAGCAGGTATTTTAAATCAAAAAGAGCTGGCCGGGCAAAGCCCGACCAGCTCACAAACTTTCCCTCAGCCCTTTTCATCCGCACGGGAGAAAAGCCAGCAAGGATACCGCAGGGCCCGCCCGCCGGGAGGGGTTTCCTAAGGGCACATCCCGCAGCCGCAAAGCGGCGAGGACGTGCCCGTGGAAACCCCGCAGGCGGTCGGGCCCGGACAGGTACGTTACTCTTTCTCCACAGCGCGCATGATCGCCTTGTAGATCTCCATCAGCGGAATAATCAGGAAGGCAAGGCCCAGAGCAGCGACAACGCCCTTGAGCTCAAGCGTTACGGGGCCAAAGAACATCTCAGCAAGCGTCGGCTGCACGGTTACGATCACCGTCAGCACCAGCGCCAGCGCGGCGGAAGCCCACAGCCACTTGTTCTGCTTCTTCATGGTGAACAGCGACGCACGACGGCTGCGCATATTGAAGCAGTGGAAAATCTCGACCATGTTGAGCGTGATGAAGGCCATCATCACGCCTTCCTCGTCGGCATTGCCGGCGATCATATCGGCGATGTGGATGTAGCCCATGTCAAAGTACACGCCCACAAAGAAGCTCGCCAGCACCAGCACGGTGATGATTAGGCCCTGGACCACACAGTCCAGGCCCATATTGCCGGCAAAGACGCCGTCCTTGGCGTTGCGCGGCTTTCGCTTCATGATATCGCCCTCGGCATCCTCCATGCCCAACGCGAGCGCGGGGAAGCAGTCGGTGACCAGGTTCACCCACAGCAGCTGCACCGGCTGGAAGATAGTAAAGCCGATGAGCGTGGCGATAAACACCGAGAACACCTCGGCAAGGTTAGCCGAAAGCAGGAACTGGATGACCTTGCGGATGTTGTCGTAGATGCGACGGCCCTCTTCGCAGGCACCGATGATGGTGGCGAAGTTATCGTCGGCGAGCACCATGTCGGCAACGTTCTTGGTGACGTCGGTACCGGTGATGCCCATGCCAACGCCAATGTCGGCGCGCTTGATGGACGGGGCGTCGTTGACGCCGTCGCCCGTCATGGCCACAATCTGGTCGCGCGACTTCCAAGCCTCGACGATGCGGGTCTTGTGCTCGGGCTGGACACGGGCGTACACGCCGTAGTCCTCGATGTGCGCGTCGAGCTCCTCGTCGCTCATGCGATCGAGGTCGGCACCGGTGATGGCTTGGCCGCGATCGGCGACGATACCCAGCTGCTTGGCGATGGCCACGGCGGTGTCGATGTGGTCGCCCGTGATCATGACGGTGCGAATGCCAGCGTCGTGGGCCTCGCGGATGGCTTCGGCGGCCTCGGGGCGGACAGGGTCAATCATGCCGGACAGGCCGCAGAAGACCAGGTCGTGCTCGAGCGCAGCGGGGCTGCAGTCGCTCGGGACCTCGGTGTAGGTGCGGCTTGCCAGCGCCAGCACGCGCAGAGCCTCGTCGGCCATGGCCTTGTTGGCGGCCACAAGCTCGGCGCGACGCTCCTCGGTCAGCGGGACGACCTTTTCGCCCTCGTAAATATGGGTGCACAGGCCGATCACCACGTCGGGCGCGCCCTTGGTGTACTGCTCGTACTCGCCATCCAGCGTCTCGACGATCACGGACATCATCTTGCGGCCCGAGTCGAACGGGGCCTCGCCCACGCGCGGATGCTCGGCAGTCAGGCCGGTGAGGCCAGCCTTGCCGGCGTCGTTGACGAGCGCGCACTCGGTCGGCTCGCCCACGGCCTCGCCCAGCTCCTCGTCCCACTGGGCATCGGAGCAAAGGGCCATACCGGCCAGGAACTTCTCCTTAGGCGCAGCGAGCTCGTGCTTGACGACGGTCATCTTGTTTTGGGTAAGGGTACCGGTCTTGTCGGAGCAGATGGTCTGCGTGCAGCCGAGAGTCTCGACGGCAGAGAGCTTGCGGATGATTGCCTGGCGCTTAGCCATCTTGGTCACGCCAAGCGATAGCACGATGGTCACGACGGCGACCAGGCCCTCGGGGATGGCAGCGACGGCGAGCGAGACGGCGACCATAAAGGTATCGAGCAGGGCGGTCGGGTCGGTAAGAACGTTGCCCACGCCGTGGCGGATGATATCAACGCCAAAGATGACGACGCAGATGACGATAACCATGATGGTGAGGATGCGGCTGAGCTCGGCGAGCTTCACCTGCAGCGGCGTGAGCTCTTCCTTGGCCTCGGCCAGGGCGCCGGCGATCTTGCCCATCTCGGTGTTCATGCCGGTGCCGACCACGACGGCGCGACCACGGCCGTACACGACGGTGGAGCCCATATAGCACATGTTCTTACGGTCGCCGAGCGGCACGTCATCGGTGCCCGCGGCGAGCTCGATCACGTTGGCGTGCTTCTCTACGGGCACGGACTCGCCGGTGAGCGCGGCCTCTTCGATCTTCATCGTGGCGCTCTCGAGCACGCGGCAGTCAGCCGGGACGGAGTCGCCCGCCTCGAGCATGATCACGTCGCCGGGCACGAGCTCGGCGCTCGGCAGGTGCACGAGCTTGCCGTCGCGCAGCACCTTGGACTGCGCCGCACTCATCTCCTGCAGGGCCTCGAGGGCCTCCTCGCTCTTGGCTTCCTGGACCACGCCCAGCACCGAGTTGACGATAACAACGAACATGATGATGGCAACATCGGCAAAGTCGGGCTCGCCCTTGACCATGCCCGTGAGCGCACTGATGACGGCGGCAACGATCAGCATGATGACCATGGGGTCGGCCATCTGCTCAAAGAAACGCTTCCACAGCGGCGTCTTCTCGGCTTCCTCGAGCTTGTTAGGGCCTGTCTTGGCGAGGCGCGACGACGCCTCGTCGTTGCTCAGGCCGAGGTTCTCATCGACGCCTTGGTCGCTGAGCACCTCCGCCGCGGCGGACAGGTATTCCTTTTGCATATAGAGTCCCCTCCTGGGATTCGGGCCACTCAGCAGATTGATGCCCGATCATAATTCCCAGGAGAAGGGCAAGGGCTCATCAAGGCTGCCGTGCTGAGCGGCAGTTGATAGTGGAGCTATGGTACCCCAAAGCGACGCGTCTAGCCAAAACAATCGGTTTGGAAATATGGTCCGCACGCAACGGTGCAGACCGTGTGATGCTCAACATTGGTAAAACGTTTTTTCTTCGGCACATCGCCAAACTGACATATCGCCCAGATAGCAGCGCTTGGAGTGGTTGGTAAAGATTTTTCATATACCGTTTTTCCCGCAAAAAATGAACTTCCATTTCGGCATACGGTCGATTTTTTGGGGTATTCGGTCGGCATTTCGTTATAATCATCTCGGTTTTATTTCTTATGGTTTATCTATCAGCGCAAGACGATGTCAGATGGAGGTCTGAATGTACAAGCGCACTAAGATTGTATGCACCATGGGTCCCGCCTGCGATAGCGACGAGACCATCCGCGAGATGATCAAGGCGGGCATGAACGTCGCCCGTTTTAACTTCTCGCACGGCTCCTACGACGAGCACCACGGTCGCATCGAGCGCGTCCGCCGTATTTCCAAGGAGCTCGGTCTGCCTGTCGGCATCCTGCTCGACACCAAGGGCCCCGAGGTCCGCACCGGCCTTCTGGTCGACGGCAAGAAGGTTGCCGTCAAGACCGGCGATAAGATCGTCGTCACCGCTCAGCCCACGTCCGAGGATTTCCACGGCACCGCTGAGCACATCTCCCTCGACTACCTGGCTCTGCCTTCCGAGGTCGAGAAGGGCTCCCTCATCCTGATCGATGACGGCCTGGTTGCCCTCGAGGTCGAGTCCGTCAGTGGCCAGGACATGACCTGCGTCGTTAAGAACGACGGCCTGATCGGCGAGCGCAAGGGCGTCAACATGCCCAACGTCAACATCTCGCTGCCCGCCATCACCGAGCGCGATCGTCAGGACATCCTCTTTGGCCTGACCGAGAACATCGACTACATCGCCGCTTCCTTCATCCGTGACGGCGAGTCCGTCCGCGGCATCCGCGAGCTTTGCCGCGAGAACGGCGGCGAGCACGTGACGATCTTCCCGAAGATCGAGTGCGCCTTGGGCGTCGAGAACTTCGACGAGATTCTCGAGGCTTCCGACGGCATCATGGTCGCCCGTGGCGACCTGGGCATCGAGATCAAGCCCGAGCTCGTTCCGCACATCCAGAAGGAGATCATCGCCAAGTGCAACGCGGCCTACAAGCCCGTTATCACCGCTACGCAGATGCTCGACTCCATGCAGCAGAACCCGCGCCCGACGCGCGCCGAGGTTGCCGACGTTGCTAACGCCATTTATGACGGCACCGACGCCGTCATGCTGTCCGGCGAGTCCGCTGCCGGTAAGTACCCGGTCGAGGCCGTCAAGATGCAGGCCAGCATTGCTCTCGAGACCGAGAAGTACCTCCCGGCCCACGCTCCGCTCGAGGTTCCGGCCGATGCTCACGGCACCCGCGTCGTCAACAACGTTGTGGGTATGTCCGCTGTGAACATGGCCACCACCGTTGGCGCCAAGTGCATCACCGTGCCGACGACCACCGGTCGTACTGCTCGCCTGATCTCGCACTTCCGTCCCAACATGCCGATCTGCGCGTTCTCCCGCCACGAGTGGGCCGTCCAGCAGATGATTATGTACTGGGGCGTTATCCCGCATCAGGCCGAGATTACCCAGGGCACCGTCAACGGCACGATCGTCAAGGCGATCGAGACCGCTAAGGAGCTCGGCTACGTCGAGGCTGGCGATTTGACCGTCGCTACCGCCGGCGATCCCCGCATGAGCGTCCAGCTCGAGGACAAGGTCTCCTCGACCAACGTCGCTTACGTCGCTCAGGTGCGTTAAGTCGTACTTGCAAGCATGTTTGCATTGCAAAGGGCCCGGAAGGCTTCGCCTTCCGGGCCCTTTTTCTGTGTCAATGCCGGCACACGGCAAAACACGCACCCATTTCTTTACCAAAAGCGCGAAATCCACCTTTCGAGGCCCAAAAATAAAGTCCCAAGCGCTAAAAGTGTTCGCCCGATGGCGAAACCACACCTTACCCGACGCTGCTAAATCGTTTTAGCAAGAGCTAGATCGACCGCGTTTTCGGAAGTATGCGGCAAATTCTGAGACCTCCGAGCACACCCCGTTTTTTCGCAACAAAATGCCTGATAAACTGGCCTCAAAAGCCAGGTCTGCTCACAGGGTTCAGATTTTGCCGCATACTTCCGAATTGACGCTGGCATCGCACGGTCCAAAAGCACATTTCGACCAGGAGGATATCATGGACCTGACGCTATGCGGTCAATCCGCTTTTTACTATCACCGTATCCCGCCGCAGGTATTAGGGCTTTACCCCGCCATTAGCCTTGGCAATATGGATCGCAGATGTTGCGGCCTCGGAAGTCATGCAGTTGTAAAAGACCTGCTTCATGCACCGCTTCACAGGCTTGTATTCACTCGAGCACAATCCGGGTCGCGAAGCCTGTTTAAATCGCACCTCCTGACCCAAGAGCCGCCTCCCGGGTCGTTTAGGCAAACTGAACATGGATTTGATGTCACGTCGCCCGAGTTTACGCTGCTCAGCCTTGCTACGCAGGTCTCACGCAACCAGTTACTCATGGCTTGCTACGAGATGTGCGGCTCCTTTGCAGTGTTTACGCCCTGCGAGCGAACGCAACAACAACTCGATGAAGCCATTTCGCTTAAGCTCATTCCACCCAACTGCGGTTGGGAGCGTGTTGTCGACACCAAGGGCAATGACACCAATTTGTGGAAGCGCCCGCCGCTCCTCAGCGCGGCGGATATCGCCGCGTTCGCCAAGCAGGCTGCAGGCCTGCGCGGCGTTAAACAACTGCGCTGGGCGGCCGAGCACATGACGGGGCAGACCGCCTCGCCCTTCGAAGTACAGACCTCCATGCTTGTCTCGCTCCCCCGCAACGAGGGCGGCATGGGCATCAACATCGCAAACAACGTGCGCATCCCACTCAGCGACGCCGCGCGCTCACTGTATGACAAAACCTGCTGCTACGCCGATATCCTCATCGAGAGCAACACCGACAGCATGGGCGTCATCTTGGAATGCCAAGGCCGCTCCGCCCACGATGGCGAAGCCGCAAGTCTCTCCGATGCCAAGCGCACCACCGCCCTCACAAGCATGGGCTATGACGTTATCCAGATAACCTATGAGCAAATCAAAGACACGAAGAGCTTTAACAACATCGCCGAACTCATCCATAAAAAGGCAGGGCTCCCCTACATCCCAAAGACCGATCAGGAACGCACCACCGAAGATGCCCTGCGGCGGAAGCTATTGGTCGATTGGGATGAGCTGTTCGCCGTCAAGCCGTCAAGCCGGCCAGCTAGCAGCTAGTGATCAGAGGGACTGCGGGGACGTCAGAAGCGGCAACGCGAGTCGCAAAGCCCACCTCGGTCAGCTCGATGACCTCGGTAAACGTTGCATCGAAAAACTCCTCAGTTAGCAGGCGGTATGGCGGATGATCGGGCTCACCGGGGTTTTCGCGCACAATCTCGTGCATAACGCCGATGGTCTTGAGCACATACTCCTTATGGATGGGATACTGCCCAAAACGTGCCGCAGCGGTATACAGACGATCGGTCGCACGCGGGATGGAAACAATGCCGAGCGTCTTACCAAACCAGTCAAAATCGCCCTGCTTTTTAATGCGGAATTCCTCGCACGGCTTGCCGCCGTGCGCCTCCAGGTACTGATTCACGCGCGTATTCCATACGGTATCGGCCACCAGATGCGACCAGACGCCCAGCGTTAAATCGAGCAGCGACTGCGCCACATCTTCGGACGCAAGCGAGAACTCACAGGCGCCGGGACCGGCAACCGGCTCGGCATCCTTGTAGCGCTGGGGATAGTGCACGCGGTTCAGTCGCTCGCGCTCCTCGATAATCGAGGTCGCCGCGGCTGGCGCACCGGTGGGCGAACTTTTAAGCAGCGGCGTCACATAGGTATCCCAGAACTCGTGCTCGCGTGGTTTGGGGATAGGCTCGGGCTTAGCAAAGTGCGTGATGCGGTACGGGATGGGATCGGCGATGCCAGGAACCATATAGCCCACAAAGATGTCCGGAACCACGCAGCCAAACAAAAAGGCATTGCGGTCGCGCACGCTATCGGCAAGCACGCTAGCACGTGTCAGCAAGCGCTCCGTTTGAGCGATATGAATGTTCCAGCTTGGCATAGCCACCCCCATAAAAAACCTGGATAACTATACCATCACGGCAAAGCCGCGCGGGCGGCTACGCATCCTCTACGCAGCAACTATTCCGCAGCACCGCTCTCGGTTCCATACGACGGCGAAGGCGCCTCGACCACATGGTGATATCGATCGATATAGATGGCACGGGCCCCCAAGCGGCGCACCAAATCTTGATGGTGCGTACTCATCAAAACCGTCTTACCGGCAGCAACGTAGGCCAGCAAAAAGTTGACTACGATGTCGCACGAGTCCTCATCGAGCCCGTTGGTGGGCTCATCGAGCACTAGGATATCGGGGTTCATCGATACGACTGCCGCCAGCGCAACGCGCTTCTTTTGCCCGCCCGAAAGCTGATAGGGCGAGGCATCGACCAGATCGGCAACCTGGAACAGCTCCATGGCATCGCGGACGCGGCGCTCGAGCTCGTCTGTCGGCAGCCCCATCTGCGCGGGACCAAAAGCAACTTCCTCGCCCACCGTGGCACAGAACAGCTGGGCGTCGGCATTCTGGAACACAAAGCCCACGCGCTGATGAAAACGCTGAGCGGCTGCGGAATCCTTGAGATATGCCGCATCGACCACGCGCCCATCGAACAGGTACGCACCCGCGTCCGTAAGCTCAAGGCCGTTAATAAGGCGCATGATCGTCGTCTTGCCACAACCGTTAGGACCAAGCAGGGCAACGAGTTCACCACGATCGACCTGCAGCGACACACCATCGACAACCGTATGCCCCGCATAGGAGAACACCACGTCGCGAAACTCGATGAGCGGCACGCTCTTGGCGCCAGTAGCACCGCTCGCGCCCATCACGCCATTCGTATCGTTTGCCAAAACGTCGCCCTTCCCTATCCACATCGACGGCTCGGCCGCCCGCGCTACAGCACCACGCACAACACGGCGAGCAGCACCACGACGGCCGCATAAACCGCATCGCGCCAGCCAAAGCCGCTCCGCCCGGGCGCCGGGTACGCACCGGCAAAGCCGCGGCAGAGCATAGCCTCGTCCATCGCGTGGCTGCACTCCATCGCCTTGATAAAGGTCATGCCCATGATACCCGCGATCGAATCGGTACGCGAAAATCCCTCAGGCGCACGGCCAACGCTGCGCAGCATGACCGATTCGCACAGATCGTGCGCCGTGCGTCCCAGCACCTCGATATGCTTGAGTGCCATATCAAAGGTAAAGATGACCTCGTCGGGCAGGCGCAGCATCTTAAGCGCCGCCGACATGCGACTCCAGGTGAGCGTCCACGAAACGCCCAGCACCAGCGACACGTTAATGAACGTCTTGAGTGCAATCTTGAGCATGGCGCCCGTGGCAGACGCGCCTAGCAGCAGGGCAGGCAGTGCCAGAACCACCGCAAGCCCCGTGGCGCCGAGCGCCGGTACAAAGGTCGCACGCAGCCCGCGTGCGGGGCGCACGGCAACGAGCACCAGCGCGATGGCCGCCATCAACATGAGGTACAGCGGGCTCTGCGTCAGACACACGCACAGGACGCAAACGAACATCCCCACCAGGCGCACCGGAGCCGAAACGCAAGAAAGGGCGCGGTCGACCATCGACCCGCCCTTGTTCGCGCCTCCACCCAGGCGAACCCGCTCAAGCAGGCTCGCCAGGTGCAGGACGTTCTTTTGCATCACACGATGCCGAGCCCCCGCGGGCTCGTAACGCTGCTCGACCGCAAGCCAACTAGGCAGCTCGGCTATTGCCATGAGCACCGCTTTCCTTGACCGTCAGCGAGACCAGGCGGAATGCGATGGTGAGCACCGCCACGCCAATCACGCCCGAAAGAATATACATCGCGGCCTGGCCGGCAAAGCCAAGGCCCTGCTCCTCGGAATAGGCCTGCAGATAATCGCCCGTGGGCAGGGCATCGGCAAAGGTCGGAGTGTCGAGACCGACCGAAGCCTGCAGACTGTCGTCACCAGCCTCCTGAACGGCGATCGCGGCGCCCTCGGCGTCCCACTCACCCCAGGCGTCACCGGTGGCAAGCAAGCCGAGCGGCGTAGCCACGACAAGCACGGCGACCAGGATGAGCGTGGGGACCAGCGAGGTCTTCTTGGCGGTTGTGCCCTCGGCAGCAAGCTGGCCATCGACGGCCTCGGGCCCGACGATAACGCTCGGCGCCGTCTTCTTGATAAAGCCGTAGATCGCGGCAGTCGCCACGCCCTCGACCACGCCGGCAACCAACATATGCGGAATCATCATGGCCGGAATGGCAATGGACAGCGGGAAGGGGCAGTACAGCGGCGCGCCCGAAGCGTTAGTAAAGAGCATGGGCTGAATACCAAACTCGACCGCCGCGCACAGGGCCGCCAGGCACAGGCCGACCCAGCCGCTTACGATGGCCGAAACCGAGGTGCCCCAGCTCTTGTCGTGCAAACGGCTGTTGAGCGCACGGAACACGATAGCAGCGGCAAACGGCAGCACGAAGGCCATGTTAAAGCAGTTGGCGCCAAAGGACAGGATACCGCCGTCGCCAAACAGCAGCGCCTGCAACGCCAGCGCGACCGAAACCGCGATGGCCGCGGCCTCCGGGCCTAGCAGCAGCGCGATGAGCGCGCCGCCGACGGCGTGACCAGTGGTGCCGCCGGGCAGCGGCACGTTGAACATCATGAGCAAAAAGGAGAACGCAGCGCAAATACCCAGAAAGGCCATATGCTCGCGATCGAGCGTGGCGCGCACTTTCTTGATGCAGTGAACCCATACGGGCACCATCGCCACCGCCATAACGGCATCGGTCTGCGGGGACAGATAATTATCGGGAATATGCATGAGCCCTCTCAATCAGAACGTTGTGTGTTACGTTTCCAACAATCCGTAACACCGACTCTGCATACTAACAAAAAGGCGCACCGCCCACAACGCAGCACGCCCTTGCAATACGTACGTTATTAGCCCAGGTCCACGCACCGCCCAATAAAGGGCCCATGCACTCCCAACTTTCCGGTCACCCGGAAGAAGGTGCGGTCCGCTCGCAACAAGGTTAACGCAGGAACCCGCCCCCGAGAGGGGTTTTCTAAGGCAACATCCCGCAGCCGCGAAGTGGCGAGGACGTTGCCGTGAAAACCCCGCAGGGGGCGGGTTCCGAACAGCAAAGATTACGAGCGGACTTCGCCGTTTACGCCCTTGCACACCTTGGTGACAATCTTCTGGTGCGCCTTCTCGACCTCTTCGCTGGTAAGCGTGTGGTCGTCGGAGCGATACGTAAGCGCAAAGGCCATGGACTTTTTGCCCGCTCCGATGCGGATGGGATCGCGGTAGACGTCGAACAGGCGCACGCCCTCGAGCAACTTACCGCCGGCGCTCGTAATGCGGCGCTCAAGATCCTCACAGGTCACGGAGTTGTCAACCACAATGGCAAGGTCGTGCTCAACGGCCGGGTACTGCGAGAACTCACGGTAGTTCTCCTGGTTGCGGGCGCCCTTGATCAGCTTGTCCAAGTCGAGCTCAAAGGCAACGACGACCTCATCGATGCCCATCGCCTCGCGCGCCTCGGGGTGAATCTCGCCGACCCAGCCCAGCACGGTTCCGCCGGACAGAACCTCGGCCGCACGACCCGGCTGCAAGAAAGCGTAGCCCTCGCCCTCGACGGGACGGAAGCGAACCTTCTCGATGCGCAGCTGGGCGAGCAGCTCCTCGACAATGCCCTTGCCAAAGAAGAAGCGCAGCTTACGGTACTTCATGTTCCAGGACTGCTCGCTCCACTGGCCCGAGAGCACACCCGCCACGGACTTGGTCTCCTTGGGCAGGCTGGCGTTCTCGCGACCGTGGAACAGGCTGCCGACCTCGTACAGGTGCACGTTGGGCGTGCCGTGGGCCTCGTTATAGGCAACGGACTGCAGCAGGCCTGGCAACAGCGAGCGGCGCATCTCGGTCTGCTCGGCCACCAGCGGGTTCATGAGCACCACGGGGCAGCCGCGGCCTTCGGTGGACATGCCAATCTTCTCCAGGTCGCCCGGGGCGGCAAAGCCAAAGGTCGTGGTCTCGTTGAGGCCGCAGGCGCGCAGGATCTCGCCGACCTTACGGGTGAGCTTCTGCTCGCGGGTCAGGCCGCCGATGTGGTTCTTGGCAGCCGGGATGGTCGCCGTCACGCGGCCCATGCCCCACAGGCGCAGGACCTCCTCGATCAGGTCGATCTCGCGCGGCAGGTCGGGACGGAAGCTCGGCGGGGTGACCATAAAGTCCTCGCCGTCGCGCTCGACGGTGCAGCCCAGACGGGTGAGCGAACGCTCGATAAAGTCGGGCTCGATGTCGGCACCGCAGATGGCATGCACGCGGGCCAGGCGCAGCCTAATGCTGTCGATGGTCTTGGGCGCGGGGAACACGTCCACATAGCCGGGGGCGACCTCGCCGCCGGCGATCTCCTCGATAAGCGCGCAGGTAACGTTGGCGACATCCACGCAGCCGGTCTCGTCGACCTGGCGCTCAAAGCGAATGGAGGCGTCGGAGATCAGCGACAGGTCACGGCTGGTGTGCGAGGTGCGACCGGCGTTGAAGCAGGCGCTCTCGACCATCACGTCGACGGTATCGTCCTCGATCTCGGAATCCATGCCGCCCATAACGCCGGCCAGCGCCACGGGGCGCTCGCCGTCGGTGATAAGGCCCATGCCGGCGTCGAGCGTACGCTCCTCGCCGTCGAGCGTCGTGAACTTCTCATCCTGCTGGGCGGCGCGAACCACCACGCGGCGGTGGCCATTGCGCTCGGCAAAGGTGTCCAGGTCAAAGGCGTGCAGCGGCTGACCGGTGAGCATCATCACATAGTTGGTAATGTCGACGATATTGTTGTGCGGGCGCACGCCCAGGGCGTTGAGGCGCTTGACCATCCAGTCGGGCGACGGGCCGACCTTCACGTTGCGCACGATGCGGGCGACATAGCGGTCGCACAGGCCCTCGTCGGCAATCTCGACCGAAAGCTCGTCGTCGGTCGCGCGGCCGGTCTCCGCCTTGATGACGGGCAGCTCAACGTGGAAATCGCGGTCGAAGATGGCACCGGTCTCGCGGGCCATGCCAATCATGGACAGGCAGTCGGGGCGGTTGGGCGTGATCTCGCAGTCGAGCACGGTGTCGCTCGAGCCCACATACTCGGCAAACGGCATGCCGCAGGGCGTATCCTCGGGCAGGATCATAATGCCGGAGTGGTCGCCGCCCAGGCCGAGCTCGCGTGCGGAACAGTTCATGCCCATGGACACGACGCCGCGAAGCTTGCTCTTCTTGATCTTGACGTCGCCGGGCAGAACTGCGCCGATCATGGCCGTGACGATGTGGTCGCCGGCCTCGAAGTTCTGCGCGCCGCAGACGATCTGCAGCGGAGCGGGATTGCCGTCGGCATCGAGGTTCTTGTCACCCACGTCGACCGAGCACACATACATGTGGTCGCTATCGGGGTGCGGGGTCTTGGTGAGCACCTTGGCGGTCACCACGTGGTCGAAGGACTCGCCCACGGTGTCGATCGCCTCGACCTCGGTGCCGGTACGGATATATTCGTCCGAAAGGGTCTTGGGATCCTCCGGAATATCGATCATGGTCTTGAGCCAGTCGTAAGAAACGCGCATCTAACTGGTCTCCTTTCATCTGTAACGCCTGCATTAAACAGACGGAAAACTCCAGCTACGGAGACGGGTTTCCGAGGTGCCGCAGATTGCCTTGAAAGAGGAGGGCCGCGTACTTAGGTACGCAACCGACGATTGAAAGGCAAGGTGCGGTGGCTCGGGAAGCCGCCGGGACAGGTCAACTTAAAATTGGTTCAAGAAGCGCATATCGCCCGTCATGAGCGTTCTGAGGTCCGGCAGGTCGTAGCGCAGGGCCGCGACGCGCTCGGCGCCAATACCAAAGGCGAAGCCAGTGTACTTCTCGGGGTCGATGCCGCAGTTGATCAGGACGTTGGGGTCGACCATGCCGCAGCCCAAGATCTCGATCCAGCCGCTGTGCTTGCAGAAGTTGCAGCCCTTGCCGCCGCACACGTGGCAGCTCACGTCCACCTCGCAGCTGGGCTCGGTGAAGGGGAAGAAGTGCGGGCGGTAACGCGTCTTGCGATCCTCGCCAAACATGCACTTAACAAAGTAGTCGAGCGTGCCCTTCAGGTCGCCAAAGGTGATGCCCTCGTCGACGACCAGGCCCTCGATCTGGTTGAACTGCGGAAGGTGGCAGGCGTCGGCCGTGTCGGGACGGTAGACGGTGCCCGGGCAGATCATGTAGATGGGCGGCTTCTGCGACTCCATAGTGTGGATCTGCACGCCCGAAGTCTGGGTGCGCAGCAGCACGTCGGACTCGCCGTGGGCGTGAGCCTCGGGGTGCGCGACGCTGCCGGGGTTGTTGTCGACCACGTAGAAGGTATCGCGGGCCGAGCGGCTCGGGTGATCCATGGGAGCGTTGAGCGCGGTGAAGTTGTAGTAGGAGGTGTCGACCATGGGACCGGACTCGACGGTGTAGCCGATGCCGCAGAAGATGTCCTCGGCCTCCTCGATGATCTGCTTGATCAGGTGCTGGTGGCCGATCTGCGGACGGATGCCCGGCAGCGTGATGTCGACGGCGTCGTGCTCGAGTGCGCGCTTGAGGGCGGCGGCCTTCATCTCGGTGTTTCGCTCGTCGAGCATGCCCTCGATCAGCTGGCGCATCTCGTTGGCGCGCTTGCCCATCACGGGACGATCCTCGGGGGCGAGCTTGCCCATCATGCGCATCAAGCCGGTGATACGACCCTTGCGACCGAGCAGCTCAACACGCGCAGCCTCGAGCTTGGCGGCGTCATCGGCGCCTGCGACGAGCTCCTTGGCCTCTTCCTCGAGTTTGACCAGATCATCAATCAGACTCATGTCTTCCCTTTCGTCTCTCGCGCATCCGCTTGCCGGGGCGGCTGGCGCCGCTTGGCGTTGCGAAAACGCGGCCCGGTTCGGTAACAAAAAACCGTCCTCGGGCATGTGCATTGCCCAAGGACGGTTGAATTCCGCGGTACCACCTTGTTTGACCCGGCGGATGTCTGGCCCGCCGTGCCCACTCTTTGCCCCTTGTCGCGAGGCTCACGGCTTCCCTACTGGGGACATCGCCGCCGCTGGCCGCGCGCCCGTTGAGGTCGCTGCTCGGGAGTGAACGCTTGGCCCTTGCCGCCGCAGGAAGGCTTGCAGCCCATGACCTTCCCTCTCTTGCCGGCGACGCGGCGGGCAAAACCCTCTCCGTCAACGCATTGGGCTATAGGATACCACATTGCGTGCGCGTATCGCCGCGTTCCGTTTTGTTCGCGCTGGGTACAAGGCAGGTAGCTGTGCAAACTGGCCGCGCGCCCATCCGTGGCGCTCGGCCTGCGAGATCAAGGATATGGTATGGGAAAGAAACTCGATAAGAAGGCCAAGGCTGCCGGCGGCAAGGCACCCAAGGGCATGAAGGTCGATAAGGCTGTTAAGAAGTTCCGCAAGCTCGAGAGCAAGCTGTGGACCCGCGAGTACCTGCTCAAGATTGCCGAGTTTGACGGCGCGACCATTGCCCCCGCCAACGGCGCCGCAGCGCGCGCCGACGCCATGGGCACCCTTGCCGGCGAGCACCACAAGCTGCTGACCAGCAAAAAGTCTGTCGAGCTGGTGCGCTCGCTGGCACGCGAGACGGTCGCCGGCGGCAAGATCGACGACCCGCAACTGCTCAACGAGATCCGCGTGCTCGGCCGCGACCAGCGCGAGGCGAGCGTCATTCCCACCGAGGAGGCCGAGGCTTGGACCAGGCTCACCTGCGAGGCCGATGCCGTGTGGCACAAGGCCAAGGCGGCCAACGACTGGGCGAGCTTTGAGCCCTATGTGGATAAGATTGTCGACAAGCTCAAATATCAGGCCGAGCTCATGGATCCCAAGCGCGATCCGTACGATGTTTGGCTCGACCAGTACGAGCGCGGGCTTTCCGCCAAGAGCTTCGATGCGTTTTGCGATGAGGTCAAGGCCACGGTCGTGCCGCTCGTGCACGCCATCGGCGAGCGCGGCCAGCAGCCGGCTGCCGACTTTTTGCACGCCCACGTGCCCGAGGCTGCCCAGCGCGCCATGAGCTTCGACTTGATGAAGCTTGTCGGCCTGAACCTGGACGACACCACGCTTGCCTTTACCGAGCACCCGTTTAGCGAGGGCTTCTCGGTGGGCGACGCGCGCATCGCCACGCACATCTACGAGGACGACTGCATCTCCAACGTCTACAGCATCATCCACGAGGCGGGACACGCCATGTATGAGCTGGGCGTCAATCCTGCCTATGCGCGCACCTGTCTTGAGGGTGGCACCTCCATGGGCATCCACGAGAGCCAGAGCCGCTTCTTCGAGAACACCGTGGGTCGCAGCCGCGCCTTTATGGGACCGCTGCTCGAGGTGCTGCGCCGCCACGCACCCGAGGTCTACGGCGACGTCGACGAGGACACGCTCTACCACGCCGTGAACATCGCTCAGCCGTCGCTGATCCGCACCGAGGCCGACGAGCTCACCTACCCGCTGCATATTATGGTGCGCTACCAGATCGAGCGCATGCTGTTTGCCGGCGAGGCCACGGCCAAGGACATCCCCGCGCTTTGGAACCGCTTTATGAACGAGTACCTGGGCATTCCCGTTCCCGACGACACGCACGGCTGCCTGCAGGATACGCACTGGAGCGGCGGCTCGTTTGGCTACTTCCCCACCTATGCGCTGGGCAGCGCCTACGATGCCATGTTTGTGCCGGCCATGTGCCGCGACGGTGTCGACCTCAACGGCGCCTGCGCGAGCGGCGACTTGGCACCCGTCCGCGCCTGGCTCGGCGGGCACATTTGGCAGTGGGGCCGCGCCAAGGACGCGCCGGAGCTCATCAAGGGCGCGTGCGGCATGGCCTTTGACGCCCGCTACTACTGCAGCTACCTGCAGGACAAGTTCACCACGCTGTATCAGCTGTAAGGCCTTGAAGGCCGGCAGTTAGGGACGTTCCTTTTCTGCCGGCAGTTGGGGACAGTCCTTGCCCATCCGGCCAGCAAACCGGCCAATCGGCAAAGACTGTCCCCAATGAGTAGCTCGTTGACGCTAATGTCTTGGCGACGTCAGAGAAAACGACCCCAAGCGAGCAAGATAACGTGAAATGAAAGGGCGCTGACCTTCTGGTCGCGCCCTTGAAATTGAACGTCAGATTGCCGCTTAGGGGCGTTTGCAGCGTCGAGCAGTTACGCGGTTTGGTAAAACCGCGTAACTACAGAGCCTCGAGTGCGTTGGCGATGCGCTTCATGGCGGCATCGGCGGATGCTTGGTCGGGCGCCTCGGCCAGCACGCGGATAACCGACTCGGTTCCGCTCTTGCGCACGAGCACGCGACCCTCGCCTGCCAGCGCAGCCTCGGCCTCGGCGATGGCGTTCTGCACGCCCATGTTCTCGAGCGCGGCGTCCTTGTCCGCCACGCGCACGGCCACCCGCACCTGCGGTAGCAGCTTGCACGGAGCCGTGAGCTGCGAGAGCGTCTCGCGCTCGGCGCGGATCACTTCCATCACGCGCAGCGAGGTCATAATGCCGTCGCCCGTGCGCTCGATATCGCCAAAGATCGTATGGCCCGTCTGCTCGCCGCCTAGGCTGTAACCGCTCTCGCGCATCTTGGCATACACGTGACGGTCGCCCACACCGCTGGTCACGGCACTTAGGCCGGCAAGCTCCAACGACTTGATCAGGCCAAAGTTGCTGGCAATCGTCGGAACCACGGTACCGCCCGAAAGGCGACCGTGCTTGTTCAGGTACACGCCGCACACGTACAGGATCTGGTCGCCATCGACCACGCGGCCGCGCTCGTCCACGGCCAGGCAGCGGTCGGCATCGCCGTCATAGGCAAAGCCCACGTCCAAGCCCTGCTCCACCACGTGGCGCTGCAGACGCTCCATATGCGTGGAGCCGCAGTCGACGTTGATGTTAAAACCATCAGGCGCGGCATTGATCACGCGCACGTCGGCGCCCAGCGCGTCGAACACCGGCTTGGCCACCGAGGACGCCGAGCCGTTGGCGCAGTCGATGCCGATCTTGACGCCCTGCAGCGAAAAGTTCGCGCTGGCGATGAGCGAGGCAATGTAGCGGTTGCGGCCCTGCATGTAGTCCACCGTGGCGCCGATGTGGTTGCCCGTGGCCAGCGGCACCTCGCTCTTGCCATCGACGTAGTCCTCGATGAGCTCCAGTACGTCCTCGTCCATCTTAAAACCGTCGCTATTGACGAGCTTAATGCCGTTATCGCAAAACGGGTTGTGGCTCGCGCTGATCATGATGCCGCAATCGAAGCAGCCTTCCACGGTCTGATGCGCTACACCCGGTGTGGGGATCACGTGCAGCATATAGGCGTCCGCACCGCTCGCGACCAGGCCACTCACCAGCGCCGCCTCGAACATATAACTCGAGCGACGCGTGTCCTTACCCACGATGACGCGCGCCTTGCGCTCGCGGTTGGCGCCGTAATACCAGCCCACAAAACGGCCAATCTTATAAGCGTGCTCTACCGTCAGCCCAACGTTAGCCTCACCGCGAAAGCCGTCGGTGCCAAAGTACTTCATGCGCTCTCCTTACAAAATAGGGGCGAACAGATTGCCTGTCCGCCCCAAAATGGTACTCGATTATCTGCGCTACCAGAAAAACCCTACGCCGACGCGCTGTCGCGAGCCGCCTGGCATGTAGGAGTCTGACGCAGCGTAAGCGGCTTGTCCCCCGCCTCGGCTGACGTGGTCAGCGTATATGTGATCGTCGTCGTCTCGCCAGCATGCAGGTCAACGGTGCCCGAATAGAAGGGGATTCCATGCCACGTAGCGGCGCCAAGACCAAACTGGGTGCCCTCGACGGTCAGATCAGTAATGTTGCCGCCCGTCGGGGCAAACAACGAGACATTCAGACGCTCGTCGTCGCGCGCGGCATCGGGCGCGCTCGCCGCGACGTAGTCGGGCAGCTTGCCGGCCTCCTCCTGCGTCATGATGTTCGTCAGGGTAACGGTGATGCGATACGAGCATGTGCCGTCACCGTTCTTGATGCCCTGGCCAATCTGCGTATCGGCATTCAGGTACCAGTCGAGCTTGGAGAAGCTCAGGTTGTTAAAGTAGACACCAGCAACGGGATCTTCACTCGGGTCATCCGGATCGGGCAGCGAGGCGTCGATGTTCATCTCCTTGATAGCGTTCTGCTCGTCATCGTTTTTCATCCACGCGATCAGGCGGCCCTCTTCGGCACCGCGCTCAACGGCGCTGACAAGCTTCGTAACATCGACATCGCCGATACCGCCAAGGATCTTGTCGAAGGCAGCGCTGGCGACGGATGCAAAGATGCCGTCCGACTCCTCGACCGGATAGTTCCAGTACACATCGTGCATGAGGACCTTTGCGGCGTTGGTGCCGTCGACAACCGTTCCGTCGGGCAGCGACACGTTACCGACCAGGCCCAGCAGATACTGCAGGAACACCGGGTCGATACCCACGACGCCGTCAACGTCCTGGCCATATTGAGATTTCCACAGGGCTGCGACACGCTGCGAGTTGCGGGGCCAATCAGGCGAATAGGTATTGCCCGAGTTGTACAGGTTACTGTGGTTGCCGAACAGCGCCTCATCCTCTTCGTCGACGCTCTCGACTGCCTCATCCTCGCTGAGTCCAATGCGGGGAACAAACTCGCCAATCGACATCTGGCCGTCGGTGACCGAAATCAGGCCCTGCGAACCGCCAAAGCCGCCGCAGGCACGAATCTCGACGTTGTTCATGGCGTACACAAGGTAGTTGCGCGTCTGGCCGTTGGCGCCGAGCATCTGCGGAAGGACGGGGGCGACCTTCTCCGCCGCGTCAACCGCGCCGTTGAGGGTGGCAAAGCCGTCCTTGGCCTTATCGACCAGCTCGGTCACCTGGGAAATATGAGTATCGCCAATGCCCTGGATCTTCTCGTTGGCGCTCTTGAACACCTTCGAGCTGCTGGAAAGCGAATCGGCGACCGCCTGCAGCGCGGACACGTTAATCATGCCGTCCTGAAACAGCTTGCCGGGCGTGGCCTGCGAAAGGTTATCGGCCATGGGAACCAGCGCATTGCTCGAGACATCGGACAGGGCGTCGATCATGGTGCGGGCCGCATTGATGTCGCTGCCATACACCGGGATAAACGAAGCCGCCGTCCACAGCGGGCTCGAGGTCTCCGCCTTCATGCTGTCGCAAAGCTCATCAATCTTCTTCGCGTCGTCAGGCAGCGTCGAAAAATCGCCCGACGTGACCTTGTCCTTAAGGCCACCGACAATCTCGACGGCCTCCTTCGCTTCACTCTTTACGGTCTTTGCCGAGTTAAGCAGCATAAAGCCGCTTGCGCCAAGCGCAACGAGAAGCACCGCGACTACAGCGGCAATAATGGCGCCGGTGTGACGCTTTTTGCGTTCGCCCTTGCGATGGCGATGACGGACCAGACCGTCAGAGGTCGAACTCGACGAAGCGTCGCTACCGTAGTTCAAGCCAAAATCGTAATAATCTTCCTTGGAACCCGAGCCCGCAAACTCGGCACCGCTATCATCCAGGCGGGCGAACGTGCCAGTCTCGGAGGCACCGGTGTAAATCGTGCCAAGGTTACCCGTAAGCCCCGCGCCACCGGCAGAGGGAGTATTGTTGGCGGCCTTGCCGGCATTAACGTTGCCGGCGGCATTTGCGGCGTTGGCAGCACCTGCGTTGTTCGCAGGTACCGAAGGAGCCCCGCTCGGCTGCGACGCGGAGGTTGCACCGCCCGCAAAGACATTCCCTCTTGCACGGCCGGTCTTTTTCGCCTTTTGAGACTGCTCGTACAGAGCGGTAAACATCGCCGTCTCGCCCGGGGACACGCGCTTACTGGAACCGCCCTGTCCAGCGCCGCCCGGCGTGCCGGCCTTACCAGCCCCGTTCGGACGCGGCGGAACTGCAGGACGGCCGTTATCGCTGCCCTTAAAGTGATTACCAGCCATAAAGAAATCCTCGCAATTGAGTCGCAATGAAAAAATCCATAACGTTACTAGTTTATGGCATTTTGAGCATCGACAGCTAAACTCCAGACACGGACGTCAATTGGCGAAAATGCGGCACAACACCTTTTCTGTCTTGGCGGCGGCGCCAGCTACACCGTGAGGAACATCATCACGATGATCATGGCAAAGCCGATAAGGTCGGTCGGCAAAAACACCGTGCCCAGCATAACGGCGCTGGTGATGGTCGCCGAAACCGGCTCCACAGTTCCGATGAGGCTCGCACGCACCGAGCCGATGTCCTTAACGCCCTGCATATAGAGCATGTAAGCAAAAAACGAGCCGATAACCACGAACACCGCGAGCGCCTCGATACCGGCGGCATCGAGCGCCGGCATATGCGCCCAGGGCTGCACGAAGACACATGAGACCACGCCCGCCGTGAGCATTGCCGAGCCCGTGAAGATGGGGCTACCGTATTCGGGCAGGATCTTGGCGGGAATCACCGCCATACACGCGGCGCTGACCGCACACATAAGACCTGCTGCCAGGCCAAGCGTCGAGATATTCAGGCTGGTGGGGTCGCCGCCGGTGGCGATTAAAAAGGTTCCACCCAGAGCCAGGCCAATGCCGACGACTTCGCGAGTACGCGGCATGCGGCGACCGGTCACGCAGGCGTAGCCCATGATGATAACGAGCTGCAGGCACTGGAGCACCGTCGCGGTTCCGGCGTTCGTCAGGCGCACGGCCGAAAGATAGCAAAACTGGTTGAACAGCAGGCCAAAGGCGGTAAAGAGCAGCAGCTGCTTGCGATCGGCGGGTGTGGTCCAGAGCTTAATCAGGCGCTCGCGGTCGCGCGTAACAACCACGGCCATAAAGAGTAGACCGGCGAGAATCTGACGCACGCTCATAAGCCACAAGGTGTCGACGTGGTAGATATCGAACAGAAAGCTCGCGCTGGTGCCCGAGAAGCCCCAAAACGAACCGCCCACCAGCGTAGCCAAGACGCCCGTGATCATCTTGCGCGACGACGCATCGTTAAGGCGCTCGCGCCAGGCGCGACGGGTGTTGCGGCTGAGCTCGTCGGTGCCCTCGGGCACATCAATGTTCGATATATCGGTCATCGGCACCGAAGCCCCTGTGCCTTCGACCTGCTCGACACACTCTTTGCTCATTCCACTCCCCCGAAACAGCCTAGAAACAATTCGGCTTACCTTACCACGGCGAAGTCACCAGCTGGAGGCTTGTCCGCTTATCGGTAGGACAATTCCGCAGGCGTCTTTCCATAGCTCGATACCGCAATGGCCTTGCATTATGCGACAGCCAAATCGCGGCAGCAGGCTCTTTTGAAATGGATATGACAAAGCCCCCGAATTCCACAATGTAAGCGATTTTTAAAAATGTTCTTGCCACCGAGTTCAGGCTCCGTTATATTATCCCTTGCGCGCTTGCGCACCCTTGATCGGGCGTTTAGCTCAGGGGGAGAGCGCTTCCCTGACACGGAAGAGGTCAGAAGTTCAAATCTTCTAACGCCCACCAAATGTTCGCAGCTCAGAGGCTATGTCCTCTGGGCTGTTTTGTTTTATGTCGCCAAATCCGTTGGCAGCTCCAACCGTCATCGCAACGTAACATCAATTCACCTGACGAATGGCTGCCAAACAAATTCAATACCCCAACAGCAACAATAGCCAGGCAGAAAACTGCGCCGCAAGCTGCTCCAACCGCCCAACTGGTCAAAAGCCGACCATCTACTTGCCAATTTATCTAACGGCGTAACCAAGCAGTCCGCGCCGCAACTTCTCAACAAAACGCCGCGATGCCTGCGCCCTGCGGTATCCTTGAGCCACTCGCACCTGCAGCACCAAGGAGCCGCCATGCGCACCGAGCTCGATGTCCCCTTTTCGCACAAAGAAGAAGCCAAGGCGCTGGGCGCCAAATGGGACCGGACCAAGAAGATCTGGTATGTACCCAGCGGCGTCAACCCCGAGCCCTTTGCCGAGTGGCTGCCCGGTGTTGACCGATCCGACCCCTCAGCGCCGTATATATATCTAGTACTGGGCAAGCGCGAGTGCTGGAAGTGTCACAAAGAGACCTCGGTCGCGGCCTTCGGCATTCCCTACCGAACCGATGACGACAAGGGCATCGCCATCGCGCACGCGCCCAACGAAGCCGGGCACATTGCCATCGACACGGCCAACGCCAACGCACTCGCCATCGTGCCCGCTCTTGGCTGCGTGCCGGGCGAGATCCGCGACTATCTTTCTAAGCGCTGCGGCTACAAGCCCGTAGGCACGCGAGCCTCCAAAGCCCCGTCGCTCGGCAACACGTGCACCAGTTGCAACGCGCTGCAAGGCAGCCGCTATCTGTTCGAGGAGCCCTCGTCCCCGTTTGCCCTCACTGCCATCAACAAGCTGCCGGCACTGGAGTTTGTACGCGTCGAAGTTGCCGGCGTCTTTGGCGCCCCGGCCGCGCGCACCGACTTTGACCAGGCGCTCTTTACCTGGGCACGCGACCATCACGCCGAGTTCCACAAGCAGCTCGGTGAGGGGATTTATTTGTAGGGACGGAGAGGCCTTCACAGTCAGCTCCTCCGCATCACCTATCCCTCGTCGCCGGCGTCGTACACGATATCGAGGCCACAAACAGGGCATTTCTCCGGATACACCGGCATATGAACGCCTGTCCGTTTTCTCACTTCGTCGCTGAGCCTGTCGCGCGCATCGATGAACCGAATGTCGAGACACGGTATTTGCGAGCCGCAGCAAGGGCAGGCGACGACAAACGACCCGCAATCAACCTCTACGCTCGGAAACATATTGTTGTCGATAAGAGCACACGGCAGTTTTCCGTACTTCCCCATCGCAATATCGCCTCGCCAGCTCATACACGCTCCCCTCTCGCTATGCAAATCAGGAAGAGCATGCACCGGCGGGCGGGCGCGAGATTGCATCGCCACGCGATCCGATCAAACAACACGATCTTAAAAGACCGCCAAAACCAAATTTCATCGTCGGTCGCACCCTGTCCGGCAAACTCAATATCGACGGGTATGTGCTTCAGATAACTCATGTCGGGCGCAAAACGAGGGTCCGGTCCGCCTTTATGAACAGGACCGTGCAGAACAAACCATCCGTTTTCGGGCTCGAACCGCTCAACAAACGCAAGGCCGAGCACCTTATAGCCCACCTCGGTTGCAAATATGACTCCGACTGGGACGTCACATTCCATGCAGTTGAGCATTTTACGGTTGTAATTCTGGTCTCGAAAACCAACGGTACCCGGCGCTTGAACCGAGTACTTAATGACCCACGTACCATCGTCCAAATAGAGCGGAGGCACATTGTTGATGCTCTCGGTTTGCCGCTGGCGCGCTTGTACCCCGCTACCCCACTCCCCTGTATACTGATGTAGCACGTGTTTCATCCGGGCTTGTTGGGCCGGATTGTTCATGGGAGGGTCTTATGGCTGCTTCGAATCCGCCTAAGGGGAGCGTTTCTTCTTCGTCCATCAAGCCGGTTACGCGCAAGGCCGTGCGTTGCCAGCGCGAGGTCGCCTGGCTTGTCACACAGGCGGCGGGCAAACTCGTGGCGAACACGGAAGACGTCAATGCGCCCACACCGAGCTTTGTGCTGGCAGCGGCGCTGGATCGAGTACGCCAGCTGGAACTCGCCGCACAAGAAGACGGCGGCCATCTTGGCTACCAAGACGCTATGGCGCCCGACCTGTTGACCTTTTGTCACATGGCCAAGTTGCCCGCCGCGCCCAATGCGCTTTCGGACGCAGGCTACATGTTTACGCTTTCGGGCGCGGACCTTATCCGCGATATCTACGCATACTGCAGCGAGCTCGCCGAGCGCAGCGTCTTTGGCACGGCTGAAGTCAAACCGGGAAATGTCATCAAGCTGGTTCTTAGGCTGTTCTTGATGGACGGGTTCGGGGCCATGCCGGCGTAAGCCGAGTCTTTAGCATCACCGTCGACTGGGCAACAACCGCTTTACCTTAGTGGGCGCCAATCGAGGGTCGATTATTGGGTCGCCTCGTCCACTAACGCATTTATTCCACGCGCTCTGACAGTCGATATTTGCGGTTGCGGCTTGTCGACGGCGCCGTGGGCTCAAGCTCGCCTTGAGCAATGAGCGCGTTGACGCGCGACCTAACCTGGGAAATTGTAAGCCCCGTGCGTTTTGCCAGCTCACGCGTCCCCAGCTCGCCGTAGTGTTTGAGTGCCGTCACAATTAAGCCCCCGCCATGATCGACCGGCTCGATCTTTGAACGGCAAAGTACGACCTTGAACCGATCGAACCCCGGGCAGAACAGGGGCTCGGCCAGACCATGCGCGCGCATGGCATCGATCATCATCGGGATGCCCGAGCCATTGCCCTCAGCCGGCGAACCTGCGCCATCCGGAAGCGGGACAATCGACATGAGTTTCACGAGCGTCGCGTTACGGCATCGGGAGCTGCCGTCAAACAAGTTCTCGCGAGTCTTTCCCCCGTAAAGGCCGCCAGGATTCGTCACCTCGACACGATCGTCAAAGACGTCGACGGCAATCGATTGTCCACAGAACCGATCCCCGTATTCCCTGTGGATAACCGCGTTGGCGACTGCCTCGCGCAGGACCTCCTCGGGGATCTCCAGCGAGTCGATACGCGAGACGCCTTGGACGGTCGAGATGCGGCGCAGGTTTTTGGCGACAGCTGCGACGGCATCCGAAATCATCTCGCCTAGGGTGCCCTCGCAGACTGTGCGGTCCATAAACCTTAGTGGCCCCGCAGCTCCCTTTTGAGTTCCCACGTGGACAGCCACATCAATGAAGAGCTTGGGATAGAACTGCTGAGGGTAAATGCCCGCGGTAAGGAGGCCGGCCTTGGTAACATTGCCCTGGAAGTCGAGGAAATTCAGACGCTCCATCTTTGTCTTCTTGTCCGCCGCACCGCGCATCGCTCGAGGCGTCAACGAATAGGCACGCTCTATCGTGCGGTCGACCAGCGACTCGTCGAGATCGCCCACACTCGTGCCGGGCGCCACATCGCGATCGCTAGGACTCGTCCGTTCATATGACGACAGTGCCAAAACCTCGGTCGACGAAAGCGGGACATCTTTATCATCGATGCGTTTGTAGCTGCCACCTTGAGCGCCCCGCTCTATGACATAGCAAGGCTTGCTCGACGGGTCAAGCTCCTCAATCGCGATGACTAGAACCACGGTGCCCTGGAGCTCCACGCGCTCAATGGTGTATTTGGGCGGATTGGCCAGCTTTCCGCGACCGCCGGCATCGCCCATGCCCGCCACGAATTGGTTGAGCACTTTCTCGGTCTCAAAGTTTGCAACTGGGACAAAACCCGCGCGCTCGCTCACTCCGAGTACGATGATGCCGCCGGCGGTGTTTGCGAAAGCGCTGACCGTTTCCCATACGTCGCGGGAAAGCGTCGTGGCGCTCTCCTTTACTTCGACGCTAAAGTCATCCGAACCCATGCGCTTTAAAGACTCGAGCAAACCGGCCAGCTCGTTTTCGTTCATCTGCACGTCCCTTCGCTCGGTCCTGCGGAGAATGCTGCAGACGGATTCCCCTCGTCTCTCAGTTATCTCTTGTAATTATCTCTCATCTTTCTGTTATCTCTCGTATTAGATATGAGTGAAAGATGAGAGATAAGATGTCTGTCATCTGTTTCATTTAAACATGTTGTTGCTGGTAAAACAATCTATATTGAGACAATACCATGGTTGCCCGTCTCTTTGCAGCATTGTTATCTCTCATATTTATCTCTCATCTATCTGTTATCTCTCGTATTAGAGACGAATGAGATATGAGAGTTGTGCGGGCGGCGGATGAGCGTGGATTATGAACGGTCGGATATCGAGAGTGGATATTTGGACGGTTTTTGGGCTTTTGGCGGCCGATTTCGTCCGAAAATCCACTGTCATTTGGCAGGCGTCCGAATTTCCACGCTCGTGTGTCCGAAAATCCACGCTCGTGCGGCAGATTGGTCGAAGGCCCCATATGGGTATACTCTCGAGGATTCGACTCGATTCGCCCCCGCTGGGGCGTCAAAGGAGACTGCATATGTCCGCCACCTCAACCGACCCGCGCGCCGCTGCTGCCGCGCTGCTGGTACCCGGTACCACCTGCCACGGTTTTGCCGTCGAGCGCTGCGAAACCGTGCCCGAGCTCGACTCGGACGCCTACGTGCTGCGCCACACCGCCTCGGGCGCTCGCCTGCTGTACCTGGCGTGCGATGACGAGAACAAGGCCTTTGCCATTGGCTTTAAGACGCCGCCGGCCGATTCCACCGGCGTGTTCCATATTCTTGAGCACTCGGTGCTGTGCGGATCGGCCAAATTCCCCGTCAAGGAGCCGTTTGTCGACCTGATCAAGAGCTCCATGCAGACGTTTCTCAACGCCATGACCTACCCCGACAAGACCATCTACCCCGTTGCCACCACCAACGAGCAGGATCTGTACAACCTGATGGACGTGTACCTGGACGCGGTGTTCAACCCGGCCATCTATACCAAACCCACCATTTTTGAGCAGGAAGGCTGGCACTACGAGCTGGACCTACCGGAGAGCGTCGAGGGCGAGGGCGGCGACAGCTCCGCGAGCCTGCGCGAGGGCACGCTGCGCTATAACGGCGTGGTGTTCAACGAGATGAAGGGCGCGCTGTCCGACCCCATGAGCGTGCTGGACGACGCCGTCAACGCCGCGCTCTATCCCGACACCGCCTATGCGCACGAGAGCGGCGGCGACCCGCGCGTGATCCCGGCGCTCACCTACGAGCAGTTCCTGGACACGCACGCACGCCACTACAACCCTTCCAACTCCTACATCACGCTCTACGGCGACCTGGACGTGGACCGCGCACTGGCCTTTTTGGACGAGCGCTATCTGTCGCAGCCGAGTGCCGCGAGCCGCCGCATGGACGCTGCCGTCGCCGCCGGCGAGGACCCGTCCGCGCTGGCGCCCAATCCGCTGGACGTGCAGGCGCCCGTGACCTGCGAGTACAAGCGCGTCGAGATGGCCACCACACCCGAGAACGCCCTGGTGGGCCTGGGCCTGGTGCTGGGCAGCGCGCTCGATCGCAAGCGCACGATCGCGGCGGACATCCTGTTCGAGGCGCTGCTGGGCTCCAACGAAGCGCCGGTTAAGAAGGCCATTCTGGCCGCCGGCCTGGGCGGCAACGTGGTGAGCTACACCGCGGCCGAGAGCCTGCAGCCCTACGAGCTCATCATGCTGCAAAACGCACAGCCCGGCGTGGCGCGCGAGCTGCGCCGCGTGTTCCAGGACGCCTGCCGCGACCTATGCGAGCATGGCGTTCCGCGCGAGCGCCTGGAAGCCATCATCAGCAGCAACGAATACGACCTGCGCCAGCGCGACTACGGTATCGCCGACGGCGTGGCCATTGCGTGCGACGCGCTGAGCACGTGGCTCTACGATGACGACGCCGCGACGCTGGCGCTCAAGTACGGCCCGGTGTACGAGGAGCTGCGTAGCGAGCTGGACGGCAGCTATTTTGAGGACCTGCTGCGCGAGCTGGTGCTGGAGAACGACCACATGGCGCTCGTCGAGCTGGTGCCGGTGGACGCCGCCGAGGGTTCGGAGGGTGCCGAGGCCATCGAGCTGGCAGCCAAGCGCGACGCCATGACCGATTCCGAGCTGGTCGACGTGGTCGAGCGCACGGCCGCGCTGCGTGCCGCGCAGGAAGCCGAGGACACGCCCGAGGACAAGGCCACGCTGCCGCGCCTGCGCGTGTCCGACATTGGCGAGGCGCGCCCCGAACCGCCGCTGGTCGTGGACACGACCGCGCCCATCCCCTGTCTGCGCCACGACATCCCTACCAACCGCCTGGCCTACGCCATGCAGTATTTCGACCTGAGCTGCGTCGCGTTTGAGGACCTGCCCTATGTGACGCTGCTCTGCCGCCTGCTTAAGCAGCTGCCCACGCGCGAGCACTCGGCCGAGGAACTCGACAACTTGCTCGCTGGCAAGCTGGGCTTTTTGAGCTTTACGACCGAAGTCATGACCCAGCCCGACGTGGACGGCGTGCGCCCCTACCTGCTGGTGAGCGCCGGCGCCCTGTCCGAGAAGATTGATGCACTGGCGAGTCTGCCGCGCGAGGTATGGTCGAGCACGCTTTTGGCAGATGCCGACGCCGACCGCGTGCGCGACGTGCTCACGCAGATTCGCATTGGGCTTGAGCAGGGCTTTATCAACAATGGTCACTCGGCGGCGCTCGGTCGCGCGATGAGCTACAGCTCGCCTTCGGCCGTGGTGCGCGAGCAGCTTTCGGGCGTGGACTTCTACCTGTTCCTGCGCGATCTGCTCGACCACTTTGACGAGCGCCTGGACGACCTGCGCGCCAAGCTTACCGAACTGGCAGGCCGCATCTTTGTGGCCGATGGCTGCATGGCGAGCTTTACCGGCAGCGACGAGGACTTTGACGCGTACTGGGATGCCGCGGGCGACCTGGGGCTGGGTGCGGGCGATGGTGCCGGCCGCGACGCGCTCGTGGTGCCGGCGCCGTGCGACCGCCACGAGGCTTTCGTGATCCCCAGCGACATCTGCTTTGCGGCAAGCGCGTGTGACCCGCGTCGCCTGGGCATTGACGTGACAGGCACTTGGGCCGTGGCTGCCAACGCGCTCTCCTACGACTACCTGTGGAACGAGATCCGCGTGAAGGGCGGGGCGTACGGCTGCGGATTCCGCGCGGCAGGTGAGCGTCAGGCGGCGTTCTACACCTACCGCGACCCGGCGATCGATCCTTCGATTGAGCGCGTGGAGCGCGCGGGTGCATGGCTTGGCAGCTTTGAGCCCGACGAAGCCGCCTTTGAGGGCTTTATCGTGAGCTGCGTGAGCGGCATGGACGCGCCGGTGAAGCCGTACGCGCTCACCAAGCGCCGCAACACGACCTACCTGGCCGGGCTCGATCCGCATGCGCGCGAGGAGCGTCGCGCCCAGATGCTCGCCGCCACGCCCGGTGAGCTGCGCTCGCTCGGCGCCGACGTGACGCGCATCGCAGCCGAGTCGCCCACCTGCGTCTTTGGCGGCCGAGACGTCATCGCCAAGAGCAACGCCGGCTTTAACGTCATCGACCTGCTGGGCTAGCCACAGCAAGCAAAACCACCACAAAGGGGACAGGCACCTTTGTGGTGGTTCGAACACTTGTTCTATACGTACACATGTTCTATAGTATGGGTGATTGCATCGGATCTAAATTGCAACTAGAATATAGTTGCAGAATGTGAGGCGGGATGACTCGAGCCGATAAACTCATCGCCCAACTGTTTAGCTGCCCTTCGACGTATCGGTATGCCGATTTTTTAAAAGTCATGGCCTCATATGGCTTTGAAATGGACAGCAAAGGCAAGACATCCGGATCGCGCGTTCGCTTCTACAGGCCCTCAGATGGCAGGATGTTCGTGATGCACGTGCCTCATCCATCTGACGAATTGACAGCGGAGACAATTCGAAACATCGTTCGATTTCTGCAGGATGTCGGAGGCAGTCATGAGTAACGTTTTGGCATACAAGGGCTATTTCGCCCCAGTCGAGTTCGATGCCGAGCAGCATGTACTAACAGGTATGGTCGCCGGCATTAGGGATGCAATCGTATTTGAAGGCTCCACGGCTGAAGAAGTGGAGCAATGCTTCCACGACGCCGTCGACGATTACCTTGAGTTTTGTGCCGAAAAGGGCAAGGAACCAGAGCGGGCTTTTAAGGGCTCGTTCAATGTGAGAACAGGCTCCGAGCTTCACAAGCAGGCAGCACTGGCGGCGGCAAAAAAGGGCGAGTCACTCAATAAGTTTGTGACCGAAGCAATCGCCGCGGCGTTATAGCGTTAACGCATGGGCCAAAACCACCACAAAGGGGACAGGCACCTTTGTGGTGGTTTCGACATTTGCCCAGATAAAACCTGCCAAAATAAACCTGTCCCTTTTTGGTAGGTTTGGGAGAGGAAGCCGGGATGGACAAGGCTGAGTTGCGGCGGGCGGTGATTGCTCGGCGTGATGCTCTTGATTTGGACTTGCGGGCGGCGAAGTCTGCTGATATCTGTGCGCGGCTGGTTGAGCTGCTGGGCCGCTTGGATGCCGCGGCGCCGCACACCGTTGCCGTCTATGCCGCGATGGGTTCCGAAGTCGACTCAGCCGCGTTTGCCGCAGCTGCCGCCAAACGTGGCTGGCGCGTGGCCTATCCGTGCATGCTCTCGGCAACAGACGCCGCAGCTTGTGGCCAGCGCATGTGTATGCGGGCAGTTGCTGCCGGCGACGCGGACGCGGCTCCGTTTATCGCCCACCCCACGCGGGCCTTTGCGGCCACGGACATCGACAGCAGCCGCTTCCCTATCGTGCCTGCCGAAGCTCTCGACATGATCGTCGTGCCGCTCGTAGCATTCGACCGCACCGGCACGCGCCTAGGCTACGGCGGCGGCTGCTATGACCGCTACCTGCCCATGCTCTCGCCCGTATGTCAAATCGTCGGCATCGCCTTTGACGAACAGCGCGTCGACCACATCCCCACCGACGCCCACGACCTGCCGCTACCCCACATCATCAGCGCCTAACGGCTGGCACGCTGCACCCCACAAAAATGAGCGTGGACAATTTCCCACTTTGGGCCTGTTCGGGGGCAAAAAACGGGAGATTATCCACGCTCATTATTCAAACGTCCGATAATCCACGCTCGTGTGTCCGAAAATCCACGCTCAACCAAATCACGTCTAAATTCCCACGCTCATCCGTCCGGATTTCCACGCTCGTGCAGCCTAACACCCTGTAACCGTCTCAGCAGGCACGCGGCACGCCGGCAACCTTGAGCTTACGATCGAGCTTTGTCGGATCCCTTAGGTCATCCCAGCACAAGCGCACAATCTTGCAGTTATCGAGCATCGAAAGCCTCGACTCACGCTGGCGCTCGTCAAATTGCGCCTTTGCGAGCTTGCCCTCCTCCGCCGCCTTCTCGCTTTTAACGAATCCGTCGAACTCCCCAATAATCAACCGGTCACCCACGCGCCACAAATAGTCAACGCGATACGGCCTTCCCGGCTCAACCGGATCGAACAGCTCAACTTGCAGCTCCGGAACCTGCCAGCCGTGCTCGATCATCAGCGCACGCGCCTTGGACTCGCCGCCGTTTTCCGACAAGCCGTCGGCACACCGCGCGACCCTGCGCGCCGTCACAACACCGCGACGATTCAAGCCAAGCCTGTCGACCGTCTCAACAAGATGCTCATTCGACAAAAGCTGCTCATGGAGCGCCGAGTCCGCAATGATCAGCCCTTCGACAAACGATGCATCGACCAGGCAATCCGCAATCGTTTGATCGATATCGGTCACGGCAATATCCATCTCGCTGGCCCGTGTCCGATAAGCATACCGATGGCGAACGACTTGAGAGCCTGGCGTCGTCGATTGCGCCGGCATCGCGGCGATATGGATGTGCGTCAAATTGGCATGCGAAACCGAAAGGCCATAGACAACGGCCGCCGTATAGGAGCAAAACGTCCAGTCGGGGTGCTTTTGCGCAAGCGCCCGCACCCGATGCAGATAACGCTGCCGAAACTTGAGCTCGGACCAGTATTCCGGATGCGCATACAGTCCCGGCATGACCACCTTGAGACTTCCCGCCGCCACCCGCCGTTCAATCTGCTTTGCCTCCGCCGTCGTGCGCGCGTACACGCAGCTCATCTGCTGCTCGCATGCTTCAATGTGACTTGTGAGTCTTTGATTCGCCGTCATGTTTGCCATGTCGCCCCCAAACTCTTGGAACGGCGCAAACGTACCAGACGGTTTCATGCGAAGTCTGACCAAATGCTGTCCAGATGCTGACCAAATGCCTGACGGTTTTGGATGTTTTAGGCCAATGGCTTATATCTGCAGGTAGAACGGTTGTCGAGAGGTCCCTGTCTCCACATTTTGAGCCTCAAAAGCCACCGACTTCATTGAAAGAAAATATGCTGTGGCTCGAAACTACCTAGTTTGCGATGTAGTCCGCATGTACTCAACGTGTGATGATGCCGACGGTACGGCAGCTGCAGAAAAAATGAGCGTGGAAAATCTCCCGCTTTGAGACCCCTTGTGAGCCAAAAACGGGAGATTATCCACGCTCACGTTGCAAACGTCCGATTATCCACGCTCGTGTGTCCGGATTTCCACGCTCGTCACGCGGCGGCCACGGCCGCAGCCACAGCCACGACAGCGGCCTAGTGCTCCTCGCCGGCGCGAGCCAGGTCGTAGGGCGTGGTCTGGTAGACGTAATAGTTGAGCCAGTTGGTGTAGAGCAGCTGAGCCTGGCTGCGCCAGACGTTGCGCGGCTCGGCGGTGGGGTCGTCGCCCGGGAAGTAATGCGCCGGCACCTCCGGGTTGAGTCCGCGCTTCACGTCACGCTCGTACTCCAGGCGCAGCGTGTCGGTATCGTACTCGGGGTGGCCAAAGACAAAGAAGCGACGGCTGTCGGTCGACTTGACGATGTACAGCCCCACCTCGTCGGACACGGCCACGACCTCGAGCTGCGGCTCGGCCTCCACGTCCTCGCGGCGCACATCGGTGTTGCGCGAATGCACGGCATAGAAGCGGTCGTCGAAGCCGCGGACCAGCGGGCTTTGCGGCTTCACCAGATAATGCTCGAACACGCCGCTCGCCTTTGCCGGCAGGTCGTGCTTCTGGATACCGTAATGATGGTAGAGCCCCGCCTGTGCGCCCCAACAAATGTGCAGCGTAGAGTGCACGTGCGTGGTGGACCAGTCCATGATCTGGCAGAGCTCGGGCCAGTAGTCGACCTCCTCGAACGGCATCTGCTCCACCGGCGCGCCCGTGATGATCAGGCCGTCGTAGTGGATGTCGCGGATGTCGTCGAACGTGCGGTAAAACGTCTCCAGGTGGCCGGCGCTCACGTGGGTGGCCTCGTGCGTTTTGGTGCGCAGCAGGTCCACCTCCACCTGCAGCGGCGTGTTGGAGAGCTTGCGCATGATCTGCGTCTCGGTGGCGATCTTGGTGGGCATGAGGTTGAGGATGAGCACGCGCAGCGGACGGATGTCCTGGTGCAGCGCGCGGTACTCGGTCATGACAAAGATGTTCTCGCTCTCGAGCTGCGCGGCGGCAGGGAGGGCGTCGGGAATGCGAATGGGCATGGATGCTCCTTACGAGTCAGTTGCAGTTATGGTACAACGAGCGGCCCCATCCGCGCGAGTACATCGCTCCGAGACACCGCCAGCGGCCCAAATCACTCCAAAAGTAGAGATTACGGCATGTCCCAAAAATCTATGGCGCTTTAGTCTGGCAAAGTGATAGCAGGAGGCTACAATGGTTCGACGCGAAAAACTCGGCCGAAAGGATACATATATGTACCAGACGCGTAAGATCGGTGTGGTCGGCCAGGGCCACGTAGGAGCACATGTCGCCAACAGCCTGCTTCTGCAGGGCATTGCCGACGAGCTGTATCTGTGCGATATCAACGAGGCCAAGGTGACGTCCGAGGTCCAGGACCTGCGCGACTCCCTTTCGTTTGTCCCGTACAACACCAAGATCGTCAACTGCTACGACCACTACGAGGAGCTGGCCTGCTGCGACGTCATCGTCAACGCCGCCGGCAAGGTCGCGCTGGCCGCCGGTAACCGCGACGGCGAGCTGTTCTTTACCACCGACGCCGCGCGCACCTTTGCCAAGCGCATTGTCGACGCCGGCTTCGACGGCATCTTCGTGAGCATCTCCAACCCCTGCGACGTCGTGTGCACCGAGCTGTGGCATCTGACCGGCTACGATCCCAAGAAGATCATCGGCTCGGGCTGCGGTCTGGATTCCGCCCGCCTGCGCACCGAGATCTCCAAGAAGGTCGGCGTGAGCCCCAAGTCCATCGACGCCTACATGATCGGCGAGCACGGCTTTAGCCAGCTGGCTGCCTTTAAGGCCGCGACCATCGCCGGCAAGAGCCTCAACGAGCTTCAGGCCGAGAACCCCGACAAGTACGCCTTTGACCACATGGAGGTCGAGGAGCTCGCGCGCAAGGGCGGCTATGTGACCTACCAGGGCAAGCAGTGCACCGAGTACGCCGTCGCCAACTCCGCCGCGCGCGTCTGCGCTGCCGTTCTGCACAACGAGCACGCCGTGCTTTCCGCCTCCACGCTCATGACCGGCCAGTATGGCGAGGAGGGCATCTTCACGTCCCTGCCGTGTGTGATCGGCGCCGAGGGCGTCGAGGAGGTCTACACGCTCGACCTGTCCGAGTACGAGCTCGAGGGCTTCCACAAGAGCTGCCAGCACATCCGCGACAACATCGCCCAGCTCGACTGGTGGGATGCCGAGGCCTACGACGCAAAGTAGGCCGTAGGCTGCCGCAACCTTGCGAATCTAAACGCGATACCAAGCGGGCCGCGCCGGAAATCCCCGGTGCGGCCCGCTTTTTTGACTCACGCAGTGCCCTTGCGAATCGAAGGTGAATACTTTTCCGCGAAGTGAACGAGCAAAAACGAGCCCCCAAAGCATCGACACTTTTAAGACGCCGTTTCCTGCGGTTTCGCCGAGTTTTTCCTGCGGTTTTGGCACCAAAAAGTGTGGATGCTTCGGGGGTCCAAAATAGGTCGTTCACTTCGCGGAAAAGTATTCACCTTCGTTTTCGCGCAGACACGAATCCGGCCGCCACAACGCAAAAAAGGGGCCCGCGCGCAGCGCAGACCCCGTCAAAAAAGATAATTCCCGGTACTTAGTACTGCTCGATGCCCATGTAGCGGCGGAACTCGGGGCTGTGGTCGAACACCTTGCCGCGGGCGGCACGCAGCTCGCAGCTCATCGCGTAGAAGAAGATCGGCTCTAGGAACGAACGCACGCTGGCAGGTACCTCGCCCACGCCGTACTCGAGCGCATCGAGCACCATAATCGTGTCGGTGTGCGTGTTGAGGAACGCAAGGGCGCGCTCCTCCATGGGGCGGCACTCGCCCGATCCGAGCTGCACAAAGTAGAACACGCCGGGCTCGGTGGCCTCGAACGGGCCGTGGAAGTACTCGCCGGAGTGGATGTAGCAGCAGTGCTGCCATTGCATCTCCATGAGCGAGCAGATGGCCATGGCGTAGGTCTGGCTAAAGTTGGGGCCGGACCCCAGGATATAGAAGAACTTGTGCTGCTGGCAGAGCTCGGCAAAGCGGGCGCCCAGCTCGGCGTTGACCTTCTCGCGGGCGGCGGGCAGCAGCACATCCATCTGCTTAAGGCCCTCGTACATGTCGGCGAGCGCCTCGTAGCCTTCCTGCTGGTCGAGCAGCTCGGCGGCGATCAGGGCGCCGATGCCCTGCGGCACCTCGGCCTGCGACACGCCCTCGCCCCAAGGGTAGACCCAGGTGGTCCACTTGCCGTTATCGATCTTGGAGCCCTCGCAGTCGGTGAGGGCGACGACCTCGGCGCCGGCGGCCAGCGCCATCTCGCAGCCGTCGACGACCTCCTGCGTGTTGCCGCTGTGGCTGCAAGCGATGACGAGCGACTTCTCGCCAAGACTCTTGGGGGCCATCAGGCAAAACTCGCGCGCCGTGTAGACCGTCGAGGTAAACGTGGTGGCCTCGCGCTTGAGCAGCTCGTTGGCCGGCATCAGGTCGATCATCGAACCGCCGCAGGCGATCCAAAAGACGTTCTCGATCTTGCCTTTGCGCTCGATGATTTCCTGAATCAGATCATGTGCGTTCATCCTGATGTTCCTCCTTGTGGGGCGGCTTTAAACGACGACAGCCCGTACCTGCGGTCGTTCTATGTTGTCCTATTTATAGCACGCACGACGACGCCCGTGAAGTCATCTCGGCAAATTTGTTCTATGTTGTTCTATCTATGGACGTTAGATGTCGAAGACGTAGCGCGAGCCCACTATCTTCTGGCGCCCGAGCAGCAAGGGCCGCTCGTCCGCATCGGTAAAGTACGCCTCCATATAAAAGAGCGGCTCGCCGACCGGCACCTCCAACAGCGGGGCCACCTGAGCATCGGCAAGCGCAATCTCCACGGTGCAGGGGTCGGACTTGAGCGGCGCGCGGCCCGAGTGCTCGGCAACGAGCGCAAAGATTGAGTTATCGGTGAGGTCCTTATCGGCCAGCGTCTGCAAGTAGGGATGGTCGGCGAGCACAAAGGCGTTGTTCTCAAGCATGACGGGGATGCCGTCGGCCGTGCGCACGCGCTCGACCACGATAAGCTCGCAGCCGGGCTCCACGCCAAAGAACGCCGCATCCTCGTGCGTCGCCGCGACCACCGTGCGCGATACCAGGCGCGCTCCGGGCACCATGTCGTTGGCAGCACAACCCTCAGTAAAGCTCTGGACGTCGCCCTTCTGGCGAATCTTGCGCTTGAGCTTGGGAGCGCATACAAAGGTGCCCCTCCCCTGCTGGCGGTTGAGGTAGCCCGCGCGCGACAGCTCCTCGATGGCACGGCGTACGGTGATGCGCCCCACGCCGTAGGACTTCGCGAGCTCCATCTCGGAAGGAATGCGCGAGCCGGCCGCGTACACGCCGCGCGCGATCTCGCCCTTCAGGTCGTCCATGACCTGCTGGTACAGCGGCACGGCGGATACGCCAGCGCGGTCGGTTTTATCGTCGGTTGCCATCGTTACGCTCCATCCCGCGCATGCTCGGACTCAAACTCTTCAATCGCCGCCATAAACTGCTCGCCAAAGGCGTCGGCCTTTTTCTCGCCGATGCCGTTGACCTGGATAAGCTCGTCGCGCGTCTGCGGGCGCAGGCGGCACAGGCCGCGCAGGGCCTTGTCGGAAAAGACCATGTACGGCGCCATCTCGAGCTCGGTCGAGATTTCCTTGCGCAGGGCGCGCAGGCGCTCGAACAGCTCGGCATCGTCGCCAACGCGCGGGCGCTGATCCAGCTCGGCCTCCTCGCGCAGCAGATCCACCGCACGGCGGGCGCGTGCCGAGGCCTTGCGCTTGGACGCGCGGCGCTTAACGGTAAAGGCAAACGCCTCGTCCTCGACCTCGCCGGCACGCGGTCCCAGCCCCACGACCGGGTATTGCCCCTGCGAGGTGGCCAAATAACCGCGGCCGCACAGCTGGCCGATGATGTCCTTGATGCGCCCGACCGATTCGCTCGACAGCTCACCGTAGCCGCGGTCCTCGTCCAGATGCATCTGGCGAATGCGCTCGGTGTTGCCGCCGTGAAGCACATCGGCAATGAGCGACTTGCCAAAGCGCATGGGTCGCGTGGCCACATAGCGCACGGCAGCGCGGGCCATATCGGTGACGTCCTCGACCTCGAACTGCGTGAGGCAGTTGCTGCAGTTGCCGCAGCCCTCGGCGTCGTCCGTGGCGGCGCCGCCCGCAGCCGCATGCTCGGCTGCAGCCTCGTCGCCAAAGTAGCGCAGCATGTATTCGCGCAGACAGCCGGTGGTATTGCAGTAGCCCTCCATCTGGCTGAGCAGGCGATATCGATTTTGGAGCGCCCACGCGCGTTGCTCGTCGTCGAGCGCCTCGTCGGCCGCATCGCCGCGGTCGATCAAGAAGCGACGCATTCGAAAATCGTTTCCGTTCCACAGCAGGTGACAGCTGGCCGGATCGCCATCGCGGCCGGCGCGTCCCGCCTCTTGGTAGTAGGCCTCGATGCTCTCGGGCACGTTGTTGTGGATCACGTAGCGCGCGTTGGGCTTGTCGATGCCCATGCCAAAGGCGTTGGTGGCAACCATCACCTGAATATCGTCGTCGATAAAGGCGCGCTGGCTTTGGCGGCGGGCGTCATTACCCATGCCGGCATGGTAGCGGCCCACGCGAATGCCGCTGGGGCCCAGAGCCTCGGTAAGCTCTCCTGCCAGCGCATCGACGGTCTTGCGGGTCGAGCAATACACGATGCCGCTCTCGCTCGAATGCGCGATCACATAGTCGCGCACCCACGCGGCCTTGGCCTTGTCGCCCATCTCCTCGCAGCCAAAGTAGAGGTTCTTGCGATCGAAGCCCGTCACCACCGTCGCAGGGTTTTGCAGACCGAGCATCTGCTGAATGTCCGTGCGCACGCGCTCGGTCGCCGTAGCGGTAAAGGCCGCCACGATGGGGCGCCGCGGCAGGGAATCGATGAACTCGCGAATCTGCAGATAGGCGGGGCGGAAATCCTGGCCCCACTGGCTCACGCAATGGGCCTCGTCAATGGCCACGAGCGGCACGCCGATGCCGCCGTCCGCCGCGGCCTCCTGCGCAAAGGCTAAAAAGCGCGGCTCGAGCAGGCGCTCGGGCGCCACGTACATAAGCTGGTAGCGCCCCTCACGAGCACGTTTGAGCACGGTATTTTGCTGAGCCGGCGTAAGGCTGGAGTTGAGATAGCTGGGTCGCGCACCCGCCGCGAGCAACGCACGGGTCTGATCCTCCATAAGCGACAGCAGCGGACTCACCACAAAGGTGATACCGGGCAGCATGAGCGCGGGCACCTGGTAGCAAATGGACTTGCCGGCGCCCGTGGGCATAACGCCCAGCGCGTCGCGACCGGCAAGGATCGCATCGACCATGCGGTCCTGCCCCGGGCGAAACGAGGTGTAGCCAAAATAGGCGCCGAGCGTGTCGAGCGCCATCTGCTGCATGCTTTCGGTCATGGTTTCCTAACGTCCAAGTCATCTGCCGCCGATTATACGCCGCCACGCGGACCGGCGCCGCCCGGCTGCCGGCCACGGGCGATGCAATCCGAAGGGAACGAGCGTGGATATTTGGACACTTTCCGGATGAGCGTGGATAATCTCCCGCTTTGAGGTCATAACCGAGCCAAAAACGGGAGATTATCCACGCTCATTCTGCGGGTAGTCGATGTTTTGGCAATGTCAGCGAAAGCCCGCCAGAGCGAGCAAGGTGCCTTGAAACAAGGCGACATTGATCTTCTGGTCATGCCGCCGAAGTTGAAAGGCAGATTGCCGCTCTGGCGGGCTTGTAGCGTCGAGCCGTTGCGCGGTTTGGAAAACCGCGCAACTAGAGCTACATGACCATAACGTAGCGCGATCCCACGTAGTACTGCTTACCCATCAGGACCGGCTCGCCATTGGGTCCGATAAAGCCGGCGCGCAGGTTGAGCAGCGGATCGTGCGGAGCAATGCCCAGCTCAGCCGCCTGCTCGGCGTTGGCGCGAACGGCTTCGACCGTACGGTAACCAACCGAGACAATCGGCGTTCCGCCAACACGCTCGACCTCGGCAAAAATCGACTTGTCCTCAAGATCGGCCGTCAACAGCTCACGGTAGGCGTCAAACGGCACAAAGATGTTCTCTTCAAAGATGGGCTCGCCGTCGGCAGTACGCACGCGCTTGATGTGCAGCAGCAGCGCATCCTTCTGCAGGCCAAAGAACTCCATCTCGTTTTGGCGCGCCGGCACAATCTGGCGATCGATTACGTGCGCACCGGCCTTCATGCCGTTGCCGGCACACAGCGCGGTAAACGTCTGCAGCGTCGAGGCGTGAAATTGGCGATTGATGTGCGGCGTGGAAACAAAGGTGCCACGGCCCTGCTGCTTAACCAGGTAGCCATCGGAGCACAGCTCCTCGACGGCGCGACGCACCGTAATTCGGCTCACCTCGTACTGCTCGGCTAGCTCGAGCTCGGACGGAATACGCTCCTTGGGTGCATAAACACCTTTCTCGATCGCATCCTTGATCTCGTCGTAAATCTGCTGGTAAAGCGGGGCATTTTTGGGTGCAGGCATATCTAATCACTCTTATCGAAATATTGAAATAACTAATACGTATATAACGTCTAGTTTCATGTTACCTCATAATGATAAAACGATACACCGCATACAGCAAATCCTTACCTGCCGTCGTCCTGTTGCAGGCTGTCCTGATCGATGAGGCGCGCCTGCCTGCTGGCCATGCGCGCGGGCTTGTCGGGATCGGGCACGGCCGTGGGCATGGGCTCGTCGACATGACCGCCCCACCAGCCGCCCACAAAGTTGAGCGTATGGAACACATTGATCACGGCGCCGGGATCAATGTCGCACACCAGCTTGATAATGTCCTGGCTCTCGTAGGTCGAGACAACGGCATGCAGCAGGTACATCTTCTCGCGGCTGTATCCGCCAATGACCTCGGCGCAGCTAATACCATGCTGAAAATGGTCAACATAGGCGGTCATGACCTCGTCTGCCTTGCGCGTCGTGATCTGCAGCGTCACGCGATCGTAGCGACGATAGAAGCTGTCGATGGTCTTGGTCGAAATAAACTGGAACACGATGGAGTACGCTGCGTTGTCCCAGCCAAACATAAAACCAAAAATCGCCAGGATAAAGCAGTTGAAACCAAAGATGACGCCCCAGATAGTCTTACCCGTGTGGTTGGAGACCCACAGCGCGATAAAGTCGGTACCGCCGGTGGATGCGCCGGACTTAAGCGCGATGGCGGCGCCCAGGCCCGAGACCACGCCACCAAAGATGATGAGCATGATCTTGTCGCCCAAAAACGGGGCGAAGTGAAAGATATTGAGGAACAGCGACGAGAGCACGACCTGCATCATCGAGAAGATGACGAAGCGCTTGCTGATGCCGCTCCAACACAGAAGCGCCACGGGGATGTTGAGCGCGAGCATGCCAAGCGAGATGTCGATATGAACGCCGCCGAGCGAGGTAACACGATCGAGCAGGACCGCGACGCCGGTAAGACCGCTCGGAAGCAGGTCGGCGGGCCGAATGAACGCCTGAATCAGAAATGTCTGGAGAACGGCGGAAATCGTGACCGCCACGGCAGTAATGGTGCGGCGGACGATGGTGAGGCGGCCGAGCACGAGCACTCGGTCCGTGAGCTGATCGATGGCGTTCGCCACGCAGGCTCCTTTCGAAGGCAGATGTGGTTGTGGGGCATGCCGGCGATTGTAGCATGGAGCGACAGAGGGCGCCTCAATTCACCCTCTCTCGACAACCATCAGAAGGACCGCGTAAAACCGCTCAAAAGAAAAACGCCGTGAAGAGAGCGATCCCTTCACGGCGAATTCGGCATTTGCCCAGGTAAAACCTGACAAAAATAAACCTGTCCCTAAATGGCAGGTAGGATGTCAGTCAGGCTGTCGATGACAACGTCGGCGGCGGACTGATCCAGGTTGACGCCCTCGTGCGGACGCAGCGCCAGGACTCGGGCGCCGGAGCGCTTGCCGGCCTCGATACCCAACGGCGAGTCCTCGATAACCAGGCACTCGGCAGGCTCCACCCCCAGTGCCTCCATGGCACGCAGGTAGATCTCGGGGTCGGGCTTAAACGCGCTGCACTCGTGACCGCTGATGGTGTAGTCCAGCACGTCGGCGATACCAGCGATCTCCACCAGCTCGTCAATCAACTCGCGATAGGACGAGCTCGCGATGGCGCACTTCACGCCGCGCTCGTGCAGCTCACGCATCACCGGCTCCGTCTGCTCGTTGAGCAGCTCGGCATACGGAACGGGATGGTCCGGGCTATAGACATGCTTGTACTCCACGCACAGGCGCTCGCGCAGCTCAACATCGTCGGGCACCAGCGCCTCCCAAATGGCAGGCTCGTTAGACCCCGAAAGATCGGGGATCTCGTCAAAGTGGAACCCCTTCTCTTCCATAAACGCCACGCGACGGCGGTTGTAGAACCACTCGGTATCGACCAGCACGCCGTCCATATCAAACAGCACTGCCTTGATCATACGCATCTCCTCCCACCTGCCAAAAAGGGACAGGTTTATTTTGGTAGGTTTTATCTGGGGTTTTGCGGCGCGACGGGCACGCCCTCCCCAGAGCAAAAAAGGGGACGGGGCGCAAACCCCATCCCCTCTCAATCAACCCGTAAGGTCTACTTACTTGTGATTAGTAGGAAAGCTTCCACATGTAGCGACGCATGGTCAGCGGGTGCTGACGGGCCTCGGCGATCTGGTTGCCGTACTCGCGCATAACGGCGAGGTGCAGCAGCGGGTTGAAGTAGGTGACGACGCTCGCGGGCACGGCGTCAGCCAGGCCGTAGTCCTTGGAGTCGATCAGAGCGACCTTGGCGCCCATGCGCTCAAGGAAGGTGAGGGCGCGGGCGTCCATCGGACGGGTGGCGCCATCGGACATGAAGAAGACGTAGGGCTTACCCTCGGTGGAAACCTCGAACGGGCCGTGGAAGTACTCGCCGGTGTTGTAGGCGGCGGCGTCGATCCACTGCATCTCGGTGAACAGGAAGGCGGCATGAGAATAAGCCATCTTCTCGGAGGCACCGGAAGCCATGAAGTAGATCATCTTGTCGTCCTTGAAGTCCTCGGCGAACTTCTTGGCGAGCTTCTTGCAGTGCTGAGCGGCGTTCTCGCAGAGATCGAAGATGTTGGTGAGGCCGGTGATCATGTCCTCGTAGTGGTCATAGCCCTCGGTCTGCTGAAGGATCTCGAGAGCAAGAGCGATGGCATAGCCGGGCTTCTCGCACTTGGCAGCGTAGTTGGCGTGGAAGCCGTGAACGATGACGTGGTCGGCATCGACGGTCAGAGCGGAGCCAGCCTTGTTGGTGAGGGAGACGACCGGGCAGTTGTGCTTCTTGGCGGTCTTGTTGGCCTCGACGGTCTCGGGCGTGGAGCCACCGAGGGAGCAGGTGATCACGAAGGTGTGCTCGTTGACCCAGGAAGGCGTGTCGTAGTTGAACTCGTTAGCGGTGAAGATCTGAACGTTCAGCTTGTCCGTGTTGTTGGCCAGGAAGTACTTGGCGGGGTAAAGGTCGGACATGGAAGCGCCGCAGCCGACGAAGGCGACGCTGTGGATCTCGTGGTTGGACAGGACGTCAGCGACGATCTGCTTAGGGAGGTTAAGGTCGATCTCGTACATCTGACACATTCCTTTCGATTTTTTGCGGCGCCACATTGCCGGACGCACGCAGGGTTACCGTAATTTGGACCGAATCGCCGGCCCGTTGAGGATGCGACAAAGGGACTGTCCCTTTGACACATTTGGGGATGGAAGCCTGCCTGGGGTATGGGATGCCAGGCAGGCCCCCGGGGGAAAGCGGTTAGACGCTTGGTCGCGACTAGGCCAGGATGCCGGCCGCGGAGAGGGCGATGCCGCCCACGATGGCGATCACGAGAAGCCAACCGGTATTGACGTTCTTCTTGATGAGCCAGTACATAAGGCCGGTGAGGCCAAGGGAGATCATCTGGGGCATCATGCCGTCCAGGATGTCCTGGATCACGACGGTGCCCTCAGCGAACTGCAGCGGGGTGGTGGCGCCGATCAGTGTGGCGATCATGCCGCCCACGGACATAAGACCCACGATGCCGCAGACATACATGAGCTTCTCCATGAGGTCGCCGCCCTGAAGCTTGCTCAGGTACTCGTGACCGCCCTGATAGCCCATCTTGGCTGCGAACCAAGTGATCAGCACAGAGGGGACGATGGAGATGAGCATGGCCAGGATCGGGCCCATGATGGAGCCCTGCTGAGCCAGCTGAACGCCCAGACCAAAGGCGATAACGCGGATGGTGCCTTGGAAGAAGGAGTCACCGATGCCGGAAAGCGGACCCATGAGGGAGGTCTTGACCGCGTTGATCGAATCGGGGTCGAAGTTCTCGGGATCCTTGGCGTACTCCTCCTCCATGGAGGCGGAGAGGCCCAGGATGAAAGCGCTCGTCTGCGGGGTGCAGTTGTAGAACGCCATGTGACGGTGGTAAGCCTCTTTCTTAGCAGCGAGCTGCTTGGGATCGGACTCATCCGGATAGAGGCGATCGAGCGTGGGAACCATGCCGTAGAGGAAGCCCATGTTCATCTGACGCTCGTAGTTCCAAGAGGCCTGGATGGCCCAGGAGCGCCAGAAGAACTGGCTGACCTTCTTGTTCAGGGACACGTCCTTGGTTGCGGTTGCCATAGTGTGTTCCTCCTTAGTCTTCGTCGTCTTCGAGCGGATCGTAGTCGGAATCGACACCGGCGGCTGCATGGGAACCGTTGAACTTGAAGCCCATGAAGACGACAGCCAGGCACACACCGATCAGAGCGACCGCGATGACGGACAGGTTGAGGTAAGCGGCGAGCAGGAAACCGATGAACAGGAACGGAGTCATACCCTTCTTGATCATCATGGTGAGCAGCAGGGCCAAGCCGTAGGCGGTCATGATCTTGGTCGAAACGTTAAGACCGGTGGACAGCCACTCGGGAACCATGTTGACGATGGCCTGAACCAGGTCGGTGCCAACAAAGACGGCGAGGAAGATCGGCAGGAAGTACATGACGGCGTACAGACCGGAGCCGGCGCAGATGTGCATACGGTAGGCGGTCTTGAACTTTCCGTTATCGATCGCACTATCTGCCACATGAGTGAGGGCGGCGATGATGGAACGGAACACGATGCCGAGGAGCTGACCCAGGACGGCGACCGGGATGGCGATCGTCATGGCGGTCTCGGCGGAAGCATCGGTCAGGCATGCAAAGGCAGCGGCCACGATGCCGCCCAGGACCATATCGGGCGGAACGGCGGCGCCGACCTGCACCAGGCCCATGGACACGAGCTCGACGGCGGCACCGACGGCAAGGCCGGTGGGCACATCGCCCAGCAGCAGACCGACGAGCGTAGCGCCAACGAGGGGCTGCTCGAAGTTAAGACGACCGAGCAGGCGGGAGTCCCACATGCAGAACACGCCGACGAGGCCGACGAGCACCGCACTGATGAACGTATTCATACCCTTCTCCTTTCAGTCAGGCAAAAGCCTGGTTGATTACAGCTTGGCGTCGATGTCGACGCTCTGATACGTAGGGGTCTGCTGGACGTAGAGCTTGATGCCCATGTCGAGCAGCTGGTTGACGTCGGCCTTCTGGGTGGCGTCGAGGAAGACGGAGCTGTCCTTGCCGCCGACCTGCTCGGCACCGTCGTGGTTGGCGGTGGCGCCCAGGTTGATGGCGTCGAGCTTGTAGCCCTGGCAGAACTGCAGCATCTCGGCCGTGTTGCCAAAGACGAACATGACGCGCTCGCCGAGGGTGTTGAGCTTGTCCATCTTGGCGAGGGCACGCTCGACGGTGAAGACGTTCAGGCGCACGCCCTGGGGCTTGGCCAGCTTAAGAGCGCCCTTCTTGATGTCATCGTTGGCGGCAGCGTTGTCGACGACGATGATGCGCTCGGCCTGGACCTTGGTGGTCCAGGTAAAGACGACCTGGCCGTGCAGCAGACGGTAGTCAAGACGTGCGAGGACGATCTTGGCGGGACCGGAGCTGTGACGGGACGCCTTAGCCTTCTTGGCGGGAGCCGCGGCGACCTCGACCGGTGCGTTGGGGTTGGTCAGACCGGTGCGGGCCTCGTTGATGAGGGCCGCGAGCTCGGCGCCCTTGACGGGGGCGGGGCTCATAGCGAGCGTGAGCGCCAGCGGGATGTTGAAACCGCTGACAACCGTGAACTTCGTGCCGTTCTTGGAAAGCTCGACCATGTTGTTGTTGACCGAGCTACCGAGCATATCGGTTAGCACATACACGGTGTCGTCCGCGTTGAACGTGGCGATCATAGCCTCAACCTTATTGGTGATGGGCTCCTTGTCGTCACGAGCAAGCGACACGACGTGGACGTTCGACACGTCGCCGAGAACCATCTCGAGCGTGTCTTTGGCGCCTGCGGCCAGGCCGCCATGAGATGCGAGAATGATCTGATTCATCTTGCCTCCTCCTTTTCGTTATGGTCATTATAACGTCTTATACGTTGCTTATATTGCTAATTAGTATAAAGACCGTTCGCGGGTGAAAATCGACCGTTGACGGGTTTAACGTACTTGAAACGTTGGGGCTGGGTTGGCCGGCGCTGGCTGGATAACCCCAGGTCGGACGCCGCGCGCAATCCCCTATCGCACGAAGTACCAGGGGCTTTCCTGCACGGTGGGCTCCAGCGCAATGCCCGTGCGCTCGCGGAACAGGTCCATGTCCTGCGATTTCTCCGTCCACCACGCGTTGGGCTTAAAGGTCATGCTCTCGACAATACGTTTGACAATGGCGCTGTTGCGCAGCTTGGAAAAGTCGGTGTTCATGATCACGATGGAGGCGAGCACCAGCACAATGCCCAGGACCTTGATTGCGCCGGCGGACTCGGCATAGATGCCAATACCGACCAGAACGGTCGCCACGGTTTCGAACGAAGCCACGACCGGCACCTTCGACGTCTCAAGATCCATCGAAAGGCCCTGCATATAGAAGATGTACGCAAGAGCCGTCGGAATAAAGCCAAAGCCCGCGAACAACAGAATGAGGTGCGGGGACATTGCCGCGGCCACATCGGACCACGGAGCAGAAAGCACAGCCATAAAGCATCCGCCAAAGACAAAGCCCCAAAACGTCACCGCCAGCGGATGCAGCGTCTTGGTGGCCATGCGGCTAAACACAGCCAGCAGCGCACCGCAAAGTCCGGCGATCACACCCGAAGCGACGCCCCAAGTCGAGAAATGGAAACCGGACAGGTCGCCGCTCGTCACCGCGAGCACGCAACCCACAATGTTAAAGATGATGGCGACGAGCTTGTTGGGGGTCACGCCCTCGCGATAAAGCACGCGGCCGAGCATGACGCCAAACACCGGCGAGGTATAGAGCAGCACCGAGGCCGTGGACATGCCCACCTCGCCCATGCACTCGTAATAGCAGGTGTTGGCGACGGCCAAACCGACGATACCGACAAGTGCGCAGGGGACGAGCTCTTTAGGACTTGCCTTGAACAGTGCCATGGGACCCGAGGCTTTTCCCTCACGAGCACCTCCCTGGCAGCCCATGAATACCAAGACCGGAGCCATTAAGACGGCACCCGACAACAGACGAAGGGCCGCCATGCTCTGAGACGAAACACCCAGGGCCGATATTCCGTTAACAAAGATTCCGATGGTGCCCCACATAAGCGCGGCGATCAGCACCAGCACATAGCCCACATTACTTCTCTTCAACGCAGCCTCCTCGGTATTATTTCCAATATGTTTCATGCTACGTTATAGTCGTTATATACATTTATCAAGACTGAAATCGGCGAACGGGAAAACTCTTGACACAGGGAGTGTCGCAGGTGCCGGCAGAAAGGGAACGTCCCCAAGTGCCGCTCTAGCAGTTGCGGTGAAATAGTTCTCAAATAGAGGCCTCACGCCCCCCCAACAGGAACTATTCCACCGCAACTTATGAGGAGTATTGGGCTGTTAGGCCGCTCTATCCCTTAGTAATCGAGCTTCCACATGTAGCGGCGCGTCATGTAGTCCTTGTGGGTGACGGCAGAGAGCGCGCGCATGTACACGTTGTTGAGGATCGGCGCAAAGATCAGGTGGTTGAAGTATTCGCTCACGCTGTCCTTGATGTCGTTGAGGCCAAGCTCCTTGGCGTCGAGCTGATAGACGCGATCGCCACCGTACTGGTTGACGAAACGGATGCCGCGCTCGTCGTTGCAGCGGCTGCGGCCGACGCTGATGAGCTGGAACAGCGAGGTGCGCTTGTCCAGGATCTCGAAGGGGCCGTGGAAGAAGTCGCAGGTGTTGATGGTGCAGGAGTCGATCTGCAGCATCTCCTGCACATTGCAGATGCTAAAGACGTAGGCGGCACCAAAGAGCGGGCCCTGAGCCATGACGTTGATGCAGGGCTTGTCGGCGTTCTGCTCGGCCCACTTGGCAGCGAGCGGACGGGTGTACTCGACGGCCTTGCGATAGATGGGGTCGACCAGGTCGAAAGCGGCCATAGCGGTCTCGTACTCGGCATAGCCCTCGGTCTGCTGCGTGAGTTCCATGGCGATCATGGTCACGACGGCGGAGTTGGTACGGCCCATGCAGGACTCGTCAACGGCCAGGCTGTCATACTGGATCTTGTAGTCGCAGACCTCGGTGAGGCCGGACTCGTCAACATAGATGGCGATGGTGCTGGCGCCGTGGTCCTTGGCGACCTGGGCGGCGACGATGGTCTCCTTGGTGCCGCGCATGGACACGACGACGGCCAGGGTGTTCTCGTTGACGTAGGCCGGGGTGGCATGCACGAACTCGTTGCTGGTGTAACTGGAGCTCACGACCTGCGTGGCCTCGTGCTCCATAAAGTACTGGGCAGGATAGTTGCCGCCGTTGGATCCGCCGGCGCCAATCCACACGACGCGCTTGATGCCGCCCTTGTCTGCCTTGTCAGCCAAAACCTGGGAGACGACGTCCTTAACCTGTTCCTGAGTAGTCATCGTGCATCAGCCTTTCTTCTCGTTTGATGCTCTCGATGGCATACAAGTTACATACACGTTTTGGTTATGTCGACTAGTTGTATGCTATATTTGTCTTAGAAATTTTGCTGGTAAAGTTTTCGACAATCCATTACCAGCGGTTTTGTTGTCATGCTGGATACATGCTTGGTTCAGTAAGCATACAAGTTAGATACAGGTTGTTCGCATGAGCACTTCGTCAAAAAAGAACTTGGCCCAATACGAGCGTCTGGCGAGTACGCTGCGTGACCGCATCGCCGCCGGCACCTACGCACGCGGAGACAAGCTGCCGTCCGAGATGGAGCTCATGGACGAATCGGGGCTGTCGCGCAGCACCGTGCGCCACGCGCTTAAGGTGTTAGTTGACGAGGGCCTGGTGCGCACCGAGCGCGGACGTGGCACCTTTGTGGCCGACACGCCCGCGCTCCACGAGAACAACCTGGTGTTTTCGAGCTATACGGCACAGGTCCAGGGTCAGGGCATGAAGCCCACCACGCGCACCGTGGACTCGGGCTTTGCCAAGGCGGCCGGCAGCATAGCTAAGTTCTTTGACGCCGCCGTGGGCAGCAAGCTCGTCAAACTTGTCCGCCTACGTTATCTGGACGACGCCCCGCTGTGCTTGGAGACCACGTATCTGCCGCCAAGCTTTGGGTCGCTCATCGATCGCGACCTCAACGGATCGCTCTACGCGACGCTGCGTCAAGAATTCCATCGCGCGCCGGCACAGGGGCACAAGACCTTTGAGGTGTGCTATGCCTCGCAAAACGAGGCGTTTTTGCTCAACGTCGAGCGCGGGCAGGCGCTAATCCTAATCACCGACTACGTCTACGACACCGACGGCCGCCCACTCCATGTCTCCAAGCGCATCCAACGCACCGACCGCGCCAAATATACCGAGCCCATCGGCTAACCTGCCAAAATAAACCTGTCCCTAAATGGTAGGTTTGGGGAGGTCGGGAAACCAGGTTGGTTTGGGCTGGTTGGGGACGCGCTCGGCTAGAACCAGCTCCATCCAGCACATGTCGTACCAGCGACCGAACTTTTGGGCGCAGCGGTCGAAGGCGCCCACCAGGCGATACCCCATATGGGCATGGAAATCCTGGCTGTTGTGCGTCAGGTACTCGTCGTCCTTGTCGTGCGGCACGGCAATGAGCGCGCACATGTTGGTGATGCCCATCGCGATCAGGCACTGCTTGAGCGCATCATGCAACTTGCGACCCAGTCCGCCATGGCGCACATCGCGTGCCAGGTAGATCGATGTCTCGACCGACCAGTCGTATGCCTCGCGGCTGTTGAGCGGACTCACATAGGCATAGCCTACCGGGCGCCCGTCCAACTCCATCACCAGATACGGATAGCGCTTGAGCGTACGCTCAATACGCCCGGCGAACTCCTCAACGCTCGGCACCTCGTATTCGCAGGTAATCGCCGTCTGGCGCACATACGGCTCATAGATGGCAAGCAACGCCGGCGCATCATCGGGCGTCGCCAGGCGAATCGTCGGCTCGGACATCTCGGGCATACAGCCCCTCCCCCTCAAAAGCAAAGGCCGCCCTGCGCCAAACCCAGGCGCAGGGCGGCCCCTCGTCATCACATCAACCTACAGGACAGCCGCCAACGCGTCGATGTCCTCCTGCGCCGTGGCCCAGCTGGTGCAAAAGCGCACCACCGTATGGGTCTCGTCGTACTTTTCCCAGTACTCAATCGAGGCATGCTCGCGAATGCGCGCCATGTCCTCGTTGGGCAGAATCACAAACTGCTGATTCGTCGGCGTCTCCAAGAAGAACTGGTAACCGCGCTCATGCAGCACGCGACGCAGCGCCTGAGCGGTCTCAATCGCCTGGCGACCAATCTCAAAATACAGGCCGTCGGTAAAGAGCGCCTCAAACTGGACGCCCGTCAGGCGACCCTTGGCCAGCAGCGCGCCGTGCTGCTTAATGCGCGGAATGGGATGCGCTGGAGCGTGCATGCCGCAAAACACCACGGCCTCGCCGCACAGGGCACCGCACTTGGTGCCGCCGATGTAGAACACGTCGCACAGCTGTGCCAACTCGGGCAAGGTAATGTCGCACTCATCGGCTGCCAGCGCATAGGCCAGGCGGGCGCCATCCACAAACAGCGGAATCTCGCGCTTCTGGCACACCGCATAAATCTCGGCCAGCTCGGCCTTGGAGTACAGCGTGCCGTACTCGGTCGACAGGCTCACGTACACGGCGCCCGGGAACACCATGTGCTCGCAGCTCTCGTTTTCGTAGAACACCTGGATATAGTTTTCGAGATCCTCAGCGTGCATCTTGCCCTCGTAGCCGGGGATGGTGAGCACCTTGTGGCCGCCAAACTCGATGGCGCCCGCCTCGTGACAGGCAACGTGGCCGGTCTCGGCGGCAACCACGCCCTCGTACGGCGCGAGCAGCATGTCAATCACCGTCGCGTTGGTCTGCGTGCCGCCCACCAGCAAAAATACGTCGGCATCGGGAGCCTGACAGGCCTCGCGGATAAGCTGCTTGGCGCGCTCGGTATACGCATCGGTACCATAGCCGGGCTGCGGCTCCATATTGGTGTCGACGAGCGCCTGCAGCACCGCCGGGTGTGCGCCGTGGGAATAGTCGTTGTTAAACGCGAGCATGGCAATCCTCTCTTACCAGGTATCGACCAGATGATTCAGGTGGGGCTATTGTACGCCGTGCGGATAGGCAACGCGCGCGGCAAGACACTCAAGCGCCAGCACCAGGGCAAAGCCGCAGCTCACGTCAGTCAAAAAGTGTGCACCGATCACGATACGGCCAAAGGCGACGAGCGCCGCGACCACGGCCGCGACCCAAAAGACCACGCGGCGACGCGAAGGCTTTTCCGTAAAGGCCGCCGCGGGAAGCCCGGCGAGCATAAGGCCGATCGCCGCATGCGCCGTGTGTCCGCTCGCGAACGACTTAAAGCCGTCCTTGATTACGCCGGCCGCAATATAGCTCCACTTGTCGGGGTTGCCGATCACCCACCACGGCTGAAAATTGAGCCCCGGCGTGACCTCGATCACGCGCATGCGCGGGCGCGACCACAGCGGCTTGACGATCACGTTGAGGATGATGGCCTGAGCGACCCACACGGCAAGCACCATCAACGCCCAGCGCGTGAGCTCGTCGGGGTCGGTGTCGTGCGTAAGGCGATAGGCAATAATGTTAACCGCAATGACCAGCGTAAACGTCAGTACCAGCTGAAACGCGATGAGCTTGCCGCCGACGCGCAGCGATCCGATAATCTCGTAGCCGACCAGGCCCACGTTGATCAAAACGCCCAGCGCGGCGAGCCACTTGCTCGCCTTGGAATCGGGACGTGCCGAGCGCACGAGCATAATGCCCGCGACGCTCGCCGTCAGCTCGAACGGCAGCTCGCCGGCCGCCTCGACAAAGCGGCCAAACAGGCTAGACGAGTTAAACAGCGCACTCGAGATCTGGTAATCGAAAAAAGACCCGACGAGCAGACAAAAGGCCAAGATGACCGCGATAGCAGCGGCATCTTTCTTATAGATGTACCCGAACATGCTTTCCTTTCGATGGGATCAGATTGCCCAAATGGAGCGTTTGCAGCGTCGACCCATCAGTCGTCGTCGCTTGCACCCAATTGCTGCAGCAGCATGAGGGCGGCTGCCACGGGGCCGGTGCCGTCGTTGGCGTCGAAACCGCGGCCCAGGCCGCTGCCCGCACCGGCGCCCGCCTTGTAGGGCACCGACAGCTTGCGGCTCTTGGGGAAGTTCACCGCGCCATAGCGATTCTTGAACTCAAAGGCTACCTTCTTGGGAACGTCAACCCCCAGGAAGGTAATGCGCCCACCGCTGAGCGTGACGCTCTCGAGCCCCAGGCGCTCGCCGCGAATGCGGATGCGCGCGCGGTTGAACAGGTTGAGTCCCGCCAACGGCAGCTCACCATGCGCGGCCTCGGTCTCCTCCTGCACCTCGTCGACACTCTCCAGGTCCTCAGCCGCCGCGAGTTTGCGGTACACGAGCACGCGCTGGTCCACCGCCGGCATGTACTCCTCGGACAAGAAGTAGTCGGCCGGCAGGTTGATGCCCACGCTCGCCGCCTCCACGCCGGCATCGCCATCGCCGCGCGCCTCGGCCACGGCCTGGCCCAGCATCTGCGTAAACAGGTCGAAGCCCACACTCGACAGGTTACCGTGCTGTTCGGCGCCCATAAGCGAACCGGCGCCGCGGATCTCCAGGTCGCGCATGGCGATGCGCATGCCGCTGCCCAGGTCTTGGAACTCGGAAAGTGCGGTCAGGCGCGCCGTGGCCTCCTCGGTGAGCGGCAGCTCGCCCGGGAACATAAAGTACGCGTAGGCCTGCGTGGCCGAGCGGCCCACACGGCCCTTGAGCTGGTAGAGCTGTGCCAGACCCAGACGCTGCGAGTCCTCGATGATGAGCGTGTTGGCCGTTGCGTTGTCGATGCCGCTCTCCACGATGGTCGTGGCGATGAGCACGTCGATCTTTTTGGTCGCGAACTCGATCATCACGTCCTCGACCTCGCGCGGGCTCATCTTGCCGTGTGCCACACCCACGCGCGCCTCGGGCGCGGCCTCGCGCACGCGCGCCACGGCATCGTCGATGGTCTTGACGCGGTTGGACACGTAGTACACCTGGCCGCCGCGGCCCACCTCCAGGCGAATCGCCGCGCTCACCACGTCGGGGTCGTATTCCCCCACGTGCACGATCACGGGACGGCGCCCGGTCGGCGGCGTGGTGATCAGGCTCATATCGCGCACGCCGCTCGTGGCCATCTGCATGGTTCGCGGAATAGGCGTTGCCGAAAGCGTGAGCACGTCGATCTGCTCGCGCAGGTTCTTGAGCTGTTCCTTATGTTGCACGCCAAAGCGCTGCTCCTCGTCGATGATCACCAGGCCCAGGTTCTTGGGGTTCACGTCGGCCGAAAGCAGACGGTGTGTGCCGATCAGCACATCGATCGTGCCCTCGGCAAACGCCTTGAGTGCGCGCTTTTGCTGCGCCGGGGTGCGAAAGCGGCTGAGCACCTCGACCTCCAGGCCAAACGGGGCAAAACGCTCAAAGAATGTCTCGTAGTGCTGTTGGGCCAGAATGGTCGTGGGGCAGAGCACCATGACCTGGCGGCCGGAGTCCACGCACTTAAACGCCGCGCGCAGGGCGACCTCGGTCTTGCCGAAACCCACGTCGCCGCACAGCAGGCGGTCCATGGGCTTGGGTGCCTCCATGTCGGCCTTAATGTCGGCGATGGCCTCCAGCTGGTCGCGCGTCTCGTCGTAAGGAAAGCTCTGCTCCATCTCAATCTGCTCGGGCGTGTCGGGTGGGCAGGCGATACCGGTAATCGAAGAGCGGCGCGTATACAGATCGACCAGGTCAAACGCCAGCTTTTTGGCGTTCTTGCGCGCCTTGTTGGTTGCGCGCGTCCAGTCGGCGGTGTTGAGCCTGGTCAGGCGCGGCTTGTCGCCGTCGGGGCCAACATAGCGCGTGATGCGGTCGACCTGCTCCAACGGCACGTAGAGCTTGTCGCCGTCGGCATATTCCAGCAAAAAGTAGTCGCGTTCCTTGCCGCCCACTTCCTGGCGCGCAATCTCGCTAAAGAGCGCGATGCCGTGGGTGGCATGAACGACGTAGTCGCCCGGCTTAAACGGGAACGTGATCTGCGTAATGTCAACCTTGCGGCGGCTGCGCGCGCGGTTGGCATCCATGCGAGCGTTGAGGTCGGCGATCGAGAACACAGCCAAATTGGCGTCGGGCACCACCACGCCCTGCGGCAGGGCAGCGTCCACAAAGGTCACGCGCCCGCGCGAGATGGTGGGCACGGCGGCGCCGGCGGCAGCCTGCGCGGCGCCCGCCTCGAGCGAGCGGGCGTTGAGCGCGTCGGCCTTACGCTCGCGAATGGAAGCATGGGCCTCCTGGCGTGCGGCACGGTCGGCGGAATCCGCCGCTGCCACGCGCACGCGGTCGCCGATAGCGCCGGCATTTTCGGGCGCCGCGGTCAGCGATTCCTCAAAGGTAATGCCCTCGTCGCCAAAGGTGAGCTCCATCGACTCGCGCGCACCGCGGTCGGGGATGGCAAACACGCAGGCATAGCGCTTGCCCACGACCTCCTGGACGCGCGTCATAAAACGGTTGTCCGAGCCTGCGATGGCAGGCTGCTCAATCTTGAGCTCGGCCGTCACCGCACCGCCGGCACGGATGAGGCTCACGTAGTTCAGGCGTTGCTGGGAACCAAAGTCGAGTTGCTGGGCACGCACGTACAGGCCGTCCAGACGGTCGACCCCCGCCTCGCCGGCACGCGCCTCGATATCCTCGTAGGCGCGCAGGCAATCGTCGAACAGCGAGCGCGGCTCGGACAGCACCACGAGCGCCTTGCCGCTCACATGCGACAGCGGGCTCACGGTTTGGCCGTACATCACCGGCAAAAAGCGGTCGAGCTCAGGCGTGACGATGCGCGCATCCACCATCTCGAGCAGCGCCGCCAACTTGCTGTCGTCCTGGCTGGCGCGGTAGAGCGCCACATGCATGTTGTGGACGGCGTCGTCGGTGAGTGCGAGCTCGCGACAGGGGAAGATCTCGATGCTGTCCTCGTTGCCGATGGTCTGGCCCGTGGAGCTCACCATGCGGCGGATGCGGTCAATCTCGTCGCCGAAAAACTCAATGCGCACGGGCGCCTTCTCCTGCGCGGGAAACACCTCGACGGTGTCGCCGTGCACACGGAACAGGCCGGGCGCGTCGACGGCGCCGGCATTGGTATAGCCCATGCCTACCAGACGCTGCGGCACCTCGTCAAAGGGAATCTCCTCGCCCACCGCAAAAGTAGTGGACTCCCAGTAGCGGCTCTCGACCGGCGGCACGCAGCGCAGCAGTGCGCGGGCCGAGGCGACCATGATGCAGTTGTCCCCGCGCACGATGCGTCCCAGGGCCTCGCAGCGCTGCGCCACCACGGCGTCGTCGGGCGCCTGCTCGCGCCAGGGGTAGTCCTTGCGCTCGGGAAAACGGCACACATGCGCCAGGCCCACGTAGGCGGCTAGACTGCGTGCGGCGCGATCGGCCGCATCCTCGCCACTCACGATGTAGACCGTGGGGCGCGGACGACGCGCAAACTGGGCGGCCGCCATAAGCGTGCGACCCGACTGAGACACGGCCAGCGTCACGTCCTCGCCAGAATCGAGCCCGGCCTCGACGGTCTGCAGCGCCTCGGCAGTGTAGAGCTGCGCGGCTATACGGTGAATGAGCATGCTGTTCCTCCGGCATCGCAACGCCAAAAGCCCGCCGGGGCAAGCTCGGCGGGTCGTACGTCAAATACATTGTCTGTCATGGTAGCGCATGGAGAGGACTCCGGCTCAAGGGCAAACCCAGCCCCGCAAAAAACGCCAGACGAAGATGCGTTCCGCCCTACCCCGCCACGCGCACGCTGGGGCACAAATCTGCCAGCGGACACTCGTCACACTTGGGTTTGCGGGCGTCGCAGATCTCGCGACCAAAGGTGATCCACTGATGGTTGACCGACTCCCAATACTCGTGCGGCAAAATCTTGAGCAGATCCTGCTCGGTCTTGAGCGGTTCCTTGGCATGCGTCTTGGGACTCAACATCAGGCGGTGCGCAATGCGGTTGACGTGCGTGTCCACCGCAATGCCCTCCACGATGCCATACCCCACGTTGAGCACGATGTTCGCCGTCTTGCGTCCCACGCCCGGCAGCTTTACAAGCTCCTTCATGTCGGCCGGTACCTCGCCGCCATAGTCGGCGACGATCATCTGCGCGGCCTCGACGGCATGCTTGGCTTTGCTCTTGTAGAAGCCGAGTGACTTGATGGTGTCTGCCACGTCAGCCACGCTCGCCCCGGCCATGGCCTCGGGCGTGGGCCACTGGGCAAACAGCCGCGGCGTCACCTTGTTGACCTGCGCGTCGGTCGTTTGCGCCGAGAGTAGCACCGCGATCAGCAGGCGGAAGGGATTCTCGTGGTCCAAAAAGCACTCGACCGGGCCATAGCGACGGTTGAGGCGCTCGCACACCTCGATGGCGCGCTCGCGCTTGGCGGCATTGGTCTCGCGTGGCATAACGACTCCTCAGCTCAACGGCACAATAAACTTATGGGCACAATTGTCCCACGTCCGAGACGCTTACGCCTCCAAGAATGCGCCGGTCTGACGGCTCCACAGGCTCGCGTACTCGCCACCCGCCTCGACGAGCTGCGTATGCGTGCCGTCCTCGACAATCTCACCATCGGCCAGCACCACAATGCGGTCGAGCGCCGCCACGGTGGACAGGCGGTGCGCCACCACAATGGAGGTGCGCCCGCGCATCAGGTTTTCGAGCGCCTCCTGCACCAGCGCCTCGGACTCGCTGTCCAGGGCAGAGGTCGCCTCGTCGAGCACTAGAATCGGCGCGTCGGTGAGGATGGCGCGGGCGATAGCCACGCGCTGACGCTGGCCGCCCGAGAGCTTGACGCCGCGCTCACCCACCATGGTGTCAAAGCCACGGGGCAATCGGTCGATAAACTCCAGGGCATTGGCCAGGCGCGCGGCCTCGCGAATCTGCTCATCAGTGGCGTTGGGACGACCGTAGGCAATGTTTTCGCGAATGGAGCGGTGGAACAGCAGCGCCTCCTGCGGCACGTAGGCAACCTGGCGGCGCAGGCTTTGCTGCGTGCAGCGCGAGACATCCTGACCGTCCACGAGCACGCGGCCGCCCTGGACATCGTCCAGGCGCAGCAGCAGCTTGGTGAGCGTCGTCTTACCCGAGCCCGATTTGCCCACCAGGCCCACGCGCTGGCCCGCCGTCACATGAAGTGTCAGGTCATCGAACACGTTCTCGCCCGCCGCAGCGTCACGGTACGCAAAGCTCAGGTGCTCAAAATCAATCGCGCCCTCGGTTACTTTGAGCTCAGGGGCGTCCGGGTCGTCTGCCACCAAACGTGGCTCGTCCAGCACGCGCGTCATCTCGGCCGCATCGCCCAGCGCGCGGTTGATGCGCTGCATCATGGAACTCACGTAGTTCAGGCGCATGGTGAGGTTATAGGTGTAGGTAAAAATCATGACGAGCGAGCCGGCCGAGATGCCAAACCACGCGTTGCCGCCCGCCACGAACACACTCACCACGGCCATGGTGATGACGATAAGGCCCGAGGTCGTAAAGTTGCGCTGCATCATGGCGTGCATCGAGACCGTCTCGGCATCGCGCGCGGCGCGGTCGGCGGTGTCGAACAGATCGCGTTCAAAGTCCTCGCGCCCGCAGGTCTTGACGGCCAAGATGTTCGTGACCGCGTCGGAGAGCACGCCCGAGAGCTTGTTCTGCGCGGCGGACGTCGCGGCCGAAAGCGGCATGATGCGCTTGTACATAAGCCAGACAAACGCGATGTAGACGACCATGATGCACACCAGGATCACGGTAAACGTCGGCACCACCGGGGCGAGTGCGGCCACGGTACAGATGACCGAGGTGATGGTGGGGATGAGCGAATACACCGTCACGTCCACCAGACCCGTGTAGCCGCTCATAAAACGGCTCGTCTGGCTCACGAGCGATCCGCCAAAGCGGCTGGTGTGGAATGTCATGGATTGATTGGAGAGCGTGTCAAAGCACAGGCGCGCCAGGTGATAGTTGCCCGCAATCTCGAGCTTGTAGACGGTGTAGTCCTGTAGCTTGGAGAGGATCTGACCCACCAGGTTAACGAGTACGAGCGCCAGAATGTAAGGGCCAAAGACCTCAAACACCTGGTCGCCCGCCACGGGGCCGGCTTGGACGCGGTCGACGATGAGGGCCATAACGTAGGTGTTGGCAAACGTGAGCAAAAAGATGTAACCCGCCGACGAGAACACCGAGAGAAAGACAATCAGCGGCTGTGTGCGCGTGACACCCCAAAACCGCTGCAGCGTGCGGCGCACGGTGGAGCGGCTGAGCGGACTGGTGCTTCTCTGAGACATGGGCTTCCTTTCGCATCTGATAGGGCGAAACGCCATTGTTGCACATTGAAGCGCACTTCAGACAAGCGCGATGCGAAAAGCGCCCGCGCCGTGCTTGCGCCGGCGCCCCGCCGTCAGATGCAGCTAGTCCTCGTCTTTTTGGTCTGCGGGCAGGTCTGCGGACTCCAAGCCCAAAATCGCGTCGGCCTCCCGCGCGTCTTCCAGCGCGTCGATGTCCTTGAGTTTGCGCTCCATGACGTTGGTGCGCGTGGTAATGATGCCCTCGACCGTTTTGCCCGCGGTCTCGATCTGCTGCTGGGCGCGGCGCAGCGCCGCCTGATAGCGCGGTAGTTCGGCCTTGACGGCGGAAAGCACGCGTAGCACGTCGTCGGTGCGCTTTTGCAGCCTAAACGTCTGGTAGCTCATCTGCAGGCTGTTGAGGATGGCCGCCATGGTGCTGGGGCCGGCAACGTTGACGTGATAGTCGCGGCCCAGGGTCTCGATAAGCCCAGGGCGCGTGACGACCTCGGCGTACAGGCCCTCAAACGGAACGAACAGAATGCCAAAGTTGGTGGTCGCGGGCACGCTCAGGTACTTTTCGCAGATGTCCTTTGCCTCGCGCTTGACCATGGTGTCGAGCGTCTTGCGCGCAGCCGCCACGGTCTCCGCATCGCCCGACTCCTGAGCGTCGAGCAGATGCTCATACGCATCGCCCGGGAATTTGGAGTCGATTGGCAGCAGCACGGGGTCTCCCTCGTCTACCGGCAGCTTGACGGCAAACTCAACGCGCTCCGAGGCGCCGGGCTTGGTGGCGACGTTTTCCAGATACTGGTCGGGCGTAAGGATGTCCGCCAGGATCGCGCCCAGCTGCACCTCGCCCAAAATGCCACGCGCCTTGACATTGCCCAGCACGCGTTTAAGGTCGCCCACGCCGGTGGCGATAGATTGCATATCGCCCAGGCCCTTATATACGGCCTCGAGCTGGTCGCTCACCTGCTTAAACGATGCCGACAGACGGTCGTTGAGCGTGCGAGAGAGCTTCTCGTCCACCGTCGCGCGCATCTGATCGAGCTGCACGTTGTTGTCTTTGCGGATAGCACCCAGCTGGGCATCGACCGTCTCGCGCACCTTGTCCAGGCGGTGCTCTATGCCCTCGCGGTTGGCGCCAAGCTGTTGGGCCGTCTCGCGGCGCAGGTCATCCATACGGTCGCCGGCCTGCGAGAACTCGCGCGCAATGGTCAGGTAGCGCTGCTGCTCTACGGCGGCGTCGGTCGTCTGCTGCTGCGCGATGGCATTTGCCGTGCGGCGGGTTTCGGCCAACGCGACGTTCAGGGTGTCGAGCGTGCTGTTGGCCTGCTCGAGCGCTGCCAGCGTTTCCGCGCTACTGTCGCCACGCTCCCGCAGCTCGGCACGCAGGCTCTTGAGCTGAAGGGCACAAGCCACAGCAACCCCCACCGCCACCAAGGCGATCACAACAAGCACAATATCAATAGCAGACATAAACTCCGCCCAACAAACCCAAACGAGCACCAATCAAAACCGCGATTAATCTTACCCCGCCACACGCACCGGGCGGCCGGCCCCTTCTTGGGTGCCCCTCTCCTCCGCATATTCCATAATGCGACGCGCCGTCTCCCTGCTCACCTTTGAGTCATCGCCGGCCAAGTATGCGTATACGTTTCCTTTATTCAGGTGCAGAGCACGGCAGAGGCCATAGCGCGTTACGCCCGATTCCTCCAATGCTTCCAGTATTCTTTTTCGCATCAGGGCGTTGATCCTTCTGTTCGCCACCGGCTTTTCCTTCACCGCTCTATACGCACGCCAAACGTTGGCATAACGATTAGGAAGCTCACTTTTGGCGCATAAAGATATTATGTTACCCGCTTGACCGTACAAGGACAAAACGTCTCGGTAATCCTCTTCCATCCACGAGCCCTCGGATAAACCCAGAACGTATTCGGCTTTTCCTTGCGCCAAAGCAAGCAAAAACAGAGGCTCCGCCACGCGCGGCGCAACCGTCGTCGCCTGCTCAACCAGCTTTCTAAAACTCAGTGACTGCTGTCCGGATAGCTCTCGGCAATAGCCTTTTAAGAATCCCTCAAAGGTCAGATTCAACCGAGCACCTCCGTTCATTTGCTATTATTATTTATCTTCAATAATACTATTTAGTCGCACGACATGACCCGCAAGATGCAAGGATTCCACTCGTGGCGATAATCCTTGCATCCAAGAAGACCAATGGTGGCGAACGTCAGTCTTCCCAACCGACCTGGATGGTTGTTATGACGTCACCCAGGCGCTGGCCGAGGGCTGACAGATGTTGGAGCACCTCGTTGGGCGATGCGCCGTTGAGGATGCACGTGAGGGCATACGACGCCAGAAAGATGGCCGCAAGCCCCAACGGGATGAGCACGATCATCGCCAATGTGCGCAGGCGCTGGCCCAAACGGCGGCGGCGCGCGCGGCGTTTGTCGAACGCGAGCTCCTGCGCATATGAATCTTGCTGTACGGAATAGGCCTCTGGCGCCGATTCACACCCGGGCACAGCCGCAGGTACAGCAGCGGGCACGACATTTTGCGCAAAGGGCTGGGCTGCCGCCCCTTGCATTTGCATCTCCATGAGTCGTTGCTGCTGACGCAGCATGCGCTCAGCTTGTTGCTGCGGAGTCTCAAGAAACAGATCCATGCTGGCCTCCAAAATCGGAGCATTCGACGCTTACGACCAGCATCCCGCACCGCCATGACCGCGACAACGCAATCGCCGGCAATAGCCACAAAGTTTCTTTTGCTCAAAAGCCGTCAAAAAGCTCAACAACTCCCCTACCAGCACTTTCTCTGAGCTTTTTTCGCCAGCAATCTTTTGGCCTTCCACCCTTACGCCAACTGACCAAAATCTAACCAATAGCTTGACGAAAATTGTGGAGACCGGGACCCCACAAAAACGTGCCGCCCCAAAAAGGGGCGGCACACAACCTTTTTTATCAGCTTTTCTGTATCGAGCACGCGACGACCCAACGCCGGAGCGCAAGGCGGGGAAATACCTTTGCCTCGCGCGACTCTGCGAAGCCGTGAGCGAGAGGGAAAGGTATTTCCCCGCCCTGCGCTCCGCAGCAGCCAGCGCCAAGCGCTAGTAGTTCACCACCTGCTCCTCAAAGTACGCCTTGGGGTGGTTACACACCGGGCACACCTCAGGTGCCTCGGCACCAACGTGCAGATGTCCGCAGTTCAGGCACTTCCACACCTTTACGCCCTCGCGCTCAAACACCTCGCCCGACTCAATGCGCTCGACGAGCTTGTTGTAGCGCTCCTCGTGAGCCTTCTCGACAGCAGCGACGCCGCGGAACTTCGCGGCGATCTCGGCAAAGCCCTCCTCATCGGCGGTCTTGGCAAACTCGTCGTACATCTCGGTCCACTCGTAGTTCTCGCCCGCGGCGGCATCGCGCAGGTTATCCAGAGTGCCGGGAACGGCGCCATCGTGCAGATACTTAAACCACAGCTTGGCGTGCTCGGACTCGTTACCCGCCGTCTCGGCAAAGATATTCGAGATCTGAACGTAGCCGTCCTTTTTGGCCTTAGATGCATAGTAGCGATACTTGGTGTGCGCCTGGGACTCACCGGCAAAAGCGGTCTCAAGGTTCTTCTTGGTTTGGGAGCTCTCAAAATCCATAGGTGTACTTCCCTTCAATACATGCCGCCCATAGGCTTTGAGCGGCCTTATTTTATGGTACCCCCTGCCGAAAATCTAAACCTTAAAATTCGAGCGGGCTACACACTCAGCCAACGATCGTCCTCGGAGCGGCAAAAGCCCTCACGCTCCAGATCGGCTAGAATGCCCGCGACAAGCTCGCACTCGACCGGCCCGCGACCGGCCGCCGTCTCCATCTCGTTAACGCCCCCCACGGCGTCAGCAAGCGTAATCCCCGCCGGCTGGCCATCGCGCGCTGCCAGCAACATTCGCACGATATGCGCGCGCTTTTGGCGACGCGAGCCCTCAAACTTTGATTGACGGCTATAGCCCGCCGAGCGCCTGGACGGGTTGGGCAGCATCTTTTTAAGATACGCGCCGTAATCCAGCAACGCGTAATACCACGCGCGCGGCGTGTCGGCATCGTCTTGAGGCACGGCGAAGGGAGCGATCTCGTCGGGCGCCGCACCGGGGGCCGCCGGACAGGCCGCCTGAATCAGCGGCACCAGTTCGCGATCGGAAACAGCCGGCACATCGGGAAAGAAGTGATGCAGAAAGACCGTGCGCACGTTGGTCTCCAGATACACGCCCGGAAGATCAAATGCAAACGACCGGATACCCTGCGCCGTTGCCGGGCCAATACCAGGAAGAGCGACCAAGTCACGTGTCTCGTGCGGAAACTCCCCGTCCCAGTCCTCTATAACGCGCTGGGCGGCCTTGTGGAGCGCCAGAGCGCGTCGGTTGTAGCCCATCCCCTGCCAAGCGTCCAAAACATCGGAAGGCGCGGCCTGGGCAAGCGCCTGCACAGTCGGAAAACGATCGAGCCACACCGGCATGCGCGCCTCCACGCGCGGCACCTGCGTTTGCTGCAGCATGACCTCAGAAAGCCAAATGATGTACGGATCGCGTGTGCGGCGCCACGGAAGGTCGCGATAACGCAGGACCCCTTCCGAACGAATCATCGAACGAAAGGGGTCCTGAATCATATCTATGCTCCTTATGCGGCGCTATTCCTCCCGGCATGTATACGCACAGGTGGCGTACTCGGGAAACGCTTCGCGGTCGGCGAACTTGGGATCGACGGCCGGGAACTGGCGGTGAGCGACGATGTCGCCGAGCGAAACGGAATCGAGGTAGTCGCGCATCAATGCTTGAGCTCCGGCCCACAGGGGATGATAGCAGCACGTGCCCATGCGCGCACAGTCGCCATCGGGTGCGGTGCAATCATTCATAACCATAGGGCCCTGAACGGCCTCGACGACCTGACGAATGGTAACGTCGTCCGGACTGACCTTGAGACGCATGCCACCGTGGACGCCACGCAGGCTCTCCACAATACCGGCCTGGACCAAACCGTGCTGAATCGAGCGGGCGAACGAATACGGGACATTGACCTCTTCGGCAGCGGTGCGAACAGAAAGCAAACGCTCCGGATCCTCGGCAAGCATCGCCAACATACGAAGGGCGTAATCAGTCTTCCTCGATATGTCCATTTTTCCCCTTTCAAGGAATACGAACAGCTCGAACGAGCTCCGGGGCCGAGCTTGTGTCGAGACGCTAAATGACCGCAGGACATCCAAATGGTAAATCGGATATCCACTGAATGCCGCGCTTGGAGCGAAATGCATCAGATGCGGCCCACAGTGCAATTTAGTATAACCTAACCCCCTGCTTCGTTGAACAGGTGTTGCGCAACAAAGCTGTTGTTTAGACAGATATGCTTATTAGATTTTACTTGCGTTCCCGAAGGGGCGGGGATTCTGGGCGAAGATGCGCCAGGGCGATCGTTCTATCGAAACAAAGTGCATCAAACGCAAAAAGCCACGTCCGAAGACGTGGCTTTAATTGCGTTGGCGGGAAGTACGGGGCTCGAACCCGCGACCTCCGACGTGACAGGCCGGCGCTCTAACCAAACTGAGCTAACTCCCCAGGCAGACGTTCGCGTTTGTTTCCGCTCGCGTGCGCTGCGGGGATTAGTATACACAGAAGTCTGTCCGGCGCGCAACAACTTTTTTGAAAAAATTTTTGGGGCCATCCGGGAGGGTCTCCGGGGCTGGGGCGGGGGTTAAGTTTGCTGCTCTACAGTCCTGCGCAAGACGGAAAGCACATTAAGTGCTTTCCTTTGCGTGCGGAACTCGCGACAAACTTAACCCCCGCCCCCAGCCCCGGAGACCCTCCCTGCCGTCACATTATTCAACCAGTTTTGCGGGCGTGCGCCGCTGCGCGGCTAGCCCGCGTGCTCCTCGGCGGGGTTGGTCTGATTGTTCTGGTTGGACTTCTTACTTTGGCTCAAAGAAAAACGGGAGATGCCTTGTGCATCCCCCGTTTTTGTTGCGGTTAGTCTAGGTCAATAAACTTGGTGCTTAGGATCTTGCCGTCTTTTACTAGCATTCTGGCCATGGTGGGGCCTCGGGTGCCTCTGGGATAGCTGGCGCTGCCCGGGTTGAGGACTAGGCAGCGGCCCACTTGGGCTTCTTTGGTTACGTGGGTGTGGCCGTTGATGGCTACGTCTACGGATCCCACCGGAAGGTCTTCGCGGTAGTGGGCTACGGCGAATTTGAGGCCTTCGTAGGTAAAGAGCGCAAGACGGTCTACATCGGGGCCGTAGTCGCGGTAGTAATCGTTGTTGCCCAATACGGCCCGCACGGGGGCGATGGTGCATAGGTGCTCGTAGTCCATCTCTGACGTAAGGTCGCCGGCGTGGATGATCAGGTCTGCGCCCTCAAGCTCATCCAAGAGCGCAGGCGATAAATAGCCGTGGGTGTCCGAGATGATGTCGATGCGCTTGGCGCTTGCGCTGTTCATGGGATCCCTTCCGCAAAAAACGATTCGGCAGATACATACAAAAAAGGCCCCACGGCCCCGCAGACGATGGGTCTACAGGGCTGCGGGGCCAGTGTGCTAGAGACTCAGAGCCTTCTTGAGCGGCACGACGCGGCGGCGAGAAACCGGCACGCGTTCGTCGACGCCCGTAATGCCCAGCTGGATGGCGCCCGAGGGCACCGTCTCAACGTCCGTGACGCACGCTAGGTTGACGATATAGCGGCGGTGAACACGGAAGAAGCCAAAGTCGCAGAGCTTGGCCTCAAACTGCGCCAGCGAGGTCGTCGACAAAAAGCGATCATCGACGGTATAGATGCAGGAGTAATCGTCCTTTGCCATGATAAAGCGGATGTCATCCACGGGAATGAGCACCTTGCGGCCGCCCTTTTCCACCGGGATACGCTCGATGGTCACTTTGCTGTCCGTAACCGGCTTGGCGCGTTGCATGACCTTCTCGATCGCGCGATCCAAGCGAGCTTCCTCGACCGGCTTCATCAGATAATCGACGGCATCCACGTCGAATGCCTCGACCGCATGGTCGCTATACGCAGTCACAAACACGATCGCCGGCGGATTTTTGAGCTTATGCAGCGCCTCGGCAAGTTGCAGGCCCGAGGCACAGGGCATCGAGATATCGAGAAACACGACATCCACGCGACTTTCCATAAGCATCTCGATGGCGGAGCGGACGCTCGACGCCTCCGTGATCGTGCCGATCTTGCCCGTTTGCTCGAGCAGGAAGCGAAGCTCCGAGCGAGCCGGCGCCTCATCATCCACAATCATCGCACGCAGCATAGGGATAAAACCTTTCGTCAACTAACTACGCCGGGCATCCGTCGCATGACGTTGAGCCCGTAGCCTTTTATTTTACTCTTGAATGTCAAAGATGCTCTCTGACAAATCAAGATGAAGGAGCACTTTGGTGCCCTTGCCCGGCGCCGATTCGACACGCGTATAGGAGTGCGGCCCATAAAAGCGATGGATGCGCTCCGAAATATTGTGCATGGCCACACCGGCGCCGCCACCCTGGGGAGAGCTGGCGTCGGGACGGGCAGAGCGCTCGTCAAACAGTCTGGCGGCGGTACCCTCATCCATGCCCACGCCATTATCGGCCACGGCAATCAAGATTGCATCCTCGCCGTCTTGGTGAACGGTCACGTCGATCCTCAGGGCGTCGTCATCGCCCATACCATGACGTACGGCGTTCTCGACAATCGGCTGGATCACGAACGCCGGCACCAGCGTATCTTCCACGTCCTCGGACACATCGAACGTCGCAAGCACGCGGTCCTCGCCAAAGCGGGCCTTCTCAAAGGTAAGGTAGCGCTTGGTCTGTGCGACCTCGCGCGAGACCGGAATAAGCGATCCCGAGTTGTCGAGCGTGGCACGATAGAACGATGAGAACTCACGAAGCAGTTCGCGGGCCCGCAACGGGTCGGTGCGCGTAAACGATGCAATGGTGTTCAGCGTGTTGAACAGGAAGTGCGGGTTAATCTGCGCCTGCAGCGCACGCACCTCAGCGCGCGCCGTGAGTTCCTTTTGCACCTCGAGCTCGTGGATGGCGAGCTGCGTGGACAAGATCTCGGCAAAGCCCGAGGCAAGCGCGTACTGGGTACGGTCTACGGCGCGCGGGGTCTTGTAGTAGAACTTGAGCGTGCCGACGGTGCGATCGCCCACCTTGATGGGCGCGATGATACCGGCGGGAACATGGTTGTGCGAACCGTCCGAACCCACCACGTCCACCACGCGGTTGAACGACTGCACGATGCCGTGCTCAATGACGTAGCGCGTGGCAAGCGTGTGGATGGGCGAATCGGGCAGCAGCTTTTCCTCGAACTCGCCCGCGCAGGCCAGCACGTTGCCCTCATCGGTGATGGCAACGGTCATGGCACGTGTCTCGGGCAGGATACGCCGGCACACCAAAAGCGCCGATTCCTGCGTCAGACCGCCCTTAATGTCCTCGAGCATGGCCGAAGCAACCGAGAGCGTCTCCTCGGTGTACTGGGAGCGTACCGAATCGGGATTGAGCGTCAAAAAGATAAAGATGCACAGGAAGATGCACAGCAGCGCGCAGGCAATCACCGTAGCAATCGGCTCAATGCCAGTCGCCAGGGCAAAGATAAAGTACGCCAACACGCAAACGGCGCAGACAACGGCGATGATGCGAAAGATTGAAATTGAATTATCGCGCTGGACGCGGCGGTCGATCATTCAGCCCCCTCCAGGATGCTAATCAGTTGTGCGTCGCGCCAAAGTTCGTCCATGATCTTGGGCCAGAAACTCTGAAAACGCAGGTAGCTTGCGGCGTTTTGGCGGGCATAGGTCTTGGCCTCGTCAATACCATGACGCCAGATGCGCAGATACCCCTCGTGCTCGCGGGTAAACATGCTGCGAACCATGGCGGTCTTGCGCACGCGGTCGTCGAGCTCGCGCGAGATCCACGGACCCGGATAGGGCATGAGCGATGCGGCCGTAACCGGAATGAGCTCCTTTTGGTGCGCAGCGAACGTCAGCTTGGCCCGCTCGTAGTACCAACGGTACACGTCCTGCATAAAGCGCGGCGAGCGCTTCTCGGACTCGGGCGGCAGGTGGCGCACGGCCCACTCGTTATCGAACCACACGTCATAGCCGAACATGCGCATGTTAAACAGGTAGTCCAGATCCTCGCCGCGGGTGATAAACGGGTCGAAGGCCACACGCGTAAAGGCGCGGGCGTGCAGGGCCATCAGGCCGCCGCATACGTAATTGGAGCGCGAGATGCGGGTGCCCGAGAGCGCCTTTTTCATCCAGCGATTGAACTCGATACGCTTGGTCCACCAGCGATGGCAAATGCCCACTTTGTCCGTGGGAGCCAGCGGCGACCCGTCGCGATCGTAAAAGTATCCGCTCTTGACTAAAATCGGCAGGCCCTGACGCGTCTGCTGGCCCAGCGCATAGGTCGCACGCTTCATAAAGTCGGCATCGATGACGGTCTCGTCGTCATCCAAAAACACAACCGCGTCGTGCCCCAGCACCGCCGCGCAGGCAAGACCCATGTTGCGGATGGCGCCGTAGCCGCGCAGGCTCACGCACTCGCCCGAGCCTTTGGGCGCAATCTGTGCCACGCGGTCGGCAACACGCGAAGCCTGAGTATTAGTAACGACGGTGACCTTAAGTGTGGGATGCGCATTAACGATTTCGTGCACGCGATGGGATACGTCGGGTGTGGCAGAAACCGGACAGACCACCAAGAGAATGATGCGCGGAATGTCGCGCACCTGTTCGAGTGAAGTCAGGCAGCGATCGAGTTCCGGGTTGGCGGCATTGAGCGACGTCGAGTGATCGTAGGTGCCGGGAGCGTTTGCTTGGGTATCATCGCCCGCCCAATATGTTGGGATCACAACCGTGGCGTTCATACCTTTACCCTCCTTGCAACACAAAAACGGGGCGCCGCCAAACACAGGCGACGCCCCGCGACCTAGCTGATTCCATCATACCCACTTGGGCTAAACATTGCTCGGAAGTCAGAATGATTTATGCGGCTACTTCCAAAAGAGTACTGCAGATAGGCACAATTGCTGTACTGAGCCCGGTTGCCTTACGCCGCCGCCTGAGTCATGCGGGACAGGCGGACCAGCAGCATAAAGCCAACAACCAGCAGCACGCCAATGGAAAGGACGCCCAGCGACGGGTTGCCGGTCAGCGAGGTGACGACCGACACTAGAAAGGTGCCCATGACGCTTGCATAACGACCAAAGATATCGAAGAAGCCGTAGTACTCGTTGGATTTTTCCTTAGGGATAATGCGGCCAAAGTAGCTACGGCTGAGCGCCTGCACGCCGCCCTGGAACAGGCCGACCATAATGGCAAGCACCCAGAACTCAAAGGCGGTCTTTAGGAAGAACGCGGCAAAGAGCACGATGCCCATGTAGGCGGCGACGGCCACCAAGATCATATTGAGTGTGCCCACGCGACCGGCGAGCTTGCCGTAGATGATGGCGGACGGGAAGGCCACAAACTGCGTGACGAGCAGCGCCAGCACCAGCTGGGTCGAGTCGATGCCCAAAGCCGATCCGTAGCTGGTTGCCATGGAAATGACCGTGTGCACACCGTCGATGTAGAAGAAGAACGCGATCATGTAGACCAGCACGGTCTTGTTGTGGGCGATTTCGCGCATGGTATGTCCGACCTCGGAGAACACGCCGCCCACGATGTGGCCGATGGTGTCCTGGGGACCGCGCTCGCGACCGTACTTTTGCTTATAGGTGCGAATGAGCGGCAGGGTAAAGATGAGCCACCAGGCACCGGTGATGATAAACGACAGACGCGTTGCCAGCATGGTGGGGACGCCAAGAGCGGGGCCACCCATGATAAGCGCCAGGCAGATGATGAACGGCACGGTGGAACCGATGTAGCCCCAGGCATAGCCCGAGCTGGACACGGCGTCCATGCGCTCGTCGGTGGTAATGTCGGGCAGCATGGCGTCGTAGAACGTCATAGAAGAGTTAAGGCCGATGGTGCACAGCACGTACACGGTCAAAAATGCCATGGCGGACATGGGGATAGCCTGCGCCAGGCAAAGGACCAGGCCCGTGAGGAAGAAGCCCAAGAAGAACTTGATCTTGTTGCCGGCGTAATCGGCAAGCGCGCCCAGAATGGGCATGAGCATGGCAATGACTAGCGAGGCAATCGTCTGCGCGTTGCCCCAGGCGACCACCAGGTCTGCCGAGGAAGCACCGGTATTGATGGCGTTAAAGTAGATGGGCACCACCGAGGTATTGAGCAGCACGAGGGCCGAGTTGCCCACATCGTACATAACCCAGTTACGCTCGAGCTTGGTGTATTTCATGGACAGGGCCCCTTCGTATTCGCCCGATATGCAGTTAGTTCATCGTACCCCAATTGTCCAGAGGCGCCGGTAAGGATTCGGCAAAGGGGCACGCACGAGCCCTACTCCTCGCGGTCGAACTCTTCGTCGGCGCCGAGCGCGCGACCGCTGTAATTGACGTGGTTGGTCACGGCTTCCATATCGCCGGTCTCGATAAAGCGGGCGACCGTGCACTCGTAATCGACCAGCGCGCGGTCAAAGACCTCGGGGAAACTCTCGGTCGAGACTTCATCGGTAAAGGGGTTCTTCCATGCCAAGTGGCCCAGGTTGCCGGTACGCTCGGGCAGCTCGGTCGTCACGCGGTGCGCAAGGCCGTCGAGCAGCGAATAATCGTGCACCAAGCCCTCGAGCAGGGCAATCGCGCGTGTCTTGGCCGAACCGGCCGGCTCGATAGTGCGGTAGAGCAGCTGCATGTCGGCTACGGCGCCGGCGTACTCCCCCGCCGGGATGTCGATACCGTACACGCGCCCGGCGACGTAGCTCATCAGCACGCCGGCAACGCGATTGATGCGGTCGGTAGTGACGATCTCGCCCGCCGGCGGATAATCCTCGACCGTTGCCCCATCGCGCTTGAGCTGCAGCATCAGCACGTCCAAGTCGCTTTCGAGCACGGCATGAACTTGGCTGCCCGAAGCCTCGAGCTCGGGATCGGACTCGACAATGCCAAACTGCTGCTCGTAGACAAAGGGATGGGCATTGCGATCGAGCACATAGTGCGAAAGCAGGCCCAGCGCAAACGCACGACCCAGGTTGGCATCGCGCGGCAGCAGGTGCGACACGCCATCGCGCAGACACGAGAACTGACGCGACATGCGCGAGCGGTGCATGACCTGCGCCAGCAGCGTGCAGTCGGAAACGCGCGGCGTCAGGATGTGGAAGAAAAACGGGTCGGGACCCTGGTTGCCCAGGATAAAAGCAATGCGTTCCTCGTCGGACGTGATAACGCCCTGCGGAAGACGGTCGATGCTTTCCTCGCCAAACAGATGATGCGTAATGAGCGCGGGCATATTGTTCCTTTCGATTTCATTCGATGTCACCCATTATGCCCACCGCACGGTCACGCCAAACCTACGGCGGTAAACGTTGGCATGCGAACCGCCTACCCAAGCCCCAGGTGCGCCTTAACCTCGGCAGCGCGACGACGCGACACGGGCACCGTCGAGCTCACACGGTCGAGCCTGAGCTCCATCAGGCCCGTGGAGCCGATCTCGACATTGTGCACGTCTTCCAAATTAACCAGATAGCTGCGGTGGACGCGGATAAAGCCCTCGGAGGCCAAGCGCCGCTCGAGCGAAGAAATCGACTCATTGATCAGATACGTCCCCTCGGCACAGACCGCATTGCAAAAGTCGGCACGCGCCTCAAAGTAGCAGACATCCGCCACGGGAATGAACACCTTTTTGCCCCCGCGATCCACCGTCAGGCGCAAAGGCTGGCGCGGAGCATGGACGACACGGCGAGCACCCAGGGCAGTCTCGATCTTGTCGAGCGCCTTTGACAAGCGGGCATCCTCGACCGGTTTGACGACGTAATCGACAGCGTCGAGGTTGTAGGCATCGGCCGCATACTCGGCAAATGCCGTCACAAACACCACAACCGGCGGCGTCTTTAGGTTCTGCAGCGTCTCGGCAAGCTCAATTCCCGAGCGACCGGGCATGGTAATGTCTAAAAACAGCACGTCGGGCTTGTTCGACAGAATCGACTCCACGGCTTCGGTGACATTGCCCGCCTCGGCAATCTGACCCACACGCGTATCCTTTTCCAACAGATAGCGTAGCTCAGCCCTAATTGGAGGCTCATCATCGACCACCAAGATGTTCCAGCCTTCGGACATATGCGCTTCCCCTCTTTTTCTCTCAATCCAACCGCGTGCTACACCGTTAGCGGCGCCGGCTCATGCGGCTCGCCGTTCAACTCAACGATGACCTGCGTTCCCACGCCCTCCTGGGACTTCACGCGCATGCCGGAATCTTCTCCGTAAAAGAAATGGATGCGCTGAAGCACGTTGAAGAGCGCCAGGCCGCAACCTCGCTTGATGGAGCCGTCGGCGGTAATGCTCTCGGGCTCCTCTCGGCGATGCTGCTCAAACAGATGCGCGCAGACTTCTTCGCTCATACCGATGCCGTCGTCTTCGACGATGATCTCCAAACCGTCATCGGTCTCGAAAGCCCTTACATGAATAGAAAGCGGCTCGGTCTCGCGCTGTGCGTGCTTGATACAGTTTTCGAGCAGCGGCTGCAAGATAAACGGCGGTACCAGGCTGTCGCGCACCTCAAAGTCGATATCGACCGAAACGCGCAGACGGCCGTCGCCATACCGGGCCTGCATAAGATTGATATAACGAGTGCCCTGTTCCACCTCGTGCTCGAGCGTGGTGAGCGTATCGGAGTCAGAAAGCGTCTGACGGTAATAATTGGAAAAATCGATGAGCAGCGATCGCGCCTTGTCGGGCTCGGTTCGAACGAGCGACACGATGGTGCTGATGGTATTGAATAGAAAATGCGGGTCGACCTGCGACTGCAGGGCGCGAAGCTCCACGCGGGCCGTGAGCTCGTCCTGGCGCTCGAGCTCAAAGCTGGCGAGCTGCGTGGAAATGAGATCGGCAAAACCCGAGGCAAGGGCCGTCTGGCGCATATCGATACTGCTCAGGCGGGGGTAATACAGCTCGAGCGTGCCCACGCAATGCCCGCGCACGGTAAGCGGCGCGACAATGCCGGCGCGCAGGCGGGGAAAATAGCCGCCCGTCTCATTGGAGGCGTCACGCGAAAATACACTCTGTTCGCCGGACTCGATCACGTTGAGCGTGGTCTTGAGCACGACCGGGGTGCCGGCGGGACACTTTGCCGAATCCTCGCCCCAACTTGCCAACACCTGCTTGCCGTCGGTAAAGCAGATGGCCGAGGCGATGGTCTCGGACAGGATGATTTTGGAGGCACCCAGTGCCGCTTCGGGCGTAAGGCCGCGCGACGTGTAGGCGAATATTTTTGATGCGATGGCGAGCGTACGGTCGGTTGCGCTCGATGTGAGGTCGTCGGGGACCACAAAGACATACGAGAAAAAGAAGCACAGCATGACCAGGCCGGCAATGACGACAACGCCCGGAACGGGATTGGGATTATCGGTTAAATCCCAGATAAGCAGCAGGATAAGCGCCGGAACGACAACACCGAGCAGGATGGCCTGGACCACATGCTGGGCCGTACGAAAGACCTTGGTAGAGTTGTAGCTCTTGCCCAGGATCAGCCTGTTTAAATCCACCGTCATCCCCTTTATCTATCGCACCCATAGCAATGGAGAGGGCCGCAAGCGACCCTCTCCATTGCATTATGCAATCAAAAACTGTGTTTTACATCCAGCCATCGACAAACGGTATCTTAGGCGCTGTATTTGTTGGCCTCGCCAAAGGTGCCAGCCTCGACGATCCAGCCGTCCTTCATGATGACGTCCATGTTGTCAGTGTTGAGCACGTGGATGTCGGCGGCGACATCACCATTGACGACCAGCAGGTCGGCGCACTTGCCGGCCTCGATGGAACCGGTCTCGTCCTCGATGTGGCACATCTTGGCACCGTTGAGGGTGGCGCAGGTGATGGTCTCGACCGGGGTGAAGCCAATCTTGTCGACGAACTCGTACATCTCCTCGATGGAGCAGGTACCGTACGGGGTGACGAAGGAGAAGGAGTCGGAGCCGATCGTCATGACGACGCCGCGCTTCTTGGCCTCGCGCAGGCAGTCGTAGTTGCGCTGCAGCTCCTTCTCGACCAGGGTGCCCTCGTACTTGTCGTGCAGCTCGGGGACGTAGACGGGCGGATAGGTGGCGTACCAGGTGGGCAGGAAGGCGATCGTCGGGGTGAAGAAGGTGCCCTGCTCGGCCATGAGGTCCATGGTGCGCTCATCGATATCGAAGCCGTGAATCAGCTGCTCGCAGCCAAAGCGAACGGAATCGTAGGCAGCGGCGTGGTTGTTGTAGCAGTGGCTCCACACGGGAATGCCGACCATCTTTGCCTCTTCGACCACGGCCTGGATCTCCTCGGAGCAATAGTGCTGGTCGCGACCGGAGTCCCAGCGCCAGATGCCGCCACCGGTAGCCCAGATCTTGATGGCATCGGGGTTCTCGCGCAGGCGACGACGGACGGCCTTGCGCAGATCCCAAGGGCCGTCGACCTGGTCGCCCCAGGGGTGAGATTCCTTGTTGAGCTCCTGGGTGCAGTGGTGAGAGTCACCGTGACCGGCAACGCGGCAGAAGCCGAGGCCGGTGGCCAGAACGCGCGGGCCCTTAAAGACGCCCTTGTCGATGCAGTCACGGATCTGGATACCAAAGCGGCCGATCTCGCAGACGGTGGTGAGGCCGTGGGTGAGGCAGTCGTAGGCCTGCTTGACGGCGACGGCCTGCTTCTCGAGGAGCGGCTGCATGACCCAATCGGTGTCATCGTCGGTCAGGTTGCCCGAGAAGTGCAGGTGGGTGTCGATCAGGCCGGGAAGGACGGTCTTGCCTGCGGCGTCAATTACCTCAACGCCTTCGGGAAGGTCCTGCATAGCGCCGGCGTACTCGATCTTGCCGTTGTCGTCGACGAGAACGAGGGAGTTCTCGACCGGCTCGGCACCGGTACCGTCGATGAGCTTGCCGCCAACGATTGCATACTTAGTGGACATGGTTCCTCCTTATGGATCCATATAGTGGGCGAGGCCGTGTTGGGTTAAGGCCTCACAAAGCTACCCAAGTGGTGCCGGGTTCGGTGCGCGGAAGAGAGGGTCCCGCGCACCTGATCCGCCCCGGCTCGGCGTTACTTTTTGCGGGAATTGGTGAAGGCCATGAGAGCCAGGCCGACGGCCAGCCAGCCGATCACGATGCTCCACTCCACCATGTTGAGGGAGGCGGGAGAGAACGGAATCACGAGCAGGCCGATGATGATGGCGCAGGCAGCGATAGCGAGGCCGATGCCAAACTTGCCGCCGGGCACCTCGTAGGGACGAGGCAGGTCGGGCTCGGTGAAGCGCATGCGCAGGCAAGCGAGGGCGACCATGCCGCAGGAGAAGATGAAGGCGAGAGCCGACACGTTGGTCAGAGGGATGAGCATGTTCTTGCCCAGGAACGGACCGACGACGGTGATGACGCCCAAGACGACGCAGGCAAGCTTGGGAGCGCCGGACTTGGGGTCGACCTCGGCGAACTGCTCGGGCAGCTGGCCCTTGCGGCCCATGGCGAGCATGATGCGGCTCGTGGCGCCGTAGAAGGAGTTCATCGGACCCATGGGTCCAAGCGTGGCGATGACGAGCATGGCCAGGTACAGAAGCATGTTGATGCCCTTGAGGCAGGCGAGCGCGGGAACCGGGCTCTTAACGAACTCATGCCAGTCGAGAATGGTGCCGAACGAGTAGATACAGACCATGTAGAAGCCGCCGGCGGCCAGCAGTGCCAGGGAGATGATCTTGCCGAACTTGTTCCAGTTGAGGCCCTCGGCTGCTTCCTCAGCCTGCTGAGGAATAGTGTCGAAGCCGGCGTAGAAGAACGGGGTCAGAACCAGGACCGACACGATGCCGGCAAACAGGCTGGTGCTCTCGGTAGCGGCCTTGCCGCCGCCAGCACCGGTGACCTGGGAGAACACGGGCATGGCGTGTTCCGGCGAACCGGTGAACAGCGAGACACCCATGGCGAGCAGCATGCCGCAGAGCAGAGCCTTGGTCAGGAAGGCCTGGAGCTTGGCGGCCGAGCTGGCACCGCGGAAGTTGAGGAAGATGACGTAGACTGCAAAGCCGAGCGCGATTAGCGTCGGGAACAAGTAAACGTCGGCGCCCAAGATGGTGTAGAGCTTGACGGCGCGCAGCCACTCAAGACCGGGCAGGCTGCCGAACATCTCGGACACGAGGGTCGAAATGGCGATGGCCTCCCACGGGCACAGGATGCCGTTGCCCAGGGCCAGGAGCCAACCGGTGATGTAGCTCAGCGTACGGCCAAAGCTACGGTCGACATACTCGACGATGCCGCCCGAGATGGGGATAGCAGCCGTGAGCTCACCGAAAACAGCTCCGACGGGCACGAGAAAGATTGCACCCAAGAGGAATGCAATCATAGCGGGAACGGGACCGCCGCCCACGACCATCCAGTCGCCGACCTGCAGAACCCAGCCAGTTCCGATGATGGCACCGAAACCGATGGTGAAGAAGTTCCAGAGCGAGAGCGTTTTCTTCATGCCACCGTTACCCTCGACTGCAACTTCTGCGTTCTTGTCCGCCATTGTTCCCCTCCTTTCCTTATTGACGCCTCTTTGACGTCACCCCTTGCGCGGTCCGTTTTGCCGCGCGCTTTTATTTCGTGGCTTTAAGATACGACCTTGGCACAGCATGGCCGCCCATGGCTCGACCGAAGGCAGAACTCGCATATGAGTGGCGCCGTTTTTGGGACGAACGGCACGGTTTGCCGCTCATTGTTGTCGCCCGTCCGACGGGCGTACGCTCATTGGACGCATATAGAAATGTTTTTGAGGCCGTGTGTTTTGCGCCTTTCGTACCGTTTACCGAGCTTTTGACGCTCGGACCCATTTGTTGCACATCCTTTTTGTAGGATAGACAGGTTATACATGAGACAAGGCGGTACGAATGGCATACGGATACAACGACGGTGATCAACGGCGACAAAGCGTTCGCCTTGCTGGCCGCACCACGCCGATGCCCAGAAGTGCCACGAGCAGCAATCCGCAACGCCCTCAAGAGCAACCCGGGCCTTCGTCTCGGCAGCAGACAAACAGAACACGGCAGAGCGGCCGTCCGAGCACGGGCACAAGCGCACAGCAAGATAGCCGCTTGGGCGCGCGCACTCGACAGCGCCAAGCCGAGGTTCCGCAACTGCGCCGCAACGGCGCACGTCAGCCCGGCATCCATATCAACCGCTTCTTTTCGCATCCCCAAGGCGGACGCGACGGCAAGCCCTACCGCTCGACATCGTACGTGAATGCCCCCGCCCTGCCGGCTCGTCGGCTTTGCCTCGCACTGTGCTCTATCCTCATCTGTCTGGTCTTTGTGCTTATGAGCTCCTGTATGTCCCACGGCTCGGCCGGTCTCGAGCCCACCGCCGAGGACAAGCTGCTCAAGGCCCCCGTCGCGCCCGGTTATTCTTTCGCCTTTTCGACTCCGCGCTCGCAATGGCAAGCCGGCACGATGCCCCATATCTATCAGATCGACCCTGCGTGGTCGGAGCTGCCCTATGCCGGTGGCACTATTCGCGAAAACGCTTGCGGTCCCACTTGCCTCACCATGGTCTATATCTTTAAGACCGGCCGCACCGATATGACACCGGTCGACATGTGCGCCCTTTCCGAGGCGGGCAACTATGCCCCCACCGGCGCCACCGAATGGTCATTTATGACGCGCGGCGCATGGCAGCTGGGCCTTAACGGAACGGAGCTTCATAACGATCGCGACTCGATGACTCAGGTGCTGCGTTCGGGAGCGCCCGTCATCGCCGCCGTTCGGCCGGGCACCTTTACCAACGTGGGCCACTACATTGTGCTTTACGGTATTGACGACGCCGACCAGATTGAAGTCTTCGATCCCAACTCGGCCAGCCGCAGCGCCCGACGCTGGGGCGTCGTAGAGGTCCTCAACGAAGTCGAAGCCATGTGGGCCTACTACTAGTCACTGGGGACAGACTTAAATGAGTGGTCTCTGGATGCCCGGAACTGCTGGCACGGAAAGCGCACCCCGCTTTGAAGTTCGATAGCGGGATGCGCTTTCCGTTAGCGGCCTGTTTGGGAAACTGGGGGCCATTTTTCGGGCAAATTCCGGGATGTATTTTCCGGTTGAGGGCCCCGGGGAAACTGTGCCCCATTTTGGACGCTCATTGTGGGATGCACTTTCCGCAGTTGATTGGTGCTACTCATTTAAGTCTGTCCCCAATGACTAGGTGAATAGCAAAAGCCCCGCAGTCGGAGCGGGCTGCGGGGCTCATGAAGAGAGGCTAGTTTGTGGGCGCTTTGCCTGGCGCCCACGGGAGAGGCAACGGAGTAGGGACTACTCGTGGATGCGGGTACCGGAGAGGCCGGCCATGGTCTCGGCGGCCTTGTCCAGGGCGCCGATGATGCAGGTGCGGCCCTTGCGGGAGCGGGCGAACTTGATGGCGGCGCGGACCTTGGGCTCCATGGAACCCTTGCCGAACTGGCCCTCGTCGGCCAGGCGCTCGGCCTCGTCGGCGGTGAGGTCCTCGAGCTCCTCCTGGTTGGGCTTGCCAAAGTTGATGGCGACATGCTCGACGGCGGTCAGCAGGAACAGGACGTCGGCGTCGCAGTCCTCGGCCAGCAGCTCGCCGCCCAGGTCCTTGTCGATGACGGCGGGAACGCCCTTGTAGCAGCCCTTGTTCTCGTAGTCGCGGACGACGGGGATGCCGCCGCCACCGCAGGCGATGACGATGAACTCGTTGTCGAGCAGGTTGAGGATGGAGTCAGCCTCGACGATCTTCTTGGGATCGGGGGAGGCGACGACGCGACGCCAGCCGCGGCCGGAATCCTCGACGAAGACCTTGGAGGGGTCCTCGGCCATGAACTCCTTGGCCTGCTCCTCGGTGTAGAAGGGGCCGATCGGCTTGGTCGGGTTCTTGAACGCGGGATCGTCGGGATCGCACTCGATCTGGGTGACGACGGTGGCGGCGTGCCAACGCTTATAGCGCTTGTGCATCTCGCGGCCGATGCCCTGCTGCAGGTGGTAGCCGATGTAGCCCTGGGACATGGCGCCGCACTCGGGCAGCGGCATCTCGGGGGTGCCGATGGCGTCGTGGGCAGCGGCGAAGGCGTTCTGGATCATGCCGACCTGCGGGCCGTTGCCGTGGGTGATGATGATCTCGTTGCCCTGCTCGATGAGGCCGAGGAGCGCGTGGGCGGTGTTGCTCACGGCCTCGATCTGCTCGACGGGGTTGTTGCCGAGGGCGTTGCCGCCGAGGGCGACGACAATACGATCGGGCTTGCCAAGAGGCTTAGACATTGCTGGAATCCTTTCTGTAAAAGGCCTACAACCCATTAATAACCCGCGTCCGTGCGATACGCGAGTTTATTAAGGTTTATATTCTCTTTATCGCTCATTTTATTCATTTTGAAAACAGTTGAACGGTGAACGGTCGTTTTTACCCGCTCAGCGTAAGGAATCCCAGCTCACGCATGTTTACGTCATCTACGTGCGACTTTATTTAATTAGAGCAGAGATTAGGCTGGATTATGCAAACTATATCTTTGCTAAACACATAACGGACACTGCAATTATTTACTCGCACTATACGAGATTCTATGCACTTGCAAGACAAGTATGCACCCCTGCAATAACACGGGGCTTTTCATCCAACAAAAGGGATAGCCAATCGCGCTTCACTTTGCGGCAAGCGACTGTGAGTTTGCAGTATAGAACTTTACCGTCGGGTATTGCATGAACGCCGTCGACGCCCTCTCGCTCCTGCGCGCCCAAGCAGCCGAGAACATCAGCGGCGTCCCCAGTCTTTTTGCATGGCACCGCGCCGGCTCGATGGCTCTGGGGCCTAAGCGAATCTTTGCTATCTGCCAATTTTTGTACGATTTGGGTCAAATCTATTTGCCAATTTTTGTATGATTAGGGGCAAATCTATTTGCCAATTTTTGTCATTGAGGGGTTTTATGCTACGCCGTAAGGTCACTGACAGGCTTTTGAGCTGGAAGAACAACTCCAATAAAGCGTTGCTTGTTACCGGTGCGCGTCAAATTGGCAAGAGCTATGCGATTCGCGCGTTTGGTAAAGACAACTACGCGTCGTATTTTGAGGCCAATTTGCTGCTCGATGCCGAGGCAAGAGATGTGCTCATTGGCGCTAAGAACGCCGTTGACTTTATCAACCGCGTTGCCCTTCTTGCGGATGCACCGCTTGTTGAGGGAGATACGCTTATCTTTGTCGATGAAATACAGGAGTATCCGCAGATCGTCACGCTCATGAAGGCGTTGGTCGAGGACGGGCGCTTTAGCTATGTCTTCTCGGGGTCTATGCTTGGGACTGAGTTTAAGGGGATCTCTTCTTTCCCGGTGGGGTATGTCGAGCACATTGTTATGCGGCCAATGGATTTTGAAGAGTTTTGTTGGGCAAACAGCATCAGCGAGAATGTGCTTGCAGACATCCGCAGCTGCCTTGTCGAGAGGCGTCCCGTCGAAAACTATATTCATGAGGCGATGCTCAAAAACTTTAGAGCTTATATCGTTTGCGGCGGCATGCCGGAGGTCGTACAGAACTATATCGATTCGGGTTATTCACTCGTGAGGACGCGTGAGCTTCAAATTCAGCTGGTCGATCAGTACAAAAGTGATATCTCTAAATATGCATCGACTCGAGCGTTTAACGTTCGCGCGATTTTCGAACAAATTCCCGTTCAGCTTGAGGCGGAGTCCCATCGCTTTGTTGTTTCATCCCTGGGCGAGGGGGCTCGCCTTCAAAAATACGAGCAGGATTTCCTATGGCTGGTGAACGCGGGCGTCGGTTTGATGGTCGCCCAGGTGACGGAGGCCCGGAGTCCTCTTAAGAGGACAGAGAAGGCGACCGCCTTTAAGCTATACGAGTCTGATACAGGCATGCTCGCATCACGGTATCCCGGCAGCACGGCACGCGCCGTCTACCTTGATATGAAAACCCCCAACCTCGGCGGTCTCTATGAGAACGTGGTCGCGCAGGAGCTTGTCGCCCTTGGAACTGATGCATGGTACTACCAGACACGCGAGGTCGGCGAAGTTGACTTTGTGATCGAAGGCACCCGCGGGCACGTTGTCCCAATCGAGGTCAAATCGGGCAAGAAGGTTCGAGCCCATGCGGCCCTCGACCGTCTGATGAGCGTGAGCGAGTACAAAATCCCCGAGGCCGTTGTGCTAAGCCACGAGAACCTCAGCAAAGAGGGCAAGGTCCTGTACGTTCCAATCTATATGACATTCTGCCTCGATGAGTTTATGGAAAAGGACGACCCCAACAACGATTTCTCGTTTGCGCCCATATCCCTCTAGGCCATCTGGGTCCGCAACCAAATCCCCCTCTATGCCCAAAGCCGCGAAACAGCGACCGGGACAAGGCACCCCACCAACCACGTCCTTCATCCGCCCACACAATCCGAGGACGTAGTCGTAGCAGGATCTGAGGGCTGACCTTCGCGGACACTCCGCAGGACGAAAGAACCCCCGCCGCACGTAGTGTGAACTGCCTCCCATTTCTTGGACACAAGAAATGGGAGGCTTTTTATGGCT
>CAUHJB010000003.1:0-108441 GCA_959606495.1 uncultured Collinsella sp. | reverse complement strand
TGCGGCTGATCCGGTCCGACCGGGCCGCGCGGCAAGGAGATATATTGCCAGACCGCGAAGCCCTGTGGGTCGTCAATTCCACTCTTCACAAGTCCTACACAACATATCGCTTTCTATAGCTAATAGAAAGACTGGTGCGGATCTTCCGCACGTATCAGATGATGACCCTTTGGTTTAGAAATATATAGAGATCGGTCACCTGTAAGTGTCTATCTACCCGCGCTTTTAGCAATGTAAACCGCGCTTCAGATAAAAAGAGGGAGCGCCGCGCACAACGCGACACTCCCCTAGCGATTCAAGAGAATCTATTAGGCCTCGAGAGCCTTCTTGGCAATGGCAGCCAGCTCGTTGAAGGACTCGATGTCCTCGTAAGCCATCTGAGCCAGGACCTTGCGGTCGAGCTCGATGCCGGCAACCTTCAGGCCGTGCATGAACTGAGAGTAAGAGATGTCGTTCAGGCGAGCAGCAGCGTTGATACGGGTGATCCAGAGAGAACGGATCTCGCGCTTCTTGTTGCGGCGATCACGATACTGATACTGCAGGGAGTGCTGGACCTGCTCTTTAGCATGCTTGTAAGTACGCGAAGCGGCACCGTAGTAACCCTTCGCACGGTGCATAACGGTACGGCGCTTCTTCTTGGCGGCAACAGCGCGCTTAATACGTGCCATGTTCTATCAACTCCTAGACGGTAAAACGAAAAACGGGAACGCGAACTTAGGCGAGACGCGACTTGATGACCTTGCGGTCGGCAGCGGCGATCTCGGTCTCCTGACGGAAGCCACGCTTACGCTTGGTGGACTTCTTGCTCAGGATGTGGCTCTTGAAAGCCTTGGCGCGCATAAGCTTGCCGGTACCAGTCTTGCGGAAACGCTTCTTGGTGCCGCTGTGGGACTTCATCTTAGGCATGAAATACTCCTTAATCGGTTACAGAACACTAGTTACTTGCTATCGCTTGCCGCTTTATCCTCATCGAAGGCGCCCTTAATCGGGGCGAGCAGCATAAGCATGTTACGGCCTTCCATCTTAGGCTTGGACTCGACCGTAGCGTAAGGCTTGAGATCCTCGGCGAGACGCTCGAGAACGTTAAGGCCCTGCTCCGGGTGAGCCATCTCACGGCCGCGGAACATGATGGTGATCTTAACGCGTGCGCCCTTCTTGAGGAAACGCAGAACGTGGCCCTTCTTGGTCTCGTAGTCGCCAACGTCGATCTTGGGTCGGAACTTCATTTCCTTGACCTCGACCTTGGACTGGTTCTTACGAGCAGCCTTGGCCTTCATGGCCTGCTGGTACTTGAACTTACCGTAGTCCATGACCTTGCAGACCGGCGGCTCCGCGTTGGGAGCGATCTCGACCAGGTCGAGACCCTGATCGTCGGCGACGCGCTGGGCATCGCGGATGGCGAACAGGCCGAGCTGAGAGCCATCGACGCCAATCAAACGACACGAAGATGCAGTGATCTCGTCGTTGATGCGGATGTCATCAGACTTAGCTATTTTCCCTACCTCCATTCATAAAAAAATAACCCGGCGCTTCTCAGCAACCAGGTCGTACACATAGACTTCCTCGATTTGAGGAAGGGAATCTAAGTTGTATGACCAGTCAGCTGCTCATTGGCGCCAAAAGGTGGGAACCCTCAGGTTCCTCTTTAGGGCATTGCGGGAACAACGCCTTGCGAATAATAACACGTACAGCGCGTTATCACATTACGTACACGAAAAAGGGACCTTGACCCCCTTGAACGCTCGCTTGCATGTATGGTGCTCGAGGCGAGACTCGAAGGGCCTTCGCTTCGCGAAGCCCCGGGCTTCGGGCGCGTGGCGCCCTCGCCACGCTCCGCTACAAACAGGCCACAGGCCTGTTTGCTTAACGCTTCGCGCGCTCACGCGAGTTCGGCACGAAAAAGGGGGCCGCAACCCCCTTGAACGCTCACTTGCATGTATGGTGCCCGAGGCGAGACTCGAACTCGCACGTTGTTGCCAACGGTGGATTTTGAGTCCACTGCGTCTGCCAATTCCGCCACTCGGGCACGCAATGCGTGAGTTAGTTTATCACAGCTTTCTACCGATTAGTCCGAAAATGGAACTTCGAGCATTTCGATGAGTTCGACCGTGCGGAGCATCTCGCGCCGACGGCATCCGCGACCGTCGACCGAAGCCTCACCCATCTGGTTATCGTAAGGGTCCTCGCGCATGCCGTCGAAAGAGGGCTCAAACTCTGCCTGGAATCGATTGTTGGCCACCATACGCCACGGATCGAGATTGCCAAAGTAGTGACGGCGGCGCCACTCCTCCCCCATCCTGCGAGCAGAAGATCCAAATGACACGTCGGCGTTGAGCCATCCGGTCTGCGGCGTATAGAACTCTGCCCAGTCGTGCGACCCCACCGAATCGGGCGCAACATACAGGCCGCTCTGCCAACGGGCAGGCACGCCCGCGATACGGCACATGGTGATAAACGTGAGCGCCATAACGCCGCAATCGCCGCGGAGCGAATGCGCGCAGTCATCGGCAATAGATCCCAAAAGCAAGTACGGCGGCTGATAGCGATAGTCGATGTACTGCGTCAGGTAATCATAGATAGCACGGGCGCGATCGAGCGGATCCTCGAGCCCGTCAATGACACGGGCTGTCAGCTGCTGTAGATACGGCGTGAATGCAATGTGCGGACGGTCCTCGGAGGTGTCCACGGGCAGTGGCGTGTCCATGCAAGGATGCACCGGAAGCGCACCCCCATAGACATCACGATAAGCGGCATCAATTTGATAGCGATAGGTCACCGAGAATGAGCGCTCACTCGAAGAAGACCACGAGGCGGTACGCGCCGAAGCATTCGCGGGGGCAACAGCACCCTCCGGCGTCATATCGAGAACCTCGATATGAGACTGTTGACGACAGGCGGCGGCAACGGGTAGCCACGCGCGAACGGTCTCCCCTTCCAGAGCGCCGGGGACAGACACGGACGCTTTAAGCGTAATGACGCGAGCCAATCCGTTTTGTGACTCCATCTCCTTGAGCATCTCGTTGCGCAGTGCTATTCCGTCCGTAGAATCGGGCCGCATGCCGGGAACCTCTTTGGGATATACGCGAAGCGAATCGAGGAAGTTGTCGAGAACGAACAGTTCGCCATCGATAAAGCGCCAGTCAATACGCTTACGATTAATCAGGTCATCAAACTGCTCTTCGGTAAACTCTGGCCACTCCTCGCGAATCATCGCAATAGCCTGGTCGCGCGACACCGAAAAATGAAGCGGCGTCTCGAGCATGCGATACCGCTCGGCACGAACACAAGCAGCCAGCGAAGGCTCGGAGTTCTGCTCCAAAAGGCGATCGCAGGCAGCAACAGCCTGCGTCAAATACCCGGCATCCATAAGACGAAGAATCTCGGGCGGCAGTCCAACATCGAGATGACGAAAGTCATCACAGCAAACATCAGCAGAGCAACCAACTGGACCCTCGTCAATAACCTTCCCATCCGAAGGCAGCACATTAATAACAGCCATACCAAAACTCCAAGTCACTAGAACGCTTGAAGCCCATTGTAGCGAGATAAAAAGAAAGCCCCAACAAGGGAGCCATCAACACCGCTGAACGGTAACCATATAACTAAAATCAGACCAGTAACCCTGTAGCAAGTTAACAAAGGAGGCCCCGTTTCCCCGGAGCTGATTCCGTCGCGCGACTTCTGGCAAAGCCAGTAGCCATCTTAATTCAGACTCGTAACCCTGCGGCGTTAAACGAAGGAAGCCCCGTCCCCCGGAGCTGTTTTCTTGGCGCGACTTCTGGCAAAGCCAGGTGAGCGCAAAGGAAACAGTGTAGGGGGACGGGGCTTCCGGCGGGAAGTTTAGCGACGCTTACGCCTTGTTGACGGAGCCAAACTCCTCCATGAGCTCCTTGGTGCGGGCAACGATGTTGTCGCGACCAGGCTTGAGGAGCTTGCGGGGGTCAAAGCCCTTGCCCTGCTGATCCTTGCCAGCCTCGATGTACTCGCGGACGCCCTTGGCGAAGACGAGCTGCAGGTCGGTGTTGACGTTGATCTTGGAGATGCCCAGGGAGATGGCCTTCTTGATCTGATCCTCGGGGATGCCGGTGCCACCGTGCAGAACGAGGGGCAGGTCACCGGTCTGGGCCTTAATCTCGCCCAGACGCTCGAAGGAAAGACCAGCCCAGTCGGCGGGGTACACGCCGTGGATGTTGCCGATGCCGCAGGCGAGGAAGTCGACACCCAGGTCAGCGATCTGCTTGCACTCAGCAGGATCAGCGAGCTCGCCGCTGGAGGTCACGCCGTCCTCGGTGCCGCCGATGCCGCCGACCTCGGCCTCGATGGACATGCCCTTGGAGTGAGCAAGCTCAACGAGCTCCTTGGTGCGGTCGAGGTTAAGCTGGAAGGTCTCCTCGTGAGAGCCGTCATACATGATGGACGTGAAGCCGGCCTCGATGCACTTGAAGCAGTCCTCGTAAGAACCGTGATCGAGGTGAAGGGCGACGGGAACGGTAACGCCCGTGGCCTCGACGGCAGCCTTGACCATGTCGGCGCAGACCTTGAAACCGCCCATCCACTTAGCGGCACCAGCGGTGCACTGAAGGATCAGCGGAGACTTGGCCTCCTCGGCGGCCTGGAGAATAGCCAGGGTCCACTCGAGGTTGTTGGTGTTGAAGGCACCAAGACCGTACTTGCCGGCCTCGGCCTTCTTGAGCATGTCTGCTGCGTTGACGAGCATAAAAGAAACCTCCTGTAAGGTTGCTCCGATAACGCCTGAGATTTTACCACGGCGCACCCGAGCATAAACGTTCGTTTGTTCACGAATATCGTCCAAACAGACTTTTTTTGACCGTTTGCCCTACGAAATCGACCCGTTGGGGAAAAATAGCTTGACGTTTGGACGCTTCTCGTGCTTCAAAAGCCGACTATTAAGCTACATCCGCATGAAAGGGTTCTGCATGAGCTCGCGTGCCATGGTGGTCGAATCGCCATGGCCGGTTAGGCAAACGGTATCGGGCGGGAGAAGCCGGGCGAGCTTGGAGAGCGAGCGCAGAATCGCCGCCTCGTCTCCTCCAGAAAGATCGGTGCGGCCGTGCCCGCCCGGAAACAGGGTGTCGCCCACAAAGGCAATGTTCCCCTGCTCGGTGGCAGCAAACAAGACGATCCCGCCCAGCGTATGCCCTGGCGTCTCGATCACCTGCAGGTAGATATCGCCCACCTCGATAACATCTCCCTCGGCGAGCAGGTGCGTCGGCTCCCCGGGGTCAGGCGTCTCAATGCCCCACATAGCTCGCTGTTCCTCGATGTTCGCATGCGGCACCGCCACATCCTTAGCACACAGCTCATACTGGCAGCCCTCGCCAACGGTGGTTCGCACGCCTGCAACACCACCAACATGATCGGCATGGCCATGAGTGCATACGGCGCCAAACACGCGTACGCCGGGATGCTCGGCTCGAATATGCTCCACCAGGCGTTCGCCTTCCCATGCGGGATCGATAATCACGCACTCATTGTCCGAAATAACAGCATAGCTATTGGTCTGAATGGGACCGTTTACGAGCGTCTCGATCTCGACCGATCCCTTGGGAGTTAAATCCAAGGACACAGCGCTCATGTCCCTCTCCTCTCTATAGAACTCGAGGCATCAAACGATGCCTCGAGTGTAGCGAATATCGATAATGCGACACGTTCGTCGCGACTAAACGCGGCGCTTAAGCTGGGCTCCACCCTCACCGGGCATCAGGCGGCGCGCGTCGTAGACCGAGTCAACGCTGCTGATGGAGGCCAGCAGCGGATCCAGACCACTCGCGTCCGAGATCTCGACCATAAAGCGCAGGGTTGCAATACCCTCGCGGTTGGTCGACGTGGCGGCAGAAAGGATATTGCCGCCCGCATCGCCAATGGCAATGGTGACATCCTTGAGCAGGCCCATGCGGTCCAGGCACTCGACCACGATCTCGACCTGGAAGAGGGTGTCGGCAGCGCCGTCCCACTCCACTTCGATCATGCGCTCGGGATGCTCCATAAGACCCTTGACGTTGGGACAGTTGGCGCGATGCACCGAAACGCCACGACCGCGCGTGATGAAGCCGACGATGTCGTCGCCCGTCACGGGGTTGCAGCAATGAGCCAGACGGACCAGTAGGCCGCTGTTGCTCTCGCCCTTGACGATAATGCCGTTACTGGCGCTCTTGCCGCGCTTTTGCGGCTTGCGGTTGGAGCCGCGAGCAGGCTGCTTCACGACCTCGGCGATAGCCTCGGCCTTGGTGAGCTGTTCCTCGGGCTTGGGGTCCAAGATTTGCTCGACCTTATTGCCCACAGCGCGCGGGGCAACCTTGCCGGCGCCGACGGCGGCAAACAGGTCCTCGAGCTGTTTATAGTTAAACTGCTCCGCCACGGCGTTGAGCGCACGCGTGGATCGTGGCGTAGAGATGCCATATCCGCGCTTGCGCAGGTCCTTAGCCAGTATATCGCGGCCGGCGGCAGCGTCGTCGTCCTTGGTCGCGGCGGCGAAGTAACGGCGGATCTTTGACTTGGCGGAAGGTGTCTTAACGATCTTGAGCCAATCACGCGACGGCTTGGAACTCTTGTTGGTCAGAATCTCGACACGGTCGCCCGTCTTGATCTCGTGCGTGAGCGGGGCCACCGCACCGTTGATCTTAGCGCCGACGCAGTGGTTTCCCACCTCGGTGTGAACGGCGTAGGCAAAGTCGAGCGGCGTGGAGCCGGCACGAAGCGCCATGACCTCGCCCTTGGGCGTAAAGACGAAAATCTCCTGATCGAAGAGGTCGACCTTCAGCGAATGCAGGTATTCCTTGGCGTCGGTGATCTCATCAGACGCAGCCCAATCGAGCGAATGTTTGAGCCAGTTAATCTGGTCGTCCAAGCGCTGGGCATCATTGGTCTTAGACGCGGACGATCCGCCCGACTTCTTATAGAGCCAGTGGGCGGCAATACCGTACTCGGCCTGCTCGTGCATCTCGTAGGTACGAATCTGAATCTCGAGCGGGCGGGCCGTGGGGCCGATAACCGTCGTATGGAGCGACTGGTAGTTATTGACCTTGGGCATGGCGATATAGTCTTTAAAGCGGCCGGGCATGGGGTGCCACAGCGTGTGCACCGCGCCGAGCGTGGAGTAGCAATCGCGCACCGAATGCGTGATGACGCGCAGTGCCACCAGGTCGTAGATCTCGGAGAATTCCTTGCCCTTGCGCTTCATCTTTTGGTAGATGGACCAATAGTGCTTGGAACGGCCGTTGATCTGGAAGTCTTCCAGGCCAATGCGGTTGAGCTCGTCGGTGAGCGTCTTGATGGTCTCGGCCAGATAGCGCTCACGGACCTCGCGCGACTCCGCCACCATGCGTGCGATGCGCTGGTAGGCATCGGGCTCCAGGTAGAAGAAGGACAGGTCCTCGAGCTCCCATTTAATGGAGCTCATGCCCAGACGGTCGGCCAGGGGCGCATACACGTCCATGGTCTCGCGAGCCTTAAACAGGCGACGGTCCTCACGCAGGGCTGCAAGGGTGCGCATGTTGTGCAGACGGTCGGCAAGCTTAACGATGATGACGCGGATGTCCTTGGACATGGCGAGGAACATCTTTCGCAGCGTGAGCGCCTGTTTCTCGTCCATACTGTCGACTTCGATGTTGGTGAGCTTGGTCACGCCATCGACGAGCTCGGCCACCGTATCGCCAAACAGGCCGGAAACATCGGCAAGCGAGGTCTCGGTATCCTCGACGGTATCGTGCAGCAGCGCGGCGCACACTACATCGCAGTCCATCTTGAGATCGGCCAAAATGATGGCCACCTCGACGGGATGGTTGATGTACATCTCACCCGAGCGGCGCTTTTGGTTGCAGTGCTTCTCGGCAGCAAAGCAATAGGCCTGCTCCACCTTAGAAAAGTCGTCCTCATTCATATATTTGAGGCACAGGCGCTCCAGTTTGTCGTAGCTGTCCGCCATAATCTCGGGCGGCAGCTCATCGGCATGCTTATAGTGCTCCATCTCCGAGAACGGCTGGAGGGTGGAATCATGGGCGGTACGGGCTGCGGCATCCATCGAGGTCCCCTTCCCCTAGGCCCGCGGTACGATCGGGCGGTTAACTTTGGCTAGCATATCAGAAGCGCACGAATCGAGCGCCCAACTCCGGAAAGCCGAGAACTCCATGCGCGAGCGCAAGCCCTCCAAATAGCGAATTGACCTGCTCAATTGCACACGGCCGGGGTTTTCGGCCATCGCGATGCGACGGGTGTCGTCAAACCCCGAAACGCGACAGAAACCAAGCTCTTCGAAGATTCCCAGGCCACTTTCCACCGAGCGCTCGTCGACCGGCGTGCGAGCATCGATGGCAAGGCACATCTGCGCGATGTCGATATCGCTTGCGCAGAATGAATCATCCCCGGTCTTACCGCGGTTGGAGCGCCACATGGTCTGCAACGCACGATAGAGTGTGACGAGTTCGTCGCGCTCGGGTGCGTAGCAGTCGAGCAGGCGCTCGTTGATGCGGGCGTCGCGCGACGAATAGAGCAGGTGGATCACGGCGGGCTGTCCGTCACGACCGGCACGCCCGCTCATCTGGTTGAACTCAATGGCGCCAAACGGCATGTGGTACAGCACGACATGGCGGATATCGGGCAGATTGACACCCTCGCCAAAGGCAGAGGTCGAGACGATGCAGCTGAGGCTTCCGTCTCGGAATGCTTCCTCCACGCGGCGGCGATCGGAGCGCGCAAGCCCCGCGTTATAGAACGCGATATGGGTTGCGCAATCGGGCACACGCTTGCGCAACGTCTTGGCGAGCGCCACGGACTGGTCGCGCGAATTGACGTAAATGACGGTCTTCTCCCCCGTCGCCACGATCGACACCAAACGGTTCTCGCGGCTCGCAAGGTCGCGGTCGTCCTCGAGCTGCAGGTTCTCGCGCACCGTCTCGTCGACCACCGTGCGAGTAATCGGCAGCATGCGGGCAAGCTCGGCCACGACCGGAGCCGTCGCGGTGGCCGTCGCAGCCATAACAACCGGGTCGCCCAGGGCTTTGAGGATATCGGGCATGTCGAGATAGGCGCTGCGGTCGCCGCCCTTGGCAAGGCCGGCGTGGTGCGCCTCATCGATAACGACAAAGCCGATGCGGCCCGAACGCGCGAAGCGGTCACGGTGGATAGATAGGAACTCGGGCGTCGTGAGCACGATACCGGTGCGGCCCGAAGCTAGGCCGGCGAACACATCATCGCGTGCGGCCTCCACGGTCTCGCCGGTCAGCACGCCAACGCCAATGCCAAGCGCTGCCATCGTCGACGAGAGGTGATAGGCCTGGTCGGCAACAAGCGCGCGCAGCGGATAGACAAAGATGCTCGCACGTCCGCGAAGGACAGCCTCGCGCGCAGCATGTACATGGAAGATGAGAGACTTGCCGCGGCCCGTTCCCATAACGGCCAAGACGCTCTGGTGGTCGGCCAAGGCATCGAGCGCCTCAACCTGCGCGCGGTGCGGCTGGTTCGATCCGATAAAGCTATGGATAAGCGAGCGCGTGAGCTCGGTATAGGAAAGCTGGGCGAGCGTCTCGCGCTTACGCGACTCCAGGCGCAGGCCGGAATCCGCCGGCTGCACGCCACGACGAAGCTCGCATGCCGGATCATCGACGCTGGGCAGCGTGGTATCGCGAACCAGAACATCCTTGATCATGAGCTTGGGCTTCACACGCCCCTGCCAATGCTCGGCAACGGCCTCGAACACCAAGTCGACAGCGCTATCGCAGTTGATGAGCTTATCGATTTGCGGCACGCGGAACATAATGGCCGGCACACTCGCGGCGCCATCGGTCGCCACAAAGCGCATGTGCTCGCCGGTTTTGCCCACCACGGCGCGGTCGCACATCGTCACGCCCTCGGCAGCCAGCAGCGGCACCTTGTTGCCCTGGCCAAACGGCTCAAGACGGGAGATCTGCTCGATGGTCTCGATATTCAGCTCGGAAAGGTCGACGGTGGCGGCGACCTCGTCGGTGTCTTCAAAGTCCTCGGCGGAAAGCTCCGATAGCACGGCGGAAAGGCGGCGGCGGAACTCATCGAGCTTGGATGCCTCGATGGTCACACCCACCGCACCGGCATGTCCGCCGCGACGAATCAGCAGGTCGGAACAACGCTCGACGGCGTCAAACAGGTTAACTTTGCCCACCGAGCGACCAGAGCCGCGCGCGATACCGTCCTCGATCGAGAACAGCAGCGCCGGCACGTGATAGCGGTTGGTCAGACGGCTCGCCACGATGCCTTTGACGCCCTCGTGCCAGCCCTCGCCGCCCACGACGATTGCGCGCCCGCCGTCATAAGTCTCCTCGACCTTCGCCATGGCATCGCGCGTGAGCTCCGCCTCGATCTCACGGCGTTGGCGATTGATTTCCTCGAGCTCGGCTGCCAGTGCACTTGCCTCGATAGGATCACGGGCAAGCAGCAGGTCGAGCGCCAGCTTGGGATCAGCCATGCGGCCGGCAGCATTCAGACGAGGGATGAGCGAAAACGACAGGCCGTCGGCCGTAATGGTAGAAAGGTCGGCCTTGGCAAGTGCGGCAAGCGCGATATAGCCGGGACGGGCCGTCACGCGCATCTGCTGGATGCCCTCGGCGACCAGTGCGCGATTCTCGGGCGTGAGCGGCATCATGTCGGACACGGTGCCCAGCGCCGCGACCTCGATCAGCGAACGCCAATACGACGGCTTGCCCAAACGCTCGCCCAGGACCTGCACCAGCTTGAGCGCCACGCCGGCACCGGCAAGCTCGCGCGAGGGGCCCTCGTCCTCGAGCTTGGGGTCGGTCAGGGGCACGCCCTGCGGCACCTGGTCAGAGGGCTCGTGATGGTCCGTGACCACCAAATCGATCCCCAGGCTCTCCAGATAGGAGACTTCTTCCTTGGCGGCAATACCGTTATCGACGGTCACGATCAGCTGAGGGCGAGCGAGCTCGTTGACGCGGTCGAGCGCCGCGCGCGACAGGCCGTAGCCCTCGTCAAAGCGATGCGGAATAAACGGCGTGACATCGGCGCCAAACGTGCGCAGTGCCTCGGTCAACAGGCAGGTCGACGTAATACCGTCAACGTCAAAATCGCCAAAGACCGCAATGTGCTCGTGGTTGCAAATAGCACGCTCGACGCGGTCGGCAACGACCGACATGCCCGGGATAATGAGTGGGTCGGCCCAGTCGCGATCGAGCGAAGGCGTCAAAAACAGCTGACCTTCTTCGATGGATGTAATGCCGTGCGCGACCATAATACGCGCCACCAGCCCGGGAATGCCCAGGCCAGCCGAAAGCTCCTTTTCGAGCTCGGGGTTTTGCTGAGCGACCGCCCAGCGATGCGTCGTCTTAAGCGATGACATAGGCGCCCACCCCCGATAGGGGCAGGTCGCCGCGATACCTCTCACGGTTCATAGCGATGAGTCCTCTGTGTATGCCCGCTTCGGCAGGCAGATCTGTTGAACGGATTTATTATACCGTGCAGAGCAGACGCAAATCGCCGCAGCACGCCGCGGTTTCGGTAAACGATGCCGGTAATAGCCTCGAAATATTCGAGCGTTTCTGACGCACGGACGCATGCGAGCGTCTAGCATATCCATTCAAAACGGGTTCACGGGCAAAGGGAGTCACAAGCGCATATGAAGCAATGGGTTGGACTGGGCAAGTTTCTCGCGGGGCGCATGCAGGTCATCGTTCCGATTTGCGTGGCACTCGGCGTGCTCTTTCCCCAACAGATTGGCGTACTCAAGCCCATCGTTCCCACCTTGTTTGCCTTTATGACGTTTCAGGGTGCGCTCAGCAACACCTTTCACCAGGTAACCGAGGTGTTCCGCCGTCCGTTGCACCTAGTCTTGGCGCTGCTCGTCTCGGCGGTGCTTATTCCCATCGCGGCGTATGCCATGGGGTCACTCTTCTTTGGCTCCAACCCCAACCTTGTCTGCGGCATTGTGCTCGAATACAGCGTGCCCGTGGCCGTCACCGCTTTTATGTGGATCAGCATGTTCGGCGGCAACGGCCCGCTCGCGCTCACCATCATCCTGACGTCCTCGGTCATCTCACCTGTGACGATTCCGCTTACGCTCAAGCTCCTGCTGGGCGCCACCGTCTCGATCGACGTGCCGAGCATGATGCAGAACATGGCCTTTATGATCGCCATCCCCGCTGTGCTCGGTATTGCCATCAATGAACTCACGCGCGGCTGGGGCCACGAGAAACTCTCTCCCGTGCTCTCGCCCGCCTGCAAGTTCATGATGATGGGCGTCATCGCGTCCAACTCCACCGCTATGAGCGAGTACGTGCTGCACATAAACGCGGTGCGCCTGGAAGTCGCCCTCTTTATTTTGGTCTTCGCCATCAGCGGCTTTGTCGTCGGTTTTCTGGTCGCACGTGCGCTGCATCTGCCATATAGCGAGACGACTACCATGTGCTTTACCTGCGGCATGCGCAACATCTCTTCGGGTGCCGTCATCGCCACGCAGTACTTTCCGGGCGAGGTCGTGTTCCCCGTCATGTGCGGCACGCTGTTTCAGCAGGTGCTGGCCTCGATTATCGGGCATCTCTTTGAGTGCCTAACCTGCGAGGAGCGCACCAAACAGCGCAAGCGGGTCGAAGCCGGCCGCGACGCCATGGCGCGCTAGGCTGTCCGCATTACGCGGGTGTTAGTCTTGCTATACGAGCGTTTCCAGATGCGCACGCAGACGCTCAGCATCGATATCGAGCGTCGTCTCGGCATTGACTTGGGCCAAACGATAGCCGACAAAGTAGGGCGAAACCACCCAACGCGGCAGCGCCTTGGCAATGGTCCGACCGCCCAGGTGATAGAAGAACAAGTTGTACGACTCTGCGCGACCACCGTGGTGCTCGTTTAGGATATAGCGCAGAGCTACCTGGATCGCATCGGCAAAGAGATCCGCCTCGGCTTGGTCTCGTGCGTCATCGCTGGCGGCGATTCCCTGCGGGGCTGAAACGTTGATCTCAAAGAACCCCATGATCGGTTCGGTTGAGATATTGACCGAGATTCTCCCCTGTTGCCAGACATTGATGCCTTCGAAATTGGCAGAAGTCAGCGAAGTGTAGCCGTCTTCCTGCTCCAAACCCACAATCTGCATGTGCGGATGAACGAGACTACCGCCCGAGAGCGGACCCTTGTTCTTGTACATGAGAACGCTGCGATACTGCTGTGAATCGATCATCTGCTGCCAGCAACCCAGGGCAAACCGCATCACATGGTGGAGTTCATCCGGCTCATAGATCACCAGGTCGGCATCGTGATCGGCCGACTCGATCAGCACGGTTTGACGGGTGGCGCGCAGGGTCTTGAACTTATTCTCGAGCCAGATGCAGTCACCATCGCGCCGGATGATATCGGCAAGTTCCTCGGTATCGCAAAAGGGACACGCGGTGCCAGGGCGCCGGTTGTCGTCGGGCTTACCGTTCGCCTGCTGAACGTCAAATACCAGCGCCACGGGTTACGCCTCCAGCGGCACGATCTTGGTGCCATGGAGCTCGGAGACGCTCAATGCCGCCGCCACGGTATCGCGGTTGGCCGTAGAAATGCCGCCGCCGGGAAGGATGGTCAGGCGGTCGCCCGCATACTCGACAAGACGCGACAGGTGCTCCAGGTTGTCCTCGATCGGCGTTCCGGCAGCACCACCATGCGTCAGGATGCGCGTGATGCCGCAGTCGGCGAGTGTGTCAATGGCGTCCAGCTGAGCCTCGGGCGAGAGCTGGTCAAACGCCATGTGGAAAGTGATGTCAAGGGATTCGCGCTTGCACTCCTCGGTCGCGCAGCCCGCAGCCATCACGAGGGCGCCAAGCGTAAGTTCGTCGAGCGCCCATCCGCCAGCGCAGGGCTTGCAGCAGCCAAAGACCAAGCCGTCAACGCCCGCACTCACGGCAAGGCCCAGATCCATCTCCATCATACGCAGCTCGTCCTGGTTGTAGTGAAAGTCGCCGCCACGCGGGCGAATCATGCACATCACCCGTGCATCGTGCTCGTGAGCATAGTTGGTCGTAGCGCTGATAACGCCGGCCGAAGGCGTAGTGCCACCAACGGCAAGGTTGTCGCACAGCTCGATACGCCTTGCACCGGCATCGATAGCCGCCGGCACCCGCTCAAAGTTCTCGGCACAAAACTCGTACAGCATAGATAGACCCCCAAAGACAGCAGATGTTTTCCGACGGGCATTGTCACACACCCCCATGAAGTTGCGGTGGAATAGGGACTCTTTTGGCCTCTGAGGCTCCCATTTAGTCCCTATTCCACCGCAACATAAAGGGAGTAGTCGTTGGCATCTGTCACAACGTCGATGTTTTGGTAGCGACAGCGAAAACCCGCCAGAGCGAGCAAGGCGCCTTGAAACGAGGCGGCATTGACCTTCTGGTCATGCCGCCGAAGTTGAAAGGCAGATTGCCGCCCTGGCGGGCTTGCAGCGTCGGCTGATTACGGCGTTTGGTAAAACGCCGTAACTATCTAGCCACCAAGATATGCTTTGCGAACGTTATCGTCGTGCAGGAGCTCTTGGCCGGTGCCGGTCATGGTGATCTTGCCGGTCTCGAGCACGTAGCCGCGTGTGGCGATGGAAAGAGCCATCTGTGCGTTTTGCTCGACCAGAAGCACCGTGGTGCCGGCCTTGTGCAGATCCTCGACAATCTGGAAGATCTGCTCAATCAGAATCGGCGCCAAGCCCATGGAAGGCTCGTCGAGCATGAGCAGCTTGGGGTTGCTCATAAGGGCGCGGCCCATAACGAGCATCTGCTGCTCGCCGCCCGAAAGGGTGCCGGCGACCTGGCGACGGCGCTCCTTCAGGCGCGGGAACTGCTCGTAGACGCGCTCAAGGCCCGGAGCAACCGTGGACTTGGGCTGCGTGTAAGCGCCCATCTCCAGGTTCTCCTCGACCGTCATCTGCAAAAAGGCGCGACGGCCCTCGGGAACCTGGGCCAGGCCCTTGCCCACCAACTTGTCGGCAGGCGTATGGGTAATGTCCTCGCCCATAAACTTGATGGAGCCGGTCTTGGAACGCAGCAGGCCCGAGACGGTCTTGAGCGTTGTAGACTTGCCGGCGCCGTTGGCACCGATCAGAGCCACGATCTCGCCCTCGTTGACGTTAAAGGAGATGTCCTTGATGGCGTGGATGGCGCCGTACCAGACGTTGATGTTGTAGACGGAAAGCATCGGCTCTGCCATTTAGTTCTCCCCCTTATCCTGCTTGCCCAGATATGCCTCGATAACGGCGTCGTTGTTCTGGATTTCCTCGGCCGTACCCTTGGCGATAACCTTGCCAAAGTTAAGCACGCAGATGCCCTCGCAGATGTTCATAACGAGCGACATATCATGCTCGATAAGCATGATGGCGATGCCGAAGGTGTCGCGGATCTTGACGATGTTCTCCATGAGCTCCGCGGTCTCGGACGGGTTCATGCCGGCGGCAGGCTCGTCGAGCAGCAGCAGTTTGGGGTTGGTGGCAAGCGCGCGGACGATCTCCAGACGACGCTGGGCGCCGTAAGGCAGCGAGCCGGCCTGCTCGTTTGCCAGGTGCTCCATATCAAAGATGGACAGCAGCTCCATGGCGCGCTCGTGGGCGGCCTTCTCGTGCTTCCAGTACGTCGGCAGACGCAGCACGCCCTCAAAACCAGAGTAGCGCTCCTGGTTGTGCAGGCCGACCTTAACGTTGTCCTCCACCGTCATGGTGTTGAACAGGCGAATGTTCTGGAACGTACGGGCGATACCCATACGGTTGACCTGATAGACCGACTTGCCCGAGGTGTCCTCGCCGTCGAGCAGGATAGTACCGTGCGTGGGCTGGTACACCTTGGTGAGCAGGTTGAAGACCGTGGTCTTACCGGCACCGTTGGGACCGATCAGACCGGCGATCTCGGTCTTACCGATGGTCAGGCTAAAGTCGTCGACTGCCTTAAGGCCGCCAAATTCAATGCCCAAGTGGATGCACTCGAGCGCCGGGCGCTGGCCCAGGTCGCGGTCGGGAACGATGGCGCCAGAAGGATACGGGACCATCTTGCCCTTGTTGAACTCAAACTTACTGGGCATCGGCTGCCACCTCCTTCTTGGAAGCAAAGCGGTCCTTAATGCGTGCGAAGAACGACTTGAGCTGCGGGTTGTTGGTAAAGATCATGACCAGAATCAGCACGATGGCGTAGATGAGCATGCGGTAGTCCGAGAACTGACGGAGCAGCTCGGGAAGCACCGTGAGCAACGCCGCCGCGATGACGGAGCCGCGCATATTGCCCAGACCGCCCAGGACCACGAACACCAGGATGAGGATGGACGTGTTGAAGTCGAACTTGGTGGCGGAAAGCTGCGAGAAGTTACCGCCGAAGAGGGCTCCGGCAGCGCCGGCGAGAGCGGCGGAAACCACGAAGGCGATCATGCGGTACTCGGTGACGGAGATGCCCACGGACTCGGCAGCGATCTTGTTGTCGCGCACGGCCATAATGGCACGGCCGGTACGGCTGCGAACCAGGTTGAGCACGATCACGAGTGCGACCATGACCAGGATGGCACCGGCGAGGAAGGTCGAGTACGTCGACACGCCCGATGCGCCCTGCGCGCCCTTGATGATGGCGGTGCCGTCCTCGAGCAGGTGCAGGTCGTCGATCGTGGAGTTACCTGTGATGTTAAAGATCACATGCAGGCCGCGGGAGTCGACGCCCACAATAAGGCAGGTGACGATCTCTTTGATGATCTCGCCAAAGGCCAGCGTCACGATAGCCAGGTAATCGCCGCTCAGGCGAAGGACCGGGATGCCGATCAAGAAGCCCAGGGTGGCGGCAGCGATGGCACCGACCACGATGCTGATGATAAGGCGCACCGGATCGGAGGGAACGGCGCTCTCCAGCGCGACCGCGGTAACGATGCCCGTATAGGCGCCGACGCTCATAAAGCCCGCGTGGCCCAGCGACAAGTCGCCCGCGATGCCGACGACGAGGTTAAGGGAGATGGCCATGACGATATAGGCCGTGATGGGAACCAGCTGACCGGCGATCATGCGCGGAATCATATGGTTGGACTGCATAAAGAACACGATGGCGAACGCCACAAGGCACATGGCGTACGTAACAAAGTCGTGACGCGTCTGCTTGTCTTTAAGAAACTTCATAACGCTCACCTACACCTTCTCGGGGACGTACTTGCCCAAGAGGCCGGCAGGCTTGACGAGCAGGACGATGATCAAAACACCAAAGACGATGGAGTTGGCAAGGCTCGTGGAAATGTAAGCCTGTGCCATCGCCTCGATGATGCCGATGAGAATGCCACCGACAAAGGCACCGGGGATGGAGCCGATACCGCCGAAGACGGCGGCGTCGAAGGCCTTGATGCCAGGCATGGCGCCCGTGGTGGGTTGCAGGACCGGCGAGTAGGAGCACAGGAGCACACCGGCGATGGCGGCAAGGGCGGAGCCGATGGCAAACGTCATCGAGATGGTACGGTTGACGTTGATGCCCATGAGCTGAGCGGCTGCCTTGTCCTCGGACACGGCGCGCATGGCCTTGCCCATCTTGGTCTTACCTGTAAAGAACATCAGACCGGCCATGATAACCAGGCAGGCGACGATGGTGACGAGCGAGACTGCGCTTACATTGAACTTGGCCAAGAACTCCGGCACCTGGAAGGTGACGAGCGAAGTGAAGTTCTTGGGCGTGGCGCCCCACAGAAGCTGCGCGGCATTCTGCAGGAAGTAGGACACGCCGATGGCCGTGATCAGAACGGCCAGCGGGCCCGCCTGACGCAGCGGCTTGTATGCCAGACCCTCGATGAGAACACCGAGAACGGTACAGACCACACAAGAGAGAATTACAGATGCCCAGCCCGGGAGGCCGAGATACGACGTGGCGCAGAACGAGACATAGGCACCGACCATGATGACGTCGCCGTGAGCGAAGTTCAGCATCTTGGCGATACCGTAGACCATGGTGTAGCCCAACGCGATGATGGCGTAGACGCTGCCCATGGACAGGCCGTTGACCAGGTATTGGATAAAGACCGTCATGTTCCACATCCCCCTTTCGAATAGGTTTCCAGTTGATGTATGAAACAGGGACGTTACATCGTCCCTAGATACCAAGCAAGCAGGGAAGGCCAAAACCTCCCCTGCTTGGGATCAAAACCGCTCTATGTAAGGCGGCCTATTAGGCCTGTACGTACTTGCCGTCGGTGATGACGTACGCCGTGGGCTCCTTCTGGACCTGGCCCTTATCGTTCCAGGTGAGCTTGCCGGTCAGACCGTCAACGGTAATCTTGAGCATAGCCTTGGACAGCTTCTCGGCGACCTCGGTCGGGTCGGCGTCGACACCAAGACCGGCCTCCTTGAGGGCCTCGGCCACCGCGTGCACGCCGTCGTAGGCGTCGGCGGCAAACTGGTCGGGAGTATCGCCGTACTTATCCTTGTAAGCGTTGACGAAGTCGGCGTTCTTCTCGTCGTCGGCGGAGAACGGGGTCATGAGCAGCAGACCCTCGGCAAGAGAGGTGTCGAAGCCCTCAACGCCCAGGATGCCGTCCATGCCGTCGCAGCCCATCATCTTGACGTCGTAGCCCATGTCCTTGGCGTTCTTGAGCAGGACGGACGCCGGCGTGTAGTAGATCGGCGCAAAGATCATGGTGGCGCCGGCCTGCTTGGCCTTGGTCAGCTGGTTGGTAAAGCTCGTGGCAGAGTCGTCCTTAAAGGTCTCCTCGTCAACAACCTCGAGCTTGGACTCAGCAGCCTGGGCCTTAAAGGAATCTGCGATGCCCGAAGAATAGGCGTCGCCGGAGTTATAGAACAGTACGAACTTCTCGTCCGCATACTTCTGCGCCAGGAACTTGGCAGCGTTGACACCCTGGTTGGGGTCGGTGAAGCAAACCTGGAAGACGCAATCCTTGCCGTCGGTGACGTCCTCGGAGGACGCGGACGGGGTGATCATGAACGTCTTGGGGTCGTTACCACACTCTGCGGCAACGGCAACCGACGCACCCGTGGTGGTCGGACCGACGAGGGCCTGCATGCCCCAGTCGAGCAGGGTGTTGAAGGCGTTGACGGCCTTCTCGCCATCGGCCTGGTCGTCCTCGGCCTTGCTGGCAAGCGGCAGCTCCTTGGTCGAGAAATCCTTGCAGCCAAGCTCGACACCCTGGGTAACGGACTTGCCGTAGGACGCGTTGGCGCCGGTCAGCGGGCCGATGGTGCCGATCTTAAACGAAGCGTCGCTCGAAGCGGAACCGCTGTCGCCGCCGTTGGAGGAGCAGCCAGCCAGAATGGACATCGCCCCCAGACCTGCTGCGCTCGCGATAACGCTCCTGCGATTCATAACAGGGTTCAATGACTTACCGGTGAGGCTCGACATGCGGCTCTCCTCTCAAATCTCGTCGGGTTTCGGTTACCCGACAGGCCATCCTTCGCCGTGTTCGGCGTTCGCAAAATAGTAGACGCTTTAGTTGAGAAAAGTGGCGATTATTTCAACTTTTCTTTTGTTTTGTCCATTTATCCATACTTATGCGTATTTCTATTAGTTTATGCAGTTTAGCCACTTTATTGTGTGAAAGTAATGTTTCTGTTCTGTTACAAGCGTCCTTGCCCTGAATACAACGACCCCACCGGTCTCGTTGTATATGCACTTAGGCGGCGATGTACTTGCCGTCCTGGATCACATAGGCTGTAGCGGGCTTCTCGACTTGGCCCTCGTCGTTCCACGTGAGCTCGCCCGTCAGGCCCTCGATCTTGATCTTGCGCATGGCCTTGGCAAGATCGCCAGCGATGTCGGCACCGTCAGCCGTAATGTCGATGCCCGCCTTATCAATAGCCTCGACGATGGCGTGGACGCAATCGTAGGCGTCGGCGGCAAACTGGTTGGGCGTCTCGTCGTAGGCGTCCTTATATGCCTTGACGAAGTCGGCGTTCTTCTCATCGTCGGCAGAGAACGGGGTCATGAGCAGCACGCCCTCGGCAAGAGAGGTATCGAAGCCCTCAACGGAGAGCAGGCCGTCCATGCCGTCGGTGCCCATGAGGGTCATGTCGTAGCCCATGTCCTTGGCGTTCTTGAGCAGGACGGACGCCGGCGTGTAATAGATCGGGGCAAAGATAAGCGTGGCGCCGGCCTCCTTGGCCTTGGTGAGCTGGTTGGTAAAGCTCGTGGAAGAGTCGTCCTTAAAGGTCTCGGTATCGACGATGTCGAGCTTGGACTCCTTGGCCTGCTCGGCAAAGGCATCGGCAACGCCCGAGCTGTACGTATCGCCGGAGTTGTAGAACAGGGCGATCTTGGCGTCCGAATACTTCTCGGCCAAGAACTTCGCGGCGCTGGCGCCCATGGTGGGATCGGTGAAGCAAACCTGAAAGACCGTGGTCTTATCCTTGGTCACGTCGAGCGACGATGCCGAGGGCGTGACCATGAGCATATCGTCGGCAATCTCGCCCGAGACGGCGACGGCAGCACCGGTGGTGACGGGGCCGACGAGCGCCTGCATACCCCAGTCGCACAACGTATTGAAGGCGTTGATGGCCTTCTCGCCGTCGGCGACGTCATCCTCGGACTTAAGCGAGAGTTTGAGGTCCTTGGTCGAGAAATCCTTGGCGGCAAGCTTGGCACCCTTCTCGGCCGAAACGCCATAGGTTGCCGCGGCGCCGGTCAGAGGGCCGATGACACCGATCTTGAAGGTCTTGCCGTCATCGGCGGAGCCGCCGTCCGAGCCACCCGACGAACAACCAGCGAGTGCCGCGGTGCTGCCGAGCGCCGCGGCGCCGGCGAGAAAGTTCCTTCGGCTGAGCGTGCTGTTGATGTTGAACATGGTGTCCCCCTTTTTCGCTGGCCGCAGTGCGGTCGTCTTGCGGTACGGGGCAAACCTTATGGCGCAAACGTTGACAGTTTGTTACGGAGTTCCGTTTGTAGCGAGCATGTTTCCAATGTTTCCGCAGCGTTTCGGGGGTGCCGTTTTGTGCGACTCCTGTTGCCTGGCGAGCACGCGCCCTCGGTTCACGCTAGAATGCACTCAACCTTTAAGCGGTTAATCCATCCATAAGATGCACGAAGGAGCTATCTATGAGCGAATCCCTGCGCACCGTGAACGTCGGTCTGATCGGTCTGGGAACCGTCGGCGGCGGCGTGGCCCGTCTGATCAAGAGCCACCACGATGAGTACCTGGCAGCCTACGGCATCGACCTTAAGCTGACCCGCGCCTGCGCGCTTGCCTGGGAGCAGGCCGAGGCAGCCGGTATTGAGCACGAGGCCTTTACGAGTGACTGGCATGACGTCGTCACCGACCCCGCCGTCGACATCGTCGTCGAGCTGATTGGCGGCGAGCACCCCGCGACCGAGATCTTCACCACCGCCTTTGAGCACGGCAAGCACGTCGTCTCTGCCAACAAGGCCCTGCTGGGCCGCCATGTCGAGACGCTCGCCGAGGAGGCGCGCGCGTGCGGCGTGCAGATTAAGTGCGAGGCCAGCTGCGGCGGCGGCATCCCCATCGTGAGCACGCTCGAGCACGACCTGGTGGGCAACAAGATCCTGACCATCGCCGGCATTCTCAACGGTACCACCAACTATATCCTGTCGCGCATGGACGCCGAGGGCGCCGATTACGCCGACGTACTTGCCGACGCACAGGCCAAGGGCTATGCCGAGGCCGACCCGTCCGCCGACGTCGACGGCTTCGATGCCGCCAGCAAGACGGCCATCCTCGCCTCCATCGGCTTTGGCACCCGCGTTACCACCGATGATGTGTACCAGCAGGGTATCCGCACCATCGGCGCTGAGGACATCGCCCAGGCCCGCGAGCTCGGCTACACCATCAAACTGCTCGGCATCGCCCGCAACACCGACGCTGGCGTCGACGTTCGCGTGCATCCCACGCTGATCCCCGCAGACCATATGCTCGCCAAGGTCAACGGCGCCATGAACGCCGTCTACGTGGTAGGCGACGCCGTGGGCGAGACCATGTTCTACGGCGCGGGCGCAGGCTCCTTCCCCACCGCGAGCGCCGTCGTGGGCGATATCCTGTCGCTCTCCGAGCAGATCAGCCGCGGCGTGGCTCCGCTGCCCGAGATTGAGCCCTATGGCCACAACCTCACCTTTAAGCCCATGGACGAGCTCCAGACCAAGTACTATGTGCGCCTGAAAGTCGCCGACCGCGTGGGCGCCCTGTCCGAGACGGTCGACATCTTTGCCAAGCACAACATCTCGATCTCGCTCATCAACCAGGTCGAGGACGGCAAATCGGGCGTCAGCGATGCCTGCTCGGTCATCTTCCTGACGCACCGCGCGCTCGAGAAGGACGTCCAGGCTGCCGCCGCCGAGCTTGCCAGCGTCGGCTGCGTGGCCGAGGTCGCCAACGTCCTGCGCATCGAGGACGTTGAGGCTTGGACCGAAGGCGTCATGGCGAACTAGCCCAACGCTCGCCTAGCAATACGCGCCTTGAGGGCTCCCGTCCGATGTGGGACGGGAGCCCTTTTGTCACCTGCCCTAAGCACAACGGCAAAGCACATTTGCGCGAGCCGCTCATCGGTAACGCGGGCTACCGTTCACCGATATGCAAACGCGGCCGATTCCGACTACCGCTACGCTGTGCTGCGAATGTCCGCCCGCGATGAGAGGAAGCACCATGTTGCTCGAGGGCAAGAAAGCAATCATCACCGGAGGCACACGCGGTATCGGCTATGCCATCGCCTGCCGTTTTATCGAGGAAGGCGCTGCCGTCACCGTCTTTGGCTCGCGCCAGGAGACTGCCGACACGGCCGTTGAGAAGCTGACAGCCGCCTATCCCGACGCCAAGGTCTGGGGTCGCTCCTGCGATCTCACCTCGCTCGAGGCCGTGACTGAGGCCTTTACGCAGACTGCAGCCGACATGGGCGGCTTGGACACGGTCGTCAACAATGCCGGTATCTCCCAGCGTTCACCCCTCTTGGACTACACGGCCGAGGAGTTCGCAAAGGTCATGGACCTTAACGTCGTCGCCGTCTTTAATGGCCACCAGGCTGCCGCCAAGATCATGACCGAGGCCGGCCACGGCGGCACCATCACTACCACAAGCTCGATGGTCGCCAAGTACGGCCAGCCCTCCGGCGTCGGTTACCCCACGTCCAAGTTTGCCGTCAACGGTATGGTCCAGTCGCTCTCGCGCGAGCTCGCTCCCATGGGCATCCGCGTCAACGCCGTCGCCCCCGGCGTGACTAAGACCGACATGGTCGCCAACCTGCCCGAAGAGGTCATCAAGCCCATCATCGCCACCATTCCGCTGGGTCGCATGGGCGAGCCCGAGGATGTCGCCAACGCCTTTGTTTTCCTGGCGAGCGACATGTCCTCCTATGTCACGGGCGCCGTGCTCCCCGTCGACGGAGCCGCCCGCTCCTAAGGAGCCACAAGCTTTGGCTTCAAGCTTCAACATAGCTCAACCAAAAAGGCGCGCCGTCTGAATCAACTGCAGACAGCGCGCCTTCTCCTGTTATGAAAGGGAAACTATGTCCCAGTATTTCGGATCAGAACGGGGCACGGTTTCCCCCAGGACCTCCTTGCGGAAACTGCATCCCACTCTGAGCGCCCATTCCGGGACACAGCTTCCCAACGGCCCCCGTTTCGGAAACCACATCCCGTTCCGAGCCTTCAAAGCGGGACGCGGCTTCCCCGAGAAAGTATCGACTACTTACCGTCGTCGTCTTCGGCTTCTTCGCGCGCATAGAGCTCCAGCATGCGACGGCGGTATTCGCGCACAGCGAGCTTGGCGCGCTCCAGGCGGCGGCGCTCACGCGGAGTCAGCTCGGACGGGTCGACCTCGTCTCCATAGGTCTTATCGGCAAGCAGGTGCGCCGCGTCCACGATGCGGGCATCGATGTGGCCGCTCGCTGCCTCGGCGGAAAGACGCTCGGCAATCGTATCGAGCGTAGGCAGGCCCTCGAATACGCGACCATGGCCATGCGAGGTCAGCAGCTCGTGCTCGCGCGCGAGCAAGCTCGCTAGGTCGTGGTGGGCGCGCAAGATGTCGAGCGCATCGGATGGATGCTCGGCAACCTCTGCCACGGCGGCGACCGGTGCGGCATCCACCACGCGGTAGAAGAGCTGCGCGAGCAATGGCATCAAGAACACCGTGATGGCACCGGCGGCAACCATGACCGACGCAATATCTTGCGACAGCGCGCCCGCGTTGACGGCAACGCTCGTAACGGCAACGATGATCGGCAGCGCCGTGGTGCAGTACAGGGCCACGGTAATGCGACCATACGCCGACACATCGCGCGTCGCAGGACAAATGCTCATGGAAATAAGAATGGGCACGGCACGAATAATCAACAACGCCACGATAAAGCCCACGAGCAGACCCGGGCGCGACGCCACGGCCGTCAGATCGATCTTTGCGCCCGATACGGTAAAGAACACCGGAATCAAAAAACCGTAGGCCAGACCGTCGAGCTTGGTCTCGAGCGTATGGTTGCCCTCGGGGATGATATAGCGCAGGACAAAGCCGGCGGCAAAAGAACCCAACACGATGTCGAGATCAAAGACAGCCGAGAATGCCACGAGCGTGACCAGGATGAGCACCGTCAGGCGCACGAAGGTCTGCGACGTGGTATCGGCGCGCTCCTCAACAAATGCAAAGAAGCGGCTGCCGACGCGCTTGGAGCGGCTCGGGACCACGGCCAGCAACACGCAAACCACCGCAAACAAGCCAAGGATAACGAGCGTTTGGATGCCAGTGCGGGCAGACAACAGCACCGACATGGCGAGCACGGGACCGAGCTCGCCCCAAGTGCCATACGCGAGAATCGAGTCGCCCACGCGCGTGCCGGTGAGCGAGCGCTCACGCATGATGGGCACAAGCGTACCGAGCGCCGTCGAAGTGAGGGCAAGCGTCACGGCGATACCGTCGAAATGACTGACTGAGAACCACGGGGTAAAGCGCACGGCAAGCCAGGCGATACCAAACGTGACGACCCACGTCGCCAAGCCGTAGCGCCCCTCGACGCCCGTGATGCTCTTGGGGTCGATCTCAAAGCCGGCAAGCAGGAACAAAAAGGCCAGGCCCAGCTCGGACACCAGCGAGACCTCAGCATCTACATGGATGACGCCGAGCATATGGGGTCCCAGTACCGCGCCGAGCACGAGCAAAAAGACCGTCTCGGGAACGGGTTTTCCGGGAATCGCCGAGGCGATAAAAGGACTCGCAAAGGCCACGAGTGCGATGATGGCGAGCGAAACGAATGCCATGTGATGCCTTTCTCTTGTTTGCGCTTCACTGTAGCACCCTCGCCGTCCTCAACGCGCCGCGAGCTGTCGTATCATAGTGAGGTTTACAAACATGTGGCTCAAGGCGACCGCAGGGCAGACCCCGCAAACCGACCGCTGCCGCATACCGTACCGTACGCCCAACCGATCAGGAAGGCAGGAACCAATGGTCTCTCGTATCTACGTGGAGAAGAAACCCGGGTTCGACGTCGAGGCTCAGCAGCTCAAGGGCGAGCTGACCGAAATTCTCGGCATCAAGGGCATCGAGGCCCTGAGGATTATCAACCGCTACGACGTCGAGGGCATCGACAAGGAGCTTTTCCGGTCCTGCGTGCCGACCGTCTTTAGCGAGCCCCAGGTCGATGTGACCTACGACGAGCTCCCCGCAAGCGATGGCGCCGTCTTTGCCGTCGAATTCCTGCCTGGCCAGTTTGACCAGCGCGCCGACTCCGCCAGCGAGTGCGTGCAGCTCATCAGCCAGGGCGAGCGCCCCGCCGTGCGCTCCGCCAAGGTCTATATGATCTCGGGCGCTCTGGACGAGGCCGCCATCGATGCCATCAAGCACTACGTGGTGAACCCCGTCGAGGCGCGCATCGCCTCGCTCGACCTGCCCGAGACGCTGTACATGGAGACCCCCGAGCCCCAGCCCGTCGAGGTGCTCGACGGTTTCCGCGAGCTCGACGAAGCCGGCCTTGCCGCCTTTATTTCCGAGCGCGGCCTTGCCATGGACGAGGCGGACATCGCCTTCTGCCAGCAGTACTTCCGCGATGAGGATCGCGACCCCACCATCACCGAGATCCGCGTGATCGACACCTACTGGTCCGATCACTGCCGCCACACCACCTTCGGCACCGTCCTGGACGACGTGACGATCGACGACGCCGTGGTGCAGCAGGCCTTCGACCGCTACATGGAGATGCGCCACGAACTCGGTCGCGACACCAAGCCCGTCTGCCTCATGGACATGGGCACCATCGGCGCCAAGTACCTCAAGAAGACCGGCGTCATGACCGATGTCGACGAGTCCGAGGAGATCAACGCCTGCACCGTCAAGGTGAAGGTCGATGTCGACGGCGAGGACCAGGACTGGCTGTTCCTCTTTAAGAACGAGACCCACAACCACCCGACCGAGATCGAGCCCTTCGGCGGTGCCGCCACCTGCGTGGGCGGTGCCATCCGCGACCCGCTGTCGGGCCGCAGCTACGTGTACCAGGCCATGCGTGTCACCGGCGCCGGCGACCCCACCGCCCCCGTGTCCGAGACGCTCGAGGGCAAGCTGCCGCAGCGCAAGCTCGTGACCACTGCTGCCGCCGGCTACTCCAGCTACGGCAACCAGATCGGCCTTGCCACCGGTCAGGTCAACGAACTCTATCACCCCGGTTACGTGGCCAAGCGCATGGAGGTCGGCGCCGTCGTGGGCGCTACCCCGGCAAACCACGTGCGCCGCGAGTGCCCCGCCCCCACCGATAAGATCATCCTTTTGGGCGGCCGCACCGGCCGTGACGGCATCGGCGGCGCCACCGGCTCCTCCAAGACCCAGAACACCGAGTCCATCGAGACCTCGGGCGCCGAGGTCCAGAAGGGTAACGCCCCGGTCGAGCGCAAGCTGCAGCGCCTGTTCCGCCGCGGCGACGCCTGCCGTCTGATCAAGCGCTGCAACGACTTTGGCGCCGGCGGCGTCTCGGTCGCCGTGGGCGAGCTTGCCGACGGCCTGTATGTCGACCTCGATACCGTGACCAAGAAGTACGACGGCCTGGACGGCACCGAGCTCGCCATCTCCGAGTCCCAGGAGCGCATGGCCTGCGCCGTCGCCGACGGTGACGTCGAGGAGTTCATGGGCTACGCCGCCGAGGAGAACCTGGAGGCGACCGTTATCGCCGAGGTTACCGCCGAGCCGCGTATGCGCATGGCCTGGAACGGTATGGCCATCGTCGACCTGTCCCGCGAGTTCCTCAACTCCAACGGTGCGCCCAAGCACCAGGTCGCCCACGTCTGCGCCCGCAGCGTGTGGCAGCCCAGCTGGGCCGGCACCACGCTTGCCGAGCGCATGACCTCGCTCGTCACCGACCTTAACGTCGCTTCCAACAAGGGCCTTTCCGAGCGCTTCGACTCCACCATCGGTGCCGCGACCGTACTCATGCCCTTTGGCGGCAAGACGCAGCTCACCCCGAGCTCTGCCATGGTCGCCAAGTTCCCCGTGGACGGCGAGACCACCACGGCGAGCGCCATGGCATGGGGCTTCAACCCCTACCTGATGGAGGCCGACCAGTTTGCGGGCGCCTACCTGTCCGTGGTTGAGTCCATCGCCAAGCTCGTGGCCGCCGGCTTTGAGCACAAGCGCGCCTACCTCTCCTTCCAGGAGTACTTCGAGCGCCTGCGCACCGAGGCCGAGCGCTGGGGCAAGCCCATGGCAGCCGTCCTGGGCGCCCTTATGGCCCAGGTCGATCTGGGTGCCGGCGCCATCGGCGGCAAGGACTCTATGAGCGGCTCGTTTGAGGACGAGGCCGGTGAGCTCAACGTTCCGCCGACCCTGATCAGCTTCGCTGTTGCCGTGGGTAAGGCCGCCCGTGCCGTCTCGCCCGAGTTCAAGGGTCTGACGCATCGCGTCGTGCGCATCGCCCCCGCCACCTATGGTGAGGACTACCGCCCCGACGCTCAGCAGCTGCTCGCCGCGTTTGACGCCGTCGAGGCGCTCACCGCCACTGGCGACGCCCTGGCCGTCTCCACGCCCGGCTACGGCTGCGGCGCCGAGAGCCTCTTTAAGATGTGCGTCGGCAACCAGATCGGCATCGAGCTTGCCGAGGATGTGGACGTGGAGAGCCTCTTCACCCCGCTTTACGGTAGCTTTATCGTCGAGCTCGCCGAGGATGCCGAGCTGCCCGAGGTTGCCGACGGCGTTGTCGTCGAGCCCCTGGGCACCACCGTCGAGGGCTATGTCATCGACACCGGCTCCGAGGTCATCGAGCTCTCCGAGCTTCAGGAGGCCTGGGAGAGCGGTATCGAGGGCGTCTTTGCCTACCGCAGCACCGGCGAGCAGCCCGAGGTAGAGACCATCGACTTCCGCGCCAAGGATATCCACGTGTACGGCGGCGCCAAGATCGCCCGTCCGCGCGTGATCATCCCCGTGTTCCCCGGCAACAACTGCGAGTACGACAGCGCCCGCGCCTTCCGTGCCGCCGGTGCCGAGGCCGACACCTTCGTGATCAACAACCTCACGCCCGAGGCCGTCGCCGAGAGCACCCGCGAGCTTGCCCGCCGCATCCGTGCAAGCCAGATCGTTATGATCCCCGGCGGCTTCTCGGGCGGCGACGAGCCCGACGGCTCTGCCAAGTTCATCACGGCGTTCTTCCGCGCTCCCGAGGTCACCGAGGCAGTCCGCGACCTGCTCAAGGCCCGCGATGGCCTGATGCTGGGCATCTGCAACGGCTTCCAGGCCCTGATCAAGCTCGGCCTGGTGCCCTACGGCGACATCGTCGACGCCACGCCCGATGCGCCCACGTTGACGTTCAACACCATCGGTCGCCACCAGAGCCGTCTGGTGCGCACCCGCATCTCGTCCAACTTGTCCCCGTGGCTGTCGCAGTGCAGCCTGGACGACCCCTACACCGTCGCCATCAGCCACGGCGAGGGCCGCTTTGTCGCCAATGACGAAGTGCTCGCCCAGCTGATCGCCAACGGCCAGGTCGCCACGCAGTACGTGGGCGAGAACGGCAAGCCCAGCATGGATCTCTCCGTCAACCCCAACGGCTCCGCACTCGCCATCGAGGGCATCACGAGCCCCGACGGCCGCGTCCTGGGCAAGATGGGCCATGCCGAGCGTCGCGGCGACAACCTGTACCGCAACGTGCCCGAGCATGTCCCCGGCGATAAGTTCATGCCGATCTTTGAGAGCGGCGTGGCCTACTTCGCTTAAACCTTTCCCATCGGGTACAATCCCTTCGGGTAACAACACCCGCCACCGACACATCCGGTGGCGGGTTCTTTTTTGCTTCGCGCATGCAGGAAGGACATCATGGAAAGCCGCAAGCCGTATCTCGCCACCCTGCCCGGACTCATCCTGGGCTGTCTTGTTTGCTGTGCACTCTGGGGATCGGCCTTTCCCTGCATCAAGATCGGCTACGCACTCTTTGGTATCCCGGCGCACGATAGCGCCTCGCAGCTGCTCTTTGCGGGCTTGCGCTTCACGCTTGCCGGCGCCCTGGTTATCGTTGGGATGAGTGCGGCCCAACGCCGCCCCCTCATTCCGCAGGCTCGCGACATCAAGCCCATCTTTGTCTTGTCGCTCTTCCAGACTATCGGGCAGTACTTCTTTTTCTATCTGGGCCTCTCGCGCGCCAGCGCCATGTCGAGCTCCATCATCGAGGCCAGCGCCAACTTCCTCGCAATCCTCTTTGCCGCCCTGGCATTTCACACCGAGAAGCTCAATACGGCCAAGGTGCTTGGCTGTGCGCTGGGCTTTGCCGGCGTCGCGCTCGTCAACCTCTCGGGCGCAGATGGCACCTTTGGCTTCAGGCTCGATGGCGAGGGCTTTATCCTAGCCTCCACTGTCGCGGGTGCTCTTTCGACCTGCCTGATCGGCATCTTCTCGCGCAAGCACGACGGCGTCTTGCTTGCCGGGTGGCAGTTCTTGGTCGGCGGCCTGGTCCTCACCGCCATCGGCTTTTTGATGGGTGGCGCGCTCTCCCCCACGGCGATTGTCCCCGCCATCGTGCTCATCATCTACATGGCGCTTATCTCCGCGGTCGCCTACTCGCTGTGGTCGCGCCTGCTTGCCGTCAACCCCGTCAGCCGCGTCTCGGTCTTTGGGTTTATGAACCCGGTCTTTGGCGTACTGCTGAGCGCACTGCTGCTTGGCGAGGGCGCCGGCACGAGCCCCGTTACTGTCATCGTTGCCCTGCTCTTGGTCTGCAGCGGCATCATCATCGTCAACAAACCCAAAAAAGCCTAGAGAGCTCACCTTTTTAGGGAGAGCCTTCACACACTTTAGCTTAATGGAATGCACTGGTTCTCGTTGATTTCGCACCGAGTCGCGGCGGCAGACGCCCGTCTTGCCGCACCGCGCCTGGGCATTATGACCGGTGGCCCCCACAAACGCAAAAGGGGCGCACGACCATCGCAACGGTCGTGTGCCCCTTTTCCTAGCGTATCTGAACGCCGGCTTTCTTCTTCTCGCGCTTTACGCGGTAGAGCTCCGCGTCGGCAGCACGAAGCAAGTCTTGCCAGGTATCGACGCCATCACCAACCCGTGCGTAGCCGATGGACATCCGCAACAGATACGAAACCTCGGCGCGCGCGAGCTCATCGTTGATTGTCGCGCACAGATGCATGATATCCTGTTCCGCCACTGCCTTTTGGAGCACCACGAACTCATCGCCACCATAACGTGCGATAAAGCCGCCAGACGCCGAGCAGACTTCTTTGAGCGCAGCGGATATGACCTGAAGAGCGTGGTCGCCCTCCACATGCCCATAGCGATCGTTAATCTGCTTAAAGCCGTCGGCGTCCATCATAAGCAGATATACATCTTCGGCCTGATCCACATTTGAGAAGAGCGACAGCATATAGGTCTCAAAACGGTTGCGATTGTTAAGTCCAGTCAACGGGTCGGTCGAGATGAGCTGCTCCTGGTAGATGATGTAGAGCAGCAACATGCTAATCATTATGCCGACACAAAGGCCGGGCACCGAGTATACGACCTGAAAGGTACCGCCCACCAGGGCCGGAATGGCGAAAAATGCCAAGGTTCGATAGATGGCCTTCGTCTGCAGGCTCTCGACCCTGCGAGATTGCACAAATGCATGCAGGGACGTATGTATAACGTAACAGTAGCTGACGATGGGCTGGATCATATAGGCAAAGCCGCGACGATACACGCCCTGCGAATCGATATAGAACAGGGCGTGCGTCCAGTAACTGGTAAACGCCAGCACGACCACCAGAGCCGTAGGCAACGCTACAAGCACCACCCTATAGCGCGAGGTCAAAAGGCGAGAACCCTGCACCGTCTCGGAATAGATAAACCAAATGAGACACGCGATAGCAAAGAGCGAAAACGAAACCGCGTTGGAAATCCAGTTGGCAGCAATGCCCAACGTGCCGTCCACACCGTCCGAAAGCGTCCAGATCATATCGAATAATATGTACGCGGCAGAGGTGTAGCCAAGCATGCTAAACAATAGCTGCTGGGTGCTCGAGAACAAGGAGCGACGACTTCGCACGGCAAGCCCGATAAGAACAATCATGCATAGCACGAATATCTCAATCTTGAGTGCCTTAACCACTAGCGCCATCCCTTCAATACCCAAGTGGTCAGAATCGCCCAATTCGAATCAGGGCAATAAACACCCCTTTACTCCGCAGGGGTAAAGGGGATAATAGCAGAGCGCCCGAACATCACTGCAAAACAGTTTCTGTTCGGGCGCCCATACGGCGCGAATTGCACACGCCGGCATCATTGATGGGTATCGATTGCTACTCGCCATCGATGTCAGTCGCGACGGCCTCCTCTATGGCCTCGACACCGACAGGCGACAGATCCTCCTTGCCTTGGCAGAACTTCTTGTCGACCCAGCCAGTCAGAATCGGAGCCATGATCGCCGTGATGATAACGGCGGTGGCGATCTGCGCATACGCGGTGGGCGCAAGCTCGGCATAGCGCGGCGCGACCTCAGCAAGAGCAACCGGCGTGGTCATAGCCGTGCCGGCGATGGTGGAGCAAGCAACGGCGGCCTTGCCGTTGCCGCCGCACAAGCGCTCGAAGGCAAAGGTGATGGGGCCAACGATAAAGAGGGTGATGAGGCCCAGAAGGATGCCCGAGATGCCGCCGGTGATGAAGCTCGAAAGGCTCATGGACGCACCGAGCTGAAATCCGATGACGGCAATCGCGGGATTGGCACCGGGAACCAGCAGGTTCTTGATAAACGGGAACAGGTTGCCCAGAACCATGCCAATAACGAGTGGCAAGATGGAGCCGATAATGGTGCCAAGGGGAATGTTGGCGAGGCCGGAAACACCGAGGATGATCATCGTGACGGCGGGGCCGGCCGTAAAGAACAGGATACCGACGGCGCCCTGCTCGGACTCATCGCCGAACTCGCCCATGATGCCCGTATAGAGCGCCATGTTGCAAAACGTGATGCCGCCGATGATAGACACGGAGCTCAGACCCAGGAAGTTGTCGTTAAAGAAATATGCCACGCCCAGGCCGAGAGCCGCTGCGACGACCAGCTTGGGAATCAGCACGACGATGCCGGTCTTGATAGCGCCCGGCGTGGACTTAAAGCTGATGCCGGCGCCCACAAACAGCAGGATCGCGGCGACGATGGTATTGGAGCCACCGCGGCAGGCAGCCGTAAAGAATCCGCCGATCTCAAAAACCTGCGGACAGAAGGTGTTGAGCAAAAGACCGACGATCATCGGATAAATCATGATGTCGCCCGGGATGCGCGGGGCCTTGAATTTCTTTTGCTCGTTGGCGGTTGCTTCCTGTGCCATGAAACCCCCATTTCCGCTGACGGGGTATAAAAGCCCACGTCACGCTTTGCTACAGTAAAGTTTGACCATGGTACCAGAAGAAATAGACCAGCTCGGTGAAAAATTGGATTCGTTGGCCGGGATGCTAAACGTGTCCCGCTCTTATACGAGGCTCAAAACGATATAGAGCACGATGCCCGAAACACAGCACCACAACATCGACTTTGTCCTGATTGCCACCACCACGACGCCGGCAGCCGCAATCCAGGGAACCAAGGCAGGCCAGAGTCCCGCGTCGAACGCCCCGGGGCTCACCAAGTCGTTGGCGACCAGCGCGGCAAAGGCAGCGGGCGGGATATAACCCAGGGCCTCGGTAATGCGGGGCGACAGCGTTCTCCCGCGCAAGGCAAACGCCGGCGCGATGCGAAAGAACGCGATAGCAGCCCACGACGACAGCCACAGAACCAAGAACTCGTTAACGGGCATCGCGGGCACCTCTTCCGTCTAATACAGCATCGCACGCCAGCGCAATGGCAATGCCGACCACGACGCTTGCCGGCACGGCAATATTCGTGAGGCCCAAGAACTTGCATACGGCGACGGACACCGCGCCCGAAACCGCCGCGACAACGTTGCCGCGCGACAGCCGCTGCGAAAAGAGTAGACAGATAAAGAGCGACGTGCAGACGAAACTCGCAATAGCGGTGGGAACATCGACAACGGCACCGACGATGGCACCCATCGTGCACGAAGCGCCCCATGTCGCGATGAGGATCACGTTGAGCACGAAGGATTCGCGCGGGCCCCAATCCTCCCCCTCAACCAGCTTGGCAAGCGAGATGCCGTATGCCTCCTCGGTGAGCGTCGCGGCAACAGCCAGCGTCTGACGCTTCGAGGCGCCCGCCAGATGGGGTGCGATCGATGCCGAGTAAAGAGCGAAGCGCGAGGAGATGGCGGCGACGCTCGCGATAATCGAAGGTGCCGGTACGCCCGCCAGCCAAAGATTGCAGATCATAAACTGGCCGCTGCCCGTCACAAACGTGCTGCTCAGAGCAAAGACCATCCAGGGCTCCATTCCCGTCTGCCCCATGATCATTCCGCACGGCGCGCCTATTGCAACATAGGTAAGCATCACTGGCCAGACGATTTTAAAGATCCTAAGGACCATGCCACTCCCATTCTGGTAAGTCGTCTGCAGCGCGCCTTGCAACGCAGCAGAAATATCAACCGGTGGCAATAAAGTTCACCTACAATTGCCACCGGATCGAAAGACACAACTTTTTAGGAAGTCATTATGACAGCTATCGATCGAGACCGGGCGCGCGCGGCCTTCAAAAGCTACACCGATGCCTACGACGCCACCAACCCACGCATCGCGCTCAAAATCGAGCATACGTACCACGTGGCCGAGGCATGCGATGCCGTAGCGCGCGAGCAGGGCTGGTCGTCAGAAGATATTGACCTGGCATGGCTTTGCGGCCTGCTGCACGATATGGGCCGCTTTGAGCAGCTGCGACGCTGGGACACCTTTAAGGACGCCGAGAGCATGAGCCATGCAGTGCTGGGCATCGAGGTCCTCTTTGGCGAGAATCCCGCCGATGCACCCGCCGTAATGAGCATCCGCGACTTTATCGATGACCCGGCAGAAGATGAGCTCATCCGAGCGAGCATCGCCTATCACAGCGATTTCCGTCTACCCGCACAGCTCGACGAGCGCACGCGGAGCTTCTGCGACATCGTGCGCGATGGCGACAAGATCGACATTATGCGCACCATCGCCGACAGCACCGTCGACACCGTCCTCAAGGTGGATGAGGACACGTTTCTCGCCAGCCACTTCTCGACACCGGCGCTTACCGCCTTTGACGAGCACCGCTGCGTCGCGCGCGATGAGCGCGATGAGCCCGCAGACTACCTGGTGGGACTCATCTGCTTTATGTTTGAGCTCGTCTATCCAGCGAGCCGCGCGCTGGCGCGCGAACAGGGCGATATCCACCGCCTGCTCGATGCGCCCTTTGGCATTACGCGGCCCTTTACCAACCCCGCCACGCAGGCAACCTGGAGCCGCCTAAAGGACGAGATGCGCGACTGGCTGACGCGCGCTTAGCGCTCAAGCTGAGCCAGCAGCTCCTCAACGATCTCAACGGCATCGCCGACGACCTTATACTGGGCAGCACCGAAGATGGGGGCATCCGGGTCCTCATTGATGGCGACAATGCACTCCGCCCCACCGATGCCGGCGAGATGCTGGATAGCGCCCGAGACACCGATGCTCACGAGGAGCTTGGGCGAGACCGATACACCCGTCTGGCCAATTTGGTGGCGATACTCCAACCAGCCTGCCTCCACAATGGGACGCGTGCAACCAAGCTCGGCACCCAGGGCATCGGCGAGCTTTCGCATCAGGGGCAGATTCTTCTTGGAGCCGATGCCGCGGCCCACCACGACCAGACGCTCGGCATCGGCAATTGAGGCCTGCTGTCCCCACTCCTCGGCGGGAATCGAGATCTCGACGCGGGCCTTAACGTCATCCGCAAGCACTACCTGGGTAATCGTGCCGGAGCGGCTATAGTCAAACTCGGGCGCCTTAAAGATGCCGGGGCGCACCGTTGCCATCTGAGGACGGTGGTTGGGGCAGATAATGGTGGCCATCAGGTTGCCGCCAAACGCCGGGCGTGTCTGCTGCAGCAGACCCGTCTCCGTATCCATAGAAAGCACCGTGCAATCGGCCGTAAGACCCGTCTGCAAGCGCACGGCCACACCGGGCGCCAGCTCGCGACCAAAGGCGGTCGCGCCGTACAGGATGGCCTCGGGCTTGCGCTCGGCTACCAAATCGCAGATCAAGCGAGCGTAGACCTCCGCGTCGTTCTGACGCAGGCGCTCGTCGCGACAGGCCAGGACTTCGTCGGCGCCCGCGCAAACCAGGTGTTCGAGGTCCTCGAGCGAGCCCTCGGAACCTATGCCGATCAGCGCCACCAGGCGACAGCCGCGTGCATCGGCAAGCTCGCGCCCCTTGCCCATGAGCTCGAAGGCCACGGATGCCACGGCATCGTGCTTGTCAGTTTGCACGAAGACCCAAATGTCTCGATATGCGTCAAGGTCTACCGCGCCGGCGGCCTCGTCGCGCTCAATCGAGATGGCGTTGACGGGGCAGGCGTCGACGCACCCACCGCACAGGATACAGCCGTCGGTTACGCGGGCACAGCGATTGGGGCGCTCACCCTCCACCACAATGCCGCCCGAGGCGCAGGCGCGAACGCAGCGACCGCAGCCGATACAGGCTTCGCTATCGATAATCAGCCCGCTCATCTATGCCATCCCCTCAATAATCTTGGCAAGTTTTACCGCCTGCTCGGACGCCGTTCCCTCAACGGCCTCGCACGTTTGGTCACGGTCGGGCACAAACGAGCGCACGACCTGCGTCGGTGATCCGGCAAGGCCGCAACGCGAGGGATCGGCGTTTACGTCGGCAGCGCTGGCCACACGCACGTCTGCATCCTCGGCCGCGCGAATACCGGCAATACTCGGCATGCGCAGCTGGCCAATCTCCTTGGCGGTCGTCATCGCACACGGCATCTCCAGGTACACCGTCTCCTCGCCGGCATCGCAGCCGTGGACGAGCGCCAGCGAGCCACACGTCGTAAATCCCGCGCTCTGCACACAGCTCACGTCGGTCACGCAGGGGACCCCAAAGGCGCCGGCCAGCTCGGGGCCGATCTGGGCCGTATCGCCGTCCACTGCCATCTTGCCGCAGATGAGCAGGTCAAAGTCCTCATCGAGTGCCTCGATGCCGCATTTGAGGGCATAGGTGGTGGCTAGGGTATCGGCGCCCGCAAAGGCTCGGTCGGTCAGCAGCAGCGCGTCGTCGGCACCGCGGGCGATGCAGTCGCGCAGCAGCGACTCGGTCGCGGGGATGCCCATCGACACCACCGTCACACGCACGTCCATGCCAAAGCCGATAAAGTCGTCTTTCAGCGCCAGCGCGCATTCCAAAGCGCTCGCATCAAAGGGATTAATGACCGCCTGCTTGCCATCGCGCACGATGGTATTGGTCTTGGAGTCCATCTTGACCTCGGTGCTGCCCGGCACGGCCTTGACGCACACCACCATATGGAAATCGCTCATCTTCACGCGCCCCCTTTCTGGACGAGCTCATCCAAGAGCTTCTCCGCAAACAGGTTGCCGCGACCCAGCTGCCCGTCGGGATCGAGTTGGAGCTTGAGCCGCGCCGACTCGACCATGGCCTCGTGACCGTACATCGTCTCCAAGAAGCCCGCCTTGATCTTGCCGACGCCGTGTTCTGCGGAGACGGCGCCGCCCATGGCCGTGACCTCGGAAGCCCACTGGGCAAAGAGTTCTCCGCCGCGGCGATAATCCTGCGCATCGCGCGGCAGGATGTTCACATGCAGATGGTTGTTACCGATGTGCCCCCAGGCGGCAGATTCAAGCCCACTTTCGGCCAACGTGCGGCGATAAAGGGCGATGACATCGGCCAGGCGCGCGTTGGGCACCGACATATCCGACCCCAGCTTGGTAATGGTGGGGTCGGTGCGGCGACGCTCGTCAATGAGCATGTTGACGCTCTCGGGCACCGCGTGGCGGAAGAACCGCTGGCACTCGCGATCGACTTCGTTGCGGGCGACCCATGTCGCATCGTCGCAGCCGCCCGCAAGCTCCAGCACCCATCCCAAGTGGTACAGCTCCTCGGTCGCCTGCGCCTCGTCATCGCAATCGAGCTCCACGTAGACACATACCTTGGCCTCTTTGTCGAGCGCCGGCAGCGAGGCAAACGCCGTCGACTGCTCGCGCTGGCGACGTAGAATATCCAGGGCGCCAGCATCGAAGTACTCGATGGCAGCCGCATGGGACAGGACAGGGCGCACGGAATCGGTAAAGGACACCGCCTTGTCCTCGCTATCGAAAAAGCAACTCACACCCCAAACGACCGCAGGCGCCGCCTGCAGGGCAATCTCGAGCTCGGTGATAACGCCGAGCGTGCCGCACGCGCCGATAAAGAGGTCGATGGCGTCCATATCGTCCGCAACGAAATAGCCTGAGGCATTTTTTGTCTCGGGCATGGTATAGCCGGGAAGATCGAGCTCGAGCGTACGGCCCTCTGCCGTCACGAGCGACAGGTGGCGGCCCTGGGCAAAAGCCTCGCCGCGCTGAAGCTCAAGCAAATCGCCATCAGCCAGCGCGACGTGGAGTCCCGTGATATGCGGGCGCATGGGGCCGTAAGCGTAGCTGCGGGCGCCGGAGGCGTTGCATGCCGCCATGCCACCCAGACAGGCAGATGCCTCGGTGGGATCGGTGGGAAAGAACTGCTCGGGGGACTCTTGGAACTCCTCGTAGGCCTCAAGCGATGCCTGGTCCCAACCAGCGGTCGGCAGTACCTTCTTGCTCAGCTGCTTACGCAGCTCCGAGAGCACAACGCCCGGCTCCACGCGCAGCAGAAATTGGCCTTGTTCATCGCGGCGAAGGCCCAAGTAGCGATTCATACGGGAAGTATTGAGGATATGCCCACCATGGGGCACGGCACCGGCGGCAAGGCCGGTTCGGGCGCCCTGAACCGTTACCGGGACACGCTCGGCATGGAGCGTTTCCAAAATGGCACGGACCTCGTCTTCCGTTGTCGGAAACGAGATGCTCGATGCTTCGCCCGATGCGCGAGATTCATCGCGGCCATACTCTTCGAACTCGTCGGTGAAGGGTTTGATGGTTGCAGACACGCGAACTCCCCCTTTAGCTAACTACAGTGTTTGCAGGGAGATGTTACCGCATCGTTTCGTCGACGTGTTCGAGACCGTCTCCATAATTGGCGATTTTTACGTTCGTGCAATTCGGCGAGCGGCAAGGTTTCCTCGGCAGACGATGCTTTTGACACATATCGCCCCGCCGTCGCCGATCGCGTAAATGTCACTCGAAAAAAGTTGAAGTAATTTTTACTGCCTTTTACCTGCGGAGATGTCAATCCGTCAAGCATTTGGTCAGAAATTGGTCAAGTAGCGGCTGATACGGTCGGCGTCGACAGCCAAAACCGATAGAAGTTTTGGCCCCAGAAGCAGGGAGGTTCCCATGGCATATTACTGGCCCCAGTACGGCGTCGCCATCGAGGTCGACGACGATCCCCATCTCCTGCCTTTCGACGAAGAGGCGTTCCCCGATACGACGGTCTACCACGTCACCACCGATGTTATCTGCGACCCCGAGTCGTTCTCGGCGCTCGCCCACCACATCGCGCGTATCCACGACATCGAGCTCCCTCACGACTTTGACGAGCTCATCTACTCGCGCCGCCTGATGCTTCACATGCTCTTTGGAGCGGACCCGTCCACGTTCGCACGTGTCTACACCACCAAGGACGCCGCATGAGTGCGAAGAAGCCGCCCCGCCTCGCAGGACTGGGGCGTCGCAAGAAACTCGTCGTTGTCTGTCTGGCTATCGTCTGCGCCCTCATCGCCGTAGGGCTATACGCCTGGCAGTCGCAGCCCGTGCCCGAAGCGGGCGCCTCAGTCACGACGGCAGAGGGTAAATCGCGACAAGAAATCCAAGATGAGCTCGATGTCATCGTCCGCGACAACATGATGACGATTTCGGTCGCGCCGGTCGCTCAGCTACAGGAGGACGGCAAGCTGCGCGTCAACGTGCAAAACGTCCAAGACAATAAATTTCCCCAGCGATTCCGCGTCATCCAAAACGACGAGACCATGTACGAATCCGGTGTGGTCGAGACCGGCAAGACAATCGAGACGTGCCCCGCCGGCGACATCAAAGAAGGCGAGGCATACATCGAGATCCAGGCACTCGATGCCAAGACCCTCGACAGCCACGGCAATCCGACACGTGTCAAGGTACGGGTTGAGCAAGCCGAGAACTAGCTTTTTCGGCCGACGCGGCACCGCACGCAATTCACCAGCATTCGTCCAATCATCGCGGGGACGGCCCGCGGCGAATAGAAAGGAACGACCATGGACATCACCAGGAACATGAACGGAGCCAGAGCGCTCGTCGTGGGCGCAGGGCTCGCGCTCGCGCTCGCAATGGGCGCCGCCCCGACGCCAGCTCTGGCAGCCGGGCGCGTTGGAACCACGAAAGTAATGGTCAGGACCGAGATCGACAACGTAGAGTTCAAAGTTCCGACGGTTATTCCCTTCGTCGCCAAGGCCGACGGCACGCTTCAGGGCCCCTCAGAAGACGCGACCACCATCGACAATCATTCGGCCTACGGCATCCATGTCACCAACATGAAGATCGACGCCATGAACACCTGGACCATTGCCGCCGACGCCAAGGCCGGAACCGCGCAGAATTCCATCGACTTTAAGGTCGGCCCCGACGGCGCACTCCAGAACGCCAGCGCCGCAATGCAGGAGACGGGCCTCGATCTTTCCAAGAATGCAGCCTTCGACATGGGCTACCAGGGCATTGCCGGCGGCACGGACAAAATTAAGCTCAAGACAAGCGGAAACGTCGCCCGCGTCACGCGCGACATCTTCCGCGTAACCGGCGAAGGCGATCAGGTTGCAACGATCACCTGGACGGTCGAGCCCGGTGCGCACACGGCATAAGGCCGTCGCCCTGGCCGCCGCCGTCAGTATCCTAGCGTTTGGGCCAGCCATGGCCTTTGCCCAGCAAGAACAGGCGCAGGCCGCCACGCAGGTGACGGTCGACCTCTCGGAGCTCGACCGCGGCAACTGCAAGGAACCGTTGGCACAGACAGACGACAGACGATGGCTCTTGGCAGCAGGCGCCACGGCAGCAGGCGCGGGAACCGCCGGCCTCGGTCTGCACATCAAACGCAGCCAGAAACGAAACACGGACAGGCCGCACTAAATTAGCTAAGGAGACCCCATGGCATCGAAGAACCTTTTGCCCGTCGTCGCACTCTGCGGCGCGCTCGCAACCGGAACGCCTGTCGCCGCTTGGGCGACTCCCGTCATGGCAGGCTCCTTACCAGCAGCCCTAAGCTCCGCACCAAATCCGTCGAGCGCCATTGCGTGCAAGCGTTTTTCGATCGCACAGGCTGCAATCTCAACCTCGGGATGCCTTCGTCGTAATACGGACGGCTCGATAGTCGTGGATATCAATCGTTCGAACAAGGCAAACGGCTCCCAGGCGGGGTGCGCTGTCTGCACATGGCGCTCGGTTGTGCTCGATACAGATGGCGATCCATGCAATTTAGAGCTGCGCATCGACATCGCTTCGGTCGATGACTCGGCGAACGGAGCGAAGGTCGCCTTCGACGGTGCGTTTTTCGAGAAAGGAGGCGGTATATGTCTGGGCTGCGCCGCCGCGAATGCAGACGACACGCAGCCCACCCTCTCATTCACAGCATCGTTGCGGCTGACCAAAGCCGACACCGATACCATCGCGGCGGGAGAAGCATCCCTGCTGTTCTACGCCGTCAGCACCAAAGACACAGACGCTCATTTCGAGAAGTCAGCCGGATCACTCAGCCTTACACGAGGGACAGAGGCAGGCCCTATTGAAATCGATGCCCACGCGCAAAGCAGGCAACGCATTCTTGCCGACCCGGCGCTTCTCGAAATGGAGTGGAACGGATCCGGAGCCATCGGAATTCTCCCCTCCGCGCTTGACGCCAAGACGCTCCCCTCAAACGACGAACCCATCAACGCAACCATACAAGAAGAGGGCACGGACAAAGAAGCAGGTGCGGGCGACACGCCGTCGCCGACAAACAGCGTCCCAGCTTCTTTCGAAGCACCGAATGAGCCCGCTACCGGTCCAAACGATCCCGAGCTCGCGGACAGTCTGGGGCTTGCTGATCCTCAGGAGATCGATGAAGGTAACTGCTGCGTGCTTGCCGCCCTCGACCACACAGAGGTCATCGATGCTGCAAACATCGAAGTTGCCGCCGCCAATCAGCCCGTCCGCAAGTCGGCCATCATCGCATTTCCCGAATCCATCGAAGTCGTCTTTTTGCCATCAGGCGAGGTCGTGGCCCCAACACTGCTCACCTTGTTGGGCGCCAAGAATACTCGAAACGAAATTAAAAAGGTCACGGTTGTCGACCCTGCAACCACCGCTAAACTGCGTCTATACGCCGTTGCCCCAGACGGAGGCAAGACCTTGGAATTCGATGGCGACACACTTCTAGCCTGGCGACGTCTGGACATTATGCAAGACGTCTCGTATCAGATCGAACTCGAAGGGTTTGATCGTGCCCGCGATGCCAATATCATCGCCGCGGCTATTGAATCCCCACAGCGGCTTATGACACTGCGCTTTGACTACTATCCCTATGTCCCGACAACCACCTGAGGCTTAAATGCTGCGCATCATTCCTAATACCACTTATATAACGTATTAGATGAGTCGCGATGTGCCTCGCATTTCGTTCTGCTACGATTGCCACGTTGGCATCAATACAGGAGGGCTCATGCCGGGCTTGGGAACAATCATCAACGTTGCGCTTTTAGTTGCGGGCGGTCTTTTGGGATTAGCGGGCGGCCGCTTCATTACACCGCGCATCCAAGACACGCTCATGAAAGCATCGGGGCTGTGCGTCCTGTTTATCGGCCTGGGCGGCACCATGCAAAAGATGCTCATCATCGATGGAAAGGCGCTAGCGACCACCGGTACCACCATGCTCATCGTCTCATTTGCGCTCGGTTCGCTCATCGGCGAGGCCATCAACTTGGAGGCCGCCATCGAGAACCTTGGCGAATGGCTCAAGCGCAAGACTGGCAGTGAGGGCGATAACGAGTTCACCAACGCTTTTGTCTCGACTTCACTCACCGTGTGCATCGGCGCCATGGCCATTGTGGGATCGATCCAGGACGGCCTGCTCGGCGACTGGTCAACGCTTGCCCTCAAGGGCGCACTGGACTGCATCATCGTCTGCACCATGACGGCCTCGCTTGGCCGCGGCTGTATCTTCTCCGCCCTGCCCGTCGCCGTGTTCCAGGGGACGATCACGTTGTTTGCCGGCGCGCTCTCCCCCATCATGACCACAGCTGCCCTCAACAGCCTTTCGCTCGTAGGCTCCATGCTCATCTTCTGCGTCGGCGTCAACCTCATCCGTCCTCAGACCTTCCGCACGGCCAATATGCTTCCCTCCGTCGTCATCGCCGTCATCTACGCCCTCCTGTTCTAAATCTATCAACGCAGCGGTATCTCGAACATCTGTTTGATGCTGTGCTATGATATGAGGTCACCGTAGCTGCGTTCGAGAGGAGGAGCGGTGGCCGACCAGGACATCAAGATGCTCATCGAGCGCATTATGGCCGAGGCCCGGACCCATCAGTCCGCCCGCTTCTCAAACGAAATCTACGCAGACGAGCCGATTCTCAAAACCGGCCGACAGATGCAGAATTTCCTCCCCGACCAGTACCGTAAAATGCGCGAGATATCGCGCTGGCAGGATGACCCCAAGGGCGGTGCGGGCCGCTGGCTTTCGGAAGCCGAGCTTTTTTACCGCCAGGGCCTGCTGATGGCCGACTTTGAGGACGACTGTCCCTACAACGGCACCTTTAAGTCGTACTTTCCCACCTACAACGCCATGAGCGACCGGCAACTGCGCGGCTACTTTACCTGGCGTGCCCAAGTGCGCCGCGGAACCGTCGAGGAAACGTCTACGTCCTTTGCCTTTCTGTATCTCTATGAGCTGATCTGCGGCATTGGCGTAGATAATCCACTCGATGGTTTTAACAAGATCAAAGCTTTTTGGGATGTCTATCGCGCCTTCGAGCCCGGCATCGACCGGTTTGCGCGCGTGTGGCTGCAAGATTACGCCGTGTTCCACGGGCTCGACCCCAAGCTGCTTCGCGACTCTAAAACCGTCATGTTCGATAACGCCCTTATCGAACTGCGGCGCGCGGCACGAGACCTTGTACCTGCACCGACGCCGTCGACCCAAGCCCCCAAGCGTCGCAAAACCTCCGAGCCCACGCTCCCCCTTCCGCCCGATGAGGTGCGCGAGGAGCGACTCATGGCCGCCATCAACGCCCTCTCCACGTACAACCTAAGTAGCTCGCGGCTCGACCGCAGCCACCACCGCGATCTGCGCCACGTGGCGTGCGCCGTGTATGTCCGCATGGCGCGCTACTATGACACGCACCGAAAGACCGGCATCGTGGCGAGTTTATTTGGGGAGGAGACGGCCATGCCCTACACCATGTTTGCCTCGGCCGTATTCTTTGCGCCCGAGCGCCACGAGGACTGCGAATACCGTCTGGACCCCATCCATATTTACCGTTGCCAAAACGGCTTTTGGGAATGCATGCGGATTCACGGCAGCAGACAAAAGAGCAGCAAACTTGGCGAGATGATGCGCGCCTGCGACCAACGCCTGCGCCTGGCCCTGGACCCTGCCCATCCCCTTAAGGAAGAAAAGGTCCCCAAATATCTGGCCAAGATTATCGATGACGAGATTGTGGTATGGCTTTCGTGGGACGCCGCACACCAGCCCGTCAAGATCGATATCGATTTGAGCCAGCTGGGGCACATTCGGAGCGCTGCCGCACAAACGCGCGAAGCGCTTTTGATCGATGAGGAGCGCGAGGACGATGTTCTCGCAGAGGTCGATACGGAGGGCTCCGAGCAGCCGGAAGCCGAACCCACGGCCGACGTGATGGTCGAGCCGATCGCGGCGCCCACGGAGCGCAACGAAGCCGACGAGCCAACCATTTCCACCGAACAGTTTGGCGTCGTGGCACCGCTCCTCGCACCGACGCCAGCGGTCGTATCGACTGCACCCGCTGGCACCGCAACCGAACTCGCGCCCGCCGCAGCCGCCTATCTGTGCGCGCTGCTCGAGCAGAACACGGCACAGACGGCATCGGCAGTGGAGAGGTCGGGCCAGAGCGAGGACATGCTCGTCGATACCATCAACGAGGCGCTCTTTGACCTGGTGGGTGACACCGTAATTGAATTTGGCGCGGCAGGACCGCACATTATCGAGGACTACGAAGCAGACGTGAGAGGATACCTAGACCATGAGTGATACCGCATCCGCAGCACCCCGTGTGCCCAAGCGCGTCGCCGCCGTCATTCTCAACTCACTCAAGGGCGGCGTGGTCCCGCGCATCGGCCTTCCTTACATCACCGTAGGGCGCGAGGTCGAGATCCGCGCCCTGCTCACCGATCTGAGTCTCATCGCCGACGGTGGCGCGAGCTTCCGCTTTCTGGTCGGTCGCTACGGCGCCGGCAAGAGCTTTTTGCTTCAGACTATCCGCACGCACGCCATGGGCGAGGGATTCGTCGTCGCTGATGCCGACCTGTCGCCCGAGCGCCGCCTGCAGGGCGGTCAGGGACAGGGCCTTGCCACCTACCGCGAGCTCATCCGCAATATATCGACCAAGACGCGCCCCGAGGGCGGTGCGCTCAACCTTATTCTGGATCGCTGGGTCGCCTCGTGTGCCGACGTCGACGAGTCGGTCGTCAATGCCCAGCTGGCCCCGCTCGAGGAGATGGTCCACGGCTTCGACTTCACCCGCATGCTCCGCCGCTATCGCATGGCCGCATCCGGGGGCGACGAAGAGGCCATGAGCCGCGTGACCAAATGGATTCGCGGCGAATACCGCACCAAGAGCGAGGCACGCGCCGAGCTGGGCTCCTCGACCATCATCAGCGATGACGACTGGTACGACTACGTTAAGCTCATTGCGCGCTTTTTGGTCTGCAGCGGCTACAAGGGCATGCTGGTGCTCATCGACGAGCTCGTGAATCTGTATAAGATTCCCAACGCCATCACGCGCCAATACAACTACGAGAAGATCCTGACCATGTACAACGACACGCTCCAGGGCAAGGCGCAGTACCTGGGCATGATCATGGGCGGCACGCCAACCTCCATCGAAGACCGCCGCCGCGGCGTGTTCTCCTACGAGGCTCTTCGCAGCCGACTCGCTCAGGGCCGCTTTGCGCACGAGGACCTTAAGGACATGCTCGCGCCCATCATCCGCCTGCAGCCGCTCACCTACGAGGAGTTGCTGGTGCTCATCGAAAAACTCATGCAGATCCATGCCGGCTACTTTGGCTGGACGCCCACGCTTGCCGAAAACGACTTGGTGGACTTCCTCAAGATCGAGTTCGGTCGTGTGGGAGCCGACACGCACCTAACACCGCGTGAGGTTATTCGCGACTTTATCGAGCTGCTCGATATCCTGTGCCAGAACCCCGACGCCAACGTAGCCGAGCTGCTGCAAAGCGTCGGCGGCGACGCGCTGGCGCCGGCAGCAGCAACAGGCGACACCGGCACCGCAAGCGGTGAGCGTAACTTCGCCGAGTTCACCATCTAACCTACCAAAAAGGGACAGGTTTATTTTGGCAGGTTTTATCTTGGCAAACGTTGAAGCAGTAATGCAGCAAGCCGTTGCCAGCCGCGTTGAGAGATTCGTTGTTGAAAGGAGGCCCCGTGAACGCCTTTGACCGCTATGCCCCGTTTATCCAAGACTTCATCTACTCCCACGATTGGGAGAGCTTGCGCTCTATCCAGGTTGCGGCGGCAGATGCCATCTTCAACACGCAGGACAATGTGCTCCTGACGGCATCAACGGCTTCCGGCAAAACCGAGGCGGCCTTCTTTCCCATCCTGACCGAGTTTTGGGAGAACCCGTCCGCAAGCGTGGGCGCCCTCTACATTGGCCCCCTCAAGGCGCTCATCAACGACCAATTCGTCCGCCTCAACGACCTATGCGAAGAAGCCGATATCCCCGTCTGGCACTGGCATGGCGATGTCTCGCAATCACACAAGGCCAAACTCATCAAAAAACCGAGCGGCATCCTACAGATTACGCCCGAGTCGCTCGAGGCGCTCCTGATCCATAAACACATGGCGATCCCGCGCATGTTTTGCGACCTGCGCTACGTCGTCATCGACGAGGTCCACTCGCTCATGCGCGGCGACCGTGGCGGGCAGACGCTCTGCCTTATCGAGCGACTCTCGCGCATGGCCGGCGTACAGCCTCGCCGCATTGGCCTTTCGGCTACCATCGGCGACCCCGAGCGCACGGGCGCTTTTCTCTCACAGGGAACGGGACGCGACTGCGTTATCCCCCGCTTTGAAGAACCGCGCCGCGTGTGGCGCATCTCCATGGAGCACTTCTACAACTCGGGTCCCCAGGCACAGCAGCGGGGATTCATGGGCACAGGTCCACAGGAAGCTGAGGTGCTCGCATGCGAGCGCATTGAGACGGCGGCGCCCGCGGCGCCGCCCGCATCCGGACAAGACATGTGCCACAGCGGACAGCTTGCACATGAAGAACGCCGTCAACGTCGCGAGCAGGCGCGGGGCAAGGCCGCTCCCAAAGACCGTCGCACTTCCTCGGCCCCCGAGGGCGAAGTCGACATCCCACGAGCGACCGAGCAGGCGCTTCTCAACCCCACCGACACGGCGCCCGACAACGCCGACCCCGGTATGGGCTATATCTTTGAGCATACGCGCGGCCGCAAGTGCCTGGTCTTTGCCAACTCGCGCGAGGAGGCAGAGGCCGTGTGCTCCATGCTGCGCAGCTACTGCGAGAGCCGGCACGAGCCCGACCGCTTTCTCATCCATCACGGCAATCTTTCGGCATCGCTACGCGAGACGGCCGAGGAGCTCATGCGCGACGAGGAGCAGACGCAGACAACCGTCACCACCTCTACGTTGGAGCTCGGTATCGATATCGGCCGCCTGGAGCGTGCATTTCAGATCGATGCGCCGTTTACCGTCAGCTCCTTTTTGCAGCGCATGGGGCGCACAGGCCGTCGCGACCTTCCGCCCGAGATGTGGTTTGTCATGCGTGAGGAAGAACCCGAGCCGCGCACGATGATGCCCGAAACCATTCCCTGGAAGCTCCTGCAGGGTATCGCGCTCGTACAACTCTATCGCGAGGAAAAGTGGGTCGAGCCGCCCGAGCTCGATCGTCTCCCCTACAGCCTGCTCTATCACCAGACTATGTCGACCCTCGCCAGCACCGGCGAGCTCACGCCGGCCGAACTTGCCCAACGCGTGCTCACGCTCAGCTATTTCCACCGTGTCTCGGCAGACGATTACCGTGTGCTGCTACATCACCTCATTAAGATCGACCATATCCAGGTCACCGAGGGCGGTGGGCTCATCGTGGGCCTCGCGGGCGAGCGCATCATCAACAACTTTAAGTTCTACGCCGTGTTCCAGGAAAACGAGGAGTTTACCGTTCGCAGCGAATCGGCCGAGCTGGGCACGATCGTTAATCCGCCCCCGCCCGGTGAGCGCATCGCCATCGCCGGACACTGCTGGATTGTCGAGGAAGTGGACTGGAAGCGCCACACTGTCTTTGCCACGCAGGTCAAGGGCCGTGTGCCGGCCTACTTTGGCGACTGCCCTGGAGACATTAACACGCATGTGCTCGAGCGCATGCGCCAAGCGCTCACTGAGCACGCAACATATCCGTACCTTATGGGTAACGCACGGGCCCGCTTGGCGCAGGCTCGTCATACCGCCGAGATTTCGGGCGCGGGAACTAAACCGCTCATCAACCTGGGCGGCGATACCTGGGTGCTCTTCCCCTGGTTGGGCAGCTACGCCTTCCTAGCACTCGAGCGCATGCTTAAAATCAAATGCGCCGCTGAGCTGGGCCTTCGCGGGCTCGATCCGTCACGCCCGTACTTTATGCAGTTTAAGATGAAGGCCGACGAGAAGACGTTCTTTGAGGTGCTCGCCGCCGAGGCCGAGAAGGACTTCGATCCCATCGAGCTCGTCTATCCTGGCGAGGTGCCTTACTTTGACCGCTACGACGAGTTTGTTCCCGAAGAGCTCGTGCGCAAGGGCTTTGCCGAAGGCGTGCTCGACATCGAGGGTATGAAGCAGCGTGTCCGCAGCTGGCGCGACCGCACATAAGACGGGGCCGACTACTCCCAATAGGCTAGTCGTGGAGAGCGGTGCCGAGGAAGTCGGTATCGAAGGACACGGCTTCGGCAAAGGCGTAGTCGCCGTCGCTGGCGATGAGCAGGTAGTTTTCCTCGCCGCCGAACTCCGCATCGCCACATGGGACCACCCAGGCGTGGGCGAATACCTCGAGTGCCGTGGCAGCACAGTCGCGCAGGAACGTCACGTCGCTCCCCTCGTTTGCGCTCACGATATTGGCAACGTAGATACCCCCGGGGTTCAGGCTGCCTCGCACCAAACGCAATGCCTCAACCGTCACCAGCTCGCGTACGGGCTCGGCACCGCCAAAGCAATCGCTCACGACCACGTCGTAGCGACGATGGCCCACGCTCGTCACGCCCAGATACGAACGCGCCTCAGCGGTAATCACCCGCAGGCGATCGCCAACCGTGCGCTCCAGCTCGTCCAGGTAGAACCAGCGACGTGCCAGACGCGTAATCTCTGCGTCATACTCGATGACGTCCATGCGCAAACCCTCGTGCGACATCAGAGCGAACTTAGGATAGGCAAACCCACCGCCGCCCAGCATAAGCATGTGGTCGATACCGTGACCATACGCGTCACGCATTGCGTCCTCGGCCTCAAACACATCGTCAAATGCACGATAGTACGCAAAGACCGGTTCCGCCCAACGATCTCCGACATAGCTCGCGCTTTGGTAGACGCCGCCCTGCACGAGCACGCGGACCTTGTCACCGCTCTCGTTGTGCATGCGCTTCACGCGCGCCAACCCGTTGCGGGTTCGCGCGACCTGCAGGCAGGCAGCGCGAACAGCGACGGCAGCAGCACCCAGCGCCGCAGCCCCCAGGGCAACGCCGGCAACGACGCCAGCGGAAACACTCGGCTTGTTCATCTAGAGCTCCTTTTGCAGATAGAGACCATGGTCGCAAAAACCCAGGTGACGATAGTACTCGCGCGTACCGATCGCACTGATCACGTTGATGTGCGCATACCCCGCGTCTCGAGCGATCTGGCACGCACGCTCCACGAGCAGACGCCCCAGACCGTGATGCTGAGCCGCCTGGCCCTGATCGCCCACACGTGCCGCCATACCATACACGTGCACCTCGCGAATCATTGCCTCCTCCGGCCCCGTCGGCAGCTCGTCCGCGTGCGCGGCAACAAACGAACGATCGGGCAGCGATAGGCGCAAAAAGCCGGCGATTTTGCCTTCGGGCGTCACCCACTGCAAAAAGCGTTCACGCGTCACCAGCGTCTCGTACGCCACTTCCTCATCAAGGGTCAACTCGTCCAGGTCGGCACCCGCCGTGCTGATCTCGCGATAGCGAATCTCACGCACCGTCGCACCGTCACCCCGAGCAGCCAGGCGGTTCTCGACGAGCTGACGCAGGTTGGGCTTCTTGTTGCCCACCATGATGTCATCGGAACTAAAGTCGCGAATCATGCGGCTGATGCGGCAGAACGCCGGCGTCACCACGATGTCATCGGCCAACACGTCGAGCAGCTCTTCCTCGGTATAGGGGCGCCACTCGCCACGCTCGTAACAGCCCACCAGACGCGAGCCCTCGATGAGCGCACACGGGTAGACCTTGACCTCGTCGGGCATAAAGGCTCCCTCGGTCATAAAGCGCTCGTAGTCGCGTTTGTCCCCCTCCGGCGTGGCGCCCAGCAAGTTAAGCATAAAATGCGCATGGATCTTAAAGCCAAACAGGCGCGCAAGCGAAAACGCTCGCTCGATCTGCGCCACCGAAATACGACGCTCGTTGATATCGAGCAGATGCTGGTCGAGACTCTGGATACCCATCTGAATCTTGGTGCAACCCAGGCGGCGGATGAGCGTGAGGGCCTGCGGTGTTACAGCATCGGGGCGCGTCTCGATAACGAGACCCACCACGCGATGCTTCGCCGTCTCGTTGATGCGCTGCTGACGCTCAAGTTCCTCCATCGTTGCCGCCTGCCACTCGGCAACCTCGCCCCACGGCGTGCCAGGGCCGTACAGACGACGCACCGCGCGGTTGTAGCCGCCCACGCTAGCATCCACACGCCCCTGCTCGTCGGCAACGCCGGCAGCGAGCTCGGCCTCGTCGGTCGCAATACCGGCAGCCCGATAGCGCTCGCGGCGCTCCGCTACCACCGGCGGCAGGGCATCGGCAGGCGCATCGTCGAGCAGGCGCCCCGCCTCGGCACGGCTGATACCCGGACGCGCCAACATGGGATTGGCCGCCACGCCGGCCACGGCATCGTCATTGAGCGCGCGGAAGAGCTCCGACATAAACCATGTCTGATAGCCTTCCGGATAGTCGCTCCAGGTACCGCCAAGCACAATGAGCTCGATCTTATCGGTCGCATGCCCCATTTGCGAAAGCGCCGTCAAACGGGCGCTCACCTGCAGATACGGATCGAAGCAATTTTGCTCCGCACGGGCGCACGCCGGCTCGGCGTGCAGATAGCTTTTGGGCATGCGCAGATCGTTGGGGCAAAACAGGCAATCGCCCGAGCATGGCCAGGGCTTGGTGATAACGGTAATGGTCGCCACGCCCGAAGCCGTGCGACGAGGCTTCATCCTCAGCACCTGCAGCAGTTGCCGCTCCAGCTCGGCATCGACATTCCACGCAGCCCACCGGGCCGGCTCCTCACGTTTTACCCGCTGGTAAAACGGCAGCAGACGGCGCTTGGCCAAATCGCGTTTGTCGGCACCCTCACGGCGCGCCTCGGCATGTATCAGTTTGACGAGCGCTTTGTCATCCACGGTCTCGCCGCGACGCAGAGCCTCGAGTATGTTCAAGATAATCTGTTCCATGCCCCCATTGTAAAGGCAAAGGCGCCGGAGCCGATCTCGGCTTCGGCGCCTTCATCAAACAGCGCGTCTATATCTGCGCCTAGGCTTTCGTCTGCCTCACTACTCCGAATCAAACGACATGTCGCCCGAACCGACCTCAAAACGATACGTGGCAGACTTGTCACCGTTATCGAATTCAAGATTCAAAATGGTCTCGCCGTCGTAGCCAAGCGGAAGGAAATCGCTCTCGAAGTCGCCGCTGCCCAAGGTGAGGCTCGCCTTAAAGCCCGTCGAGTTCGGAACCGTCATCTCCACATCGCCCGAGCCCACACTCACGTCCATCGACTTCGCGGGGGCCTGGTAAAGCTCGAACGTCACATCGCCCGAACCGACCTCAGCGCTGAGCGCATCAGTCACGCTGCCCGTAAACTCTACATCTCCCGCACCTAGGAAAAGGTCGAAACCGTCACAGATGACACCGGCAATCTGCAGATCACCCGAGCCCACGTGCGCGTTGACTCCCTTCAGATGTTCGGCAACACGGCGCGGCAGCTCGACCGTAACTGAGCGATCGATTGCCTTACCGTCATCACTTCCAAACTGGGAAACCTTGAGCGTCGAGTCCTCGACGGATGCGATGTTTTGCGTCGCGGCCTTGGAGGCATCCATACCCTCGGCAACGCGCCCCCGCTCGATAACGCGAGCCTTGTTGCCATCAACAACCCTGACGTCCACCGAAGCCGCATTGATATCGAAATCGAGGTAGCGGAACTCATCGGCATCAAAAGTCGTGCTCGAAAGCTGCTGAGGCCGAGCGGAATAGTTACCGCTATCCAAGAGATCATCGTCGTCAAACATGTCGTCAAAATCAGACAAATTGCCAGATAGAATACCGGTCGTACGCACCATATCGGAATGAGCCAATAGCCGCGAAATGCCAAAGACAAGCCCAATGATGAGTACAAACGCCCCGATACCAACGCCCAAGCGTACCTTGGATTCATGCGAAAGCTTCATCATTCATCACCCTCTTTGGCAATCGGCTCAGCGGTGGTCGCGGTAGCCACGTCAGCATCAACCGAAGCGGAAACATTCTGAGCCCTAGTTGTCACCGGCGCCGGACCAACCTGGATATTCCCACGCGCCCAATCGCCATCGAGCGCACGCGCCACCCAGTGATAAATGGGAATCGTAAAGAAGATCAGCGCGGCCAAGGGGCCGGCACCAAACGGGAACATCAGCAAAAAGAACAGCAGCCAACACACGGCCCAATACGGGAACGACTGGAACGGGCCCTTCACCGGAGTCGAGCCAACTGCGCCGCCACTCGTCGCCTGCGCCGTAGCAGCATTGGCGGCCTGCGCACTCCAGCTTGCCGCTTGTGCCGCCTTGGCCGCAGCATCACTCGCCTGTGTTGCCGCCTCGGTGGCACGTGCCGCCGCCTCATGGGTGCGTGCGCGCTCTGCCGCCTCGGCCTCGCGCTGGCGGGCGCGGTCCTCGTTCTCAAACTCGATATCGTCCTCGATCTCATCGCTCGGATTGAGCAGCTCGTCCAGGCTCACGCCATAGAGCTTGGCGAGCGAGATCAGGTTCTCGGTATCGGGCGAGCTCTCCGCGCGCTCCCATTTGCTGACCGCTTGGCGCGACAGTCCCAGCTTTCGTGCCAGCCCTTCTTGACTAAAGCCTTTGCTGCGGCGAAGGTCGGCGAGCCGCTGAGCAGTTTCTACATTCATGGTTCCTCCTATGTGATGCCAGCCGTGCCGCCGGACCGTTTTTGTTCTTAAGGCGCCTTGCACAGTTAAAAATCTATCCGCCACCGCCAAAAGCACGCCACCTATTCTAGTGAGATTTTTGACAACCGGCGGTTGCGAGTGCATATGAGCTGCGGAAATGTGTCCAAACAAAGCAATGACCCGTAGCTTGGTTGTCCCCGTTGCGGCGTTAACGGTAGTATGGTCGTACTGTTTATTCCGCACCGCCAACGAAGGGAGTTCCGCGCCGTGAACCGCGATTTCGCCTCATCGCTCATCCAGCTCAACAACACGTTCTATCGCGAGCACTCCGCCTCCTTCTCCGATACGCGCCAGGCCCCGTGGCCCGGCTGGGTGCGCACCATGGACATCGCGCTCGAACAGCTCGATGTCGCCACGATTGAGCATCCCGTCCGCGTCTTCGATCTTGCCTGCGGCAATATGCGATTCGAGAACTTTGCCGCCGGCGGCGCACTTGCCGCCAAGGGCGTCGACGGCGCAAACCCCTCGGCAGATGCCAGCTGCCCGTTTGAGTTCTACGGCGTCGACTCGTGCCAAGACCTGGCCATCGATGCACATGGCCACGCGCTGCGCATTCCCAACCTGCACTTCCAGGAACTCGATGTGCTCGATGCCCTCATGAAGCTCAACCCCGCCGAGACACCCGATGTGCTTTTCGACGCCCCGCTCGCCGAAATATCGGTCTGTTTTGGCTTTATGCACCACGTGCCGTCATGCGAGTACCGCGTACGCGTGCTCGACGCCCTGGTGCGTCAGACACGCCCGGGCGGCATCATCGCCATCAGCTTTTGGGAGTTTATGAACGACGAGCGCATGGCGCGCAAGGCCGTTCGAGCCGAAGCCCGCGCCGAGCTCACCCCACCGTTTGAGGGTTACGATTCCGCGCAGTTTGAAGCCGGCGACCACCTCATTGGCTGGCAAAACGACCGCCACGCCTACCGCTATTGCCATCACTTTGACGATCAGCAGATCACCGATCTGGTGCGTGGCGTCCGTACGTTCTACAAGAGCGGCGAGGTCCCCGTGCGCGAGCTTGAGCGCTTCCATGCCGACGGTCGCAGCGGCGATCTCAACCGCTATGTGATTCTCAAGCGCCTGTAGGCATCGACAACTCGCCGCCGAGCCGCATCGCATCTTTTGGGCAAGCTATGCCCGCCCTTTTCAACCCATTGACGGAACGCGTAGCTATGCGTTCCATACTTATGACCAAGGAGCCTCATGGGAGCCGTCCACGTTCGCACGCCTAAGAACTTTGTGCTCGAGGAGCGCCTGGAGCGCTACGCCGATGCGATTGAGACGAACCCCGAGGCCTATGCCGGAGATTGGCGCAAGGCCTGCGCGCCAGTTGGCAGCAAGCCCTTCGAGCACCTTCACCTGGATCTTGGCTGTGGCAAGGGAACGTACCTTGTAGAGCGCGCAGTCCGCGAGCCAAACACCCTCTTTATCGGTATGGACCAGGAGCCCATCTGCATCGCCTATGCCGCGCAGAAAATCTGCGAGCAGGAGCTGCCCAATGCGCTTGTGCTGCCCCGAGGCGCTGCATCGCTGCCGCAGCTGTTTGCCGCAGGCGAGCTCGATGCCATCACCATCAACTTTCCCACGCCGCAGCCCAAGGCCAAGTACGCCAAAAAACGACTCGTCCATGTCGAGCATTTGATGCTCTACCGCCCGCTCTTTGCAGCCGGCGCCACCGTCACACTGCGAACCGACAGCAAGCCATTGCGCGACTACGCCCTGGGGCAGTTTGCCGCGGCAGGCTACGACACACTTTGGACAAGTGACGACGTTCGCCGCGACCATCCCGAGCATCCCGAGACCGAGTATGAGTGCCGCACGCGCGAGATGGGCGCCGCCGTCTATGGCATTTGCGCCACACCCGGCGAGAAGCCTACCGAAGAGCAACTCGTAGCAGGCCGAGCGCAGGAGCAAAGCCTTGCCTGCTACCTGCCCGATAACCTCGATGAGCTCACCTATGTACCCCTGGGCATGGAAGAAGCCGTCGAGAACTTTAAGAACCGCGCCCGCAAGGGCAAGAAGCGCCTACCGCAGGAGTCCTAGGGGCTTCTGATGGTCGCGACGTCGGCAAACAAGCGCGAATAGGCGCCAACGAACGACCCTCGAGCCTAAGTGAGTAGACTTTTTCGCAATGGCCACGCACAACCCGCATAACGAAAACTAAAACCGCAGGTAGAGCCCTTGCACAAAAGCCATGTGCTCGCGATATTGCAAAAAGTCTACTCACTTAGCTGGCAGCTGCACCAAACGGCTGGGCAGAACGCCCATTTCCTGCATTTTCTCGCGCGCTGGCACCCCGCGCCGCCGCTACGCCATAATAGTTGGCGGACAAACGCGAGAGAAAGCAAACCACATGGCACAGACCACGACAGATACTTCCGCCAGCACCGTTTCCGGCGCCGGCGCCGCCAGCTCATTCTCGGGCGGCACGGGAACCGAAGCCGAGTTTGGCTCGCTCGGTGCGCTCTCCCCCACCTGGTGGGAGCCCGAGGATGGCAGTGAGCCCGAACCGTGGCTCACGCCCGATCAGGCCTTCGAACGTTTCTTTGAATGGACGAGCGACCGCGGCATTGAGCTGTGGGACCACCAAGAAGAAGCCCTCATGGACCTGGCTGCCGGCGATCACGTCATTTTGGGAACACCGACCGGATCGGGTAAATCGCTCGTCGCGCTGGGCATGCTCTTTATGGGCATGGCGCAGGGCAAGCGCTGCTACTACACGGCTCCTATCAAGGCTCTGGTCAGTGAGAAGTTTTTCGACCTTGTGCAGGTGCTCGGCCGCGATAACGTCGGTATGATCACCGGCGACACGCATATCAATACCAAGGCGCCCGTCATCTGCTGCACGGCAGAGATCCTTGCCAACGACGCGCTGCGCGAGGGCGAAGATGCCGATGTTGGCTGCGTCGCCATGGACGAGTTCCACTACTTTGCCGACCCCGATCGCGGTTGGGCCTGGCAGGTGCCACTGCTCACCCTGCCTCACACGCAATTCATGCTCATGAGCGCCACGCTCGGCGATGTCACCGCAATCGCCGCCTCGCTCGAGCAACACACCGGCGCTACCTGCGACTTGGTCGTCGATGCCCCACGCCCCGTGCCGTTGAGCTACGACTACGTGACGACCTCGCTCGAAGGCACCGTCGAGCTCGCGATGCGCCACGGCGAGGCCCCGCTCTACATCGTGCACTTTAGCCAGGATGCCGCACTTGCGACGGCGCAATCCCTCGCCAACTTTGGCATTGCCAGCAAGGAGCAGCGCGAGGCCATCAAGGAGGCGGCCAAGGGCACGAGCTTCTCGACGGCCTTCGGCAAGATCCTCAAGCGTTTGCTCGGCTGCGGCGTCGGCGTGCACCACGCCGGTATGCTGCCGCGCTATCGTCTACTGGTCGAGCGCTTGGCGCAGCAGGGCCTGCTACCCGTCATCTGCGGCACCGATACGCTCGGCGTCGGTATCAACGTGCCCATCCACACCGTGGTGCTCACCGCGCTCACCAAGTTCGATGGCTACAAGATGCGTCGTCTGCGCGCCCGCGAGTTCCATCAGATTGCCGGTCGTGCCGGCCGCTCGGGCTTCGATACCGAGGGCATGGTCATCGCCGAGGCACCCGAGCACGAGATCGAGAATGCCAAGCTTATGGCCAAGGCGGGCGACGACCCCAAAAAGCTCCGCAAGATTAAAAAGAAGAAGGCCCCCGAGGGCTTTGTCACCTGGAACAAGCAGACCTTTGAGCGCCTGATCGAGACGCAGCCCGAGACACTCAAGCCGCGCCTGCGCATCACGCACTCCATGGTGATTAGCGTGGTCGAGCAGGGCGGCGATGCCCGTGCCCGCGTGCACGACCTCATCGAGACAAGCCTGCAAACGCCCGAGGAAAAGGCAAAGCTCGAGGTTCGTGCAGACGAGATCTTCGCCACGCTCATCGACTCCGGCGTCGTCGTGCGCACCGAGGTGCCGCCCGCACCCGATGCTCCGGCTGACACCGTGCCGGGCATCGACTACGCGCTGACGGTCGACCTGCCCGAGGACTTTGCGCTCGACCAGCCGCTCTCGCCGTTTTTGCTTGCCGCGCTGGAGTTGCTCGATCCCGAGAGCGAGACCTATACCATGGACCTCATCTCGATGGTCGAGGCTACGCTCGAGGACCCCAAGCAGGTATTGCGCGCACAGGAGCGCGCCGCACGCGATCGCGCTATGGCCGAGATGAAGGCCGACGGCATCGAATATGAGGAGCGCTTGGAGCGCATTCAAGACGTCACGTACGAAAAGCCGCTCGAGGATTTGCTCGACGCCGCCTTTGACAAGTACTGCCAGGAAGTACCCTGGGCAAACGACTACCAGCTCTCTCCCAAGAGCGTCCTGCGCGATATGCTGGAAAGCGCGAGCGATTTTAAGGGCTACATTCAAAAGCTCGGCATCGCCCGCTCCGAGGGCATTTTGCTGCGCTACCTGGCAGAAGCCTATCGTTCACTCGACCGCACCGTGCCCATCGAGAAGCGCGACGAGCGCCTGCGCGACATTATCTCGTGGCTGGGCTTTGTGGTGCGCTCGGTCGACTCGAGTCTGGTGGACGAGTGGGAGAACGCCGGCAACCCGGCAGCCCTCGACGCCGCGCCGCCGCAGGGCATCGACGAGGTCGTGGCGGACCGCCGCGGCTGCACGCTGTTGGTGCGCAACGCGCTCTTCCGCCGCGTGACCCTTGCCGCCCGCGAGCACGTGCGCGACCTGGGCGAGCTCGACGACGACTGGGGCATGAGCGAGATCCGCTGGCAAAAGGCGCTCGATGCCTACCATGATCAGCACGAGGAAATCCTCACCGACGGAGACGCCCGCAGCGCCGCGATGTTTTCCATCGATGAGTCCGACGAGAAGACGCTGCACGTATGGCACGTGCACCAGATTTTTGCCGACGAGGACGGCGACCACGATTTTGGCATCATGGGCGATGTCGATCTGGACGCCACACAAGACGGCGGCGAGGTCATTTTCAAAAACTACCGCGTCGGCTTTATCGAGGACCTGCTCGAGGACTAGCCGAACAGAATGGGACGAAACGAAGCGGGGCCGCTGGCAACATCGCCAGCGGCCCCGCTTTTGCACTATCCGCTATACCCTATTCGGCATCCTCGACCTCATACGAATCCGCCTCGGCTGGCGCATCGCTTGTCTCCGGCGCAGCCTCGCGCGCCTCGTCAAACGCCGCCTTCATGGTCTTGTTGCCCCACGTGAGCTTGCGAATGGTAAGATCGTCGGCCTTCTTGTTGGCTAGGCGCAGATTGTTCTCGGAGGACAGCAACGCCTCCTTGGTTTTCTGCAGATGGCTAATCGTCTTGTCGATCTCATCGATTGCCGTTTGGAACTTGCGGCTCGCGATCTCGTAGTTGCGGCCGAAATCGTTCTTGAACTTCTCCATCTTGGCTTCGAAGTTCGTGACATCGATATTCTGCTGCTTGTACTCCGCCAGCTCCTGCTTATAGCGAAGCGAACCCATGGCAGCATTGCGCAGCAGCGTAATGATGGGAATGAAGAACTGCGGGCGGATCACATACATCTTCTCGTAGCGATAGCTCACGTCCACGATTCCCGCGTTGTAAAGCTCGCTCTCGGGCTCGAGCAGCGTGCAGAGCACCGCATACTCGCAGCCTTTCTGGCGACGATCGTGATCGAGCTTCTTAAAGAAATCCTCGTTCTTGTGTTTGGTCGCGGTCTCGTCGTTCTCGTTTTTCATCTCGAACATAATCGAAATGACCTCGTTGCCGCTCGCGTCACATTCGCGGAAAATAAAGTCGCCCTTGGTGCCCTCGGACGCATCGTTATCTTTCTCGAAGTACGCATTGGGAAACGCCGTCATGCGCAGACGGTTGAACTCGGTCTCGCAATGCTGCTCGAGCGACTCGCCCACCATCTTGGTAGACAGGCGAACCTTCATGTCCTTAAGGCGCTCAATCTCTTCATCCTTGTAACGAATCAGGTCATCGCTCGCGCGCTTGGCCTGCGCAAGCTCGAGCTCGTGTGCTGCTCTGGCCTGTTCCTCGCGCGAATCGCGCACCGCCAGCTCGCTCGTGAGCTTTGCGCGGGCCTCATCGCGCTCTCGCTCCGCCGCGGCGACCGCCTCCGATAGGTTCATTTTTGCCATCAGTTCCTGCTCGCGCAGCTGGGCGCGCAGGCCCTCGGCCTCCTGCTCAGACTGAGCCTTTGCGGCGGAAAACTTCTCCTGCACCTTCGCGCGGTAGTCTGTGAGTGTGCGTTCGGCCTCGCTGCGAGCGGCATCGAGCTCACGCTGAGACTCGGCCGCGGCAGCGGCAAGCGCCATCTCCTGGGCCTTGTCCGCCGCGGCGAGCTTGGCCTGCAACTCGGCAATCTGGGCATCTCGTGCAGCTACATCGTTTTGAGCAGCATTGCGCGCCGCCGACTCGGCAAGCTTGGCTTCGTCATCCTTGCGCCCCAGCTGCGCACGCAAGTTGTCGATTTCGCGCTGGAGCTCGGCATTCTCCTTTTGAGCGTCGGCACGGGCCTCAACCGCCGCGCGCTGGGTTGCGCTCTCGCGCTCTGCGGCAGCGCCCTCGAGCCTAGCGTGCAGCTCGGCAAGCTCCGCATCGCGCTTGGCGAGCTCTTGCGCCAGCTGTTGAGCTGCGGCGTTCTTCTGCTCGACAAGCTGAGCATCGCGCTGAGACTCTGCCTTTTGCAAAGCAGCCGTCGAGCGTGAGCGTTCAAGCTCCAACGCCTGCTCACCCTCGCGCTGGACTGCCTTCACACGCTCGTCCAGGTCGCGCGAGAACTCGGCATCGCGCACCTGCTTGACGATATCCGCATAACCGGACGCATCGACCTTAAAAACTTCGCCGCAATGCGGGCACTTGATCTCGTTCATGGCAGCTCCTCGATGGACGCAAATTTCAACCGACTACACTCTACCGCGCCGCACGGACAAAAAAGGCGCCGCCGCCATAATGGCAACGGCGCCAGATCCACCGCGAGGGTGCCTATCCCCTTTGTGGTGGCTTGGGTCTCTACAGGTCGCGGTAGTCGATCAGGCGAAGATCGGATTGAGACTCAAGCCAAGCGCGAAGCTCGGGATCGATCAGCGCATCGACTTCCTTGGTGCGGTCGGTCGTGAGCGAGCTGTTCTCCAGGATAAAACGATCAAGATAGCCCGGATGACACACAAAGACGACCGTCTCGCCGTCCACCATCTCGAGAACCGTCTGCATAATCGAGTCCTTGGGTTCGTAGCCCGGCTCCATCGAATGCATCACCATGCGCAGGTCGGTAGCACCGCAGCGCACAACCGCCGTGGGGTCGAAGCTCGCCTTTTGCTCCTTAAGGCCCAGTTCCTGGGCAACCGCCGAGATCGCTCGGTTGAGGTTTTTGCTCATGACGGCATGGGCCTCAAAGTAATTGGGTTCGCGGCCCACGATCTCGACAAAGCGGTCATGCTGCGCGCGAATCTCGATGCAAGCCTCGTCGAAGTCTATCAACTCCTCGCCGCGCTTAAAATGCTCGCGGAAGGTACGGCTGCTATGAAACTCACCGTTCTCGTTGAGCATGCTCGAAATGAGCGCCGGGTCGGCACACGGCTTGCCCAGGCACACGTTGGTATGCTGACCTACCGCGATGCCGGCATCCGCTACGAGCGACCAGCCGCGCTCAGCCTCGGGCATGTTGGGCATAAGGCCCGCCGAGCGCACCAGGCCCTCATTAATACTGCGGGCAATCCCCAGGTTAACGGCATACGAATAACCGATATCGTCGGCACGAATGAGCAATTGCTTCATATTGACCCCCATCTACGGAAAGGGACACTTGAAGCGCAGCCAAGTGCCCCAGATAATTGTCCTACCGAACGGATGCTTTAGGCTTTGGCGGCAGCAGCGTCTTCGTCGAGCTGCTCCTTGGTAAAGCCAAAGAAGTAGGCGATGGCAGCGGCGGCAACAAATGCAGTGCCCGATGCAACGCAGCCCCATACGAGATTAGCAGTTCCGCCTGCAACATAACCTGTAATACCAAGGATATTAGTTGCGCCCAAAACATACGTGGTCACATTAGTGAGAGCCGCGATCAGGCCGCCGATAGCGCCGCCCGCGACCATGGCACCCAGGCAGCGAGTATACTTAAAGCCGCAGCCATACAGCGCGAGCTCCGTCACGCCACCGACAATGCCGGAGAGCGAGAAACCAAGCATAGCGCCCTTTTCGTCGACCTCCTTAAGGCGCAGGAAGGCACCGAAGGCCATGCCCCACGTTGCGAACTGAGCGATAGCACCCGCGACCATAACGCAGGAGTCAGACCCTGAGGTGAGCACCTGCACAATGCCGAGGGCAATCAGAACCTGGTGCATACCGGTCATAACCAGGAACTCCCAAAGCGCAGCAATGGCGACGAGGGAGAGGATCGTGACGATGCCGCCAGCGTTTCCGAGGCCGAACATAAAGTTGCCGACCAGGTTGCCCAGAATGGAGCCGATCGGAGCTAGAGCGCACAGAGAAACGGGGATCATCACAGCCATGGTGCACACGGGCACAAACACCGTGGAGAGCATGTCGGGGATAATCTTTTTCATGAACTTTTCGACGACCATCAGCACTGGCATGGAGAGCACCATGGGAAGCACGGTCGCAGAATAGTTGTTTAGCTGAGCCGGGAGCACGCCATAAACCATGGTGGTCGTAGCACCCGAATCAGCAGCGGCATTGACCAACGTCATGAACTCGGGGGCAATGAGCACGCCGCCGAGCATCATGCCAAGCGGCTGGCTGCAGCCAAGCTGTTTTGCGGCAGCCCAGCCCAGATAGACAGGAAGGAAATAGTAGCCAGCGTTGTAAATCCAGTTGTAGAAGAAATTGTAGATGTCGGAATCGGCAGACCAGATACCGAGCATGCCGTCGCCGCAAAGTACGGCAATGGTGCGGAACATGGCGGCACCCATGATGATGGGGATCGTCATGACCATAGTCTTGGACAGGTAGTTGAGGGTCTTCTTGCCCGCAGTCTTGAGCGTCAGCGGCTCCTTGGTGCCGTCATCGAGGTTCTCGTCAATGGAGCCTTCGCCCTTGACGCCCAGCGCAATGGCGGCGTCATAGACCTTCGGCACGTTCTGGCCAATGATGACCTGATACTGGCCGCCAGACCACTGTGCGCCCAGCACGCCCTTGATCTTCTTTACTTCATCGTCATTGGGAATGGACTGATCCTTGAGGTTCAGACGCAGGCGGGTCATGCAGTGCGTCGCGTTCGTCACATTGGAGGCGCCGCCGACGGCAGCAAGCACGTCCTCGGCAATCTTCTTGTTATCGACAGCCATGTCGAATCCCTTCTCTTCCAACTAAAGGCCGTGGGACTTCACGGCACCAAGACGCACGATTCCGCTCGCGCCTGCGCAGCGCACGATATCAGTTGGCAAGAGATTGATTTGCATGTGATTCCCGGGTGGATCGACATGAAAAAAGCCCCGCGCACAACCGACAGAGACCCAATTATGGCCTCGGCAGAATCGGTAGTGCCTCTCGGAGCTGCGCCGTGAGTAACACCCAACACACGGCGAGTATATGCGGCAGATGCGTTCGTTGCGGCTCAGATTACCGACGAACGGTAGCAAACGACCCGCGAACGGTCGCCATGACGGAAAGGAAATACCAGAGAGCCTATTTATCCGAGTGGACAGAAGCCACGCGGTTCACATGCATGATCAGATAGACGAGTTCTTCTTGGGCCAATGGCTCGCCAAAGGCCTCTTGAATCAGATCGTCGACACGATGAGCGCAACGCGACGCCGCCGGATACTGCTCCACGAGCACGTCGTAAAGACCGGAGTTCTCGGTATCGATCGGCTCTTTCTTTGCCACGCGGTCGAGCAGATAGCGTACATGAGTGGCAAAGCGAGTAAAGGCGAACGACGAGCGATCAACCTTCACACCCAACTCTTCTTGAATAATCGCGACCGTCATATCGAGCAGATGCTCTTCATGTTGTTCAGCCAGCACGCGCCGCTCGCTCGGCTTAACCGATGCGTTGACAATCGACATGGCAATGCCCGCGGCCTCGCTTCGGGGCATACGCACGCGAAAGCTTTTCTGAATGCCGCGAACGGCCAGCTCGCCCAAGCGGTATTCGATGGGATGCAGCTGCTCCAGATCGCGCTCGAGCGACAACGACACCACCATATGTTCGCGGGCGCGCTTAATGGCAAACTGAATATGGTCTGCCAATGTAATGGGAAGGTTAGGACTCAATTCGTACGAAAGCTGTCCGGTCGCGATATCGGCCAGCTGAGCAGAAAACTCCAGCACCTCGGGATCGACCTCATCGATAAACGCCAGGTACTTTGAATCAATGCCGTAAAAGGTACGCGTGATGACATCCAGGTCGACTTCATGTGGCATATCGCCAAAGCCGATACCGCGACCCAGCGCGATAAGCTGACGCCCCGCGCCGTCTTCGCAGATAGCGGCGTTATGGTTAATGCGCTGGATAGCCCTCATGGATTCATCGCTCCTACTAAAAAGCGCCGCACAGACCATCCACGCGGCGCGTTCATTCTACCTGCACTTACAACTACAGTCCAAAGAAGCCGAGAATCTGGTCGCGGCTAACGGGCTTGTAGTTGTTGGCATCGAGGCCAACGTCGTAGCGAAAGATAGGGCGCTCGCGATCGCGATTGCGCGCGTTGGTGCGGTCTCCCCTACTGTGAATGTGCCCGTGCAGCATGATGGCGCCGCGCGCCTTGCCATTCCAGCTGAGCATGGGGTAATGGCTCATTACCAGGCGATGGCCCTTAGCGTAACCGGGGGCGACCTCCAGATAATCGCGCACCTCATCCCAAATGTGCGGCGCGTCCGGATCTCCCCAATCGCCATCATGGTTACCACGGATGAGCGTCACGTTCTGGCATTCGATGCGCTCGCGCAGGCGCACTGCCTCCGCCATGGGCAAACGATACGTAAAGTCTCCCAGGATATAGAGGCGGTCGTCCACAGCCACGCACTCATTGATGGCATCGATGACCTTGCGGTTCATCTCCTCGACCGAATCAAACGGTCGATCCACGTCGTGCAAGATATTCGTATCGCCCAGGTGCAGATCGGCGGTAAACCACATCATCGTCTATGCCCTCATTTCGCAGCGCGTATAAGACCTGTTTAGTATACAGACGCAGCAATGCGACGGTTACCCAAAGAGCCCGCCGAACAGACCTCGGCGGCGCTTGTCCTGCTTTTTCGAAGCGTCATCCTGAGCCTTCTTGCCCTGTCGCTTTTTACGATCTTGCTCCAGCTCATCGTCATCGAGCAGCAGATCCCACTCAAACGGATCATCTACCAGATCGAACAAGTCATCGTCATCAAACACGTGCGCCTCCATTACCGATTAGAGAGCATCCACAACATAGTTGAGAAGTCTACGGGCCCGTGCGGACACAAATTCATCCTGTCTGCGTCTTTCAATCGCTTGCCGCAACGCTTGCGCGGCGGAACGCTTACAGCTAAGATAGGGACACGGATGGCACCCGTGGCTGCGGGTCTTGCCAACTCCGATACACGTTTTCATCGTGAGAAGTGGCCGTCTTCGCTTACGCGGGGGCGGCTATTTCATTCGGCCGATAAACAGGCCGAGTTCGATAGCCGCGATCAACAACGCCAATAACGAAATAACATCGCTTACGTTCATACCAAATCCCTTCTAAAGGGAGTTGGCCCATCCGTGCTCCATAGCAGTAGTCTAACGCAAAATGCGGGTAATAGGAACATCTGTTCGTATTACCCGCACCCTTTTCTAATGCACAAACATGCGCACGAACTTGTGCTTCCAGCTTGCGTAAGGGGCATAGCGGAACGGCACGTCCAGCCACGTTGCCTTGTTCACGATGCTCTTCTTGTGGCTAAACGTATCGAAGCTCTCGCGTCCATGGTACTGTCCCATACCGCTCGCCCCCATGCCGCCAAAGCCCATATGGCTCGTGGCCAAATGCATAATGGTGTCATTAACACAGCCACCACCAAAGGGCACGTAACGCACAAAGCGCTGCTGAACCTCACGGTCCTGGCTAAAGATATACAGGGCCAGCGGCGTCGGACGATCCGTAATAAACGTCTCGGCCTCGTCTAGGCTCTCAAACGTCAGCACCGGCAAGATGGGGCCGAAAATCTCCTCCTGCATCACGGCGTCATCGGGGGACACGCCGTCCAAAATCGTCGGCTCGATCTTGAGCGAAGTCTCGCGCGCGGTACCTCCAAGCACGACCTTATCGGGATCGATCAGCCCGCGCACGCGCGCAAAATGCTTGGCGTTGACGATATGCCCGTAATCCTCGTTATCGAGCGGATGCTCGCCAAACATACGGCGGACCTCTTCCTTGATGAGACCCAGCAGCTCGTCGTGCACGCGCGTGTCGACCAGCAGGTAGTCGGGCGCCACGCAAGTCTGCCCCACGTTGAGCCATTTACCAAAGGCGATACGGCGTGCCGCGACCTTCAAGTTAGCCGTCGCATCCACGATGCAGGGACTCTTTCCGCCCAGCTCAAGCGTCACGGGCGTAAGGTTTTTACTTGCGCGCTCCATAACGAACTTGCCGACCGGAACGCTACCGGTAAAGAAGATCTTGTCCCAGCACTCATCGAGCAACGCTTCGTTTTCGGCACGCCCGCCTTCGACGACCGTCACCAAGCGCGGATCAAATGCCTCTTCACAGATTTGCTTGAGCACCGCGCTCGATGCCGGAGCATAGGCGCTCGGCTTGATGACCACGGTATTGCCCGCGGCAAGGGCGCCAGCGAGCGGCTCGAGCGTCAGCAAAAACGGGTAGTTCCACGGAGCCATGATGAGCGTGACGCCATAGGGCACGGACTGCGTCTTGCACACACTCACGGCGTTGGCGAGGTCACACGGACGCAGACGCGAGCGACTCCATCGAGCCACATGCGCAATCTGATAACGAATCTCGGAAAGCGAGGTGCCGATCTCGCACATATACGCCTCGTCATGCGACTTTCCCAAATCGGTCTTGAGCGCATGGGCAATATCGGCCTCGTGGGCCCGCACTGCATCGCGTAAACTCACGAGCGCACGACGTCGAGCATCGACATCAAACGTGGCGTGCGTCTTAAAGTAGGCGCGCTGATCGCCGACGATGCACGCAATTTCCTCGGTGTTCATGGACCCTCCTAGTTCTCGCCCTCAAACATACCACCTGCAACAACTTCGTACATATGCTCGAGCTCCAGGCGGTCCATTAATAGCGGAACGGGGTACAGGGGATTGGCCTCGGCATCGGCATGCGTCGCCATTTGCGGAATATCGGAGCGGCGAATACCCGAGACATATTTGGGGATTCCCAGGGCCTCGTTCATGCGGTCGACCCAATCGATAAAGGCCTCGGCCGCCAGGCTGTCCTGCGCGTTAGCCGGCGCGATACTGGCCATGCGGGCGAGATCGGCGAGTTTAGGAGCAGCGGCTTCGCCATAGGCACGAAGCATGTGCGGCAAGATGATGGCGTTGGCCAAGCCGTGGGGAATCCCGTAACGCCCGCCCAGGCTGTGCGCGATGGCATGGACGTATCCAACATAGGAGCGCGTAAAGGCAACACCCGCCTTATACGCCGCCGAAAGCATATTGCGGCGCGCACGCATGTCATCGCCATGCTCATAGGCCTCGAGCAAATTGTCGTGGATGAGCTGCACCGCCTGGCGCGCCATCTTGCGCGTATAGGGCGTGGTGCTGCGCCCGATAAAGGCCTCGACGGCATGCGTCAGGGCGTCCATACCCGTTTGCCCCGTAATGGAGGCGGGCAGGCCGCGCGTAAACTCGGGGTCGTGCACCGCATAGCGCGGGATCAGCACAAAGTCGTTGATGGGGTACTTGTAGTGCGTCTCGTCGTCGGTAATTACCGCTGCAAGCGTGACCTCGCTTCCCGTGCCCGCCGTGGTGGGAACGGCGATGAGCAGCGGCAGGCGACGATGGACACGCAGCAGGCCGCGCATCTTGTTGATGGGTTTGTTGGGTTGCGCGATGCGCGCACCCATGCCCTTGGCACAGTCCATGGCAGAACCGCCGCCAAAGCCGATAATGGCCTGGCAGGCGCGCGCTCGATACAGAGACGCCGCTTCCTCCACGTTTGAGACCGTGGGGTTCGCTGATGTTTTGGCATAGATCGCAACGCCGATTCCCTTGGACGCGAGCGCCGTCTCGAGCGGTGCCGTGAGCCCCAGGCGGGCAATACCGGGATCCGTCACGATAAGGACCCGCTGTATCGAACGCGCCCGAAGCACTGCGGGCACTTCCTCAGCGTGCTCTAAAATGCGTGGCTCGGTATAGGGCAGCACCGGCAATGCGATGCGAAAAACCGTTTGATACGTTCGGCACCAGGCGCGGCGGGCTAGATGCATAAAGGAAGCTCCTTCATTTGTTGATAGGTCAACATTTGCTCGACCGATTGTACTCATCGGCGTCCGCATATGGCTTGCAAATCGTTAATCAATCAACATCTTCACATGCCCAAAATTGTTTTATTAAAAATCATTCCTAATAGGCTTCACATTCGGTCTCATTTATGGATAATAGAACTCGTCAAGACGCACGTCCGGAGAGGGCCCTTACGGGACCGGACGAGCGCACCATCGCCATCGATCGAAAGGATCGAATTATGAAGTTTGTTTGCCCCGTTTGCGGTTATGTGGAAGAGTTCGACGGCGACCAGCTGCCCGAGGATTTCAAGTGCCCCCAGTGCGGCGTTCCCGGCTCTCGCTTCCTGAAGCAGGAGGAGGGCCAGCTCGAGTGGGCTGCCGAGCACGTCGTGGGCGTCGCCAAGATGGAGGGCGTCTCCGAGGACATCGTTGCCGACCTGCGCGCCAACTTTGAGGGCGAGTGCTCCGAGGTCGGTATGTACCTGGCCATGGCTCGCGTCGCTCATCGCGAGGGCTATCCCGAGATCGGCCTGTACTGGGAGAAGGCTGCCCACGAGGAGGCAGAGCATGCCGCCAAGTTCGCCGAGCTCCTGGGCGAGGTCGTGACCGACTCCACCAAGAAGAACCTCGAGATGCGCGTTGAGGCCGAGAACGGCGCCACCGCCGGCAAGACCGATCTTGCCAAGCGCGCCAAGGCCGCTGGTCTCGATGCCATCCACGACACCGTGCACGAGATGGCTCGCGACGAAGCTCGCCACGGCAAGGCTTTCGCCGGCCTGCTCAAGCGTTACTTTGGCTAAGCCAACCGCCTGAGACATAACATCTAGCTCGAAGAAGGCTCGGACCGTATTGGTTCGGGCCTTCTTCGTGGGCTTATTGCAGCTGCTCTTGAAGAACGCTGAGCGACTGAGGGCTCAGGTCGTCGTATTGTATGAGGACGCGAGATGGAGCGTTCTTAGTCGATGCCCGATCAGCCGTCCACAGGCAATCGGCGATGTTGACATAGGAAATACGAGCGTCAGCGAGAGCCTTCGCGAAACTCTCCCCCGCCTTGTCCTCGGCCAGGGCAACAGTGCAGTAAAGGCCGGCGTCCGCGTACTCGATCGAGACCTCCCCTGCCGGAAACGTTTTCCGTACAAGCGCCGCCAGGCCATCACGCGCCCCACGAGCACGAGCGCGCACGCGGTTCACATGTCGCTCGTAATCACCCGATTCCAGCAAACGCGCCAAGGCAACCTGATCAACAGAACTTACCGACGAGGCGTAGAAACCAAGGTTGCGTTTAAACCTCTCCATTAGTTCATCGGGCAGCACCATGTACGCCAAACGCAACGCCGATGAAAGGCTCTTCGAAAACGTGTTGGTGTAGATAACCGACTGGGCGGCATCGATCGACGCGAGCGCGGGAATCGGCTTGCCGGCAAGGCGAAACTCACAATCAAAGTCGTCTTCGATGAGATACCGACCTGGCCGCTCGGCGGCCCAGCTCAGCAACGCATAGCGACGTGCAATGCTCGTCACAAGACCGGTCGGATACTGATGAGACGGCATCAGGTGAAGGACATCGGTCCCGGTTTTCTGCAGCGCGCTCAAGTCCACGCCCTCAGCATCCAACGGGATATGCCGCACTTCGCAACCCATGGCCTGATAGATGCGCGTCAAGCGCAAATAGCCTGGATCCTCGACGGCATACACCTTGTCCGCGCCAAGCAACTGAACCAACATGGTATCGAGCAGCTGGGCGCCCGCACCGATAACGATGTTGTCGGGGTCGACATTCATGCCCCTTGTCCCGCGCAGATGGTGCGCAATCGCACGTCGCAGTCGAGCGGTGCCCTGCGCCGGTGCGGGCGAAAAGATTTCACGTTCGTCTTCGGACGTCAGCGTCGCCCGTAGCGCACTTTGCCAAAGCCGCGCCGCCTCCAAGGCGGAAGGAGAAAGTGCGTCGAATCGCTCTGCCTGCCCCATGGCATCATGCGCGCTGGGACCAACAGGGACAGCATCTCGGTCGATATCCCCCGCAGCAAAAGCCAAAACCGGCGCATCCGGAAGCTCGCACGCGTAGTAGCCACGACGCGGCATCGAGCAAATATAGCCCTCGGCAAGCAACTGGCTATATGCATTCTCGATGGTAATGACACTGATACCCAAATGACTCGCAAAGGCGCGCTTAGACGGCAGATGCTCCCCCGCCGCAATACGGCCAGCAACAATATCATCGCGAATTTGCTGGTAAACATACTCATAAAGCGATGCTTCGCCGCGATTTTCCAAATTGTAGTCAAGCATGGGTCTATCACCTGACCTTATCGAATCATTCAATCTGGCATTAGTCTGACCTTGTTATTATCTCGAAAACTGAGTATTTCGCCATACCCAGCTCCCCGATAGGATGTTCCGTCAAGCAATGTACATGCCAACCAAGGGAGCAACCATGGCAGAACAGACCAGCAAGGCCGATCGCGTCAAACTCAATCGCGAACTCGCGCAGATGCTCAAGGGCGGCGTCATCATGGACGTCACCACGCCCGAGCAAGCACGCATCGCCGAGGAGGCGGGCGCCTGCGCCGTCATGGCGCTCGAGCGTATCCCGGCCGACATCCGCGCCGCAGGCGGCGTCTCGCGCATGAGTGATCCCAAGATGATCAAGGGCATCCAGGAGGCCGTCTCCATCCCCGTTATGGCCAAGTGTCGCATCGGTCACATTGTCGAGGCGCAGGTCCTGCAGGCCATCGAGATCGATTACATCGATGAGTCCGAGGTCCTCTCCCCCGCCGATGATGTCTATCACATCGACAAGACCCAGTTTGACGTGCCGTTTGTCTGCGGCGCCCGCGATCTGGGCGAGGCGTTGCGCCGTGTTGCTGAGGGCGCCACGATGATTCGTACCAAGGGCGAGCCGGGCACGGGCGACGTCGTTCAGGCCGTGCGTCACATGCGCAAGATCCAAAAGCAGATCCGCGACGTTGTTGCTCTGCGCGACGACGAGCTCTTTGAGGCAGCCAAGCAGCTGCAGGTTCCGGTCGAGCTGGTGCGCGAGGTCCATGCCACGGGCAAGCTCCCCGTCGTAAACTTTGCCGCCGGCGGAGTCGCGACCCCCGCCGACGCCGCGCTGATGATGCAGCTGGGCGCCGAGGGCGTCTTTGTTGGCTCGGGCATCTTTAAGAGCGGCGACCCCGCCAAGCGCGCCGCCGCCATCGTCAAGGCCGTGGCAAACTTCACCGACGCCAAGCTCATCGCCGAGCTTTCGGAGGACCTGGGCGAGGCCATGGTGGGCATCAACGCCGACGAAATCGAGATCATCATGGAGGAGCGCGGGCGCTAGTCCAGCAGAAAGGATCGCACATGAGCGATTATGCACACCAAACGGTTGCCGTGCTGGCGGTCCAAGGCGCTTTTGCCGAGCATGAGGCAAGGATATCTGAGCTGGGCGCACGCTGTATTGAGCTGAGGCAGGCGGCTGATTTGAAGCAGAACTTTGACCGTCTGGTACTTCCCGGCGGCGAGTCTACCGTTCAAGGGAAACTGCTTGATGAGTTGGGCATGCTCGAGGAGCTTCGTACCCGTATCGCTGAAGGCATGCCCGTCCTGGGCACCTGCGCCGGCCTGATTCTGCTGGCTCACGACCTTGCCGCTCATGACGATAAGGGCACGCCGCGTTTGGCAACCATGGATGTGCTCGTTGAGCGCAATGCCTATGGCAGACAGCTCGGCAGTTTTCGCACCAAGGGACAGGTAGACGGCATCGACGGTGAAGTGCCGCTGACATTTATCCGCGCGCCCCGCATCGTCGAGGTCCACGGCGACGCCAAGGCCTTGGCAGAGGTCGATGGCCGCATCGTCGCCGCCCGCCAGGGCAACCAGCTCGGCGTAACCTTCCACCCCGAACTCGATGAAGACACCCGCCTCCACGAACTGTTCCTACAAATGTAGGTAGAACAAAAACGAGAGTGGATAATCTCCCACTTTGAGCTTGAATGCAGACTCAAACCGGGAGATTATCCACTCTCATCCTATGTAGTCGTTGGGGACGTTCTTAAACGACTAGTCAAACAAGAACGTCCCCAACGACCATATTGCGATAGACGACCACGTTTGCCCAGATAAAACCGACCAAAATAAACCTGTCCCTTTTTGGTAGGTTTGGATCAAGGCAACGCCGATGCCTTGGTACCGACAGCGAAAACCCGCCAGAGCGAGCAAGGTGCCTTGAAACGAGGCGGCATTGATCTTTTGATCATGCCGCCGAAGTTGAAAGGCAGATTGCCGCTCTGGCGGGTTTGCAGCGTCGAGCAGTTACGGCGTTTGGTAAAACGCCGTAACTCAACTAGAAGCGGTTGCCGCGGAAGCCGCCACCGTTGCGGCCGCCACGGTCGCCACCGCGACCGCCGCGGTCGTTACCACGGTTGCCGCCGAAGCCACCACGGTTGCCACCGCGATCGCCATAGCCACCACGGTTGCCACCAAAGCCGCCGCGACCGCCACGGTCGCCGCCACGGTCGCCAAAGCCGCCACGGCCACCGCGATCGCCACCGCGACCGCCACGGTCGCCGCCACGGCCACCGCGATCGCCAAAGCCGCCGCGACCGCCACGGTCGCCGCCACGGCCACCGCGCTCGTCACGGCCGCCGCGAGGACCGCGGTCCTCGTCCAGGCCCATGGCGACGAGCGGAGCGATAACCTTATCGAGAGCGGCCATCAGCTCGGTGGCCTCCTCGTAAGAAAGCTCGGGCAGGAGCTTCTCCTTCTTGTTGGCAAGCTCGGTCAGGCCCTCAGCGGCATCCTCGGCAGCGAAGACAACGATCTTGCGCATATCGCCCTCGGCGTCGTCGATGCGGCCGACCAGATCGGCAGCCTCGGCCTCGGCCATCAGGCCATCGAGCTCACGAAGGCGCATGCCCAGCAGGTCGGACATTTCCTTCTGCTCCATCTTGGGCTTGAGGTCAAGAAGCTTGATGGCGCGCTCGATGTTCGCCATGCGCTCGGCCTTGGCCTCCTCCTCCTTGGAAATAGCAAAGCGACGGCTGCGCAGCAGGCGGGCGGCCTTCTGCATCTTGTCCATCAGCTCTTCGTCATCGTAATCAGCGGCGGCCTCGACAACCTCGGCCTCCTCGGCGGAAACCTCGTCAGCAGCCTCAACCTCGGCAGCTTCGGTCTCCACGGTCTCGACTGCCTCGACCTCGGCAGCCATGGTCTCGTTCTCGGTCTCGTTCATGATCTCTTCGTTCTCAGACATGAGACTCCTTCTTGGCCCTCTCGGGCATCATCGCCCCATTCGCGGGGCCCGTCGCGCACTCTTTGCGCTTTATACATTCATGCCTCTCGGCAAAACGTCCATTAGTTTATGGTGTCGCCATCCAATCTAGCTGCAGAATCTATGTGCACACATTAATGCGACATGTGCGACTCGCGGCGAGCGTACACCAGCGACACCGCGAACCCGACAACGGCAATCACGGCCGCCACGCGCACGGCGGCTGCAAATCCTATCGCCTGGGCAACGTCCGACGCAACGCCTGCGGCGCCAGCAGCCACCGCAGAACTCGAAAGCAGGCCGATAAACAGCGACGGACCAAACGACGCGGCAATCATGTTCCACGTGTTAAGCAATGCCGTTCCGTGAGGATGCTCAGCGGCGGGAAGCGTCTCCAAACCGGCGGTCTGCGAGGGGCTCAGTACCAAACCGACGCCGGCATACACCACAACGGTCAGCAGCACGACAACGCCGATGTTCATGCTTGCCGCGGTCATCGAGATTGCCGTCTGCCCCACAGCGATCAGGGCAAAGCCGACCGGCAGCAGCGGCCACGCACCACGGGCATCCATCACGCGTCCGCCCACAATCGAGGTCACGGCGTTGCAGGCGATCGCCGGCAAAATGAGCAAACCCGCGACAAGTGCGGTCATGCCGTATGCGCCCTCAAAATAGAGCGGCAACAAAACGCTCATCGAGAACGTCGTCATCATCGACACCACCACAAGCAGGCATGCAGGCCAAAAACGAACGCTCGCCATGGGACGCACGTTAAGCACCGGATGCTCGAGCTTGAGCTGACGAACCGCAAACAGGCCGAGCACCACAACAGCGGCGAAAAGCGCCACGATACCGGCCATCACATTGGTCGAGAACTCGCCTACGGAATACACGAACGCCGTAATGCCGGCAGCGAGCAAAACAACCGACAGAATATCAAGCGTGGTGTTCGAGCGCTCTCCGACATTCCGAACGAGCTTTGCTGCCGCCGCGGCGACCACGACACCGCCCACCAGCGGCACTACGAACACCGCCCTCCAGCCAAACAACGTGCACATAAGACCACTGATCACGGGCCCAAACGCCGGCCCTAGCGTAATGCAGGCACCGCCCAGGCTCAGATACAGACCGAGCTTCTCGCGCGGAGCACAAGATAGCACCACATTCATCATGAGCGGAAACAAGATGCCCGATCCCGCAGCCTGCAAAATACGACTTGGCAGCAAAACGGTAAACGACGGGGCGACCAGGCACAGAACTTCTCCGGCGACCATGCATCCGCATGCGAAAAACAGCAGCTTGCGCGTCGAGAAACGACCGGACAGAAAGGCCATGATGGCCGTAAAGATCGACGTCACGATCATGTATCCCGAAACGAGCCACTGCGCCGTGGTGGCACTCACCGAAAAGGCCGCCATGATATCGTGCAGTGCCACGTTAATGATGTTCTCGTTAAACGCGGCGACAAAGGCTGCAATATACATTACGACGAGGAACGCCGAAGTGGCCGATGGCGTTGCTTGAACTTGTTGCTGAGATTTGCTCCCCATGCATTTCCTTCCTCTTGGAACGACAGTCGCATCGCCCCAGAGGAACAGTCCAGGGCGAGCATGAGCCCTAGACTTACGTCAGACGCCGCACGCGACGGATCCGACAACATGGTCCAACGTTGAAAGATTGTAACGCTGACGCGCAGCTTTCCTTCCGCGCTATTATTAAAAGTCCACGAAAGCACGAGACATGAGGAGCCCGCCATGATTAAGCCCATCATGAAATCCGAGTTCTTTTTGCGCCTGCCTTCCGAAGACGCGGGACCCGACGATGCCGCGACCGGGCAGGACCTCCTGGATACGCTCCATGAGCATGAGCACGAGTGCGTGGGCCTTGCCGCCAACATGATTGGCGTGCGCAAACGCATCATCTGCGTAAAGGACGGCAACAGGGCGCTGCTGATGTACAACCCTCAAATTCTTGAGCAGGTCAATTCCTATCAGACGAGCGAAGGATGTCTCTCGCTTTCCGGCGAGCGCCCCTGTACTCGCTATCGCCGCATTAAGGTTGAGTATTTGGACGAGAATTTCGTCCACCGCATCAAAAACTTCTCGGGCTACACCGCCGAGATCATCCAACACGAAATCGACCACTGTTGCGGAATCGTTATTTAGTTCCGCCGATTCAAGAAAGCTCCCTGCAGCAAAACAACTGCAGGGAGCTTTTCATAGTGCGGAACTTCTATCCCACTAGCTCTGGCGGTAATGATCGAAGAAGTCGGCGAGATCTTCGAGGGACTCTTTGAGCACTTCCATGCGCGGCAGGTACACGATACGGAAGTGGTCGGGCTCAGCCCAGTTGAAGCCGCCGCCGCGCGTGATCAGAATCTTCTTCTCGTGCAGCAGGTCAAGGGCGAACTGCTCGTCATCGGTAATGTTGAACTTCTTCACATCCATCTTGGGGAAGATGTAGAACGCCGCACGCGGCTTAACCACCGAGATGCCGTCAATCTTGTTGAGCGCCTCATACACAAAGTTGCGCTGCTCGTAGACACGGCCGCCGGGGCGGATGTAGTCGTTGACGGACTGATGGCCACCGAGCGCCGTCTGAACGATCGACTGAGCCGGCACGTTGGAGCACAGGCGCATGTTGGAGAGCATGTTGATGCCCATGATGAAGTCGCTCATGCAGCGCTGGTTGCCCGAAAGCACCATCCAGCCAATACGATAGCCCGCGATCATGTGCGACTTGGACAGACCGCTAAAGGTGACGCAGGGCAGATCGGGAGCGAGCGAGGCAATCGAGACGTGCTCGTAGCCGTCCATGCACAGGCGGTCGTAGATCTCATCAGCAAAGATCATCAGCTGATGCCTGCGTGCAACCTCGACGATGCCCTCGAGCACCTCGCGCGGGTAGACCGAGCCCGTGGGGTTGTTGGGGTTGATGATAACGAGGGCTTTGGTCGCGCTCGTGATCTTGGACTCCATATCCTCCAGGTCGGGATACCAATCCGCCTGCTCATCGCACAGATAGTGCACAGGATGACCGCCGGCAAGGGTTGCGCACGCCGTCCAGAGCGGATAGTCGGGGCTGGGGATCAGAATCTCGTCGCCATTGTCGAGCAGCGCGTTCATCGAAAGCTGAATGAGCTCGGACACGCCGTTGCCCGTGTAGATATGCTCCATCTGAACGTTGGGCAAGCCCTTGATCTGCGAATACTGCATGATCGCCTTGCGCGCGGAGAACAGGCCACGCGAGTTGGAATAGCCTTCGCAGTCGGGCAGCTGCTGGCGCATGTCCTTGATGACCTCATCGGGCGTGCGGAAACCGAAGGGCGCCGGGTTGCCGATATTGAGCTTGAGGATGCGCTCGCCCTCGTCCTCCATACGGGCGGCCTCGTCGACGACGGGACCGCGCACGTCATACAGGACGTTATCGAGCTTGGTGGATTTAGAAAAAGTACGCATGGTGGTGCTCCTTGCAATTTGAGCTGAGGGATGGGGTTCGGGCTTGGAATCGTTGCGGGGTGATGATGCCTCGCCTTGATCGGCGTCGCCGGCAAGCAGCCAGGTAACATCGACCTCCAAAATACGGGCGAGCAGCTCAGCCACATCGCGCCGCGGAATCGTCTTGCCGCTCACATATTGGCTCATCTGACTCTTGCCGAGTTTTTTGCCGAGCATCTCCGATGCGCGGATCACGTCCGACTGGCGAACGTCGCGATCGGACATAGCCTGTCGCAGACGATCGCTAAACGTCTCTTGGGCCACTAGAACCTCCTTGCTGGCAAAGTTCAATTTATACAACACGAATTGAACCTGAGTTCAATTTAGGCAGCAGTATAACGCCGTGCTATTTCGAAAAGTTCAATTTCAAAAATAAAATGAGCAAGACCTCGAGATTTATCCCAAGGCGATAACGACGTGCACGCATTTAGAGGTATTCGAGGAAACGAGCGGCGGCAAGCGAAACATCGGCCGTTCGATATATGGCGTTGATCTGCCGATGGGGATGCCCTTCGAGCGGACGCACAGCAACATCGAACTGGCAGCGACGCAAGATGAGCGCGGGAAGAATGCTCACGCCCAGGCCATCCTCGACCATAGCCATAATCGCATAGTCATCCCAAGTCGACAGTTTTGAGCGCACCGCCAGCCCCGCCCGACGGAATAGCGGCGTAATCTCATCATCGGTACCCCGTTCCAGCAGAATAAACTGCTCTCTTGCCAAATCGGTAAGAGAGACGAACTCCGCCGTGGCAAGCAACGAATCTGTCGGCACCACCGCCATCAGCTCATCACACACTAAAGACCGTGATGCCATGCCGTTTTCTCGGGGCTCACGCGGGATAAAGCCCAGGTCGCAGCGCCCCTCCGCCACCCATTGTTCAATCTCTGAGTAATCGCCCATCAGCAACTCATAATCGACGTCCGGGTGATCGGCGCGAAAACGCGCAATGACCGGTGGCAGCACGTGGGTCGCCACACTCGAAAACGTACCAATGCAGATCTTGCCGCGCATGAGCCCACGCATCTCGTCCACGTGTCGCTGCAGGCGGCCAAACTCCTCGCAGAGCGCCTCAACCGCCGGCATGATCTGCCGCCCATCGGCAGAAAGCACCACACCCTCGCGGCTGCGGTCGAGCACCTTAAAACCCCAATCGGTCTCAAGGTCGCCCACCATGCGGCTCACGCCCGACTGCGAATAGCTCAGCCGCTCGGCGGCGCGCGTAAAACTGCCGGCACGCACCGTCTCGAGCAGCACCTGCATCTTTTGAATATTCGTTTCCACGGCACCCCTCCACCTTTACATGAGTTTTTGTCATGTTATCCATGCATTATATTCGCTTTTCTTCTAAAGCCAGTTCACCCATAGTGAACATGCTCGGATATAGAGGGGATGTCAGCACATGAACAACGGATTGTTTACGTACTTAGCAGCATTGCTATTGTTTGGCTCCAACGGCATCATCGCCGCTGCCATCGCGCTGCCGAGCTCCGATATCGTACTGTTGCGCACGTTTTTGGGCGCTCTCACCCTTGCCGCCATCCTCTTCATAACCAAGCGCCATAACCTGCAGGCTCCGTCTCGCCCCCGCGAGGCCGCAGCGCTCATCGTCTCGGGCGCTGCGCTGGGCGCCAGCTGGATTTTCCTGTTCCGCGCCTATCAGACGATCGGCGTTGGTATCTCCTCGCTGTTGTATTACTGTGGCCCCATCATCGTTATGGCCCTCTCCCCGCTCATTTTTGGCGAAAAGCTGACCGGCAGCAAAATCGCCGGCTTTATCGCCGTCGCCTGCGGTGCTTTTCTCATTGCGGCACAAGGTCTAGGCGGCAATATGCCCATTGCGGGTATTGCCTGCGGCATCGTCTCGGCCTTCTGCTACGCATTGATGGTCATCGCTAGCAAGGGTGCGCCACACATCGAAGGCCTCGAGAACTCCACGCTCCAGGTGAGCGCCGCCTTTGTGACCGCGCTGGCCCTCACGCTCATCACGCAGGGCGCTCCCTCATTCCTGTCCGCCGGCGTCGCCGCCAGTATTGATTGGCGCGCCGTCGCTATGCTCGGCGTCGTCAACACCGGCATTGGTTGCCTGCTCTACTTTAGCGCCGTCGCCAAGCTGCCCGTCCAGACCGTCGCCGTCGTCGGCTACCTCGAGCCGCTTTCGGCGGTCGTGTTCTCGGCCGCCCTTTTGGGTGAAGCCATAACACCGGTCCGCCTGATGGGCGCCGCGCTTATCATCGGCGGCGCGATTTTTTGCGAACTCGCCGGCAAACGCGCAAACGCCAAGGCTGGCATCGCCCAGATAGCACGTGCTTAAAAGCCCCTGCTTTGAAATGCTACCTGCGTAGATAAATAATCCCCAGCTGAGGATTATTGTCTAAAATAACCCGATGTGCCAAACTGCTCTTGTATGTATAAAGACGGCATAAAGTTTTTTGTCCTAGACAGATAACCGGATGTCTAAGGGAGTCCTCGTGGCACACAACAAACTGGAGGCAAACCTCCAAGACCAGCGCGGGCAAGGCGGGCACGGAGCCATCCCCCTCTCCGCTGGCATGCTGCTCGTAACGCTCGGCGTCGTCTATGGCGACATCGGCACGAGCCCTATGTACACCATGAAATCAATCGTCGCCAACAACGGCGGCATCGGCACCGTCAGCGAGGATATGATTCTGGGCGCACTTTCGCTCGTCATCTGGACCATGACGCTCGTGACCACGGTCAAATACGTGGTAATCGCCATGAAGGCCGATAACCACAACGAAGGCGGCATCTTCGCCCTGTTCAGTCTCGTGCGCAAGGTGGCACCGTGGCTGATCCTTCCCGCCATGATCGGCGGCGCGGCGCTGCTCGCCGACGGCATCCTCACCCCCGCGGTCACGGTCACCACGGCCATTGAGGGCCTGCGCACCATCGAGTGGGGTCACGCGCTTTTGGGTGACGGGCAAACCAACGTCATCATTATTACCATCATCATTATCTGCGGGCTGTTTGCCATGCAGCGCGCCGGCACCTCGTCGATCGGCAAGCTGTTCGGCCCGCTCATGACACTATGGTTCCTGTTCTTGGCAGGCGCTGGCCTGTTCAACATGCTCGGCAACCTGTCCATCCTACGCGCGCTCAACCCCATCCGCGGCATCATGTTTCTGTTCTCGCCCATCAACCACTCGGGCATTATGGTGCTCGGCTTTGTCTTCCTATCGACAACCGGTGCCGAGGCGCTCTATTCGGACATGGGTCACGTGGGCAAGGCAAACATCTATGCATCCTGGCCGTTTGTTAAGGCGGCCCTTATCCTCAACTATCTGGGTCAGGGAGCTTGGCTGCTCGCCAATAACTCCAACCCCCAGATGCTTGCGATGGATATCGTCAACCCGTTCTATATGATGCTCCCCGAGCCCCTGCGCCCCTTTGCCATCGTGCTTTCGGCCGTAGCGGCCATCATCGCCTCGCAGGCGCTCATCACCGGCTCGTTCTCGCTGGTATCCGAGGCAACCCGTCTCAATCTCATGCCGCACCTGCGCATCCACTACCCCAGCGACACCAAGGGTCAGCTCTATATTCCACTCGTCAACAACATCATGTGGGTCGGCTGCATCTTCATTGTGCTGCTGTTCCAGAACTCCGAGCGCATGGAGAGCGCCTATGGCCTCGCCATTACCGTGACCATGCTTATGACCACCACGCTGCTGACGAGCTATATCGCCGGCATCCTCAAGCACAAGCTGGGCGCCTGCGTCTTCGCCCTGCTCTTCGGTGCCATTGAGCTGTGCTTCTTCGCCTCGTGCCTCACCATGTTCTTTGACGGCGGCTACGTAATGATCTTCTTGGCCTCGCTGCTGTTTGGCCTTATGTACGTGTGGCGCCGCGGCACCGCCATCGAGCGCACGCAGACGATCCTGCTGCCCGTCTCCAAGTACATTGACCAGCTCAACCGCCTGCGCAACGACGAGACCTACCCCGTGCTCGCCGACAATCTGGTGTTCCTCACCAACAGCCCCGACCCGCTCACGCTCGACCGCGACGTGCTCTATTCCATCTTGGATAAGCATCCCAAGCGCGCCAAGGCATACTGGTTCATCAACGTGCACGTTACCGACGAGCCCTATACGCACGAGTATTCCGTCGAGACCTTTGGCACGGACTTTTTGTTCCGCGTGCGCCTGGACTTGGGCTTTAAGGTCAACCAGCGCGTTAATGCCTACCTGCGCCAAATCGTTGGCGACTTGATGGCATCGGGTGAGCTGCCGCCGCAGCATCACACCTACTCCATCTACGCGGCGCGCGGCAACGTGGGCGACTTCCGTTTTTGTATGCTGCGCAAGATGCTCGCCCCCGAAACGGACATCAACCGCAATGACCACCGCGTGATGGCCATCAAGTACGCCGTCCGCCGCGCCTGCGGAAGCCCGGCACGCTGGTACGGTCTCGAGAACTCGGCCATCATCATCGAGTACGTGCCGCTGTTTGCCCGCATGCGCCCGGCCGTTAAGCTCGTGCGCACCCAAGTGCCGCTCGAGGTTCAGATCGAAGAGGCCGAAGAAATGGAAGTCGACATCTTCTCGGACGACCTGGTCAACGGCAACGAAGCCGGTAAGAATATGAACGTCGATCCCACTGAGCTGCTCGAGAGCGTCGCAGATACGCCCGAACAGCAACTCGACGGACTCGAGAGCACCCAGTTCAACGACGCCAACTTCTAACACGCCACCAGCCATTGACGACAACGGCCTCGCATCTCATAAGAGGTGCGAGGCCGTTTTATGTCGCAACGGATCAGTGAGCTACGAACGGCGCGGCTCGGGAACCACGAGCCTATCGGGGCTCGCGCCCTCGGCATCCATCAGGCTCACGTAGCGAATCGACGGATCCCCATACATCGCGTAGTAATAATTGCCCGTGCGCGCGCTAAAGCATCCGGTGTAGATAGTCTTCTCGAACTTGCCATCGCCCATCCTGGACGCTCCCTCGATCATCACCACGCCCTCGAGCGAGCGGAACATGCGAACGACGTTTTCGGTCTCGCTCTCCTTTTGCGGGTAATTGGCATTGAGGTACGCCGCCTTTACAAAACGGCTCGGCGAATAGCAATCGCCCGGAATGCCGCGCATGCCGGCACCGGCTCCATAGGGCTTAAGCTCGGCGCCACGCCATGTCGCCGTCTGCGGAAAATCGCTTGTGGCGGTGATATAGGTGCGCAGGTTTTCCATGTGCCACGGGAAGGTCGGCTGGTTGGCAAGGGTGTCGACCGGATCGTCGTATACATGCAGGCCGTCAGCCATCATCTCGACCACGATGCTGCGCTGGCTGTCGCCGATAATCCAATGGAGCAGCGACACGCCCAGCCCCTCTCCTGCAGATTTGGCGACAATCACCGTATCGCGCAGCGCAGCCTCGACCTCGTCGACCGTCGAGAACGTCGCTGCCACCCACAGGGGAAACTCATAGGCCGCGATATTGGTCTTTCCATCAACCGGGCCCTCGGCATACTCGGCATAGCCGGGAAAGTTGAGCCCCGCCACAGCCAGACCCGCATCGTTACCACAGTCGAAAAACATAGGGTAGTTCTTGTAATCGATGCACATACCGATCACCGCGTGTGCCGCTGTCGCGTCGTCGATAAACGAATACGGAATATGAAACCCGCGCGGCATCACGCGAACCTGTTGACCGTAGTCAAAGCTCCAGTCGAGGTTGCGGCCTAGATACATGTGGCCAGAATTATCGGTAAATCGAATGCTCGTGCACATAGCGCCTCCTAGCTTTACGTTCTTGCTAAGCTCATTGTCACCAAACAAAAAGGCGCTAAACACAAAAGCCCGGACATGACAACAATGTCACGCCCGGACCAAAAGAGACGAAGTGCGGTGCTTTGGTCCCCTTAGACCAACTTTCCAAGACAGTGGTCGATCATATGCTGGACCATCTGCGCCTCAAAGCCCGCGTAGTCGCGGCGGCACTCCTTCATCTTGCCGTCGACGATCTGGTCAAAGGCAACCTTGCACTTGATGTAGCGCGTGGACTTGGTGACCTCCTCGTGCGTCAGGCAGCTCTCCTCCATCTTGCTGGCGCCCAGGCCAAACACCAGACGGGGGTTGTAGAGCACGTGGGGCTCGCCGGCATCGTCCAGGTAGACGCAGACCTTCTTGGTAACGCCAATCTGATTGGCGGCCAAGCAGCCGGCATCATCGAGCGACTTGATGGTATCAATCAGATCATGAGCGACCGATTCGTCCTCGACAGTCGCAACCTCGCAACGCTGAGACAGGATAGCCTCGTCGCGGCAGAGCTCTTTAATCATACGTTCCTCCATAGGGGTCGTTGTAACCGCTTAAGTATACGGTACCTACACAATTTCATGCGAAAGATACCGCCCGTCCGTTACAAACCGCCGAACATCAACATGTGAGGAACACCAACTTCACAAAGGCGATATAGTGGGTGAGTTCGTGTCAATCGGCCTAAACTCGGGGCCGAACAAGGAAAGGGTATGCATGGACGAACTATTTCACGTCAGTGAGCGCAAGTCCACAATCGGGACCGAACTTCGCGCTGGACTGACAACATTCCTGGCGATGGCCTACATCATCGCCGTCAACCCCGCAGTGCTCTCGGGCGCTGGCATTGATGCGGGAGCGCTCGCCTGCGCCACCTGCCTGGGCGCCGGCATCATGACCATCTGCATGGGCATCTTCGCAAACCGCCCGCTCGCCTGCGCGTCGGGCCTGGGCATCAACGCCATGATCGCGGGCATCGCCACCACCATGTGCGGCGGCGACTGGCACGTGGCCATGAGCGTTATCTTACTCGAGGGCATCGTCATCTTGCTGCTCGTCCTGTGCGGCCTGCGCGAGGCCATCATGGACGCCATCCCCGTGGTCCTGCGCCACGCCATCTCGGTGGGTCTGGGCCTGTTTATCGCCATGATCGGCCTGTGCGACGCCGGCATCATCACCGCTGGCGCCGGTACGCTTGTCGGCCTGGGCGACATCACCTCCCCCACCTTTATCGTCGGCATCATCTCCATCGTCGTGACGGTCGCCCTGGCTTCCCGCAACGTGCCGGGCTCGCTGCTCATCGGCATCATCGTCGCCGTTATCGCCGGTATCCCGCTGGGCGTCACTCATGCGCCCGAGGGCCTCATCGCACCGCTCGACTTCTCGACCTTTGGCGCCCCGTTTGCCAGCACCGCCGATGGCAACATGGCCATCGTGAAGGTTCTGACCGACCCGATGCTGCTCGTCGTGGCCTTCTCGCTGCTCATGAGCGACTTCTTCGACACCATGGGCACCGCGATGGCCGTCGCCAAGCAGGGCGAGTTCTTGACCGAGGACGGCAATGTCGAGGACATCCGTCCCATCCTGGTCGTCGACTCCGTGGCCGCTGCTGCCGGTGGCTTTATGGGCGTCTCCTCCATCACCACCTTCGTCGAGTCCACCTCTGGCGCTGCCGACGGTGGCCGCACGGGCCTCACCTCCGTCACCACCGGCGTGCTGTTCATTCTCGCCGCGTTCTTCTCCCCCATCGTCACCATCGTTTCCAGCGCCGCCACCTGCGGTGCTCTGGTCTACGTCGGTTACCTCATGATGAGCGAGGCCTCCGAGATCGACTGGTCCGACGTGTCGCAGGGTTTCCCGGCGTTCATGATTGTCGCCGGCGTGCCCTTCACCTACTCCATCTCTGCCGGCATTGGCCTGGGCTTTATCGCCTACGTGATCGTCGCGCTCTTTAAGGGCGAGGCCTCCAAGATCAAGCCGCTCATGTGGATCGCAGCCCTCGCCTTCCTCGTCTACTTCTTTGTAGCGTAGGCGCAAGATTCGCAATACCAAACAGCAAAGCGCGGAGTCGCATCGAGCGGCTCCGCGCTTTGCTTTTAAAGCCAGGCACCACACGGACACGCGATGTATTGCTTCGCAAGTTTTGGACGTTTTGCTCTCCAAACGGCACTACCGACGGCTACATCCTGCAGATATGCTGGATATAACCGCATAGGCCCTATGAGGATGGGAGTAACCATGGCCGCCTTGTTCACGACCCCCAAGCGCAATGACAAAACCTCTGGAGCCCATTTTGTCGAGCCCGACCTGCGCCGTCGCACGCTGCTCGCACACGGCAGCTGGCGCCGCGTGACGCGCCGCATCGTCGTAGGCGCCGTATGCGCGCTTACGGTAAGCTCGCTGCTCATGCCGAGCATCTCGCTCGCAGCCGAGTGGGTGGACGTTGGCGGCGTCCGCCGCGAAGCGGCCGCGGGCCCCACGGGAGACGCCGCCGGTACCTGGTCATGGGATGGCGCCGATGACATGAAGCTCAACGGCTATAACGGCGGCGCGATCGAGGCAGCGGGCAAGCTCAACGTGAGCTACGAGGGCAACAACACCGTCACTAACGACGACGGCCGCGGCATCAAGGTTAAGGATGGCGCGAACGAGAACGCCGAGCTCAATATCCAAGGCGACGCGGGCAGCACGCTCAACGTGACATCTTCTCGTGACGCCATCACTTCCGTCGGCAACATCAACATCGACGGCGCTGGCACTGTCAACGCCACGAGCACCGAGCACGATGCCATCGATGCCGGGGGCGATGTCACCATCAAGGGCTCGGGAAACGTTAACGCCACGGGCGATTCGGATGGCATCAGGGCCGACGGCAACATCACGATCGACAACAGCGGAACCGTCACCGCCAAGGCCACCGAGGATCAGGGTATCGATGCTAACGAGAACCTCATCATAAAGGGCGGCGGCAAGGTAGAGGCAAGCTCTATCGAGGACAATGCGATTTGGGCCGACGGCAGTATCGAGATCTCGGGTGGCAGCCAGGTCAAGGCAAGCTCCGAGGAAGACGCCGCCATCGACGGTAAAAACAGCCTCACGGTCACGAACGCTTCCCTCAACGCAAGTGGCGTTGGGTATGGCATCTATGTCTACAAGGGCATCACGCTCGATGGCGCGACCGTGACGATCCGCGCAAGCTCAGATGGCGGGGAAGTCAGCGCACTCTTCACCGATGAGGACGACATCGTCATCAAGAACGGCTCGACTGTGGATGCGCTCGCAGAAGGCAGGTTCTCGGTTGCAATCTCCACCAGTAATTTCTACTCCGGCGAAGCGGGTGGCCATATCTACATCAGCGACTCCGTTGTCAAGGCCATAGTCCGCTATGCCGAGACCAGCGGCGACGGCCCCGACCGCTACAGTGGAGACCAAAACGACGAAATCATCCCTGAGTCCGAGGGCCTGAACATCGGCATCTTCGCGCAGACCAGCGAGGGCATCACGCCCGCGACCATCTCGATCGTCCGCAGCAGGGTCACGGCCGAGGGAGACACGGCGGCAATCTTCGCCCTTGCCATGAGCGCGGACGGCAAGGCGATCGGCACCATCGAAATCGAAGGAGCCACCATCCAGACGCCTGAAGGCGGCAAGGTCATTGACTATCGCAACAAGGAAGAACTCAGCGACGGCATCGTCTACGAGGCGGGTCAAACCATCGGCACGGGCGACGCCGTGATCGACTCCCCCTACAACGAAGCAGTCGCCAAGAGCACGGTCATCGTGCCTCCCGAGGAGACCAAGCCCGAGGAAAAGCACGGCAAGACCAAGCCCGAGGGCACGAAGACAACCAAGACCGTTGCAGTTGCAGCCAAGGGAGCCAAGACCGTCGGCAAGCTCGCGGCAACCGGCGACACCTCGAACGCAGCCATCGTGGCAGCCGCCCTTGCGGGAACAGCCGCCATCGCCGCAGGCGCCCTAGCGAGTCGCAAACGCTCGTAAACACTTTTTCGCACAGGACGGGTGGATCGCAGCCCTTGCCTTCCCCGTCTACTTCTTCGTAGCGTAAGGGCAAGGCTGCAAAAGCTGAACAATAAAGCGCGGAGTCGCCATGCGGCCCCGCGCTTTTCTTTTAGCGTCGGTCCCTGCGCCGGCGTGCGGCCTATTTCTCCCCCATTTTGGCCATTTTGCCCTCCAAACGGCACTACCGCCGGCAACATCCAGCAGATACGCTGAACCTAGCCGTATAGGCCCTATGAGAACGGGAGCAACCATGGCAGCCTTGTTCACGACCCCCAAACGCAATGACACTACCGCCGGAACCCATGTTGCCGAACCCGACGTTCGCCGTCGCATAGGACTCGCGCACGGCAGCTGGCGCCGCGTGACGCGCCGCATCGTCGTAGGCGCCGTGTGCGCGCTCACGGTGAGCTCGCTGCTCATGCCGAGCGTCTCGCTCGCGGCGGAATGGGTCAAGGTCGGCGAAACCAAATACAACGCCGGCACTGCGGCGGGCGACGAGACCGGCACCTGGTCGTGGGACGGCGCCGACGACTTGAAGCTCAACAACTATAACGGCGGCGAGATCCAGGCCGCAGGCAAGCTCAACGTGAATTACTCGGGAAACAACATCGTCACTGCCGACTGGATCGAAGGCATCAAGGCTTCTCATGGCAAGAATGAGAACGCCGAGCTCAATATCCAAGGCGACGCGGGCAGCACGCTCAGCGTGACATCTACTGAGGACGCTATCCTCTCCACGGGTAATATCAACATCGACGGAGCCGGATCCGTCAACGCCACGAGCGCTGGGTTTGATGCCATCGACGCCGAGGGCGATCTCGCTATCAAAGGTTCGGGCAACGTCAACGCCACGGGCGTATCGGATGGCATCAGGGCAAACGGCAATATCACGATTGACGACAGCGGGGCCGTCACCGCCAGGGCTACCAAGGACAAGGGTATCGGAACCGACAAGAACCTCACCATCAAGGGTGGCGGCACAGTCGAGGCAAGCTCAGCCGATGGTGAGGCCATTTGGAGCGGCGGCAACATCAATATCTCGGACGGCAGCCAGGTCAAGGCGAGCTCCGAGAAAGACGCCGCCGTCGAGGCCAAGGGCAGCCTCGCAGCCACAAACGCCTCCCTCAACGCAAACGGTGTTGAATATGGCGTCTATGCCCACAAGGGCATCACACTCGATCATGCAAACGTGACAGTCCGCGCAAGTAAAGGCAGATACGGTGACGCCATTGCCCTCTTCACCTACCAAGACGATATCGTCGTTAAGAACGGCTCCACCGTGGACGCGTTTGCGGAAGGCGAGGTTTCGGCTGCATTCTCCACCAGAAACGATCGACCCAACGAGGAGGGTGGCCACATCTACATCAGCGACTCCGTTGTCAAGGCCATAGCCCGCTATGTCGAGAACGGCGACGGCCACAGCCCCTACAGCGAAAACCAAGATGGTGAGACGAGCCCCGAGCCCCAAGGCGAGAACATCGGCATCATCGCCCAGACCAGCGAGGGCGTCACACCCGCAGTCATCTCGATCATCCGCAGCAAGGTAACGGCCGAAGGAGATACAGCGGCAATCTTTGCCCGTGCCATGAGCGCTGACGGCAAGACAATCGGCACCATCAAGATTGAGAACGCCGCCATCCAGACGCCCGAAGGCGGCAAGGTCATTGACTATCGCAAGCTCCGTGACGGCATCTACGAGGCAGGCCAAGCCATCGGCACGGGCGACGCTGTGATCGACTCCCCCTATAACGAAGCTGTCGCCAAGAGCATGGTCATCGCACCTCCCGAGGTAGCCAAGCCGGAAGACCCCAAGCCCGACGAGACCAAGCCCGCAGAAAGCAAGCCCGCGGAGTCCAAGCAGAACCCCAAGCCTGAGGGCTCAAAGCCGACCAAGGCCGTTGCGGCTTCAATCACGAAAGCCAAGACTACCGGCGTGCTCGCGGCAACCGGCGACACCTCGGGTGCGGCCATCGTGGCAACCGTCCTTGCGGGAACAGCCGCTATCGCCGCAGGCACCATGGCGAGCCGCAAGCGCTCTTAGACGCCTCTGCGCACATGGCAGCTCCCGCGAAGGCCCCGAGTCCCAGCACCGTTTAACAACGCCACCGCCGAGCTCCCCTCCGGCGGTGGCGTTTTCCATATGCGTCCGCAGGGTATGCACGAGATTGTCTTTGGTCTAGCCCAACCTGCATGAGCCGGCGTGCGACAATGGGGGCCGTCGATATCACAACGCCGAGAGAAGCCCGTCATGGAAGCGCATCAAAAGCAGATAACCGTTCATGCACAGCATGCCGAAAGCGCACCAGTCATCTATCTTCCCGTGGTCATGGGCGACGGCACGGAGGTTTATGAACGCTGCCGAGAGCTCAACTGCCCGCCCTTCACGCTTGTCGGCATTGGCAGCCTCAACTGGAATCGCGAGCTGAGCCCCTGGGGATGCGACGGAACCGTGCGCGATGCCGAGCCCTTTGGCGGTCAGGCATCCGGATTTCTCGATGAGCTGTTGAACTGGATAATCCCAGAGGCCGAGTCGTCGCTTCCTCAGCCGCCCACCTGGCGCGGCATTGCCGGCTACTCGCTCGCGGGCCTCTTCGCGCTCTGGTCCCTCTGGCAAACCGACGCCTTTAGCCGCGCCGCAAGCGCATCGGGGTCGTTGTGGTTTCCCGACTTTGTCGATCGCGCCAGCACGGCCCCTTTTGCCGGCAACCCACAGGCCGTCTATCTGTCACTCGGCAAAAAGGAAACCAAGACGCCCAACCGCATGATGCGGCACGTGCTCGACGATACGCGCGCGATGGAAGAGCTGTTTATCGAGCGTGACATTCCAACAATGCTGGAGCTCAACCCCGGCAACCACTTTGCCCAAACCGACCTGCGCATGGCGCGCGGCATCCACTGGGTTCTTGCGCACTAAAAAGCCGGCCATGCGCATCGGACGCATGGCCGGCTTTTTTAACTGATTTGGACACAGCCGCTATTCGGTGGACTCCTCGAGCTCGGAGACATCAAACTCAAAGTCGTTACCCGGCAGAATCGCGTTGAGCACGATACCCACCAGCGAGCCCACGGCAAGGCCGGAAAGCGAAATCGTCACGCCGCCCAGCTCCAGCACGATGGCACCGGCGGTGCTATAGGCAATGCCGAGCGAAAGCACGAGCACCAGAGCTGCCACCAGCACGTTGCGGTTGTTCTGGAAATCGACCTGGTTTTCGATAAGGTTGCGTACGCCCACGGCACTGATCATGCCATAGAGCACGAGCGACACGCCGCCGATTACACACGCCGGCATGGCCGCAATGACGGCCGCGAACTTGGGGCAGAACGAAAGCACGATGGCGCAGCACGCGGCAATGCGAATCACGCGCGGGTCGAACACACGCGTCAGAGCAAGCACGCCGGTGTTCTCGCCATAGGTAGTGTTGGCCGGAGCACCAAAGAGCGAAGCCAGAATCGTGGCAAGGCCATCGCCGAGCAGCGTGCGATGCAGGCCGGGATCGGCGATGTAGTTACGCTCGCAAGTGGAGCCAATAGCGGAGATATCACCGATATGCTCGATCATGGTTGCGAAGGCCAGCGGCATGATAGTGATGATGGCCGTCGTGGCGAGGCCGCTATCAAACTGCGGCCCAAAGAGTGCAAACACTGTGTTGTCCCACACGACGGGCAAGCCAACCCAGGGAGGGGCGGCAACGCCCGAAAAATCGACCTCGCCCAGCGCGGTCGCAACGGCATAGCTCACCACAACGCCCAGCAAAATCGGCACAATCTTGACCATGCCGCGACCCCAAATATTGCAGATGACGATTACGGCGACGGCAACCACGGCAACGAGCCAGTTGGTCTGGCAGTTGGCAATAGCGGAGCTTGCCAGGATCAGACCGATCGAAATGACGATGGGGCCCGTCACCACCGGCGGGAAGAAGCGCATGACGCGCTTGGCACCAAACGCACGGAAGAGCGCCGCGAGCACCGGATAGAGCAATCCGGCGCAGGCAACGCCCAGACAAGCGTAAGGCAATAGCTCGGCCTCGCCGTTGGGTGCAATGGCAGCATAACCGGCAATAAAGGCAAACGATGAGCCCAAGAATGCGGGGACCTTACCGCGCGACAGGAAATGGAACAGCAGCGTGCCCAAGCCGGCAAACAAAAGCGTTGCCGAAACCGAGAGACCAGTGAGCACGGGCACCAGCACCGTGGCACCAAACATGGCAAACAGGTGCTGTAGGCCGAGCAAAAACATGCGCGGGCGACCGAGCGACGATGCATCGTAGATGGCATCGGTGACGGCGGGTGTCGAAGACTGGGACATGGAAGTCCTTTCGAATGGAAGGGCGATCAGGCATATCGGATAACCTGCCCGAACGATACGATCCGAACCATTGTACGCGATACGCCACGTCTCGCACGCGCCGCCACCTGCAAACGCTAGCGCTATTTCCAAACGCGCTCGGCAATGCGCTTGACCAGCGCGATCTTTGCCCACTGTTCGTCCTCAGTCAGCTTGTTGCCAATCTCGCAGCTGGCAAAGCCACACTGGGGCGACAGGTACAGGTTCTCGAGCGGCACGTACTTTGCGGCTTCGCGGATGCGCTCGACGATAACATCCTCGTTCTCGAGCTCTGCCGCCTTGGTGGTTACCAAGCCCAGCACGACCTTCTTGCCCGGGGCAACGTACTTGAGCGGCTCAAAACCACCGGCGCGCGGCGTGTCGAACTCCAGATAGAAAGCGTCGACGTCCTCATGCGCAAACAGATATGGAGCGATGGGATCGTAGCCGCCTTCAAAAGCGTAGGTGGAGTGGTAGTTGCCGCGGCATACATGCGTGTTGATGACCAAATCGTCGGGCTTGCCCGCGATGGCAGCATTGTTGAGCGCCACGCCCAGCTCGCTCACCTTTTGCAGGTCAACCGGACTCATACCGGTCTTGGACACAAAGTCGGTATCGCAATAGATGCCCCAGGTGCAGTCATCAAATTGAATGTTGCGGCAGCCTGCGGCATACAGGTCGGCAATCACGGTGCGATATACTGCGGCGATGGCATCGGCGAGCTCTTCGTCGGTCTTGTAGACGGCGCGCAGGCTCTCCTGCTGGCCATCGCAGCGATCGAGCGTGACCTCAGAGAACGTCTGGATCGGCGCCGGAATGGTTTGCCGTGCGACCTGGCCCTCCCCCTCGAGCGCCTTGACAAATTTAAAGTGCTCGACGAACGGATGATTCTCGCCGCTAATGGAACCGGTTACCACGGCGGTGTCGGCGGTAGTCTCCTCATCGTGGAACATATAGCCCGTACGCGAGGTGCGACGCTCGACGCCGTTCAGCCCCCACATAAAATCGAGGTGCCAGTAGCTGCGGCGAAACTCGCCATCGGTGATGACCTGCAGGCCGGCGGCCTTTTGCTTGGCCACTAAGTCGCGGATGGCCTCGTCCTCGACGGCCTTAAGGCCGGAAGCGTCGAGTTTACCCGCGACATAGGCGGCACGGGCGTCCTTTACAGCCTGCGGACGAAGAAAGCTGCCGACGATATCGGCGCGAAACGGCGCGTTCGGTTGAATCGAAGTGCTCATGGATATCTCCCTTTGCATTGGTTGCTTTACTGGGACAGAGTATGAGCGCTCATATGGCCATCGTAAAATATATGTTTATAACAGTTTGATATAGATGTTTCCTATATCAGCTAGGACTGCCATAAAGAGATTTGACCCGTGCAGAACGCAGCAGTCTAGATGTGCTGACGAATCGCTTCGATATAGGCCTGCCCGTAGCGCGTAAGTGTCGTGTTCTTGCGCGTGATGATGCCGATCTCCATGTACTCGTCTACATCGAGCGGAATGGAGATAATGCCGGGGCCGTTAAGTTCATGGCTGATCACGCCCGAACAAACCGTGTAGCCGTTAAGGCCCATAGCTAGGTTGAACAACGTCGCACGGTCGCGCACGCGGATATTCTTGCGACGCTCAAAGGTCGAGGTCAGCTCCTCGGAATAGTAAAACGAGTTATAGCTGCCCTGCTCATAGGACAGGAACGGGTAGTCCTCGAGATCTTCGAGCGTCACGCTGGCGTGGTCCGCCAGTGGATGGTCGGCGCATACAAAGACATGCGGCGTGGCGCAGAAGAGCCCCTCGAATACGAGTTCGTTGGCGGCGAGCATGCGCTCGATGACCTCGCGGTTATGCTCGGATAAGTACAGGATGCCGAGCTCGCTTTTCATATGCGCGACGTCCTCGATAATCTCGTGGGTCTGCTCCTCGCGCAGGGTAAAGTCGTAGCGCGCGGCATCGAACTCGCGGATCACATCGACAAATGCATTAACGGCAAAGGAATAATGCTGGCAGCTCACACTAAAGTGCGGCACCTGCTCGGACGTGCCTTTGTACTTGCCCTCGAGCAGGTCGGCCTGGTCGAGCACCTGGCGCGCGTAGCCCAAGAAGGTCTCGCCTTCCTCGGACACAATGACGCCCTTGTTGGTGCGCTCAAAGATGTGTACACCCATCTCGTTTTCGAGATCGCGAATTGACGCGGTAATCGAAGGCTGCGACACAAAGAGTCGGCGCGAGGCCTCGGTGATGCTGCCGCATTCGGCAACTTTGACGACATATCTGAGCTGCTGGAGCTTCATGGCTTTCTCCCTAGACGTTCGTGACGTCGAAACCCGTCGCGTCCATCTGACGCATAAACGACGGCATCTCCCCCGTCGCGGCGCAGGCGGCAATCTGATGCAGAGCCCCGGCAACCGCATCATCTGCCGCAGCGCCGATATGCCAGCGCGCGGCAGCCGTGACGGCCTCGTTAGCATTGGCGACTGCAACGGAATTGGGAACGGCATCGATCATGGGCAAATCGTTATCGGAATCGCCGAATACGGCCACCTCGTCGGGCGTCAGGCCCAAAGCGCGCGCCAGCTCCAGCGCAGCACAGCCCTTGTCCCAGCCGGTCGGAAGAACGTCGAACAGGCGCACGCGGTTGTTGGGAAACACGAGCGAGAGCTCCGGCACCTCGGCGGCAACACGCTCGCGCAGCTCGGCGAGCTCCTCGCGCGAACGGGCACTCCAGATATTCGCCTTGTATACCGGGGCATCGTCAACGACAGGGCGACAGGGAGCCTCTTCGCCCTTGAGCCACGCGTTGCCGCCTGACTCCATGGCGTGACGCACACGCTCGGGATCGCGCGTCACACAATAGGCATCGTTATCCCAAAAGTCATCGCCTAAGCTGTAGACCTTCAGATAGGTATCGTCGGTTTCCTCTTCCAGATAGGCGGCAAGACGCATGAGCGCGTCGTTATCGGTCACGCGCGAGGCGACCACTTCGCCGTCGACAAACATAACCTGGCCGTTGCAGAATGCGCCGGTCGAAAAACACTCGGTACGATTATTGAACATCCAGCCCATCGCGGACGGCTGACGGCCCGAAACCGGGCCAAAGTGCAGACCCGCCGCCTGCATGGCATGAATGCCCTCGATGGCATAGTCGCTGGCGCCGTCATGCCCAGCTGGAATCAGCGTATCGTCCATATCGGTCAGCACAAGCTTGATCATAGACTCCCCCATTCGTCTCAGCCCCATCTATTGTACCGATGCGCTAGTATAGGGAACAACAGATTCGATGCGGGAGTGCCGGCGGTGCAAACCACAAGGCTGAGAGGGCATAGGGCCCAATCCTTTGAACCTGTCAGTTAATGCTGGCGTAGGGAGCATGCCGCCTTTACAGGGGCGCTGTCTATGCACAGCGCCCCTTTTCTATGCCAAGGAGGCATGTGCAGTGATTGATTCGGAACAGCTTAAGCAACATATGGTCAAGGCCGTAGAGGAGATTCGAGCCACCAATCCGATGGCCGGCTCCATCACCAACACGGTGACGATCGACTTTGTCGCCAACGCGCAGCTCGCCGTGGGCGGTTCGGCCGCCATGGTCTATCTGCCCGACGAGGGCGAGGCGCTCGTTGCCGGCGGCGGCGCCATCTATCTCAACATGGGCACGCTCTTCCCCATCTACGAGCAGACGATTCCCCGCGCGGCCAAGGCGGCACACGACGCCGGCAAGCCCTGGGTGCTCGATCCGGTGGGTCTGGGCATCGGTAGCCTGCGCACCCAGCTGGTAAACGAGCTCAAGCAGTACAAGCCCGCCATCGTACGCGGCAACGCCTCCGAGATCATCGCACTCTCCGGCCTGTGGGGTCTTGAGGGCGAGTCGGCCGATCTGAGCCGCGTACGTGGTGTCGATACCACCGACACGGTCGACGCCGCCCGCGATGCCGCCGTGGCGCTCGCTCGCTACACCGGCGGCGCCGTTGTGGTCTCGGGCGAAGTCGACCTGATTACCGACGGCACGACCGTGGCCAAATCCCACGGCGGCAGCCCGCTCATGTCCAAGATCACCGGCTGCGGTTGCTCGCAGGGCGGCGTGCTGGCCGTGTACGCCTGTGCTACCGATCCGTTTACGGCAGCAGTCTGCGGCACCGCCGTCTACAACGTTGCCGGCACGCGTGCCGCCGCCGTCGCCGATGCCCCGGCAAGCTTTAAGGTCGCCTTTATCGACGAGCTCTATCGCGCAACCGCCCAGGACATCGCCGATAACCAACTCGAGCTCGAGGAGGCATAAGCCATGTCCGAGCCCGCAACCAATGCCGGCATGAACACGCTCGTCGCCGTGGCCATCGCCCCGTGCGGCACCGGCGATGAGCTGTCCGCCGAGGTCGCCGAGGTCGTGCGCGTCATTCGCGAGAGCGGCCTTCCCAACCGCACCACCTCGATGTTCACCGAGATCGAGGGCGACTGGGACGAGGTCATGCAGGTCGTGCGCGACGCAACCTTTGTGTTGGCGAGCAAGGGCATCCGCACCGAAGTCGTGCTCAAAGCCGATATTCGGCCCGGATTTACCGACACCATGACCGGCAAGCTCGAGCGCATGGAAGCACAGATCAAGAAGCAGGAGGAAGCACGATGAGTATCCGCGACAACCTTGATATCTCGGCCTATCTGGTACTCGGCCCCGAAAACACCCTCGGGCGCCCCGTGGGCGATGTGGTGGCCCAGGCACTCGACGCCGGCTTTACCTGCATCCAGGTGCGCTCCAAGGTGGCAAGCGCCCGCGAGATCATCGCTCTGACGGGCGATGCCGCGCAGGCAATCGCACAGGCCGGCAAGACCGGTCAGGTCGCCCTGCTGATCGACGACCGTCTGGATTGTGTGCTTGCCGCGCGCGAGCAGGGCATTGCCGTCGACGGCGTGCACGTGGGTCAGAGCGATATTCCCGTCGAGGTCTGTCGCAAGCTGCTGGGCCCCGATGCCATTGTGGGCCTTTCGGCCCGCTGCGAGGAGATGCTCGAGTACGTCAAGACCGCCGACATGAGCCTGGTCGACTACCTGGGCATCGGCCCGCTCCACGAGACCGAGACCAAGCGCGACTGCGGACGCGCGGCCGACGGCTCTATCATCACCAAGAGCTTTGAGGACCTTGCCGCACTCCACGCGGCAAGCCCCGTGCCCATCGTGGTGGGCGGCGGCGTTAAGACGGCCGACTTGCCGCAGCTTAAGGCCACCGGCGTCGACGGCTTCTTTGTGGTAAGCGCCGTCTGCAGCGCCGACGACCCCCATGCCGCAGCCAAGGACCTTGTCGACACCTGGCAGCAGGCATAGGCATAGGCCGAACAGCTGATTCGCAGCCTCATATCTTCAGCAATGGAAAGCGCATCCCAGTTTGGGCCTCCATTCCGGGATGCGCTTTCCGTATGCGACCCTTACCCCGCCAGATACGCTTCCAACGCCGGCAAAGTCGCCTCTGCATCGTGGCGGCCGACCTGGTAGATGCGCTCGAGCTCATCCGGTTCGCGGCACAGCGACGGCACCTTCACCGATTCGCTCGGCCGCACCACAAAGATTTCCCCGGCAGCCTCTCGACGTGCCAGGTCATCGAGCGTGGCATTGTAGACCTCATGCCGATGCTCAAGCGCTGCAACAAACTCCGGATAGTGACGGAACACGCGCCGCAGCATGGGCATCACGCTGTTGGGCTGCTTCACAAAGCCCGCCGGCTGCGTGAGTACCACGATATTGCGGTCATACCCCTGCGCAAACAGCCATGCGCTGGGAATAGAATCAGCCACGCCACCATCCAGATACTTATGCCCGTCAATAGCAACGGGACGCGTCGCCACAGGAATGGCAGACGACGCCCGGATCCACTCGATATCGCGCTCGTCGCCATACGGTAGATCGTGGTAGACGGCCTTGCCCGTCTCGATATCGGTACACACGCACGTAAATCGCATGGGGCAGGCGCGATACGCCTCCAAGTCGATGGGATCGCGCTCGATAGGCACCTCGTGATAGGCAAAATCGGCATTGAACATATCGCCGGTTCGCAGCCAGCTGGTCACGCTCGCATAGCGCTTGTCGGCGCAATAGGCCTTGTTGTAACGAATGGCACGGCCGATCTGGCGCGATTTAAAGTTGTAGCCAAACGCCGCGCCCGCCGAGACACCCACCATATGGTCGCAGGTCAAACCGCGCTCCATCCAAACGTCGAGCACGCCCGCCGTATACATACCGCGGTAGCCGCCTCCCTCGAGCGCAAGCCCCACCGTGCGCGTCGTAACCGGCTGTGCCATGTGACCATCTCCGTTCCTGCGTTTTAAAACGGGACAAGTATACCCGTCAACATATATCGACTCAGTCGCATTTTTCATGCGCACCCAGGCGTTGCCGTTTGGCGAATAATAGCCGCCCACAGCATGTGCGCCCATATATAATTGCGCACTGTTGTCTATACTACTCAGCTGTTATCAACAGCGAACATTAGCCGGCAAAGTAACTCAACAACGCAGCAAGGCGGGGGCCTGGATACACGCAAGGCGCCGAGCAACGACGCGTGTACACTACGAGCTCGCCCGACGCCATCCGCCCCGACCTCAGAAAGCCGCTTACAACATGGACACCGCCAGCAATTACACCGAAACGCTCGAAAAGACCGTCCGTGACCTTCTCGAGCGTCAGGATGATCTGATTAGGACGGCCTTTACCGACCAGCTCACCGGACTTGGCAACCGCGGCGGCTTTGCCCATTCCCTAGAGGAAATCTGGGAGCAGGAACTGCCCGTGACCATGGCGTTTATCGACATCGATAACCTTAAGCACTGCAACGACGTCTTTGGGCATGACGAGGGCAACCGCTATATCTTGCAGGTAAGTCTCTATCTCAAGCTGTATATGAAAGTGGACGAGGCGGCGTTTCGCATAGGCGGCGACGAGTTTGCCATCCTGTCTACGATTGCGACCGAGGACGACCTCGCCGAGCGCCTGGAACACTGCCGAACGGTCCTACTCAAAAACAACGATTCCGAGATGCCTCACTCGTTTAGCTACGGAGTGTCGCACGCCGACCCCGCCCTGGGTGAAGTCTCCAATCGCATGACACTCGATGCCGACCATCGCATGTACGACTACAAGCTACGCCATGCCATGCATCTTGATCGACGCAATATCGCGCAAGTCCACACCGACGACTTCGAAATAAGCGATCGCGTTTTTGACGCCTTTTCGATGCTCAACGAAGGCCGTTATTGCTTTATCGAGAACTTGGACAAACATCGCACCCTATGGTCACAAGGCGCCCTGCGCGATCTCGGTCTTCCTTCTGAGCATGTAGACAACTGCCACGATTACTGGAAAACGCGCGTCCACCCCGATGACCTTGAGGCCTACATCAACGACATCGACCAAATCTATAATGGCTCCAAACACCGCCGCGTCATGCAGTACCGCATGCGCAATGCCGCGGGCGACTACGTCCTCTGCCGCGCTCGCGGGTTTCGCATCGACGGCGACGGAAATACCCCCTCGCTCTATGTCGGCGAACTTGTTAACCACTCACTCGCCGAGACCGTCGACGCCGCCACGGGCCTCGGAACGCAGCGTATGCTGATCAACGCTATCGATGCCTGCCGTCGCGACCGTTGCGAGACGGGGCTTATAGCGGTCCGCGTTTGTGGCACGGCAAAGTTCAACGAGCTCTACGGGGCCGAGGCTGTCGACAACATGCTCGCCGAATACGCAGGCCGCATGCTATCGATCACCCGCGGCAGAAGTCGTGTCTTCCGCTCGCGAAACGCCCAGTTCGTCGTGCTCAGCAACGATCTGGACCACGAGGCATTCGAGCAACTGACCCATCATCTTAAAGAGGCCGTTTTCGCTCCTGTTCGAATCGCGAACGACACCATTACCCCCGTCTGTCTTGTCGTCCCGGCCTTTTACGAGCGCTTAATCAATCAAGCGACCGCTGTTTTAGGCGAACTCGACCGTCGTCTTCGCGCCGCCGGCGGGCTTGCACCCAACGACAGCCTCCCCATACCCGAGATTGAGCGTAAAAGCGCCGTCGCCGAACGCATCGATACGCTCACGGGCCTCTATCGACCCAGCGAGTTTATGCGGCGTGCCAACGCATTTCTTAAGACAAGGCGCGACGCCGCTTGGTGTATCGCCACCGTCGACATGGGCCATATGCGACTGTTCAACGAATGGCACGGACAGGCCGAGGGCGACCGCGTGCTCGCCGATGTGGGCACGGTCCTCAAAGACATCGAGAATGCCGAGATGGGCGTCGCAGGATACTGGGGCCAAGACGACTTTTGCGTACTCATCCCCTTTGAACACGACACCGTCCATCAGATCTATAGCCGCGTTCGCCAGGCCGTGGCTAAGTATGATGACGGCGTGGGCTTCTGGCCGTCCATGGGCGTCTACCCCATCGACTCCAACGAGGAAATCACCATCGATGCGCAGGCCAAGGCTATGTTTACCAATCGGCGCGCAAAAAACGACTTCAAAGAGCGCATTGCTATTTTCCGCCCCGAGGAGTACGAGCGCGAGGTCACATTCCACCGCACGCTGACCGAATTCCAGTATGCCCTCTCAAACGGCCGTATTACCTACTACCTGCAGCCCCAGGTCGACATGGAAACCGGCGAGATCATTGGCGCCGAGGCGCTCACGCGCTGGATCGACAAGGATGGCTCCCTCATTTCGCCCGCCACCTTTATCCCCGCTCTCGAAGAAAGCGGTTTTGTGGTGACGCTCGACAAATACGTTTGGCAGGGCGTTGCCTTGTGGCTGCGCGAGCGCATCAATCGGGGGCTTCGCGTGGTTCCGATCTCCCTCAACGTATCGCGCGTGGATATTCTTACCTGCGACGTTGCCGAACACATGGGGGCACTCGCCGCCCAATACAACCTGCCGCCCGAGCTCATGCACATCGAGATCACCGAGACGGCCTATACGGGAGAGTCCGAGGCCGTGGATAGGCTGACGGCCGACCTGCACACCCGCGGCTTCTCGACCTACATGGACGATTTTGGCACCGGCCAATCCACGCTTGCGATGCTCAAGAACGTCAACGTCGACGTCATCAAGCTCGACCGCACGTTTGTGCCCGCCGACGGCGATCAAGGCCGTAGCGCACAAATCGTTTCATCAATGCTCGAGATGGCGCAATCGCTCCATCTGCCCGTTGTGATCGAAGGCGTCGAGACCGATGAGCAGGCAGACATGCTGCGTCACATGGGCGCCCGCTACGCACAAGGGTTCCTCTACTACCGCCCCATGCAGGCGGAGGATTTTGAGGCATTGCTCGATGGTGCCGACAACAACTAATACGCTCGCGCGCAAACGCCACCGTCGAGGGAGCGTTTGTTCCCATGAGCTAACTAATACCCCAATCTAAACCGAATTGGGAGTAAGATACAAACCATTGTTCCATCCAAGGAGGTCATCCATCATGAACGAGTCGTATCGCCTGGGCGAGCAATCAATCATCGCTCATCTTCAGCGGCTTGCGAACGGGGCCTCAACCACCGAGCTCGATGTTGCCGCGCTGCCCCCGGAGCTGTGCGCCATCGGCGAGCAGCTACAGAAGACATTTGCCATCCTGCAGCAAGAACGCGAGCTGCTTGAGCGCGGCGCCTATATCGACTCGCTCACCAATCTTGGCAACCGTGGCGGACTCGACCGCCATGTCGATCAGCTCTGGCGCAAAGGCACCCCCTTCACCTGCGCCTATATCGATATCGACCGCCTTAAGCATTGCAACGATAAGTTTGGCCACACCGAGGGTAATCGCTACATCCTGAGCATCTGCCGTGCACTCACCGAGACAATGGAGCCCGATGAGTTGCTGTTCCGTATCGGTGGAGACGAATTTGTACTTATATCCCCCACGACAGACGAAGCCGAGCTCGAGCAGCGCCTGGAGCGGACGCGTGCCAATCTTATCGAGGCAACATCGGACGGCAAGGCGCCCATGATCGCCAGCTTTAGTTTTGGCTGCTCGCGCGTCGACCCGCTTGCAGGCGATACGCGTCGCCAGATGACAAAGGACGCCGACCGCAAAATGTATCGCTACAAGCTCATGTACCGTGTGCAACAACCGGAAGAAGGCGATGCGCCGCAACGCCCGGTCACCGAACAACCCCCCCCCTGCAACGACCGAGTGTTCCAAGCAATCTCCATGAGCTCCGAGACGCGCTATCCGTTCATCATTAACCTCGACACCGGCGAATCGCAATGGTCGGTTAATGCCGTGCGCGATTTTGACCTACCCTCCCAGCATCCCTACAACTCGCTTGATATATGGCTTGCCCGTGTTCACCCCGAGGACCGCGACAACGTACGCGCCGAGCTCGATATGGTGGTAAACGGCACGTGGCACTTCCACTGCATGCAGTATCGCGTCATGAATACCGCCGGAAAATACGCGCTGTGCGACTGCACGGGCTACCGCCTGGACGGCACCGATACCGAGCCCAACATGTATGTGGGCATTGTTACCAACCGAAGCTTGGCAGATACGACCGATTCCGTGACCGGCCTGGGCGATATCCACGCCCTGGTCAACGCCATTGGCGAGATGCGTCGCGTGGCACGAAACGCGGGCTTGGTCGCCATTAAAATCGACGACATCGCCAAGGTCAATGCCCGCTTTGGCTTTGATGCGGGCGACCGCGTTTTGGCAGAAAGCGCCGCCTGCCTCATGGATTGCTCGCGCGGCAAGGGTCGTCTGTTCCGCTCGACCGGACCGATGTTCGTGGCGCTCTTTGACGAGCTCGATCCCGAAGAGACCGACGCGGTCGCAGGCGAAATCGAGCGGTTCTTGGGATCGCCCGTGCTCTTGGGCTCATTTGAATATCAGCCGCCCCTTCGCGTGGCCACGCTTCATCTGGACGCCGTCGACCGACAGCCCGTTTCCATTTTGAACGAACTTAATGCGCTGATTAGAGAGGCGCCACAGGTACCGGGCACCAAGCTGGACTAGCGTTATGGGGCGCATGATGGTTAATTTCCGATCTCAACCGAACACATTGGGCAAATAGGTCGTACCCGCAGTTAGCCGAACGTCCCCGCAGTCCCTCCCGGGGCCCGGGGGCACCGTTTCGATACTCTTGGTTTACTTTGCCTGATGCAAATAAGTGCTCAACAAGATAGAACCTATCCCCCGCCACGGATATTCCCTCGAGTAAATCTGTTAAGCCAAGCCTATCAAATTCTATTGACAATTGGCTGCATTGGTCCATTTTGTCGTCCAGCCACTTCCGCTGGCTATCGCCTCATAAACACAAACCTAACGAGCCGCACGAACGACAAAGAGGCCAAGCTGAACAGAAGTAGAACCAAAACTTCAAAAACGCTGGTATTCCAATCGCGTACCCAGCCCTCTACCGCCCACAAGAAAAACAGCAGCCCCATCCATAACGTCACAGAAGAAATCAGCTTTGCGTAAGGGCGTATATCAATGTCGCTCTCCCTTTTTGTGACATCATATCCAGCAATTGAGCAGAGCCATCTTCCTCTTCGGTATTGGATTGAAAGGACAATCAAGGCAATCGAAGTCATCAAGCAAACAGCATCCTCTGTTTCCATAGAGTTTCCTTTGCTTTCCATCCCAGTTACGCATTCACAATCGAATCAAACCAAGTATGAATTACTCGATAGCAACCGCCTTAGTATAAACCATAGCCGCCGCAGCAGCCCGCCTTCCAAGGCCTCAAGGCTCGCCATCGAGGGCGACCCGCCCAGACCCCTTACAATCTGCTCGCACGAGGCCCCGCACTCCAACATCCTCTGGACCGTATCCCGCTCGTACCTGGTGAGCGTGCCTGCCGTGGGCCCTCGGGGCCGGCATCGTGCCCCACGCCATCTGCCCGCTCGTGCGATAATCCTCTGCAGAAGTCACCGACAGCAGAGGGAGTTTGTGATGAAGGTTCTTTTGGTCAATGGCAGCCCCAAGGCAAACGGCAACACGGCCCGCGCACTCGCCGAGGTCGCCGAGCAGCTCAACGCCGAGGGTATCGATACCGAGGTGTTTCAGCTAGGCGCTAAGCCCATTCGCGATTGCATCGGTTGCGGCCAGTGCGGCAAGCTCGATTGCCGTTGCACCTTTGACGACGACGTGGCGAACGAGCTGATTGCCGCCGCCGAGCAGGCAGACGGCTTTGTCTTTGGCTCGCCCGTCTACTATGCGCACCCCAGCGGACGCATCCTCTCGGCCCTCGACCGCGCATTCTATGCCGGCAGCAAGGCCTTTGCGCACAAGCCGGGCGCCGCTGTGGCCGTTGCCCGCCGCGGCGGCACGTCGACCACCTTCGACGTGCTCAACAAGTACTTCACCATCAACCAGATGCCCGTCGTTGCATCTACCTACTGGAACAACGTCTTTGGCGCCATGCCGGGTGAGGCCGCCCAGGACGCCGAGGGTCTGGCCACCATGCGCAACATCGGCAAGAACATGGCCTGGCTTCTGCATTGTATCGAAGCAGGCCAGGCCGCCGGCATCGAAGCCCCCGAGGCCGATCGCGCCAGGACCAACTTTATTCGATAAGTCCAGCGGTGGTCACCTCGATGTTCTATCAATGTCAGCGAAAAGCCAGCTGATGAGGCAAGGTGCCTTGAAAGAGGAGGGCGCTGGGCTTTTGCCCGCGCCCGACGATTGAAAGGCAGATTGCCCATCAGATGGCTTTGCAGCGTCGAGGTGACCGCCGTTCGTTAGAACGGCGGAACAAATAATATGAATATTCAGATCTTTGGCACCAAGAAGTCCTTCGACACCAAGAAGGCCCAGCGCTATTTTAAGGAGCGCCGCATTAAGGTGCAGTTTATCGACCTGAAGGAAAAGGAGATGAGCAAGGGCGAGCTTACGAGCGTGATGCAGGCGGTCGGCGGCATCGATAAGCTGCTCAACCCCAAAGCAAAGGACGAGGAAACGCTCGCGCTCATCCAGCACCTCACCCCCAGCCAGCGCTTCGACAAGCTGCTCGAGAACCAGCAGGTTCTGGCCGAGCCCATCGTGCGCAACGGCAAAAAGGCCACCGTCGGTTATTGCCCCGATGTATGGGGAGCCTGGGAGTAGCCTGTGTTATTTGCCGGCGCGTGGGTATAAGAGCAGGCGTTTGGCATAAGATTCAACTGTAAGCCATGTCTAACAAAGGAGGGCACATGCCCAACAAACCCGTGAAGATCATCATGCTTACCGGATACCTCGGTGCCGGCAAGACCACGCTGCTCAACCACATCCTCGCTAACGACGGCGGCATCCGCGCTGCCGTAATCGTCAACGATATCGGCGAGATCAACGTCGACGCCAGCCTCATCGCCGACGGCGGCCTTTCCGAGACCGACGACCTCATCCCGCTCACCAACGGCTGCATCTGCTGCACGCTTTCGGACGATCTTGCCAACCAGCTGCAGGGCATCGCCGATTCGGGCAACTTCGACTACATCATCATCGAGGCCTCGGGCATTTGCGAGCCCATCCCCATCGCCTACACCATCTCGAGCTTCTGCGACGAGGCCAAGGTGGGCGGCGAGCCCAAGCTCGCGCTCGACAACATTGTTGCCGTGGTCGACTGCGCCCGCATGTACGACGAGTTCAACGGCGGTCGCGACCTGCTGGCCGAGGATATCGATGAGGACGACATCGAGAGCCTACTTATTCAGCAGATCGAGTTCTGCTCCACGCTGGTCCTCAACAAGACCGATACCGTGAGCCCTGAGCAGATCGCCGAGCTCAAGGCCATCGTGCGCAGCCTGCAGAAGGACGCCGTGATCGTCGAGGCCCAAAACGGCGAGGTCCCCATGGAGGAACTGCTCGATACCGACCGCTTCGACTTTATGCGCGCCTACAACTCCGCCGCCTGGATCGAGGCCATGGAGCATCCCGAGGAGCACGACGACCCCGAGGTGCTCGAGTACGACATCGAGACCTTTGTGTACTCGCGCCGCAAGCCGTTTGACCTGCAGAAGTTCACCGATTTTGTTGAGCAGGAGTGGCCCGACGAGGTCATCCGCGTCAAGGGTCCGCTGTGGCAGGCCAGCAATCCGGACATGTGCTACATGTTTGAGCAGGCCGGCCACCAGATGCGCCTAATGGAGAACGGCCTGTTTGTCGATTCCGCACCCGAGGGCGAAAAGCAGAAGATCATCGACGAGAACCCCGAGATCATGCAAATTTGGGACGACGAGACGGGCGACCGCATGACGAGCCTGTGCATCATCGGCCGTCACATGGACAAGGACGCGCTCATCGCCGCCCTCGATGCCTGCCTGACCGACTGGCATCGCGCCTAGGTTTATCGAAGCGGATTTGTCCGCCCGTTACACAGCCGCCAAACCACCACGAAGGTGCCTGTCCCCTTCGTGGTGGTTTTTCGTTCTATGCCAAGGAGATTCATGTTCAATATCGTGCTGTACGCGCCCGAGATTCCGGCCAATACGGGCAACATCGGCCGTACCTGCGTGGTCACCGGCACCCGCCTGCACCTGGTGGAGCCGCTGGGCTTTTCGCTCGACGACAAGACGGTGCGTCGTGCCGGCCTGGGCTACTGGCAAAACTTGGACGTGACGACATATGCCGGCTGGGAGGATTTCCTGGCGCGCAACGACCTCTCCCCCGCCGACGAGCGCCTGCATCTGCTGACCAAAAAGGCACGCCGCACCTATGTGCAAAGCACCTACCGCGATGGCGACTTTTTGGTCTTTGGCAGCGAGAGCTCGGGCATTCCCGAGCCACTGCTTGCCGCGGCGCCCGAGCGCTGCGAGCGCATCCCCATGCTGCGCGATTGCGACTCACTCGATAACGCCGAGGCTTGGGAAGCCCACGAGGAGTCTCTGGGGCATACCGAGGACAGCCACGAAGCCATCCTGCAGCAGGATATCTGCGGCAACTTCGTCGACCCGGACGACTACCGCATCAGCGCACTCAACCTCTCCAACAGCGCCGCCATCGTCCTCTACGAGGCCCTGCGCCAAACAGGCTTTCCGGGAATGTGACAAAGGAACTGTCCCTTTGTCACATTCGGTTATAGGTAGCGGCCGGTGATGCTTGCGGGGCAGGCCACGATGTCGCCCGGCGTGCCGGCGCAGACGATTTGCCCGCCCGCGTCACCGCCGCCCGGGCCCATGTCGATCACATAGTCGGCGTTGCGGATAAGGTCGAGGTCGTGTTCGATCACGACAACTGTGGCGCCCTTGGCGACGAGGCCGTCAAACACACTCAGCAACACCTGAACATCGAGCGGATGCAGGCCGATCGTGGGCTCGTCAAATACGAATACGGCATCGTCCTGCACGCGGCCCATCTCGCTCGCAAGCTTAAGACGCTGCGCCTCGCCGCCCGAAAGCGCCGGCGTGGGCTCACCGAGCGTGAGATAACCCAATCCCAGGTCGTGCAAGGTCTGCAAGCGCGCCTGTACCTTTTTGAGTCCCAGCGTGGCGTCGAGGGCCTCGTCCACACTCATGTCCATGAGCTGCGGCAACGTCAGTAAGCTCCCGTCCTTGCCCTCGCGATGGATATGCGAAGCCGCGTCTGCATAACGTGAGCCGCGACATGCCGGGCAGACGATCTCGACGTCGGGCAAAAACTGCACGTCGAGCGATATCGAACCCGTGCCATCGCACGTAGGGCAGCGCAAAGCGCCAGTGTTGTAGCTAAATGCGCCTGCCTTGTAGCCGGCTGCCTTGGCCTCGGGCGTGCGGGCGAAGGCGCGACGCAGTTCATCATGGATGTCGGCATAAGTCGCTACCGTCGAACGCACGTTGGCACCGATGGGCGTGGCGTCTATCAGGTTGGCACGTGCAATGCCTTCGGCATCGACCCAACGCACGTGTTTTGGCAGGCGCTCGCTGGCTGCCTGCGCCTTAAGTGCCGGGATGAGTGTCTCGAGCACCAACGTCGTCTTACCCGAACCCGAAACGCCCGTCACCGCGACAAGGCGACCGCGCGGTATATCGACTTCGAGCGGTTTGACGGTATGGATGGCATCGGTCGCCATGCGGATATGGCCCCGGTCAAACATTTCGTCGTCAGGCACCTGCGGACGCAAGCGCTCAGGCTCCGAGCGCAAAAATGGGGCGATGCGGCTGCCCTGCGATTCTTCGACCTCGCCTACCGCGCCCGCGGCGATCACATTGCCGCCGCCTGCTCCGGCAACGGGGCCCATCTCGACCAGATAGTCGGCTTCCGCCAGTACGCGCGTGTCGTGGTCGACAACGACCACGGTGTTGCCGTCATCCACCAAATCGCGCATCACGCCTACCAGGCCGTCGACATTGGCAGGATGCAAGCCAATCGAGGGCTCGTCCAGCACATAGAGCACGCCCGTCGATCGGTTACGCACCACGCGGGCGAGCTGCACGCGCTGACGCTCGCCCGTGGAGAGCGTGGCACCGGCGCGGTCGAGTGAAAGGTAATCGAGGCCCAGATCGACCAGTCGACGGGCCGTGCTCAAAAACGAATCGCAGATATCCGTCGCCATGGGCTGCATCTCGGCCGGCAAGGATGCGGGCACCCCGCGCACCCACTCAATCGCCTCACCCAGCGTCATAGCCGCGGCCTGCGCCAGATTGATACCGCGCACCTGGGGATGGCGTGCGGCCTCGGAGAGACGCGTGCCGCCACAGTCACGGCATGGCCCCTCGCGCAAAAAGCGCGCCACGCGCTTGAGGCCCTTGTCGTCCTTAACCTTGGCGAGCGCATTCTCGACGGTATAGACGGCGTTGTAATAGGTGAAGTCGAGCGGCGTGGCGCCCTCGCCGTTTTTGGGAACGTAGAGAATGTGCTTCTTAACCGCCGGGCCATGGAACACGATATCGCGCTCTTGGGGCGTGAGCTGGTTAAACGGCACGTCGGTGCGCACACCCATCTCGCCGGCCACCTGTTTCATCAGATCCCACATGAGCGTGCCCCAGGGAAGCACCGCGCCCTCGTCGATGGTCTTTGACTCGTCGGGCACCAGGCTCGCCTCGTCCACTTCGCGCATAACGCCGGTACCACCGCAGGTAGGGCACGCGCCGCCACTGTTAAAGGCAAGGTCCTCGGCACCCGGTGCATAGAACTCGCGCCCGCATGCGGGGCATGTGAGCGACAGGCCCGCGGCCACGTTAAGGCTCGGCTCCACGCGCGCCCCGCAATGCGGGCAGACGTGATGGGCGCAGCGGCTAAAGAGCAGACGCAGGCTATTGTTGAGCTCGGTCATGGTGCCAAAAGTGGAACGCACGCCCGGTACGCTGGGGCGCTGATGCAATGCGAGCGCCGCCGGCACGTGCAGCACCTCGTCCACCTGGGCGTGCTCGGCCTGCGTCAGACGACGGCGGGTATAGGTGCTGAGCGCCTCCAGGTAACGGCGCGAGCCCTCGGCATAAAGAACTCCCAGTGCCAGCGAGCTCTTGCCCGAACCCGACACACCGGCAATGCCCACGAGCCTTCCCAACGGAATGTCGATATCGATGTCCTTGAGGTTATGGACACGTGCACCGCGCACCTCGATAGCACTTGGTTGTTGCAACACCGTCATCGCTTCCCTTCCTGTTGATCGAATGTGACAAAGGGACAGTCCCTTTGTCACATTACTCGTGCCATAAAACACGATCTCGAATGTACTCGCCCAGCATGGGCACGGTAAACCGGACGAGGCCGTATCCGGCAGCCTCGATGACGCGCTCGCGAATCAGGCTTGCGCGATATTTACTCGCCCAGCTCTGAGTGCGATCGCAGCGCTCAATGATATCCGCCATGCGAGTTGGTTTACCCTCGTCAACCGCCATGGCCTCGATAAAAAGGCGCTGTGGACTGCGCAGCCCGTAATACAGGGGCGCGTCAACCGCTTCGTAGAACTCGGAGACGGCATCCGCATGGCCATCCTCGACATCGCGCCTTTCGATGACCTGCGAGCCACGCCGGACAGCAGACCGCCACATGTAATAGCCCACCAGCTGAACCATATAGGGATGCCCCATGCTTTTGCGCGCCGCAAGGTCCGCCGCCTCCGCGTCAACGTAAAGACCAGCGTCTTTGACCGTCTGGATATACGAGTCGCGCACCTTGGGCAAAGATATCGCCCCCAGCGTACGCTGCTGGGCACGCCGCAAAAACGTCACGCTCGGCTCTTCGAGCAGATCGTCAACCATACTGGG
>CAUHJB010000002.1:0-130111 GCA_959606495.1 uncultured Collinsella sp. | reverse complement strand
GCCGATCCCGCTGGACCAGGCCACCGTCTCCGAGGCCGACCTCAACCACCCGATGTTGAGGGACGTCGTCCCGATGGCGCCGAAGCGCACCCTCGTCACCGGCTGCAACGGCCAGCTGGGCCACGCGGTCCGCGCGCTCGCCGAGGAGCGCGGCGTGGCCAAGGGCTTCGACTTCTGCGACATCGACACCTTCGACATGTCCGACCCGGAGGCCTATTCGCAGTACGACTGGTCGCTCTACGGCACCGTCATCAACTGCGGCGCCTACACGGCCGTGGATAAGGCGGAGACCCCCGAGGGCCGCGTGACCGCCTGGAAGGCCAATGCGACCGGGCCGGCCCTGCTCGCCCGCACCTGCGCCGAGCACGGCATCACGCTCGTGCACGTGTCCAGCGACTACGTCTTCGACGGCACGGCCGAGGTCCACACGGAGGACGAGCCCCTCAGCCCGCTGTCCGTTTACGGCCAGACCAAGGCCGCCGGCGACATCGCCGTGGCCGGCTGCCCGCGCCACTACATCATGCGCTCCAGCTGGGTCATCGGCGAGGGGCACAACTTCGTCAAGACCATGAAGGGGCTCTCCGACCGCGTCGCAGACCCCGAGGACGGGCTCGGGCAGGTCACCGTGGTCGACGACCAGCTGGGCCGCCTGACCTTCACGCGCGACATGGCCGCCGCCATCTTCCACGTACTGGGGACGCACGCCCCCTACGGGACCTATAACTGCACCGGCTCCGGCGCGGTCAAGTCCTGGGCGGACATCGCCCGCGCCGTCTTCGAGGCAGCCAACGGCAACGGGGAGAAGGTCGTGCCGGTTTCGACCGCCGACTACTACGCCAGCGCCGAGGGCCCCGTCGCCCCGCGCCCGGTCCACTCCGCGCTCGACCTGTCCAAGCTTGAGGCCGCCGGCTTCCACATGCCCGACTGGGAAGAAGAGCTGGGGGAGTACCTCAAGACGCTCTAGCCGCTATTAACTTTTCGAGCGTAAAAGCCGCCGCTTGTTAACGGCGGCTTTTCTTATGCCTGGTGAATAGTCCCGCTGCAACAAGGGCGGCGGCGGTCGCCAGACTCACTGCAAGCCCCGCAAGGGCGCCCGGAGTCTTGTAGGTCATCACGATCCTATTCGCGCCTTTCTGCATGTTCAGGGATGACAAGCCCTTATCGGCGGCGGGCGTTAGTTCTGCGGCAGTTCCGTTTACCGTTACGTTCCAGCCCTCATCGTACGGAACGCTCAGCAGCAGGTTGCCGTCATCCTTGGCGGTATACTCGCCTTCGATCCTTCCGTCCTTAAAAACCGTCGGAATAAACTCGTTCGTCTTAAGCTCGCTAATAATCTGCTCGAAAACGTCCAGATTGAGGGCGTAAAAGACCGGCTCATTGTCTTGGGGCATGTCTGTATAGCCCTCCGCGACTCCGATTGACACCGTATGCTGGCTCGGGGCGTCCGATGCATCCGCAATCTGGCGGATATTATTGTCGAATCTCCAGGCCTCGTTTTCGATCGTTCGCTGGTTGATGGTAAGGGTGACGGGCCAATAACTGCCGGCAGTCGTATCTTTGTTGATGTAGAGATACCCGATGGAGCTTGCCGGTACAGTAACGCTCCATTGCTTTAAGCTATCGCTATTCTCAGTGCTCGTGGCCTCGATCTTGGTATAGAGCTTGACCTCGCGGCCTAGGATTTTGCTGTAGAGTTCGTTTTGCTTTTCGAAGGGGTTCTCGCTCTTCAGCGTGCTGTTTTGGATATCGCTTGAGGCTGCGACGCCAATGCTGAGCGCATAGGGGTTCTCGTACACTGCGCTTGTGGAGTCGGCCTGATTCATCTTGGCTAAAACGTATCCCGCAGGCGCGTTCTCGGCAATGGCGTACTTAACTCCCAGCAGGGCATCGACGGCAAGAATGGGTTCGGCATAACGGGTCGAAAACTCGCCGACGCTGCTGTATCCAAGGGAGTTGAGCAGTGCGATGGCCTGCGGATTGTTGGCAGACGAATACGAAGACAACTGGTTGTACCCAAGCGCCAGGCCTTCGTTGAGGGCGGCGCTGTCGACGCGTGTGGTCGTGCGGTCAATGCGATAGAACGACGCCGAAGTCTGGTCTTGAATGGCCGTGATCGTGTCGGTTACGGTGGTGACATAGGTGCTGTTGGCTTCTTCGGAATAGCCTACGTACAGCTGATTCCAAATGACATGGGCGTTGGCAAACAACTCAATGGCGGTTAGTGCCAGGAGGGGCATGATGACGACGGGGCGATAGGCTTGACGCAATTTGGGCTGGTTTTTGAGCGGCTGCAGCGCGTATCCTGCGGCCCACAGCGTAAAGAAGCTCAGCAAAAAAGCCGTGCGCGAGTAGAAGCCGTTGGGAACGCGCATACCGCACCAGATGTACTCGAGCGGGCTCAAAACGGAGCTTGCGACTAGGATTATCGTGACGACGAGCGTTGCGATGCGCGTCTTGATTGAAACCGTACGGTTAACCAGCAGGCTTACCGCGAGCAGCATCATGATGATGCCGCAATAGAACTGCGGCGTGTTCTCGTTATTCACCCACATGCCGGGGATAAAGCCCCTGATGAGCGATTTGAGGTTTGTTTTAAGCAAAGGGCCAAGTGCCAGCACGGGCCCACCTTTTGCCATGGCAAGGATGGTCGGCAAAAAGGTCCAGGCGGACAGAAGCAGCCCAAGCGCGATGGCCCCGGCGAATCGCAGGGCCCGATCGAGCGTGAGCTTCCAGCTAAATCCTTCTTCTGCAGCATAGTCGACAAATTCGACCAATACGAAGATGCAGAGGAACAGGATGCTGATGTAGGCCGTATACCAGCAGAACATGACATTGAGCGCCGTTGCGATGACGAGGCGGATCATGCGCCGCTTGCGGATGAGCTCGTGGCATCCGTAGGCGCAGATGGGCAGCATAATGAGGCAATCGATCCAGAGCGGGTTGCGCAGGTTGCTGATGGTCCAGCTGCAAAATGTGAACGAGAGGGAAAGCAGGAATGCTGCGGGCTTGGGTAGGTCAAAGCGCTTTTGCACATACCAAGCGCTGCTGATGTGGATGCAGCCCAGTTTGAGCGCGGAGATAACAAACACAAAGAGCGTCAGCTTGTCTGCGGGAAACAGCGCGCAGAGCAGGTTGAAGGGGCTGGCGAGGTAGTAGCTATAGAGCCCCCATGTGTTCATGCCGAGTCCTTGCGAGAAGGAATAGCGAAGGCTTGCCTCGCCTAAAAGGACGCGCCGGAACCAAGCAAAGAAGTCGATGTATTGGTATTTGAGATCGTTGGTGAGAAACGAGTTGTCGCCAAAGGGGTAGACATGCCCTGCCACTGCAAGTGCGACAAAGAGTGCGACGGAAAATGCGAAGCAGGCGGCGTAGAACGCCACATTCTTGAGCGTGCTGTTATTGGGCCGTGTCATCAGATTCCTCGTTGGATTCTCGAATGATATAGATGGGACGTCGCTTGGTTTCCAAGTAGGCTTTTGCCAAGTATTCACCTATGATTCCTAAGCACAGAAGCTGCATGCCGCCAAACAGTGTTATGAGGCAGGCGAGCGACGGCCATCCGCCGACGGGGTCGCCCCAGACAAGCGTCTTTACTAGGATGACGACGAATCCCAGAATAGCGATGAGGCAGAAGACGATACCTGTGAGGGCGGCGAGGGAGAGCGGCGCCGTGGAAAACGCGACGATGCCGTCGATGGAATAGAGGAGCAGCGACCAAAAGCTCCATTTGGTCTCGCCGGCCACGCGGTTGACGTTTACGTAGGGGAGCCATTTGGTTTTGAAGCCCACCCAGCCGTAAATGCCTTTGGAGAATCGGTTGTATTCGCCCATGGAGATGATGGCGTTGACCATAGGTCGCTTCATGAGCCTAAAATCGCGTGCTCCGTCGACGATGTCGGCCTTGGAAATGCGGTTGATGATCTTGTAGAACATACGGGCGCAGAACGACCTGATGGGAGGCTCGCCTTCGCGGGTGGTCCTACGTGTGGCGACGTTGTCGTAGTCTTCGGTTTGCAAGATCTCGTACATCTGCGGCAGGAGCGAGGGCGGGTCCTGCATGTCGGCATCCATGGTGGCGACATAGTCGCCCTTTGCGTGCTGGAGTCCGGCGAGTAGTGCCGCCTCCTTGCCAAAGTTGCGCGAGAAAGAGTGCCAGCGGATGGCGTATGGATGCGCCGCCGCAGCTTCTGCCTTCATGACGGCGAGCGTTTTGTCTGCCGAGCCATCGTCGATGAGGACGGCTTCAAAGGAGATGCCGGGGTCTTGCCGGGTCATGATGCGAACGACGCCATCGAGCTCTTTGAGAAAGATCGGAAGTGATTCCTGCTCGTTGTAACACGGCACGACGATGGAGATGAGCGGCATGGTGGTTTACCTCTCGCTTGGCTTGGAAGTAGGGTGGCCGGGCTGGTCGTCGTAGGCGTACTTGCTATATACGTTGACCTCCCACTGCTTTTTTTCGACCTTTGCTACAGAATCCAGGATGAATCCGGTTGCAAGGCTCAGGCCGCACAGGAACATAAACGACGCGGCGAGCATGGCGGTGGGGAAGCGCGGAACGAGGCCGGTCTGGAAATACTCGACAACGATGGGCATGCCCAGGGCGAAGCCGATCACCGCAAACAGAAGCGCGACGAGGCTGAAGAACTTCAGCGGGCGGTAGTCCTTGAACAGCGTGCCGATCATCGCGACGACTTTAATGCCGTCGCTCACGGTATTGAGCTTGGATTCGGAGCCTTCCGGACGGTCGCGGTACTCGATGGGCACATCTTTGATGCGCCAGCGGTGGTCGACGGCGTGGATCGAGAGCTCGGTTTCGATCTGGAAGCCCTCGGAAAGCACAGGGAAGGTTTTAACGAACGGGCGGCTCATGGCGCGGTAGCCGGTCATGACATCATCGAAGCTGTAGCCATAGATCCACTTGATCATGGCGCGGACCAGATTGTTGCCAAAGCCGTGGAAAGCACGCTTGTTTTCCTCGGCGTAGGTGCCGTTGGAAAGGCGGTCGCCTACGGTCATATCGGCCGCGCCGTTGAGGATAGGCTCGCAGAGGGCCTTGGCCGCCTCGGCGGGGTAGGTGTCGTCGCCGTCGACCATCAGGTAGCAATCGGCGTCGATATCGCGAAACATCTGGCGGCACACGTTGCCCTTTCCCTGACGGGGCTCAAAGCGGACCGTGGCGCCGTGCTCGGTGGCGATGCGTGAGGTATCGTCCGACGAGTTGTTGTCATAGACATAGACCGTCGCTTGCGGAAGCTCGCGGTGAAAGTCGTCGATGACTTTGCCGATCGTGAGGGCTTCGTTGTAGCAGGGGATGATGACGGCGATGGATTCAGAATTCACTCAATGCTCCTTATACATTCAATTCTTGAAAGTATAGCCGTTTGGGCTTGGCATCCTAAGATGTGGGTTAGTTCTCCAGTTTTGTTGCGCGAATCGTTTGCATGGCCGTCGGGTCTATACTGTTCGTTTGTCAACGATTACGAGTAAAGGAGTTGCATCCGTGTCGGATCAGACAAAGCAACAAGAAACTCGCAGTCTGCCTGCGACGTTTGCTAAGAACGAATTTGAGAAGGACGCGTTTATCCTTCGTCAGCTGGTTACCAAGGATTTTAAGATCAAGTATCGCCGTAGCGTTCTGGGCGTCGCATGGTCGGTTCTCAACCCGCTGCTGATGATGATCGTCATGGCCATCGTGTTCTCGACGATTTTTGGCCAGGGCCGCAATGGATCAATGACGCCCGAGATGTACCCGCTGTACTTGATCGTGGGTAACGTTACCTTTGCCGTCATGTCCGAGTCCACGAACCAGGCCCTAACGTCGATCGTGGGTGCTGCCCCTCTGCTCAAGAAGGTTAAGGTGCACCGCTGGGTCTTCCCGGTGCAGAAAGTGCTTTTCTCGCTGGTGAACTTTGCCTTCTCGCTGGTCGCCGTCGCCATCGTCATGCTGTGGTTCCGCGTTATGCCTTCTTGGCACCTGATTCTGCTGCCGGTTTGCCTGCTGCTGCTTATGTGCTTCTGCATGGGCCTGGGCATGATGCTCTCTGCCCTTACGGTCTTTTTCCGCGACGTTATGCATCTGTGGAGCGTAGTCATTACGGCGTGGACTTATATTACGCCCATCTTCTGGACGACTGACTATATTGCGCAAATGCCGCATCTCGTGCGTATCTTGATGTATGCGAACCCCATGTACAACTACCTGCAGTTTATGCGCGATATCTTTCTGTTCCAAACTACGCCCTCGCTTATGACGTTTGGTATGTGCGCTGCTTGGGCGGTTCTTGCGCTTGTTATTGGCTATACCGTGTTCCATAAGTCCGAGCGCAAGTTCATCCTCTACATCTAAGGAGTGCTGTGATGACTGAATCTGTTGTTGATTACAGCGAGCAGCCTCTGGCTGTCGAGGTCGACGACGTCACCATGATCTTTAACATGGCGTCCGAGTCGCTGACCAACCTCAAGGAGTACTTCATCAAGCTTGCCAAGCACGAGTTGTTCTTTGAGGAGTTTAGGGCGCTTAAGCATATTTCGTTTGATATTCATCGTGGCGAGGTCGTGGGTCTGGTTGGCACCAATGGCTCCGGCAAGTCTACGATGCTCAAGATTATCGCTGGCGTGCTTGAGCCAAGCGAGGGCAGCGTTAAGGTGCACGGTAACATCGCGCCGCTGATTGAGCTTGGTGCCGGCTTTGATCCCGAGCTGACCGCCCGCGAGAACATCTATCTGAACGGCGCCCTGCTCGGCTATACCAAGGAGTTCATCGACGTCAACTTTGACGGCATTATCGAGTTCGCTGAGCTTCAGAACTTTGTCGACATGCCGCTTAAGAACTTCTCCTCGGGCATGGTTGCGCGTATTGCCTTTGCAATCGCGACGATTACCGAGCCCGATATTCTGATCGTTGACGAGACGCTGTCCGTCGGTGATGTGTTCTTCCAGCAGAAGTGCGAGGCCCGCATCCAGCACTTTATCCAGAGCGGCGACGTGACGGTTCTGTTCGTTTCGCACTCCATGGAGCAGGTTGAACGCATCTGCCAGCGTGCCGTTTGGATTGAGAAGGGTGACCTTCGCATGGACGGCCCGGTCGATGAGGTCTGCAAGGCGTACCGCGAGCAGTTCAACTAGGTTATAATTACTTGCGCCTGACAGGCTTGCGCTTGCTTGGGCGTGCGGTTATATGCTCCATTAGCTCAGTTGGATAGAGCAGGGGACTTCTAATCCCAAGGTCGACGGTTCGAATCCGCCATGGAGCACCATCGTTTATTAAGCCCGGACCGCTTGGAGGTCTGGGCTTTTTTCATCTTGTGTGCTGTGGTTTTGAAGGGTTCGCAATGGGAAGCAAAAGGCTCGACTGGATCGATATTGCAAAGGGGATCGCAATTATTCTGGTCATTGTGGGGCACACCGTCCCAAATCCCTCTCCCTTGCGGCACGCGATCTTCTCGTTTCACATGCCGGTGTTCTTTATTCTTGCCGGGTATACGTTTAGGCCGAAGCCGTGGCGCGAGCTGCTGAGTGATTCGGTGTCGCGCCTGCTGGTGCCGTATGTGGTTCTTGCACTGGCGTGGCAGGTGCCGACGTTCTTGATGAGCGGCGCTCCTTTGACGAGCGGTACGCTGGTTGCGGGACTTGAGACAATTGCGTTTGCCTCTGGCGTTGATGTGCCTGGGCTTGGTGTCACCGCCGTTGGTATGGCGTGGTTTCTGGCGGCGCTGTTTACGTCACGGTTGCTGTTTAATGCTCTGATGCTGTTGTTTGACGCACGCGAGCTTGGGGTTGTTTGCCAGGGTGTTGCCTGCACCGTAATTGCCTTCTGCGGTTTGAGCGTGTCTCGCCTTTTGGGTGCTTACCTGCCGCTCGATCTGGATCTGAGTTGCTATATCGTCCTGTTGATGTGGGCTGGCTATACGGTGCGTCATAGGGGACTGGAGCCGAGCGTGGACAAGCCGCTGCTGTTTATTGGCTCCGGTGTTGTTTGGCTTGTTTTTGCGGCTTTGAGCGGGCTTGAGCTCTCGAGCCGTCGTGTGGACGGCTTCGTCCTTGCCTCGATTGCCGCTCTCGCTGGCAGTTACAGCGTGGCCTGGGTTTCTATGGCGATTGAAAAGATGAAGGGCATGCCGATCTTGGGGGCTTTTGAGCGAGGGCTCGTGTTTTGCGGGCGGGCTAGCCTCGCCATCTTCGCAATCCATGCGGTCGATTGGTTTATCCCCTGGCAGACGATGCCGCTGCTCATGACACTGCCGGCATCGTGGCTCTTCGCATCAATCGTGCGCAGCGCCTGCGATATTGGATTGGCGTACGTGATTAAGAAGGCGTAGCAACAGTGGGGAGGACCAACTTGGTCCTCCCCACTGTTGCTAATTATCTGCGGTGTTGCAGCCTTACTATTTGAGACGCTCCCTCAGCAGCTCCAGTGCGTGAGCGTAGCCTTGGAGGCCTTCGCCGGTGATGGTGGCGAAGCAGGCTAGGCGTGCATAGCTCACCTGGCGGAAGTCCTCGCGGGTCTCGACAGCGCTGATGTGGACCTCCACAGCCGGGATGGCGACGGCCTTGAGGGCATCGAGGATCGCCACGCTCGTATGCGTATAAGCGGCCGGGTTGATGACGATGCCGTCGACCTTGCCGTAGGCCTCCTGGATCTTGTCGACGATGCCGCCCTCGTGGTTGGACTGGAAGACCTCGATCTCGTCGAAGCCCTGTGCGGCACCTGCCTCCTGGCAGATCTGCACTAAGCGGTCGTAGTTGTCGCTGCCATAGATGCCCGGCTCGCGAATGCCGAGCATGTTGAGGTTGGGGCCGTTGATGACGAGTGCTTTCATGGTTGCTTCCTTTGCGATTGGAAAACCACCACAAAGGTGCCTGTCCCCTTTGTGGTGGTTTTGGTTAGAGAGCGGGTGGGAGGGTGTCGAGGAGGGCTTGGGCGGTGTTGGCGGCGCAGTCGCGTGAGTCGATGATGTAGTCGGCCCAGGAGCGGTAGCGCGGCATGCGCTGCTCGGCGAGCTTGTCGATGCCATCGCGCGCCGTGATGGGGCGGCCCTTGTGGGCGAGCTCGTCGAGCTTGCGGTTGAGCATCACGATCTGGCTGTTCTGGTGCAGCAGCGGGTAGTTCTCGTCGCGCGTGACCACGCCGCCGCCGGTGGAAAGCACCAGGCCGCTGCGCTTGGAGATGTCGGCCAGCGCCGCCGTCTCCTGTTCGCGGAACGCCGCCTCGCCGCGCTCGACGATAAAGTCGGCGCAGGGCATGCCCAGGCGCTCCTCGAGGGCGCGATCCAGATCGATGTGCTCTCGTCCCGTGAGCAGGGCAATCTGCTCGCCCACACGGGTCTTGCCCGAGCCCGGCATGCCGATCAGCGCGATGTTCTGTTCGCGGCGTGACAGGCGCTCCGTTACGTCCAGAATGCGCTCGCGCGGAGTGACCTGGCCGGTGTAGCGCTCAACGGCTTGCGCCGCCTGGGCCACGAGCATGAGCAGACCGCCGATGCAGGGGATGTCGCGGCGCTCGGCCTCGAGCATCAGACCCGTACGGGCGGGGTTGTAGACGATGTCGATGACGCCCTCGAGCGCATCGAGTCCTTCGAGTGTGCAGGGAGCGCCGGGGCAGTGGGGGAACATGCCGGCGGGCGTGCAGTTGACGAGCAGCGCGGCATCGGACTGCTGCGCGATGTTGTCGTAATTGACCTCGCTCGTGCGACCCACGGGTACGACGATGGCGCCCAGGTCGTCGAGCACCATGCTGGCCGTGGTGCCGGCACCGCCGGTGGCGCCGAGCACGAGGGCCTTCTTACCGGCAACCTCTACGCCTAGCTCCTCGACCAGGCATTGGAAGCCAAAGTAGTCGGTGTTGTCGCCGCGCAGGCGGCCGTCGGGCAGGCGCGTGATGGTGTTGACGTTGCCCATGCGCTCGGCGAGCGGACTCAACTCGTCCAGGTATTCCATGACGGCGCGCTTGTAGGGGATGGTCACGTTGGTGCCCTCCCACTCGTCACCCGTCATAAAAGCCTCAAGATCCTCGGGCTCGCGCTCAAAACGCGCGTACTCCAGGCCTGCGAGCTCCTTGTAGATGGTCGGGGTGTAGCTGTGGCCCAGCACGCGGCCCAGCACGCCGTAGGGACGGGTTGCGGCGGTATCGGTCATCTAGAGCACCTCCGTGTAGCTGCCAAAGTAGGTGAAACTCTCGCATACGTCGTCGATCGAGTCGAGCAGGTCGTCGAGGGCCTTGCTGCCAAAGGGGCAGTCCAAGTCAAAGTAGAACATAAACTCAAAGTCGTGGCCGGGGATGGGGCGGCTCTCAAGTTTGATGAGGTTGATGTTGAGCGCGTAGAATCGCTCGAGCACGCGGTAGAGGGCGCCCGGCTCGTTGGCCGTGGTGATCATGAGCGAGGTGCGGTTGGCGCCGGGGTATACGCGCGGCTCGCGGCTGATGACGACAAAGCGCGTGTAGTTGTTGTCCGAGTCCTGGATGTTGGGCTCCAGCACCTCCAAGCCGTAGAGTGCCGCACAGCTGCGCGAGGCGATAGCGGCGACGTCGGTGCGTTCGGAGTTGGCGACCATCTCGGCCGACATGGCCGTGTTGGGATACTTGGTGGCATGCAGGCCGTGGCCCTCGATAAAGCCGGCGCACTGGGCAATGGCTTGGCCGTGGCTGTAGACCTCGCGCACGTCGGCGAGCTTGGTGCCGGGTTTGACGAGCAGGTTGTGATCGATCTTGAGGCGCAGCGAGCGCACGATATGGAAGTCGAACTGTGCGAGCAAATCGTAGACGGCATTGACCGAGCCGGCGGTGGAGTTTTCGATGGGCAACACGCCAAACTCGCAGAAGCCGTCGCGCACGGCGCGCATGACGCCCTCGAAGGTATCAAAGAAGGCAATATCGGGCACGTCGAAGAGCTTGCATGCGGCGATCTGGCTGTAGGCGCCCTCAACGCCCTGGCAGGCGACGGTAGCCGTCTGGGGGAAGGGCGTGTCAAAGGCTGCGGCCGTGGCATGGGCCTTTTGCGACACCGTGGTGCCCTTGAGCTCGTTGATGTAGCGCTGCTGCTCGGCCTTGCTCATGCTCATGAGGAGGCGGAACAGTGTGATGGTCTGGGCCTCGTAGCGCTCGGGTGCGCGGCTGGCGAGATTGTTGAGCTTGGAGCGTTCGCGGGCGGGGTCAAAGACGGCCTTGCCCATCTCGATCTTGGATTTGGCGACTTCGGTGGCAATGTCCATACGCTCGACAAAGCTGTTGAGCAGGGTGGTGTCGATGCCATCGATGGCCTGGCGAATATCGGCAAGGTCCATGGAGGCCCCTTTCACGTGTTGGTGATTTTTCTGGGACGGGCGTGGGGGCCGGAGTTGGCCCCCCGGAGATTTTTAGCGCTGGGCGGCGTCTTCGAGGAGGGCGTCCCAGATGGCAAGGGCGGCGGCTGCCTCGGCTACGGGGACAGCTCGGGGGACGATGCAGGGATCGTGGCGGCCGTGGACCGAGAGCTCGGCATTTTCCATAGCGTCCATGTCCACCGTCTGCTGCTCGCGGCCAATGGAGGGCGTCGGCTTTACGGCCATGCGCCACATGACGGGCGCGCCGGTCGAAATACCGCCCAGGATGCCGCCGGCGTTGTTGGACTCGACCTCGATCTCGCCGGTCTCGGCATCGATGCGATACGGATCATTGTTCTCGCTGCCGCGCATGGCGGCCACGGCAAAGCCCATGCCAAACTCCACGCCCTTTACGGCGGGAATGCCAAACGCGATCTGCGCGATGCGGTTCTCGATGCCGTCGAACATGGGGTCGCCGATGCCTGCGGGAAGCCCGTAAATGCCGCACTCCACGATGCCGCCGATGCTGTCGAGTTCGTCGCGCGCGGCTAGGATCTCCTCACGCATGCGGCCGGCTGCGGCGGCGTCAATGCAAGGAAGATCGTTCGTTAGGATCGCCTTGCGGTCGGCCTCGCGATAGACCATATCGTCCATCGGCAGGTCGGAGATGCCGCCGATCTGCGCGACGTGCGCCATCACGTTAATGCCGCGGGCCTCGAGTGCCTGCAGCGCAATGCCGCCGGCGATACACAGGGGTGCCGTCAGGCGGCCGGAGAAATGCCCGCCACCAGCGACATCGTGCATGTTGTGATACTTCATGCGCGCCGGAAAATCCGCGTGTCCGGGGCGGGGCTTGCGGCGCAGCTCGGAATAGTCCTTTGAGCGCGTGTTGGTGTTCTCGATAATCGCGGCGATGGGTGCTCCCGTGGTATGTCCATCGACCACACCGGCGATGATGTGGGCGGCGTCGGCCTCGCGGCGTTTGGTCGCGGTCTCGTCGCGACCGGGGGCACGACGGTCAAGGAAGGCCTGCAGCCGCTCCTGGTCAACAGCGATGCCCGCCGGGATGCCATCGAGGGAGCAGCCGATGGCGGGGGAGTGCGACTGGCCGAAGATGCTTACGTGCAAGACGTTGCCAAAGGTCGAGGACATGCTATTCCTCCTCGAGTGTGACCTTGCCGCCCAGCAGGCGGTAGTGGTCGAAGAAATCGGGATAGGACTTGTTGACGGCCTCGGCACCGTGGATCACGACCTCGCCGGTGGCGCGGCTCGCGGCGATAGCGGCCATCATGGCGATGCGATGGTCGTTGTGCGAATCGACCTCGCCGCCGGTAAAGGCGTCGACGCCCTTGATGATGAGGTCGTCGCCGGCAATGCGCACCTGCGCGCCCAGCGCGGTGAGCTCGCGGGTGGTGGTGACCAAGCGGTCGGATTCCTTGATGCGCAGACGGGCACAATCGCGGATAAAGGTGCGGCCCTGTGCCAGCGAGGCCACGGCCGAGATGACGGGCACCAGGTCCGGAATGTCGTGGGCACTCATCTCAAAGCCGGCGAGCTTGTCGGACTGCACGGTGGCGGCGTTGGTGGAGCGCACGATGCGGGCGCCAAAGCGCGAAAGCGCGGCAAGCACGTTACGGTCGCCCTGTGCGGAGCTTAGCGACACGCCCTCGACGGTGATTGGGTCGGTACCGATGGCGCCGGCGCACAGCCAAAAGGCGGCGTTGGACCAGTCGCCCTCGACGGCCACGCTGCCGGGCGTGCGGTACGAGCCACTGCTCACGCGGAAGTTCGTGACCTCGGGCTGGCCGTCCTTGGCCGGAATGCGCTCGACGTTGACCTCGACGCCAAAGGCCTTCATGGTCTGTATCGTCAGGTTGATGTAGGGGCGGCTCTCGATGAGGCCGGTTACCTGCACGCAGGAGGGCTGGGCCAGCAGCGGGGCTGCCAGCAGCAGGCCCGAGATGTACTGCGAGCTCACGTTGCCCGGAAGCACAAAGGTGCCCGGGCGCATGCGGCCGCTCGTCTTGAGCGGAAAACCGCCCAGACCCTGTAGGTCGCAGCCGGCGGCGATGATCTCGTCCGAGAGCGGGGAGAGCGGGCGGGCGCCCAAGCGCCCCTGACCCACAAAAGTTGCTTCTGCGCCCAGCGCGCAGGCGACGGGCAACATAAAGCGGAGCGTGGATCCACTTTCACCGCAGTCAAGCGTGCTGCCGGCAAGGGCCTTGAGCAGGCCAAACTCAACACTCTTCATGGTGGGGTGGACCTGGAAGCCGTCCTCGACGGTCTCGATGCGAGCACCCAGGGCCGTAAGGCAGCGCACCGTAGCCTCGATGTCGGCGCAGGTGGTGTTGCAGGTGACGTGTGTCTCGCCGTTGGCAAGCGCTGCGCAGATGATCAGGCGATGCGCCATCGACTTGGACGCGATGGCGGGAACGGTGCCCTTGAGCGGGGACGGGGTGATGCGGGCTAGCATGCGGATGCGTCTCCCTTCTGGCCGAGGCCCTCGGCAATGAGTTCGTGGAAAGTGGAAAGCGGTGTGCGGTCGATGCTGCAGCGGCCAATGCCGTGCGGAATCACTAGATCGATGGTGTCACCCGCGCGCTTCTTGTCGTGGAGCGCCTCGGCAAAGACGGTATCGGTATCTAGGTCGCAGCGGGTCTTGAGGCCATGGCGGGCGCAGAGTTCCTCAATACGATCGGGCAGTGCAGCATCGCAAATGCCGTGCAGGGCCGCGGCGCGCGTGATGATGCCCATGCCGATTGAAACGCAGTTGCCGTGTCCGAGCTCAAAGTGCTCGCAGGCCTCGACGGCGTGCCCGGCGCTGTGTCCAAAATTGAGGAGCTTGCGCTGGTTGGTCTCGCGCTCGTCGGCGACGACCACGGCGCGCTTGATGTCGATGTTGCGGGCGATGATGAGTGCTACGCGGGCCACATCGCGGTTGAGCAGCTCCAGCGTGAGCGGGGTCTTCTCCAGCTCGGCGAAAAGCTCCGGGTCGGCGATCACGGCGTGCTTGACGACCTCGCCGCAGCCGTCGGCGAACTGCTCGGGCGTGAGTGTGGCCAGACACCCCACGTCGGCGATAACCACGCTCGGCTGCCAAAAGGCGCCGGCCAAGTTCTTGCCGGCAGCCAGATCGATGGCGGTCTTGCCTCCCACCGACGAATCCACCATGGCGAGCAGGCTCGTTGGGATCTGCACAAACTTGCAGCCGCGCATGTAGGTGGCGGCCACAAAGCCCGCCACGTCGCCCACGACGCCGCCGCCGAGTGCCACGATCACGTCGGAGCGCGAAAGCTCGTGCTCGGCCACAAACTCCAAAATGGCAACATAGGTTTCGGCGCGCTTATGGGCCTCGCCGGCCTCGAAGGTGCAGATGCTCACCTCGTAGCCTGACGCCTCCAGGCTCTGCTTAACGGGCATCTGGTAGAGCGGGCCCACGTTGGTGTCCGTCACGATGACGGCCTTGGTGCCGCCGGCAGTGGCACGCACGAGCGGTCCCGCCTGCTCCAGCAAAAACGTGCCAACATGCACCTGGTAGGGGCGTGCAGTGTCGATATCGATGGTAATCGCCATAAGCTTCGGTCCTTTCGACCTGGCGTGATGGGTTGTCTAGTGGGAGGCCTCGTCGTCGAGTGCGCGCTTAATGCGGTCGCCCTCGGCAAGGAGATTCTCCAGATAGCGCTGGTCGCGGTCCTTGAGCGCACGGCTGTAGGCGCCAAGCGATTCGATCAGATGGTCGATCTCAAAGGCGAGCGCGTCGGCGTCGTCGATCATGAGCTCGGACCACATTTGCGGGTTGAGGTGCGCCACGCGGGTGAGATCGCGGTAGCTGCCGGCCGAAAAGCCGTGGTGGACCTGAGCGGTCGGGCTCTTAACATAGGCGTTGGAGACGACGTGCGCGAGCTGGCTCGTAAAGGCGATGACGCGGTCGTGCTCGGCGGCGCTGGTCACGCTGAACTTGCCAAAGCCCAAGGGGCGTACCATCTCGCGCACCTGGCCCAAAAGCTCCAGTTTGAGCGCATCGTCCACCGCGGGCGGTACGAGCACGAGCGGGGCGCCCTGGAACAGGTCGGCGCGGGAGTGCGCATAGCCCGAGTACTGCGTGCCCGCCATGGGGTGCGCGCCCACAAAGTAAAAGCCGTGCTCGCGGGCTAGCTCAAAGGCGCGCTCGCACACGATGCCCTTGACGCCCACCGTGTCGATCACCACGGGGCCCATGATGGCCTCGGTGTCGGTGGCGTCGGCGAGCGCCTGGGCGTGCGCCTCGAGCCACTCGATGCATGCCTCGGGATAGCAGGCAAGGACGATGATGTCGCATTCGCCGAGCGTCTTGTCGTTAAGCTCTCCGGCGACAGTGCCCATGCTGGCGGCCGTCATGACATCGTCATCGGGGTCCCAGGCCAGCACGCGGACGCCCGCCTGCGCATAGCCGCGGGCAAAGCTGCCGCCGATGAGGCCCAGGCCGACGATGCCGGCGCACTTGGGGCCGCCCTGGTTAACGCGCGCGTTTCTCACTGTACCCATGGGCTACTCCATGGTCTCTTGGCAGACAACCTCGCGAATGGCTCGGATGCGGCGCATGGTGTCGTCGAACTGATCGGGGGTGAGGGCCTGAGCGCCGTCGGACCATGCGCGGCTGGGCTCGTCGTGGACCTCGATCTCTAGGCCGTTGGCACCGCAGGCGGTCGCGGCGAGCGCCATGGGCTCAACGTAGCGGGTGTAGCCGGTGGCGTGGCTGGGGTCGGCGACGACGGGCAGGTGCGACAGGTGGTGCAGCACCGGCACGGCATTGAGGTCGAAGGTGTTGCGGGTGCGGGTCTCGAAGGTGCGGATGCCGCGCTCGCACAGGATGACGTTGTCGTTGCCCTCGCTCATGATGTACTCGGCGGCCATGAGCAGCTCATCGATCGTTCCGGACATGCCGCGCTTAAGCAAGATCGGAGTCTTGGTCTTGCCGACCTCTTTGAGCAGAGGGAAGTTCTGGGCGTTGCGGGCGCCGATCTGCATGACGTCGATCTTCTTGTCCAGGAAGACCTGCACGTCGCGCGGGTCCATGATCTCGGTGACGATCGGCATGTCGAGCTCGGCAGACGCCTCGCACAGCAGGTCCAGGCCGGCGGGGCCCATGCCCTGGTAGGCGTACGGGGAGGTGCGGGGCTTGTAGGCGCCGCCGCGCAGCATCGTGGCGCCGGCGGCCTTCACGCGGCGGGCGATGCGGATGAGGTTCTCGCCCTCGACGGAGCACGGGCCGGCGATGACCTGGAACTGATCGCCGCCGATCTTGACGCCGTGGCCGCAGTCGATGACGGAGTCCTCGGGGTGGAACTTGCGATTGGCGCGCTTGAACGGCTCGGAGACGCGCTGCACGCGCTCGACGACGTCCATGGACTCGAGCAGGAACGGGTCGATCTTGGTCGTATCGCCCACCAGGCCGATGATCGTCTCGTTCTCGCCGCGCGAGACGTCGGTCTTCAGGCCCTTTTTCTCAATCCAGCTGACGATATGGCTGACGGCCTCGTCGCTGGCGCTCTGCTTTAAAATTGCAATCATGGTGTGCCTCTCACATCGATGGATAACCCTTGCAAAAACGGCCCGCATCGCGAGCCGTGTATATATGGTGCATGTGAGTTTATACTAATTGTTTCACTTTTGCGTTCTAAAGTGAGCCTCTGCGCCGCGTCTTCCTCGGAATTGCAAAGCTTTTTCTTTTATTTTGATAGCCCGTGGTGCACTTGGGTATAATGCCAAACGTTGGCCCTATTAGCTCAGGGGATTAGAGCGTCTGCCTCCGGAGCAGAAGGCCGTTGGTTCGAATCCAACATGGGGCACCATCGAACGTAAGACCGTCCGAACCTCGCATGGTCCGGGCGGTTTTTCTTATACCGACGCGACGTGATGGGACGTGGTATGGCAGCAACGGATATCGAGCGCGGACTCTCGACCGCCGAGGTCGAGGAGCGCATCGCCGCCGGTAAGATCAACCGCAACATGGAGCTCAAGACCAAGTCGGTCAAAGAGCTCATCATCGAGAACCTCTGCACGCTGTTCAATTTGATCAACGTGATTTTGGCGTTCCTGGTCATTTTGACCGGTTCGTTTAAGAATCTGACGTTCCTGTTCGTAGTGTTCCTCAATACTGCTATTGGCGTCATCCAGTCCATGCGTTCCAAGAAGATGGTCGATAAGCTCACGCTGCTGACCTCCAAGAAGGCCATTGCGGTGCGCGACGGCGCCGAGGTGGAGCTCGACCTGGACCAGATCGTGCTCGACGACATCATCCGCCTGGGGCGCGGCGACCAGATTCCCGCTGACGCCGTGGTGGTTTCGGGCGAGGCGCTCGTGAACGAGAGCTTGCTGACGGGCGAGAGCGACCTTATTAAGAAGCAGCCTGGTTCTGCGCTCATGAGCGGCAGCTTTATCGACTCGGGCCTGCTGCGCGCCCGCGTGATTCATGTCGGCGCCGACAACTACGTGGCTAAAATTAATAACGAGGCCAAGTACGTCAAAAAGGTCAATTCCGAGATCATGAACGCGCTTAACGCCATCGTGCGCTTTGCGAGCATCATCATGATCCCGCTCGGTTTGGCGTTGTTTGCCTCGAGCGTGAGCGAGCTGTGGGATGCCACGGGAACCCCAGGCAATAGCGCGCTTTCGTGGTGCTTCTCCGAGCTGTTGGCTGGTCATGTGCCTTCGTCGGCGCTGCTGTCCACGGTGGGCGCCCTGCTGGGCATGATCCCGCAAGGCCTGGTGCTGCTGACCTCGTCGGTGCTCGCCATCGCCACGGTGCGCCTGGCCCGCCGCAAGGTACTCGCGCAGCAGCTCTACTGCATTGAGACGCTCGCGCGCGTCGACGTGCTGTGCCTGGACAAGACGGGCACCATCACGTCGGGCCGCATGGAGGTCGAGGGTACCTATCCGCTGCCGGTCGAGGGTATGGGTGCGGGGGAGGGCGACGCCGCCGTTCCCGTCGATACCACGGTGCTCGATTTTGCGCTGGCTAACGTCGCACGTGCGACCTCGGCCGATGCCAACGAGACCTGCCAGGCGCTGCTCAACTACTACGCCGACCGCCCGGTCGAGGTGTCTGAGCCGCTGTCGGTCATTCCGTTCTCGTCGTCCAAAAAGTGGAGCGGTGCCTCGTTTGCGCAGGGCTCCTATGTGATGGGCGCTGCGCAGTTTGTGCTTTCGGAGCGTGCGTTTTCGCAGGTCGAGAACCGTGTCGCCGAGCTTGCCGATACCTGCCGCGTGCTCGTGGTGGCGCGCGTGGACGGCTTTACGCCCGATGGCGATATGGTGGGCGAGGCCGAGCCCGTGGGCTTTGTGACCATCCGCGACGAGATCCGTACCTCGGCGGCCGAGACCATCGGCTACTTTAACGAGCAGGGCGTGACCCTCAATGTGATCAGTGGCGACGACCCGCGTACGGTGTCGTCGATCGCGCGCGTGGTGGGCGTGCCGGGGGCGGACGCTTATGTGGACGCCACGACGCTCGATACGCCGGCCAAGCTCGATGCCGCAGTGGACCGCTACCATGTCTTTGGTCGTGTGACCCCGCAGCAGAAGCGCGAGCTCGTGCAGGCGCTCAAGCGCCGCGAGCACACCGTGGCCATGACGGGCGACGGCGTCAACGACGTGTTGGCGCTCAAGGAGGCCGACTGCTCCGTCGCCATGGCGGCCGGCTCCGATGCCGCGCGCAACGTGGCCGAGATCGTGCTCGTCGACAACGACTTTGCCTCGATGCCCGCCGTGGTGGCCGAAGGCCGTCGCTCCATCAACAACCTGCAGCGTTCGGCTTCGCTGTTCTTGACCAAGACGCTGTTTTCGATGGGCCTGGCGGCGCTGTGCATCGCGCTGCCGCCGTACCCTTTCGAGCCGATTCAGATGACGCTCATCAACTTCTTCTGCATCGGCGCGCCGGGCTTTGTGTTGGGCCTGGAGCCCAACAATGCTCGCGTGAAGGGTGCGTTTTTGACCAACGTGCTCAAGCGTGCACTGCCGGCGTCGATTGCGGTCATTTTGGCTGCGGCGCTCGATATCTTTGTGGCGCGCGTGTTCGGCTTTAACCAGCTCACGCTGTCTACGATGTGCCTACTTACGTCGTGCGCGGCGAGCGTCAGCCTGATCTGGCGAATCTCGCAGCCCCTCACGCCCTTACGTGTGGTGCTCTTTGTGTTTGTAGTCGCCGGCATCTTGGTAGGCGTTATCGGATTCCCGGAGCTGCTGTCTATTGCCAACCTGTCGATGGGCCAGATGGTTATCTTGGCTGTCATCGTGGTCTTTACCTGCTCGGTGTTCTTTAAGCTCGCCACGATGATGGATTCGCTCAAGCCGCGTCGTCGTCATGCCGCAACTGGTTTTGGCCGCGGTGTGCGCGTCCGCTTGGGTCGCGGTGGCGGCAAGGTGAGCTCGACGGGTTCGACGGCGGAGCGTTTTGCCAAGCGCGTCGCCGCCGACATGGCACAGCGCCGCGAAGCTCGCACCGTTCGCGAGGCCGAGGTCCGCGCACTCGAGGGCGTGGCCCAGGCCCAGCCCAAGAAAAAGAAGGGTAGCGGAGCCAAGCGCTCTCGCGTAACCAAGTCCGCCCAAGGCATCAAAGTCTCGATGCCGAGCAAAAAGAAGAAGTAACTACGCGCCCTGGCGATGTTGAATTGGTGCCTTGCTCCTGTGGGGCCGTGGCGATGTTATGCTCTAACCTCGATTATTTGAATTGCTTCGAAAAGAGGATGCCGTGATCTGCCCGCATTGCCTTAAGACTATCGAGGACGGCGCCTCGTTCTGCCCCTACTGCAACGCCTACGTGGGTCCGGGCGATGGTCCGGAGCACACCGAGTTCGTGTTCTGTGAGGGCTGCGGTGCCCGTCTTTCTCCGCATGATCGTACGTGCCCCAAATGCGGACGCCCCGCTCCGGGTATCCTCTCCGAGGACGCGGCAGCATCCGACCTGGCAGCGGGCCGCACGGCGGGCTTTCCGCGCCTAACGCAAGAGCAGATCGATACCGAGGTGCCGCATGCGCCGGCCTCTGCCGCTGCGGTGCTTTCGGACGCCGCCGACCCCAATGAGACCTGCGTGCTGCCAGCTTTCGATAAGGATTTCGGTATCCCCAAGGTCGATATTCCCACGCCCGTTTCCCTGCATGACGATGCTCAAAAACCCAAGCGCAAGGTGCACCCCGACGAGGACGCCTATCACAAGCATAAGCGTCATATCCCCAAGCCGCTCGTCGTCATCGCGGTCCTTGCCGTCGTTTGCGGCGGTGCCTATTGGTTCGTGACGACCGATCCCATGGGTGTCATGCCCGGCTTTTACGACCAGTTTGGCCAAGCTGCACAGACCACCTTCCCCACGCGCCAAAAGGGCGAGGCCACTGAGGACGATACCAAGCAGGACGATTCTGCCGAGGTGGTCCAGGAAGAAACCGTGCTCACCGATGATCAGCTCTATACCAGGCTCGACGGTCTGTATCAGACCATCGTGTCCTACGCTGACGAGGACCAGATCGGCGAGGTCATCGATTCCTTTAACAACGGCTATCTCCGAACGCCGCTGTCCACCCGTCAGGAGCTGTCGCAGAGTGCCTACGCCCTGCGCGACCAGATCAAAAAGACGCAAGATGAGCTTAACAACCTGAAAGTACAGGACGATACGGTCTATGCGGATGATATCGCCCACTTAAAGCAGCTTGCCGAGTGGATGTATGAGCGCGTCGACGTGATCTGCCAGAGCTGGGATATCTCGCTGGCCATTCCCGATGGCGAGTCGATGAGTTCCCACCAAAGCGAGATCCTGGCGCCCATCGCGCAGGGCGGCAACAGCGCGCTGAACCAGTACGATGCCAATGTGGGTTCCTGGAAGCCGCAGCAGCGTTCCTAAAATTAGTTCGCCATAGTCGGCATAACCTACGTGCGCAATTGATGTAAGCCCGTGCTTATTGCTACAATTCGTACAAATATGCTTTAAACGCACGAGGAAGGAACCACATGTTTGGTTTTAAGAAAGAGCTCTACACGCCCGAGTATCAGCTTGTCGGCGACGAGTGCGCCGTAATCGAGACGTCGAAGGGTACCATCAAGGTCAAGTTTGACGGCGAGGGCGCTCCCATTCATGTCGCGAACTTCTGCGAGCTTTCCACGATGGGCTTCTATGATGGCCTTAAGTTCCATCGCTATGTGCCCGGTTTTGTTATCCAGGGCGGGGACCCCAATACCCGCGACATGTCCGGCGCCGACGTCGCTGCCGGTCTTGAGGGCCCCGACGGCATGCCCGGTACCGGTGGCCCCGGCTACTGCATCAAGGGCGAGTTTGCCACCAATCCGCGCAACAGCCATGTCGATGGCGCCCTTGCCATGGCACGCTCCATGGACCCCGATTCCGCGGGTTCGCAGTTCTACTTCTGCCTGGGTGCCCAGCATAACCTCGATTCCGGTTACACCGTCTTTGGTACCACGGTCGAGGGTCTCGATGTGATTTCGCAGCTGCGTGCCGGCGACGAGATCGTTCATGTCGAGATCGTTCACGAGTAAAGGGGACTTCCTTGAATAGCCAGCTGATCCAACAGGGCCGCGCCGCTTACCGCGCGGGTGATTTTTCCGCTGCAGCCCAGATGCTTGGGGCGGCAAAGACTCCCGATGAGATTATGGGCGAGGCCGATCACCTTCGCGGCAACGCCTTGATGCACCTGGGCATGTATGCCGAGGCCGCCGAGGCCTATGCCGCCGCCCTCAACGACGGCACCTACGGCAAGCGCGGCGCGCTGCTCACCAACCGCGGCAAGGCGCTTGCCGCCGTGGGCGACTACACGACGGCCGCTCAGGCGTTCTCTGCTGCTACGCAGGATGCTTCCTATGCCACGCCGTTCAAGGCCTATCTGGGCCTGGGCAATGCGCTGTTCCAGTCGGGCGACTATGCCAACGCAGGAACCGCCTTCCGTCAGGCTGCCATCGACGGCGCCAATCCGGCTCCTGCCGCCGCACTCGGCGAGCTCGGTCGTTGCTTCATTAAGCTCGGCCGTCCGGCGGACGCCGTGGAGACCTACCGCACGGCTATCGACTTTGCCGGCCCCCGCGACGACACGCGTGCGCTCAACGCCGGCATGGGTCAGGCGCTTTCTGCCGCCGGCCGTCCCTCCGACGCACTCGACGCCTTTAACACCGCTACTGCCGATGGCATCTACCAGCTCACCTCCGAGCAGGCCGATGAGCTTGCCCGCGTGCAGGATTCGCTTGCCGCGCTGTCTGCCCAGACGGCTATGGCCACGGCTCCGGCGCCCGCGATGGACGCTCCTGCCGTCGATCCGCTCGATCCTACGGGCGCGACCGGTCAGTTTATGCCTGATCCCTCGGACACCGGCTTCTTTACGCTGTCCGAGTCCGAGATGGTCCAGCAGGACCGTCAGGATCGTAAGCAGGCCAAGGTCCGTCGTCGCCATCGCCACACGGGCCTCAAAGTCTTCATCATGCTGCTTCTGCTCATTTTGATCGCCGCGGGCGGTCTGGGCTTTGCCTACACGCGTGGCTTTGGCTTCCCGTCTCAGGAGTCTGTCGTTACCGATCTGTTCCAGGCTGCCGGCGACGGTGACGCCGCAAAGGCCGAGTCTTGCCTGGCCTCGAGCCTGTCCGAGGACGCTAAGTCGATGATCATCTCCTCGATTCCGCAGGGTGCCACCGTGTCCGTCGAGGGCATGGATCAGTCCATGACCGAGACGACCGCCAAGGTGAAGGCATCGCTGTCCAAGGGCGGCGAGCAGGAGTACACCGTCAAATTCGTGCGCTCCGACAACCATATCGGCTGGGCCGTTTCTTCGCTCGATATGGATTTCTCGGCTGCTGACAACCAGTAGTGACCTTATGGGATTTAGCTTTGCCCGGCGCTTCACCGCAAGTGAGGTGCCGGGCTTGCGCTAGTATGATGAGCTAGTAGTTTTCCAGCAATCATCCAACACATCAGGAGTTGCGTTGTTTTCTTTGATGGATATGTTCTTCGGTAGCTATGCGGGCGATCTTGCCATCGACCTCGGCACCGCAAATACGCTTGTCTCCGTGCGCGGCAAGGGCATCGTTATTCGCGAGCCCTCTGTTGTTGCCATCGACAAGAACGACGAGCGCATCCTGGCGGTCGGTATCGAGGCAAAGCGCATGCTCGGCCGTACGCCCGGCAACATCGTGGCCGTTCGTCCCCTGAAGGACGGCGTCATCGCCGACTTCGATGTTACCGAGGCCATGCTTCGCTACTTTATCGACAAGGCGTCCGAGAAGCGCTATCCGTGGACTCCGCGTCCGCGTGTTGTCGTCTGCGTTCCCTCCGGTGTCACGTCGGTCGAGAAGCGCGCTGTCTTTGAGGCCACGATCCAGGCCGGTGCCCGCCAGGCCTATCTGATCGAAGAGCCTATGGCAGCTGCTATCGGCGCCGACCTGCCCGTCGAGGAACCCACCGGCTCCATGGTCATCGACATCGGCGGCGGTACCACCGAGGTTGCCGTTATCGCTATGGGCGGCATCGTCGTCTCGCAGTCCATCCGTATTGCCGGCGACGAGTTCGATCAGGCCATCCTCACGCACGTTCGCGATGCCTACAACCTGGCCATCGGCGAGCGTACGGCAGAGGACATCAAGATCAAGGTCGGCTCCGCTGTGCCGCTTAAGGACGAACTCGACGTCGAGGTCAACGGCCGCGACGTGATCACCGGTCTGCCCAAGACCGTGCGCATCGAGAGCGAGGAGATTCGTCGCGCGCTCAACAAGCCGCTCGACGAGATGGCCAAGGCCGTCAAGGACGCACTCGACGCTACGCCTCCCGATCTTGCCTCGGACCTTATGTACTACGGCATTTTGCTGACCGGTGGCGGCGCGCTGCTGCGTGGTCTCGACGTGCGCCTGCGCGATGAGACCGGCGTTTCGGTCAACGTCAGCCCCACGGCGCTCGATAACGTCGTTAACGGCTGTGCCCGCGTGCTCGAGGCCAATGCGTTTGATGGCGGCTTCGTCCAGACCAATGCTTAATTTCCAAAAGGTGGATTCCATTTGGCACGATCTTCGGGTTTCTCCACAAATCTGAATACCAAGCGACAATCAACGGGTATGCGCCCGTTGATTGTTTTCAGCCTGATTTCGGTGTTGCTGCTCACGTTTTATATTCGTGAGGGCGAGACGGGGCCGATTCATGCCGTGCGTTCGGGTGTGACGACGATTACCTCGCCGGTGCGCTTTGTGGGTTCGGCTGTGGCGGCTCCCTTCAATGCGATCGGCAACGTGTTCTCTAACCTTACGGCGTCGCAGGACACGCTTGACGAGCTTAAGAAGCAAAACGAGGAACTGACCTCTAAGGTCGCCGAGCTCTCCGAGGCTCAAAAGACCGCCGAGCGACTGGAGGGTCTGGTCGGCCTGCAGTCGACCTACAACCTCAAATCGACTGCAGCTCGTATCGTCGGCACTTCGGGCGATGCCTGGACCTCGACCGTCACCATCGATAAGGGTTCTGCCGACGGTCTTACCATCAACATGCCTGTGACGAGTTCTGCCGGTGTCATAGGCCAGATTATTGAGGTCTCGGCCAAGACGTCCACCGTGCGCCTGATTGGCGACGAGAACTCGGGCGTGTCCGCTATGGTGCAGGACACGCGCGCCCAGGGCATGCTGCAGGGTCAGGCTGACGGCACGCTGCGTCTTGAGTACGTGAGCGTCGACTCCGACGTTAAGGTTGGCGACATCATCGTGACCTCGGGCATTGGCGGTGTGTTCCCCAAGGGTCTACCGCTCGGCACCGTCTCGTCGGTTGAGAAATCGGCAAACGACGTGTACTACACCATTGTGGTGCGCGCTCAGACCACGGCCGAGAACAACGAGGAAGTGCTGGTCATTACCTCGCTGACCGACGAACAGTCGGCCTCGGATGAGGACGTGAACACGGCCAACAGCACGCCACAGGGAACGTCGCGCGATGCTGCGACCAAGACGAAGGACGAGAGCCTGGATGACAGTTCCGACACGTCCGAGACGACCGATTCCGGCTCGAGCGAATAGGGGGCATGTCCATGGATCTACATGAGCAGGGGATGAGCTCCCGCACGTTTGTAATCGCCGCCATCGTGTGCGTGCTGTTGCAGGCAGGCCTGGCACCGCAGATCTCCATTGCGGGCGGTCGCGTCAACTTTATGATTATCCTGGTGTGCCTAAGCGTGTTCTCGGGCGACCCGACCCGTGCCGTCGTGTGCGGTTTTTGCAGCGGCTTGTTCTATGACCTTTCCGCTGCCGTGCCGGTGGGCGTTATGTCGCTCCTGCTGACCGTGGGTTCTTTTGCCCTGGTGCATAGCGCTGCCGGTCAGACGGGCGGTACCCCGAGTGCGCGCGGCATCACTGTGGGCGCCTTCGCGTTCGTCATTAATGTGATCTACAGCATCATCTTGCTGTTTATGGGTTTGGAGACGAGCTTTGTCGTGGCGATCTTCGGCCATGCACTGCCGTCTTCGATCCTGACGGGTCTGGTTGCCATTCCGTTTTTGATGTCCGGCGTCGTGCCGCAGTCCGGTTATGGATTCTCCGCACGTGGCGGACGCCAGACGGGCATGCGCTTTAAGCCCAAGACCCGTAAGCTCAAATAGGGGAGGCTCGTAGATGTCTTCCCAGATGACGGTTATTATCGCCGGTATCGTGCTGGTTGTGGCCATCGTGGTTGCACTGGTCATCATGCGTCGCGGCGATTCTCGTTTTACCTACGATACGCAGCATGGAACGGCCCCGCGCGCCACCGAGGGCGAGGGCAATACCGCGGCGACCGCCTTTAAGGGCCGCTTCTCCATCCTCACCACGGGTGTGGGCGCGATGTTCGCGGCGCTTGCCGTCAAGCTGTGGGGCATGCAGATGGTCTCGTCGGACTATTACGAAAAGCAGGCTAATAGCAATCAGACGCGCACCGTTACCACACCCGCTGTGCGCGGCCGCATCCTCGACCGCAATGGCGTGGCACTTGTCCAGAACCGTCCCTCACTTGCTGTCGTGGCCTACCGCGACCTTGCCGAGGATGAGGTTCTGGTTCGCCATCTTGCCAACGTGCTCGGTATGCCCTACGTGGCGGTTCTGCGCAATATTCAGGACAATTCCGAGGGCGCCCAGAGCCTGCATACCATCGCGACGGACGTCCGTCGCTCCACGGTTGCCTATATTCAGGAGCACGCCGGCGAGTTCCCGGGCGTCAAGATTGCCGAGCGTACCGAGCGCCAGTATCCATATGGCGAGACGGCATGCCATATCTTGGGCTATACCGGCACCATTACCTCCGAGCAGCTCGAGGCCCAGAATAAGAAAACCTCTGGTGATGATGATGCTTCTGCTGGCCGGATTACGTACCAGTCGGGCGATATCGTGGGCCAGGCGGGTGTTGAGAGCTACTACGAAAACCTGCTGCAGGGTATTCGTGGCGAGCAGACCGTCAAGGTCGATGCCTCGGGCAATGTGACCGGTCAGGCCGGCGCCGTGCCCGCCAAGGCCGGCTCCGACATTAAGCTCACGCTCGACCTTAAGATCCAACAGGCCTGTGAGACGGCGCTGGCGAGCGCCATCGAGCTTGCCAAGACCACTGGCTACAGCAATGCCGGCAACGGCGCTGTGGTGTGTCTCGATCCCAACAATGGCGAGATCCTGGGCATGGCGAGCCAGCCCAAGTTCGATCCGTCCGTCTTTATCGGCGGCGTCTCAAATGACGTGTGGACCGAGCTCAATGATGACAAGGGTTCGCACCCGCTGCTCAACCGCGCCATTAGCGGACAGTACATGTCGGCCTCGACCATCAAGCCGCTTTCGGCACTGGCCGGTCTTGAGTTTGGAACCTACACTTCAACGCAGACAACCAACTGCACGGGCTATTGGACGGGCTTGGGCAAGGCTTGGGGCAAGCGTTGCTGGTTGACGTCTGGCCACGGCACCATGACGCTGCAGTCGGGTATCGCCAACTCGTGCGACCCCGTCTTCTACGACATGGGCAAGGCGTTCTTTTATGACGAGCAACATTCCGAGGGGCTGCAGGAGGTCTTTCGTCGCTGGGGCCTAGGCAAGACCTGCGGTATCGATCTGCCGAGTGAGGGCGCGGGCCGTATTCCCGATGCCGAGTGGAAAGAGTCGTACTTTACCGACGCCTCTGCCGAAGACCGCAAGTGGAATGCCGGCGATATGACCAACATCGCCATCGGCCAGGGCGACATTTTGGTGACGCCTCTGCAGATGGCATGCGCCTACATGGGCCTTGCCAACGGCGGTAAGCAGTACGTGCCTCACGTGTTTTTGTCTGCCGTGTCGCGCGATGGCGACGGCGATGCCTATAAGTACAACGGCAAGGGCAAGAAGAAGCGCCTGGAGGCCAAGATCAACAGCGATTCGGATTTGGCTCTTGTTCGCAACGGCATGCACGACGTGATTTACACGGCATCGACGTCCTTGGCGGCTCACTTTGGCACCCTGACGCCGCAGGTATACGGCAAGTCGGGCACGGGCGAGAAAAGCGGCGAGGACGAATACGCGTGGTTTTGCGCCTATGCGCCGGCCGATGATCCCAAGTATGTCATCGCTACTGTCCTGGAGCAGGGCGGCGGTGGCTCAGATACCGCGATGCATGTCGTGCGCGATGTGCTCGGCGTGATTTATGACGAGCCCGATACCTCTTCGGCCTCGGGCGATTCTTCGGTTCGATAGGAGGTTGCGATGGATTTTTCTCCGGCGGATCTGTTCCGTTCAACCAAGACCGGCTCTCGCAGCAGCCTGGACCGCGTCAACAAGCAACTTTCGGCCTCGCGCGGCACGTTTCGCCAAAAGGTGCATATCGGTGTGCTCGTGGCCACAGTGGCGCTCGTCGCCTACGGTGCCATCATTATCTGGTCGGCTTCGCAGTTTAAGGCCGATGCTTCGTTCTCACGCCATCTGCTGGGAATTGGCATCGGGGCGATGCTGGCGGTGCTGGTCTGGCGTACCGACCTGCGCGGTATTTCCAATTTCTCGACGGCGTTGCTCGTCATCGACCTGATCGTTATCTTCTCGCCCAAGATTCCGGGTCTGTCCTATACGGGCGGTCTGGGCATGACAGGCTGGATCAAGATTCCCGGTATCGGCTTGACATTCCAGCCGGTTGAGCTTGCCAAGCTCATCACCATCTTCTTTATTGCTACGCTTGGCTCGCAGTATAACGGTCGCATCGATACCGTTCGCGACTACGTCAAGCTCTGCGGCATGCTGTCCATTCCGTTTTTGGCCGTCGTCGCCATGGGCGACCTGGGCTCGGGCCTGGTCGTGCTGGTCTCGGGCGCCATCGTCATCTGCATGAGCGGCGCACGCCGCGAATGGGTGCTGTCGACCCTAGCCCTGCTCGTGGGCCTGGTGGCCCTCGTCCTGGCGCTCGATTCGGTCTTTGATTCGTTGCTCGGCCACGATGTGCTCATAAAGCAGTATCAGATGAACCGTCTGACGGTCTTTATCGACCCCGATAATGCCGATTCGGACGATGCCTACAACCTGCAGCAGTCGCTTATCGCCGTTGGCTCGGGCGGCTTCTTTGGTAAGGGCTTGGGCCATGCGACGCAGTCGGCCGGCGGCTTTCTGCCTGAGTTCCACACCGACTTCGTCTTCGCCTTCCTGTCCGAGACCTTTGGCTTTTGCGGTTCCTTTTTGCTCCTGTGTCTCTACGTGCTGCTGATCTTTTCGACGATTCGCGTCGCCTTTAAGTGTGAGTCGCTGTTCTTGCGTCTTTCGTGTGTGGGCATCGTTGGCATGTGGGCGTTCCAGACCTTCGAAAACATCGGCATGTGCATCGGTATGATGCCGATTACCGGTATTCCGCTACCGTTTATTAGCTTCGGTTCGTCTTCGATGATGATTCAGCTGCTGACGGTGGGTATCGTACAATCCATATGGCGGCATCGTTCGGGCGCCGCGTAACCGCTGGAGGGGTTTGCTATGAAAATTCCCGTAGATAAGCTGACCCGCGCTTTTAAGATGGGCGCGTCCGTTAAGAAGGATTCCGATACGCCGGTGCGCGTCTCGGTCTATCTGGATTCGTCCGCCTCGCGCTTTCTGGCCGAGACGGTGCGTGACGCCTTTGTGCCGCAGACGACCTCGGGCATTGTGCGCGTCGAGCGTCTGGGGGAGGAGCGAATTGCTCCAAAGACCGATACCGATGTGGTACTGGTGCTCTCGTGCGGCTCCGACCGCTTGGAGAGTGCCGTGCAGGAGCTCGTGATCGCCGGCGCGCCCGTGTGCGTGCTTGCCGAGTCTGCTGTGGAGGTGCCGTTTATCGAGGAGTCCACGCCTATGCTCGGCGTGGTAGCGGCAACCGATAAGACGTATCTGCTCGAGACGCTTGCCCGCTGGATTCTCGATCGCACCGAAAAGGAAACGGCTTTTGCGGCGAACTTTGCCTTCATGCGCATCGCGGCGGCCAATCGTATCATCACCTCGTGCGCGCTCACCAATATGGCGACCGGTGCGCTGGTGTTTTTGCCGGGCGCCGATTATCCCGTTATGGCGCTGGCGCAGGTGGGCATGCTCTTTGAGCTCGCTGCCGTCTTTGGACGCGGCATTAAGCCTGAGCGCGGCTACGAGGTCGCGGGCGTGCTTGCCGGCGGTCTTGTGATCCGCGCGGTCACCCGCGCGCTCGTCAAGCAGACGCCACATATTGGGTTTGCCGTCAAGGCGCTTACTGCTGCCGCGGGCACCTATGGCATGGGCCGTGCGCTCGTTTCGCTCTACGAGCGCGATGTCGACTACAGCCGTGCCAACGAGGTAGTCACTGCCACGTTCTCCCGCGTTCGCGATCTGGTGACCACGGTCGCGGGCGCTACCCGTCCTATGGCGTCCTACGAGGACGCATCCGATCTCGCTGCTTAGGGGTTTTCCGTTGCGCGTTCCGTATCAAGACTGCTTTCATTTAATTGAGCCGCTGCTCGCCAAGGTCGAAAAGCCGAGTCGCTATATCGATCACGAGTGGGGCACGCTTTCAAAGGCCGATGCCGACTACCGTTGCTGCCTGATCTACCCGGATGTGTACGAGGTTGGTTTGCCCAACCAGGGCATCGCCATCCTCTACAACATCCTTAACCAGGCCGAGGGCATCTCCTGCGAGCGTGGCTATGTGCCGTGGCCCGATATGGGTGACGCCATGCGCGAGGCGGGTATTCCCCTGCTGTCGCTCGAAGGCGCTGCCCCCGTCGCTTCGTTTGATATCGTCGGCCTGCATGTGCCGCACGAGATGGCGGTGACGAACTTCCTCGAGGCTCTCGACCTCGCTGGCATTCCGCTGTTGGCGGCCGACCGCACTGAGGACGATCCCATTATCATCGCCGGCGGTCCCTCGGTGTACAACCCCGAGCCGTACGCGGCCTTCTTCGATGCCATCCTCATCGGCGAGGGCGAGGAATCGCTGCTCGAGACCTGCCAGCTGCATCGGCGCCTGCGCGACGAAGGAGTCCCGCGCGCGCAGATTGTTGAGCAGCTTGCATCCATTGCCGGCAACTACGTGCCGTCGCTCTATGAGGTTCGTCACGACGAGCCCTGCTCGCCGCATGGCTACACCGTGCCGCGCGAGGGTAAGGATGCGCCGACCGTGGTCTACAAGCGCGTCGTCGAGGATTTCGGCGCCACGAATCCGCTGTCGCAGTCGTGCGTGCCCTATGCGCAGCTGGTTCACGACCGCCTGTCTATCGAGATTCTGCGCGGCTGCGCTCGCGGCTGTCGTTTTTGCCAGGCCGGCATGACGTATCGCCCGGTGCGCGAGCGTTCGGCCGACCAGATCGTCTCGTCGGTGATTCAGGGTCTGGAAAAGACCGGCTATGACGAGGTGTCGCTGACCTCGCTCTCCACGACCGACCACTCCTGCATTCGTGACGTGCTCGGCAGGCTCAACCGTCGCCTGGAGGATACGGGTATTCGCGTGTCGATTCCGTCTCAGCGCCTGGATTCGTTTGGCGTGGATATGGCCGAGTCGGTCGCTGGCGAAAAGAAGGGCGGCCTGACGTTCGCGCCCGAGGCCGGCAGCCAGCGCATGCGCGACATCATTAACAAGAACGTGACCGAGGAGGACCTGGACCGTGCGGCCAAGGCGGCCTTCGAGGCCGGCTGGAACCGCATGAAGCTCTACTTTATGATGGGCCTTCCCGGCGAGCGCGACGAGGACATCGTGGCCATCGCCAATCTGGCCGATCACGTGCTGGAGCTCGGTCGTTCCGTGGTGCCCAAGGCTCGTCGCGGCTCGATCTCGGTGTCCATCTCGGTTTCGGTCTTTATCCCAAAGGCTGCCACGCCGTTCCAGTGGTGCCCGCAGCTCGACTACGACGACGTCAAGCGTCGCCAGAAGCTGCTTATCACGAGCGTTCGCAACCGTGCCGTCCGCGTGCATTACCACGATGCCGAGACCTCGCTCATCGAGGCCGCGCTGTCCCGCGCCGGTCGTGACATGACTCCCGTCATCATTGATGCTTGGCGCTCGGGGTCTCGCTTTGACGCCTGGGTAGAGCATTTCTCGCTCGATAACTGGAAAGAGGCTGCTGCCAAAAACGGCATCGACCTCAATGAGCTCGTGCACCTGCCCTACGAGTTGGACTGGCGTCTGCCGTGGGAGCATGTGAGCCCCGGCTGCACGCGCGGCTTCCTCGAGCGCGAGTACCGTCGCTCGCTCGAGGGTGTCACGACTCCCGACTGCACCCGCACGTCGTGCACCGGCTGCGGAATCTGCCCCACGCTCCACGCCAAGAATGTATTGATGGGTGATCGCGCATGAGTGAGCGCCTGACCGACAACCCCACGCTCTTTAGGCTTCGTGTTCGCTATGGCAAGCGCGATCGCCTTAAGTACCTGGGCCATCTCGAAGTAATCCATACCATTGAGCGCATCGTGCGCCGTGCGGGACTTCCCTATGCCGTCACGCAGGGTTTCTCTCCTCACATGCGCGTGGGCTTCTCTTCGGCGCTACCGGTGGGTACGTCGTCGACCTGCGAGTGGTATGACCTGTTTATGACCGAGTTCGTGGCGATCGACGAGGCGTTTGGGCGTCTGGCTGCGGCGTCTCCGGCCGATCTGGCGCCCATCGAGGCGGCGTACATCGATGTGCGCACGCCGGCGTTGACGGCGCAACTCACGCGTCTGTCGTATCGCATCGACCTGCACTTGGATCCCGAGGCGCCCGTAAGCGCCGACGAGGTGCGTCGTGCGATCGACACGCTGCGCGCGGACCATGGCATCGACTACGCGCGCGGCAAAAAGAGCAAGCGCTTAGACCTTGACCACACACTGGTGGGCTATGAGATCACGGCGGGGGAGCGTCCGGACCATCTGGTGCTCATGCTCGACACCCATGCCGACAACGAGGGCTCCATGCGTCCGGAGATTTTGCTTTCTGCTGCTGATGTTTTGTTGCAGGGCTTGACCCCGGGCGTCGATGCACCTATTGTTTCCACCGGTATGCAAGACCTCGTGACCATCTGCTCCTACGATGTCGAGCGTCAGAATCAAGCATGCGAGGACGACGAGGGCCGACTCGTCAGCCCCATACCTGTGCGAACTTGTGGATTTGCTCCACATACTCGTTGACGGGGGTATTTTCGCCTGCTACTATATTCGGCTGTTGCACTAACTGATGCATGAAGGGCAAGTAAACATGTACGCAATCGTTAACACGGGCGGCAAGCAGTACAAGGTCGCCACCGACGATGTCATCACCGTCGAGAAGATCGAGGGCAATGAGGGCGACAAGGTCACCCTGCCGGTCATCTTCCTCAACGATGGTAAGAAGATCGTCACCGATCCCGACAAGCTGGCCAAGGCCAAGGTTACCGCTCAGATCGTTGAGCAGTTCAAGGGCGAGAAGCAGCTGGTCTTCAAGTTCCACAAGCGTAAGCGCTATCGTCGTCTGAAGGGTCACCGTCAGCAGCTCACCAAGCTGAAGATCGTGAAGGTCCAGGCTACGTCCCGCGCCAAGAAGGCTGTCAAGGCAGAGGCCGAGGCTGTTGCCGAGGCTCCCGTCGCCGAGTAGATTACACTCGTAACGAAAGAGTAGGTATACACAATGGCACACAAAAAAGGACTCGGTTCCTCCCGTAATGGCCGTGACTCCCGCGGTCAGCGCCTTGGCACGAAGCGCTATGCCGGCCAGACGGTAACCACGGGCACGATTCTCGTCCGTCAGCACGGCACGCACATCCACCCGGGTGAGAACGTTGGCCGTGGCAAGGACGACACGCTGTTCGCGCTGGTCGACGGTACCGTTGAGTTCCACAAGGGTATCAAGCACAGGGTCAGCGTACGCCCGCTCGCGAACGCGTAATTCACCCTTCATAGAGCACATATGTGGGAGGCACTTGAGTTTTAGGATTCAAGGGTCTCCCTCTTTTTGTAGGAGGCGATTCTGTTGTCACAGTTCACCGATATCAGCCGCATTAACGTGTGCGGCGGCGACGGCGGAGCCGGATGCATGTCGTTTAGGCGCGAGGCATTTGTCCCCAAGGGCGGCCCCGATGGCGGCGACGGCGGTCGTGGCGGCAATGTCGTCATCCAGGCCGATGCTCAGCTGTCTTCGTTGATCGATTACCGCTTTAAGCATCACTTCCGCGCCGAACGCGGCACGCACGGGCAGGGTGCCCGTCGTAACGGCAAGAGCGGCGAGGACCTGATCCTGAAGGTTCCCATGGGCACCGTGGTGCGCGAGCTCGACCCCGAGACGCAGACCCCGATGTTCGAGATTGCTGACCTGGTGCACGATGGCGAGCGCGTTGTCGTGGCGCCCGGCGGTGCCGGTGGCCTGGGCAACACGCACTTTGTGACGTCGGTGCGCCGCGCGCCCGCGTTCGCTCAGCTGGGCGAACCGGCCGAGGAGCACTGGATTGAGCTCGAGATGAAGCTTATGGCCGATGCCGCGCTCGTGGGCTTCCCCTCGGTGGGCAAGTCCTCGCTCATCGCGCGCATGAGTGCCGCCCGACCCAAGATCGCCGATTATCCGTTTACCACGCTCGTGCCCAATCTGGGCATGGTGCGTGCCGGTGAGTATTCTTACGTTGTTGCCGACGTTCCTGGTTTGATCGAGGGCGCGAGCGAGGGCAAGGGTCTGGGCCACCAGTTCCTGCGCCACATTGAGCGTACGGCCCTGATCATGCATGTCGTCGACATGACGGGCGGTTTTGAGGATCGCGACCCGGTTGAGGATTACCGCATCATCAACCGTGAGCTCGAGCAGTATGGCGCCGAGCTTTCGGAGCGTCCGCAGATTGTCGTCGCCAACAAGTGCGATGCGCCGGGCACGGCCGACAAGATTGCCGACCTCAAGCGCGCCGCGCTCGACGATGGACATATGTTCTTTGCCGTGTCCGCCGTGACGGGCGCCGGCCTCAACACGCTGATGCTTGCCGTGGGCGAGCAGGTGGCTAAGCTGCGTGCCGAGTTGGCGGTCTCCGCTGAGCCGGTCGATCTGCGCGACGAGGAGTGGGAGCGCCGCCGTCTGCAGCGCGAGAAGCGTTTCCGCATTGTCCAGGAGGAGCCTGGTGCCTTCCGTGTGGTTGGTCGCGCGATTGAGCGCATGGTCATCCAGACCGACTGGGAAAACGAGGAAGCTGTCATCTACCTGCAGCATAAGTTTGCGCGCATGGGTGTCGACGATGCGCTCGAGAAGGCCGGCTGCCGTGCGGGCGACGAGGTCCGCATTTGCCAGCGCGCCTTTGACTTTGAGGGCGCTGAGGACTTCTCGGAGTACGAGGAGCTCGAGGGCGCTGGCGAGGACGCTGGCGAGGACGTTGCCGTTGAGGCCCTTGACGTGACCGATGCTCCGGATGAGGGCGTCGAGGTTGTCGATGCGGCGGATGTCGCGGACGATGCCGAGACCTCGGAGGGCGAGTAAGCCATGTCGCTGCGCGGTGGAATCGGTTTGCCCGAGCTGCCCATAAAAGAGGGCAAAGAGTTTCGGCTTGGCATTATGGGCGGCACCTTCGACCCGATTCATTACGGGCACCTGGTGACTGCCGAGCAGGCGCGCGAGTCGCTCGACTTGGACGCTGTGCTCTTTATGCCGGTGGGCTCTCCCGCCTTTAAGCTTGACAAGCCGGTGACGCCTGCCGAGGACCGTTATGCCATGACGGTCCTCGCCACCGCCGCGAACCCGGCCTTTTTGGCGAGCCGGTTCGAGATTGACCGTCCGGGCATAACCTATACGGCCGATACGCTTCATGCCCTTCGCGACTTTTACCCGCCGCAGGTAAAGCTCTACTTTATTACGGGCGCCGACGCGATTATCGATATTGTGACCTGGCATGATGCCGAGCGAATCGCTGAGCTTGCTACCTTTATTGCGGCGACGCGACCGGGTTTTGATATCGATACGGCGCGTGCCCGAATCAAAGAGTCGGGGCTGCCGTTCGATGTGCGCTATATTCAGATTCCGGCGCTGGCGATCAGCTCGACGAACATTCGTAAGCGAGTTGCCCGCGGCATGAGCGTGCGCTATCTTACGAGCGAGTCTGTGCTCGGCTACATTCGCAAGCGCAGGCTATATGCCGATTTGGGACAAGAAGATTTTGAGTGATGGGGGCTACGTTGTCGGTAGAGGATCAGTTTGAGGGCGATGAGCGCGCGCTGCTCAAGCGCATTCAAGAGCTGCTCGATGTTCGCATGAAAGATAAGCGCAAGCGCTATGTGCATTCGCTGGGTGTTGCCGAGACCGCACTTCATCTGGCCGAGGTCTACGGCGTTGACCGCTTTGATGCGGCTGCCGCCGGCTTAATTCACGATTGGGACAAGGTTCTTTCCGATGACGAGCTCGTGGCCCGCGCGCTTCACTATGGCATCAAGGTTGCCGGCTCTCCTTCCGCCGCGACGCCGCTTTTGCATGGCCCTGTTGCCGCCTATGAGCTTCCGCAGCTTTTCCCCGAGTTGTCGCCGGCTGTTTTCCAGGCTGTCGACCGTCACACCGTGGGTGCCTGCGACATGACGCCGCTCGATATGGTGGTCTTTGTGGCCGATGCCATCGAACCCAACCGCCATGGTGATTATGCCCACGCGCTGCGCAAGATGGTGGGGGAGTCGACGCTTGACGAGTTGTTCTTCTCCTGTTTTGCGCAGGGTCTGGTCTATGTGATCCAGTCCGGGCGCTATCTTTATCCCACGGCTATTACGATTTACAACCATTACGCCCAGCTGCGCTAGCTCGGGCTATCTAGAAAGAGGTATTCCATGGCCGACGAGACCATGACCGACGAGCAGATTCTTGAAGGTGTGGAGCACAAGAGTTTCGTTGCCACGTCCGACCGCACTGCCGCCTCGCTGTCCGCGAGCGGTGTCGCCGCCGAGGATGTCGCCCGCGCCGCCGCGCAGGCCGCCTACGACAAGAAAGGCGAGGACGTTCAAGTGCTCGACCTGACTGAGCTTTCCGATGTGTGCGACTACTTTGTCATCGCTACCGGCACCAACAACCGTCAGGTTGATTCGATCGTTGACGAGATCGAGGAGAAGGTCGCCGAGGCTTGCGGCGAGCATCCGTTCTCCATCGAGGGCCGTGAGCAGAAGACCTGGATGCTCATGGACTACGGTTCGGTTGTCGTCCACGTCTTCACTCCCGAAGCCCGCGACTTCTACCGCCTCGAGAAACTCTGGGGAGACGCTCCCCAGCTCCCCCTCAATCTCCTCTAGTAGCTCATTTGAGACGGGGGTTTTAGCTACCCTCACGCATATCGCCGGGCAGTTGCGGTTTTCCGCACCTGCCCGGCTTTCTTTTTGCCCAAAGGCGGTTAATCGTTGAAGCGGGATTGGCGGCCGAAGGATAGGGCGGTGTCGCCGAACTTGTCGCGGACGGCGTCAATTGCGACGGAGAGGTCGCGTCGGTCGCTGGATTGGGCCCCGCGGTCATCGACTTCGCAGAACAGATCGGTTTGGATACCGCCTTGGTGGTTGAAGTCGCTCATGCCGATACCTGCCAGACGCACGTGCATGCCTTCTTGCCAGATATTGTCGAGCAGCTCGAGCGCCACGGCAACAAAGATATTCTCGTCGTCGGTGGGGTGGGGAAGCCGCCGCTGCGCCGTTCGCCCGCTTCCATACGAATACTTGAGCTTGAGCGTCACCGTGGCGCCCGTTAGTCCCTGACGGCGCAGGCGGCGTCCCACTGACTCTCCCAACAACGCAATCGCCGCTTCGATGTCCCCACGCTCAGTCAAATCTTTCGCAAAGGTGCGCTCATTGCTCACCGATTTAACCTCGCGTTCCTCGTCCAGACTCGTGACTTCGGAAACCTCGAGTCCCAGCGCACGCTGGCGCATGCGTTCGCCGTTGACACCAAAAATAGAGGCCAAGGTGGATTCCGGTGCACGTGACAGCTCGCCGAGCGTGTAGATGCGCATGCGGCGCAGTCGCTCCTCGGCCGAGCGCCCGATGCCGCTCATGGCAGATACCGGCAGCGCGGCCAAAAAGCGCTGCTCGGTTCCGGGGCGCACGATGGTCAGCCCAAACGGCTTATCCCGCTCGCTTGCGATCTTTGCGACCGTCTTGTTGCAGCCCACGCCAATGGAGCAGGTCACTCCCAGCGCTGCCACGCGGTCGCTTATGCGCCGCGCAACCAGCAGCGGGTCTTCGGGCGCAAAGCGGCCCGGTGTGATATCGATAAAGGCTTCGTCGATGGATACGCGCTCCACGCGCGGCGTCTCCTCGGCGAGAATCGCCATGACCTGCGCGCTGACCTCACGATAGCGATCAAAATGCCCATGCGTCCAAATGGCTTGCGGACAGAGGCGCCGCGCCTCGGCCGAGGGCATAGCGGAGTGCACGCCAAAGCGACGTGCCTCATACGAACACGTGGACACGACGCCACGCGAATCGGCATCGCCACCCACGATGAGTGGCTTTCCGCGCCATTCGGGATGATCGAGCATTTCCACGCTCGCAAAAAACGCATCGAGGTCCATCAGGCCCACCGCCGGACCCGTCCAGGGAGGCGGCGTGACGCCCATGGCATCCTCATAACCGTATGTATGTTCGCGTCTTTCCATGTCATGAGTATACCGCGCAGCTCATGTGGGGTGCGTGTATGTGCTTGCAAATCCCGAATTCTTGTCTAAGATATGAATTTGCCCTCGACTACACCGAAGAAGTTGGTCTCACGGACTTCACCTGCCCGCGTCGATGGCGTATTATGTTCAACTGTTTGTTTGTAGTTGCAGCCTAAAGCTGCTTGGTTGGAGGAGTTTCCTTTGGCAGTCAAGATTCGCCTTGCTCGTCACGGCGCTAAGAAGCGTCCGTACTACCGTGTCGTCGTCGCCGATTCCCGCGCCCCGCGTGACGGTCGTATCATCGAGGAGGTTGGCCGCTACAACCCGATGACCGCCCCCAAGACCATCAACCTCGACCTCGAGAAGATCGCCGACTGGCAGTCCAAGGGCGCTCAGCTCACCGACGCCGTCGCCGCTCTGGTCAAGGCCGCCAACGAGGGCGAGAAGACCGAGACCGTCGTCAAGAAGTCCAAGAAGCAGCTCGCCAAAGAGGCCGAGGCCGCTAAGGCTGCCGCTGAGGCTGCTGAGGGCGCCGAGGAGTAAATCGTGCCTGAGGTTGACGCTGCACAGCTCGAGGGTGAGGCAATGCTCTCAGATCGCATCGCCGATCTCGTCGAATATCTCGTTGTTCAGATCGTCGACGACCCGGATTCCGTGAGCCTTGAGGTCATCGATGGTGACGACGCCTCTACGATTGAGGTTTCGGTCGCCGAGGATGACGTCGCCAAGGTCATCGGCCGTCGTGGCCGTACCATCAAGGCCATTCGCACGCTCGCCCGTGCGCTGGCCGCTCGCCTCGACACTGCTGTCGAGGTCGAGGTTCTGGGCTAGGACCTTGAGGTCCCAGTACAAAAACATCGCCCGTGTGGTCAAGCCGCACGGAAGGAAGGGGGAGGTCCTCGCGCAGCCGCTGCGGGGGCTTCCTTCTGTATTAGAGCCGGGTATGCGCGTCGCCCTGACGCCGCCGGCGCTCAAGCGCGACCGCTTTTGCACGGTCGTGTCCGTCACCGATGCGGGCGATGGCGATCTGGTCTCGTTTGAGGGCATTGACGATTTGACGGCCGCCGAGGGCATCACGGGATGCTACGTGCTGGCAAGTCGTGACGATTTTGAGCTCGATTCGCTCGACGCTGCCTATACCGACCTGATGGGTCGCGAGGTGGTCGACGAGCGCTTCGGTTCGCTCGGCACGATCGTCGAGATCATGTCGACGCCCGCTAACGATGTTTGGGTTGTCGAGGGCGATCGGTACGGCGAGGTATTGATTCCCGTGATCGAGCAGGTTGTGCTCGATCTTCCCGACACAGGAACAATTTCCGTCCACGTTATGGATGGTCTGATCGATATGGACAAGTAGGGAGGACAACATGCTGATCGAGACCCTTTCGGTCTTTCCCGAGATGTTTGAGCCCGTCATGTCCACATCGATCCTGGGCCGCGCCCGCAAGGCCGGCCTTTTTGATTTTAAGGCGTATAACCTGCGCGACTGGACGCACGACCGCCATCGTACCGTCGATGACGAGCCGTACGGCGGCGGGCAGGGCATGCTCATGAAGGTCGAGCCTATCGCAGAGGCCATCGAGGCCATTAGTGCGGAGGGTCCCAAGCCGACGGTGGTGTTCTTCACCCCGTGCGGCGAGCCCTTTACGCAGCATGTGGCCGAGCGCCTGCTCAAAAGCGAGCGCCTGCTGTTTGTGTGCAGCCGTTACGAGGGCGTCGACGAGCGCGCGTATGCGTATGCCGACGAGCGCCTGTCGATCGGCGATTACGTGCTCACGGGCGGCGAGCTGCCCGCTATGGTCGTTGCCGACGCTGTCGTGCGCCTGATTCCCGGCGCCCTTGGTGACGAGATGAGCAACGTCGACGAGTCGTTCTCAACCGCCGAGGACGGAGGCCTGCTCGAGTACGCGCAGTACACCCGTCCTGCCGAGTTCAACGGCGAGGGCGTGCCGCCGGTGCTCGTGAGCGGCGATCACGCCAAGGTCGATGCCTGGCGTCGCAAGAACGCCATCGAGCGCACCTGCCGCTGGCGTCCCGACCTGATCGAGACTGCGCGGCTCACGCCCGAGGAGCGCGCTTACGCGCAGGAGATCCTTGACGCTTCGTATTCGCAGAGCGAGGAGTGAGTATGGTTCCTACGCAACATTCCGCGTTGAGGGGCGCTTTTGAGTGGATCGCGGTCATCGCGATCGCGCTTGTGGCCACCTTTCTGATCCGCACCTTTGTGGTCGAGCCCTTTGTGGTGCCCACCGGCTCTATGGAGGACACAATCGAGATTGGCGACCAGATCCTGGCGCAAAAGGTGAGCCTCGAGTTCGGTCAGCCCGTCAAGCAGGGCGATATCGTGGTGTTTCACAACCCCGATGGCACCTCTGAGCATGATGTTCTTGTCAAACGCGTTATTGCCACGGCCGGCCAGACGGTCGAACTGCAGGACGGCAAGGTGGTCGTTGACGGCCAAGCGCTCGACGAGGACTATACGGCGGGCATGAGCTGGCCGCTTTCGGTCCAAGCGCCCGGCGCCCAAGTGAGCTATCCCTACACCGTCCCCGACGGGTGTGTGTGGGTGATGGGCGACAACCGAGAGAACTCAGCCGACTCCCGCTATTTTGGGCCGGTCGACCGCTCCGATTTAATGGCCGTGGCACTCGTTCGCTACTGGCCGCTCAACCGCATCGGCGCTATCGACTAAAAACCGCTATAGTACAGTACCTAACCGTGTAATCGTTTCGACGAGGGGATATTAGAGGCATGAACGCTTCATCGCTTTCCTTCCAAGACATCATCCTGCGCCTCCAGCAGTACTGGGGCGAGCAGGGCTGCGTCATTATGCAGCCCTATGACTCCGAGGTCGGTGCCGGTACCTTCCATACCGCGACCACGCTGCGCTCGCTCGGTCCCGCCGAGTGGCGCACCTGCTATGCTCAACCTTGCCGCCGTCCCGCCGACGGCCGCTACGGCGAGAACCCTAACCGCATGCAGCACTACTATCAGTTCCAGGTGCTCATCAAGCCGTCGCCGGTCAACGCCCAGGAGCTCTACCTGGGTTCGCTGGCCGCCATTGGCCTGGACCCCAACGACCATGACGTCCGCTTTGTCGAGGACGACTGGGAGAGCCCGACCCTGGGCGCCTGGGGCCTTGGCTGGGAGGTCTGGCTCAACGGCATGGAGGTCACGCAGTTTACGTACTTCCAGCAGGTGGGCGGTATCGAGGTCGACCCCGTGCCCGTCGAGATTACCTATGGCCTGGAGCGTATCGCCATGTACGCCCAGGGCGTCAACTCGGTCTACGATCTGGTGTGGAGCTACCTGCCCGACGGCACGCCCATGACCTACGGCGACGTGTTCCTCGAGAACGAGCGCGAGTTCAGTGCCTATAACTTTGAGGTTGCCAACGTCGAGATGATGCGTCAGAAGTTTGACGACTACGAGGCCGAGTGCCATTCCTGCCTGGAGCGCAAGCTGCCGCTGCCCGCATACGACTGCGTCATGAAGTGCAGTCACGCCTTTAACCTGCTCGATGCCCGCGGCGCCCTGTCCGCGGTCGAGCGTGCCAACTACATCCTGCGCGTCCGCGCCGTCGCCAAGGCGTGCTGCGAGGCCTACATGGCCGAGGTCGCCGGAGTCAACGAGAATGCCGACCAGGAAGGCGAGGTGGCGTAAGCCATGGCAGACGCTAAGGATTTCCTGTTTGAGATCGGTACGGAGGAAATGCCCTCCGCGCCGCTGAACAATGCCGTCAAGCAGCTTGGCACCATGATCGCCAAGGGTTTAGACGATGCAGGCCTGGCCCACGGCGAGGTCCGCGTGATCTCGAGCCCGCGTCGCCTGGCTGCGCTCGTTGCCGACGTCGCCACCGCGACCGATGAGGTTCACGAGGTCAAGCGCGGTCCCGCGGCCAACATCGCCTTCGACGCCGATGGCAACGCCACCAAGGCCGCCCAGGGCTTTGCCCGCAAGTGTGGTGTGGCTGCCGAGGATCTGGTCTGTCGCGAGGACACCGACGGCCGCGAGTACGTCTTTGCCGAGAAGAATATTCCTTCCGCACCGGCTACGCCGATTCTGACCGCTCTGTGCGAGAAGACCATCGCCGGCCTGCAGTGGCCCAACTACCGCTCTCAGCGCTGGGGTCACGAGCACGCCACCTTCGTGCGCCCGGTCCGTTGGATCTGCTGCCTTCTGGGCGAGGACGTTGTGCCCGTGTCGTTTGCCGACGTGACGAGCGGCAATACCACGCGCGGCCATCGCGTGCTTGGCCCCGGTGACCACGTTGTCGCTAGCCCCGCCGCCTACGAGCAGGTGCTCGAGGACGCCGGCGTGCTCTCTGCCGAGCGCCGTCGCGAGGCGATTCTCGCCGGTATCGCCGAGGTCGAGGCTGCCCGTCCCGGCTGCCATGTCGATACGCCCAAGAAGGTCTTCGAGGAGGTTATCAACCTCTGCGAGTGGCCGACGGTGCTCGTCGGTACCTTCGATGAGGAGTTCCTCAAGGTCCCGCACGAGATCATCTGCGAGTCCATGCTCACCAACCAGCGCTACTTCCCGATCTATGACGGCGAGGGCAAGCTGACGCGTGAGTTCGTGGTCGTCTCCAACAGCAAGCCCGAGAATGCCGAGCGCGTGATCGACGGCAACGAGCGCGTCGTGCGCGCCCGTCTGGACGACGCCAAGTTCTTCTACGAGGAGGACCTGAAGATCTCCCTCGACGAGTTCCGTGAGCGTCTGGCCAAGGTTGCCTTCCAGGAGAAGCTCGGTAGCGTGCTCGCCAAGTCCGAGCGCATCGAGCAGCTCGCGCTCGCTATCGCCCGCGAGGCTCACCTGGGCGCCCATCTTGCCGCCGACGCTGCTCGCGCCGCACACCTGTGCAAGGCAGACCTGGTGTCCAACGCCGTCGTCGAGTTCACGAGCCAGCAGGGCGTGATGGGCGGTTATTACGCGACCGCGATGGGGGAGAACGACGAGGTCGCCCATGCTATTCGCGATCACTATCGTCCCCGTTTTGCCGGTGACGAGCTGCCCGAGGGCACCGCTGGCTGCATCGTGGCCTGCGCCGACAAGCTCGATACCATTGCCGGTATCTTTGCCATCGGCGAGCCCCCGACCGGCTCCTCCGACCCCTACGCGCTGCGTCGTGCCGCTATCGGCATTATCAACATCCTGCGCGACCGTCTGCCGATCGACCCCACGTCGCTCATCGACTTTGCCCTCGAGCTCTACAGTGAGCAGGGCATTGAGTTCGACGCCGCCGAGGTCGCCCAGCAGGTTCGTGACTTCTTCCATGGCCGCCTGGTGAGCATGGCCCGCGACGAAAAGATCCCGGCCGATACCGTTGCCGCCGTCTCCGCGGTGCACATTATCGCACCGTCCGTCTTCTTCGCCCGCTGCGCCGCCCTCGACGAGGCCCGCAAGAACGACGCTGAGACGTTCGACAATCTGGCGACCGCCTATGCCCGCGCCGCGCATATCTCCAAGCCCGAGCTGGGTGCGGAGTATGACCGCAGCCTGATGGGCGAGGTCGAGCTTGCGCTCGCCGACGCCTCCGAGGCTGCTCAGACCGCCGTCGATGCCGCCCTTGCTGCCGAGGACTACCCGGCCGCATTTGCCGCCCTCGCCGCCCTGCGCGCGCCCATCGACCGTTTCTTCGATGAGGTCATGGTCATGGACAAGGACGAGCAGCTTCGCGATAATCGCCTTAAGCTGCTCAACCGCTTCGAGGCCGTTTTCTCCGGCATTGCCAACATCGGTGAGCTTGCCCGCAAAAAGTAAGCCAGCCTGCGCATAAGTGCAAAAGGAGCCCCGCATGGATTGCCCGGTCACCGCTCGTCCCACCGTTATCGTTATCTCCGACTCGCTCGGCGATACCGCTTGTGAGGTGGTGCTTGCGGCGTCCGGGCAATTTGATGAAGGGGCTTTTCACGTTTTGCGCCTGCCCAAGGTGACCTCCGTGGAGCAGGTCAAGTCATTTGTGGGGCCGCGCGTCGATGCCGACCATCGCGATGTCGCCGTGTTCCATACCATTGTCGATCCGGCGCTTCGCGCCCGCGTGCTCGATTACCTGGGTATGCTGCATATCCGTTCGGTCGACCTGATCGGCCCGACGCTTGCCGTGCTGTCGTCGCTCATCGGTGTGCCGCCAAAGTGCGTTGCGGGCGTGATTCACAAGACCGATGACCGCTATTTCCATCGTATCGAGGCCATGGAGTATTTCGTTGAGCACGATGACGGTCGTGGTTGCGACGATCTGTCGGGTGCCGATATCGTGCTGCTGGGTGTGTCGCGTACATCCAAGACGCCGCTGTCGATGTATTTAGCCTATCAGGGCTACAAGGTCGCCAATGTCCCACTGGCGCATGGCATGGAGCCGCCCAAGTCGATTTACGAGGTTGACCCGATGCACCTGTTCGGCCTGATTTCGACCGTCGATGTGATTTCCGAAATTCGCGATAGCCGCTTGGGCGATGACTACGCCCGTGCCGTTGCCGGCTCCTATGCCGAGCCCGAGAGCGTGCGCGGTGAGCTTGAGGAAGCTCGTGCTCTCATGAAACGCTTAGGCTGCTTTGTTGTGCGTACCGACGGCAAAGCCATCGAGGAAAGCGCTGCCGAGATCATTGCTCACCTTGAAGAGATTCAAGAGGCAAGAGCCCGCCGTGCCGTCCGCCGCGCTCAACAAAAGTAGCTCACTTGGGACAAGGTTGTTTGGGTAGCTAATTTGGGACGGGGCTCTTTTTGCTAACCAAAGAGAATACTTGGAAATAATGCTGATAAATGGTAAAGCGATTTAGCAAAAACATCGCATCCGACCTGCACTTTCATTGTAGTGGTATCTTCATAAGGTAACCACCTTTACCTACCGTTTACCGCCGGTTTTAGCACGTTTACCAAACCGCGCACCCTCTGCTCAAGCCTGTCCAAAACCCGCCTTATAGTTCCCTCACGGCCCGCATCCGGCGGGTCGATTCGTTACCACGGTCGTGCGCGTAAGCGCATGGAAGGGGAAGTATCGTGAGCGATTGCAAGAGGGTTTACCGTTTTGGAACCGACGCCCAGGGCACCTGTGTCACTGAGGGCGACAAATCCATGAACTTCGTGCTTGGCGGCAAAGGCGCAAACCTTGCCGAGATGAGCCGCATCGGTCTGCCGGTTCCCGGTGGCTTTACCATTACCTGCCAGACCTGTGTCGAGTACTCCGGTGCCGGCAACGTCTGGCCCGAAGGCGCACTCGATGAGATCGTTGCCGCCGAGGCGGACCTCGAGGCCCGTTGCGGCAAGAAGCTCGGCGACGCCTCCGATCCGCTGCTCGTGTCGGTTCGCTCGGGCGCTCCGTTCTCCATGCCCGGCATGATGGACACGGTTCTCAACCTGGGCCTAAACGACGACTCCGTTCAGGGCCTTATCGCCCAGACGCAAAACCCGCGCTTTGCCTGGGACAGCTATCGTCGCTTTATCCAGATGTTCTCCAACGTCGTCATGGGTGTCGATGCCGACTTGTTCGAGAATGCCCTGACCCAGGCCCGCCTGGTCGCCGGCGTTCGCGTCGATTCCGAGCTTTCGGCCGAGGACCTGCAGGAACTCGTCGAGACCTTCAAGGGCATCTTCTCCGAGAACGTCGAGGCTGCCCTGTATCCCGAGCTCGAGGTCGTTGACGGCAAGCCCGTCTTCCCGCACGACCCGGAGCTTCAGCTGCGCCTTGCCATCCAGGCCGTCTTTGGCAGCTGGATGAACGAGCGCGCCTGCATCTACCGCAAGCAGCATGGCATTTCCGATGAGCTCGGCACCGCCGTCAACGTCCAGGCCATGGCCTTTGGCAACAAGGGCGAGACCTCGGCGACCGGCGTCGCCTTTACGCGCAACCCGGCCGACGGAACCAAGGAGTTCTATGGCGACTTTTTGGTGAATGCCCAGGGCGAGGACGTCGTCGCCGGCATCCGAAACACCGAGCCCATCGCCGACCTCAAGACCACCTCGGGCCTCGAGTCCGCAGGCGAGGAGCTCGAGCGCGTGTTCCTGACGCTCGAGGATCATTACCGCGATATGTGCGATATCGAGTTTACCATCGAGCAGGGCAAGCTCTGGATGCTCCAGACCCGCGTGGGCAAGCGCACCGCCACTGCCGCCCTGCGCATTGCTATCGAAATGGTCGAGGAGGGCCTCATCACCCGCGAGGAGGCTGTGAGCCGCATCGATCCCGCGCAGCTCGACCAGCTCCTGCACCCGCAGTTCGACGCCTCCAAGAAGTACGAGGCCCTGGCCAGCGGCCTTAACGCCAGCCCTGGTGCCGCCGTGGGCGAGGTCGTGTTCTCGAGTGATGACGCCGTCGCGCGCGCCAACGAGGGCCACAAGGTCATTCTGGTCCGCTGGGAGACCAACCCCGACGACCTGAAGGGCATGGTCGCCGCCGAGGGCATCCTGACCAGCCACGGTGGCAAGACGAGCCATGCCGCCGTTATCGCCCGCGGCATGGGTACGCCCTGCGTTTGCGGCGTTGAGCGCTTCCACATTGACGCGGCAGAGAAGGTCGTGCGCATCGAGGGCAGCGACCGCGTGCTGCGCGAGGGCGATGTCATCTCCATCGACGGCACCCAGGGTATCGTCGTCGACGGCGCGGTCGACCTGGTCTCTGCAGAGCTCACCGGCGACCTGGACACCATCCTGTCTTGGGCCGACGAGATCCGTCTGGACGAGACCGACGGTCACGCCAACCACGTGCGCGTCAACGCCGACAACCCCGAGGATGCCGAGCTCGCGCTCGAGTTTGGCGCCGAGGCCATCGGTCTGTGCCGCACCGAGCACATGTTCCTGGGCGATCGCAAGAACATCATCCAGAGCTTTATCCTGTCTGACGATGAGGCCGTGAAGCAGCAGGCCCTGGCCGACTTGCTCAAGGTTCAGACCGAGGACTTCCTGGCGATGTTCAAGACCATGTCCGGTCGCGATGTGGTCGTCCGCCTGCTCGATCCGCCGCTTCATGAGTTCCTGGATAATCCTCGCGAGCTCGAGGTCGCCATCACCAAGAAGGAGGCCGCCGGCGCTCCCGAGGAGGAGCTCACTGCCCTGCGCGCCCGCCTGCGTCGCATTGACGGCATGGTCGAGTCCAACCCCATGCTGGGCTTGCGCGGCGTGCGCCTGTCCGTCGTCTTTGGCGATCTGCCGCTCATGCAGGTTCGCGCCGTCGCCACGGCCGCTGCCCGCCTTATCAAGGAGGGTGTCGACCCGCGCCCCGAGATCATGGTTCCGCTCGTTTCCATCACGGCCGAGCATGTCCAGACCCGCGAGGTTATCGAGCGCGTGATCGCCGAGGTTTCCGCCGAGGAAGGCGTCGAGCTCAATATTCCCGTGGGCACGATGCTCGAGCTGCCGCGTGCCTGCATGGTCGCTGACGAGATCGCCCATCATGCCGACTTCTTCTGCTTTGGCACCAACGACCTCACCCAGACGACCTTTGGCTTCTCGCGCGATGACGCCGAGGCCAAGTTCATCCCGCTGTACATGCATAAAAAGATCCTGAAAGACAACCCCTTCGAGACCATCGACGCGGCAGTGCTGGAGCTCGTGCGCTTGGCCGTCGAGAAGGGCCGCGCCACCAATCCCGACATGCACTTTGGCGTGTGCGGCGAGCACGGCGGCGACCCCAAGTCCATCAAGGGCCTGTTTAACGTGGCCGACGTGGACTACGTTTCCTGCTCGCCCTATCGTGTGCCCCTCGCGCGCCTGGCTGCCGCTCAGGCCAAGCTCGAGGCCAAGCGTTCCGCCTAGCGTTTAGCGTTTAGACGCCTAGCGTAGTCCCCCTTCATGCCGCCCGTCTCATTCGTGAGACGGGCGGTTATCATGTGCGGGTTTTGTCTTTTTGTCTGCGTAAAAAATTGTTCTTGCAGCAGAAACCCGCGCGTGTATACTCGAATACGTTTGTTCAACTACGTGCCGGCCAAGGTGGTACGGCACCTCTAGAAGAGTAAGGAATTGCACATGGATTACATCCGCGCAATCGAGCGTCAGCAGATCCGCGAGGACATTCCTCAGGTTCGCGTCGCCGACAACGTCAAGGTTCACTACCGCATTAAGGAAGGCGACCGCGAGCGCATTCAGGTCTTCCAGGGCGACGTCATCCGCATGGCCGGCGCCGGTGCCCGCGAGACCTTCACCGTCCGCAAGATGTCCTTCGGTGTCGGTGTTGAGCGTACCTTCCCGCTTCACAGCCCCAAGATCGCCAAGCTCGAGGTCGTTCGTCATGGTCGCGTCCGTCGCGCCAAGCTGTACTACCTCCGCGACAAGGTGGGCAAGGCTGCTCGCATCCCCGAGAAGCGCTAAGAAGATCGCAGCGTCTGTCCACTCGTTTGGACACAAGGGTCACCTTCGGGTGGCCCTTCTTTTTATCTGATTTGCATGCAAGGAGGGCCTGGTATGGCCAATATGACGAGCTCGGTTTCGGCATCGCAGGTTGCCGGTGAGTTGGCGAGCGCTACGTTTGAGGAGATCCCCGCCCTCGTGGAGCATTATCGCGAGGACCCGCGCCAGCAGGTGATCAAGGCTTGCGAGCGTGCTCTTAAGCGCCATGCCAAGGAACTTGCCGAGCGCGAGCGCGTCAATGACATGTACGAGCTTATGCATGAGCTTGGCGGCGATGGGGTGGTCGTTGGTGTCGACGAGGTGGGTCGCGGATCGGTGGCCGGTCCTTTGACGGTATGCGCCGTCTGCCTTCCTATGGAGCCGCGCGTCTGGGGCATCAACGATTCCAAAAAGCTCACGCCGGCGCGCCGCGAGTTGCTCTCAGTGAAGATTGCCGAGGTGGCGACGGCAATTGGTTTTTGCCATATCGCGCCTAAGGATATCGATGAGATGGGCATGGCCCGCGCCATTCGAGCCGCTGTCGCGGGCGCCGTGGCCGATACGGGGCTCGAGCCCGATTGCGTGCTTATGGACGGTAACCCCTTGGGCGCCGTTCCCAACGAGCGCGACGTGGTGAAGGGCGATGCCAAGATCGCCTGTATCGCCGCGGCGTCCATCATGGCCAAGGTCACGCGTGATGAGATGATGGTCGAGTACGATGCCGAGTATCCCGAGTACCATTTGGCCGAATCGAAAGGCTACGCAAGCCCCGAGCACATCGAGGCCATTCGCAAACATGGACTTTGTCCACTGCACCGCGTGAGCTTTTGCGGAAACTTTCTGCAGACTGAGCGCCTTTTCTAGGTCAATTGTGGAGACAGGGACCTCAGGGGTTTTATAAACCTGCTGGTAGCGGGCCGTATGCAACACCATTGCTGCGTACGGCCCGTTTTTTGACGGCATTTGGTCAGCTTTTGGTTTGCTTCCGGTACTTACCCGCATGAAAGGTGCCCTCATCATCGGGGCAATGCAGCGTGCGGGAAAGGAGACCCCATGAGTGCCGCAAGCAAAAAGAGCAAGACGCAGCAGCTCAAGGAGCGTTGGGAAAACGGCGAGCTCGACTGCGGGGCGATGACGCCCGAGTTTATCAAGGGACTCAGTCCCCGCGAGCTGGGCATGCTGGGCGAGCTGATCACCATCGACTACTTTAACGAGCGCGGCTACACCTTGCTGGAGCAGGGTTATCGTTGCACCGAGGGCGAGGCCGATCTGGTGCTGCTCGATGAGCTCGACGATGTCGTGGTGATGGCCGAGGTCAAGACCAGACGCGTTGCACTGGATTGCAGCACGCGGGTCTTTCCCGAGGAGGCCGTGGACGCTCAAAAGCAACGCCGCTACCGCCGCATCGCAAGTTGCTATCTCATGGAGCATTATCCGCTCAAGGCGATTCGCTTCGATGCCGTGGGTGTCACCATTCGTGGCGGGCATATCGCTGAGATCGAGCATCAGTACAACGCGTTCGATTGGCAGGTGTCGTGATGGCGTTCGAGACGTTTGCCGTTCACGCGGCCTGCATCCGTGGCGTCGAGGCGATTCACGTCACGGTCGAGGTCTCGCTTGCCGGTGGTGTTCCGGGCATCCAAATGCTCGGCATTCCGAGCATGGAGGTGATGGAGTCACGCGGTCGTATTCGCTGCGCGATGCGCTCCGCCGGGTTCGAGATCCCACGCTCGGGCATTACGGTCAACCTAGCGCCCGGCGATATCCGCAAGACCGGTAGCGGCTTTGACCTGCCCATCGCCATCGCGGTTCTAGCGGCCGATGGTCAGATTCCCCGTGACAACCTCGATCGCTGCCTTATCGCCGGCGAGCTTGGCTTGGACGGTACGGTGCTTCCTGTCAAGGGCGAGGTGGCGTTTCAGCTATTGGCTCGCGACATGGGGCTGTCTTTTATCGCCGGCAGGTCCGACCAGCATGTGCCACTCGCGGGCGTGGATTGCGGCTTTATCGATCATTTGTCTCAGCTTGCCCATGGCATGGGCGAGGCGGCTCGGCACTATCTGGATTCCGAGGGCGTCGAGGCGACCTTTGAGCCTGAGCTCGACTATGCCGACGTGCTGGGGCAGGAAGTCGCTAAACGCGGCATGGCGCTTGCGGCGGCAGGAGAACTCGGCTTGCTCATGATCGGGTCCCCGGGATCGGGCAAGACGATGCTCGCGCGTCGTATGACCGGCATCCTGCCCGAGCTTTCCGTTGAGGATCAACAGGCGGCGCTGTGCATCCATTCGGTTTTGGGTGAGAACATTGATGGCTTGTTGGCGGGGCACCGGCCCTTCCGCAGTCCTCATCACAGTATTTCGACCGCAGGTCTTATCGGCGGTGGGCGCCCGGTGCACCCGGGTGAGATCAGCCTTGCTCATGGCGGCGTGCTCTTTTTGGACGAGCTTGCCGAGTTTCCCACGGGTGTGCTGCAGACGCTGCGTCAGCCCATCGAGCGCGGCTACGTCAGGATCGTACGCGTCGACGGGGCTTTTACCTTCCCGTCGCGCTTTCAGCTGCTGGCTGCGAGCAATCCCTGCCCCTGCGGCTTTTTGGGCGATCGTGAGGTACCGTGTCGCTGCTCGGCGGCGATGGTCGAGCGCTATCGGTCTAAACTGCGCGGTCCTTTGGCCGACCGTATCGACATGATGATCGACGTGACCCGTCCCGACCCCCAAGTGATTATCGAGGGTGCGGAGGGTATGTCGTCGGCCGAGTTGCGTGACTACGTTGTGCGCGGTCGCGCCTTTCGCGCCTGGCGCGAATCCCGTATGGACGATGCGGATGCCGAGGCCGAGGATGACGAGACACGGTCTATTGACGGCGTCGTTTCGACCTTTGAGCTCGATGATGCTGCCGAGAAATGCGTACTCGGCCTGTCCAAACGCACGCATCTCACGGGCCGCGGCATCGTGCGCCTGGTGCGCATCGCGCGTACAATCGCTGACGTCGCCGAGAGCGAGCAGGTGACGCAGGACCATGTGCTCGAGGCGGCGATGTACCAGGGAAGGAGGGACCAATGATAGCCGAGGGGACCTTTGAGCTGCATCCAGGTGATGCGTTGTATCCCGAGACCGTTTTGGAGCTTTCTGATGTACCCCAGACGCTTTATGTGCGTGGCAATCCCGAGGTGCTTTCGACACCCGCGCTCTCCATCATCGGCGCGCGCAAGGCCTCGCCGTATGGTCTTGCCGTGGCAGAGCTTGCGGCAAAGGTGGCGGTCGAGGCGGGAGTGACGGTAGTTTCGGGCGGCGCGGTCGGTTGTGACCAGGCCTCGGGTTGGGCTGCGGTCAACGCCGGCGGCAAACACGTCGTGGTGCTGGGGACGGGCGCCGACGTGGTCTACCCGCGTTCGAGCGCGGGGCTTATTATGCGCACGCTCGATACGGGTGGCGCGGTCGTGTCGATCTCTCCGTGGGGCATGGGTCCGCGCAAGTTTGCCTTTCCGCGCCGCAATCGCGTGATCGCGGCCCTGTCGCAAGCCCTCTTTGTTTCCGAGGCGGGTATGCCTTCCGGGACGTTTTCTACAGCCGAGGCTGCTATGGATTTGGGGCGCGAACTTCTTGTCGTGCCGGGTTCGATCCTATCGCCCGAGTCGCGTGGCACGAATTACCTCATTGCGAACGGTGCTTGCTGCATCATCGACGAGGAATCTATCGAGATGGCTATCTCACGCATCTACGGCACCCTGCGCTACTCGCGCCCCGATGCTCCCGGCATTGCCGACCTGGATCCAACACAGCAGACCGTGATGCATGCGCTCATCGCCTCTCCGCTCAAGGTCGACGACATTGCGGCGCTCGTCTCGCTCGATGCTGTCGGCGTACTTAAGCTCCTGGGTTCGCTTGAGCTCGAGGGTCTTATCGAGCGCATGATGGATGGAAGGTATGCGCCCTCCAAGTTTGCCCTTCACGCCCAGACACCCTTCGGTCACAATGGAAAACATGTCAATTAGAAAGGTGTTTGCAGATGCTGTTTGATCAGGTGACGGTTATCGGTGGCGGTCTGGCGGGTTCGGAGTGCGCGATTCAGCTTGCAGATCGCGGGTTCGCCGTAAAGCTGTGCGAGATGCGCCCCCAGGTTAGCTCCCCGGCCCACCATACCGATCACCTGGCAGAGCTCGTCTGTTCCAATTCGTTTAAGTCGACCCGTCCGGATTCCGCGGCTGGATTGCTGAAGGCCGAGCTTGAGCGCATGGGTTCAGTCCTGCTCGATTGCGCCCATCGCGCGGCTGTTCCCGCCGGTGGCGCCTTGGCGGTCGACCGTGTCAAGTTTTCCGAGCTTGTCGAGGCCGAGGTTGCCGCCCGTCCCAATATCGAGATCATTCATGGCGAGGTCACGCAGATTCCCGAGGGCCATGTGGTCATTGCCGCTGGCCCCTTGTGCTCGCCGGCGCTGAGCGAAGAGGTCATGAAGCTCGTCGGTGGCGACGCCCTTGCGTTCTTCGATGCCGCGGCGCCGATCGTCGATGCCTCCACGCTCGATATGGACGTGCTGTTCTCGCAGTCGCGCTACGAGGAACAGGGGAGCGGCGACTATCTCAACGCTCCACTCAATAAGGAGGAGTACGAGGCCTTTATCGAGGCGCTTACCACGGCCGACCGCGTGGTGCTCAAGGACTTTGAGGGCGGCGATCTGTTCCAGGCATGCCAGCCTGCCGAGGAGGTTGCGCGCACCGGCAAGGACGCCATTCGCTTTGGCGCCATGAAGCCCGTCGGCCTCACCGACCCGCGTACCGGACGTCGCCCCTGGGCGGCGATTCAACTGCGTGCCGAGAACAAGGAGAAGACCGCCTATAACCTGGTGGGCTTCCAGACCAACCTGACCTTTGGCGAGCAGAAGCGCGTCTTCCATATGGTGCCGGGTCTGGAGAACGCCGAGTTCTTCCGCTACGGTGTCATGCACCGCAATACCTTTGTCGACGCCCCGCACGTGCTCGATGGCACCTTTGCCGTACCCGGTACCGGCGTGCGCCTGGCCGGTCAGATCACTGGCACCGAGGGCTATATGGAGGCCGTGGCGACCGGTCTGCTCGCGGCGCTCAACACCTATGCCGAGGCTATCGGTGCCGCGGGCGTCGAGCTGCCGCGCGTGGGCGCCCTGGGCGCGCTCGTGGGCTATGCGACCGATCCGGCAACGGTGGGCTACCAGCCCATGCATGTCAACTTTGGCCTGGTGCCGCCACTCGAAGATGGTAAACGCCACAGCAAGCGCGACCGCTACCAGGCCTATGCGGACCGTGCGCTCGAGGCCCTTGATGCCTATCTGGCTACTCGCCCCGATCTGTTTGGAGGCGACCGGTCATAGCCTTTGACCTGTACGACACCGTCGACTCGTTTATCGCCTATATCGCACGTGTCGAGGGGCTTTCTCCCAATACGGTGACGGCCTATGGCTCGAGGCTGGAGCGCTTTGCTGCCTGGTGCGAGCGCGAGGATATCGATGCTTTCGCTGCCGACGTGCGCACCATTCGTCGCTATCTTGCCGAGCTTTCGTGTGAGCAGGTGGCTCCCCGAACGCTTGCGGCGCATCTGTCGGCTATCCGATCGCTCTATCGATGGATGGCTGCCGAGGGGGTCGTGGAGGGCGATGTGGTCTCGGCAATTTCCTCGCCCAAGCTCCCGCGCGATCTACCCGGTGTGCTGACGACCCAACAGGTGGAGGCGCTGCTCAAGACGCCTGATACCTCAACACCCGCGGGACTGCGCGATGCGGCGATGCTCGAGCTGCTCTATGCCTCGGGCGCCCGTATCTCTGAGCTCGCAGCACTCAATGTGGAGTCCATTGCGTGGTCCGAACGCACGCTGCGCCTGTGGGGCAAGGGGAGCAAAGAACGTATCGTCCCTCTGTATCGTCGTGCGCTCGAGGCGACGCGTCTCTATATTGAGGAGGGAAGGCCGGAGTTGCTCGCTCAGGCAAAGCGTCGTGACCCCGTTACCGGGCCGCATCCGCTGCTTATATCGGCGCGCGGTAATCGCATGAGTGCCGCCATGCTCAGGCGGCGGTTTCATACGCTGGCGACGCTCGCCGGCATGCCTGCCGACATCGCCCCGCATGCGATGCGCCATACCTTTGCGACCGACTTGCTCGAGGGCGGTGCGGACCTGCGCTCGGTTCAAGAGCTGCTGGGCCATGCGAGCCTGTCCACGACGCAGATCTACACGCATCTCACACCCGATCGGCTTAAGCGGGCTGTGGCTCAAGCCCATCCCCGCGGCGAATAGTGGCTGGGACGTCCCGCGCCGCGCTCAGGTGTGTGGTTTTGATTGCGGGTTGGCAGGAAGATGCATTCCTGCTATCATTCATCGGGTTGCTTCACGGCAACAGGTTTTTATCACGCACGCGCGGCTACTTCATACCGTGGTGCCCGGGCTTTGGTAGCACATGTCCGGGTTGGTTTTGGAGGATGACCCCGCGCGGAGGCAAACCACAGGAGGTTTAACATGGCTACCAAGATTAATATCCGCACCCTGCTCGAGGCCGGCTGCCACTTCGGTCACCAGACCCGTCGTTGGAACCCCAAGATGAAGCCGTTCATCTTCGGTGAGCGCAACGGCATCTACATCCTCGACCTCAAGCAGACCATCCTCGACGCCGACCAGGCCTACACCTTCGTCAAGAACGTCGCCAAGGGCGGCAACGTGCTGTTCGTCGGCACCAAGAAGCAGGCTCAGGAGGCCGTCAAGAACGCTGCTGAGCGCGCCAACATGCCTTACATCAACCAGCGTTGGCTCGGCGGCATGCTGACCAACTTCGTCACCATCCGCTCCCGCATCAACCGCATGGAGGAGCTCGAGGCCATGGTCGAGGACGGCCGCATGGCTGTTCTGCCCAAGAAGGAGCAGGCTGTGCTCGGCAAGGAGCTCACCAAGCTCCAGACCAACCTCGGTGGTGCCCGCGACATGAAGGGTCTGCCCCAGGCTCTCTTCGTCATCGACACCAAGCGCGAGGAGAACGCCATCAAGGAGGCTCAGCGCCTGAACATCCCCGTCGTCGCTCTGATCGACACCAACTCCGATCCCGACGAGGTCGAGTACGGCATCCCCTGCAACGATGACGCTATCTCTGCTGTCACCCTTATGTGCGAGCTCATGGCTGACGCCTGCCTCGCTGGCTCCGGCAAGGAGCAGGTCTCCGAGGCCGAGATGGCCGCTGAGCCCAAGGCCGAGTAAATCAGTCTTAGTTAATTCTTTTTCATCTCTTTGAAAGGAACCACAATGGCCCAGATTACCGCCGCTATGGTCAAGCAGCTCCGCGAGATGACCGACTCCCCGATGATGGAGTGCAAGAAGGCTCTCGTCGAGGCTGACGGCGACATGGACGCCGCTGTCGACGTTCTGCGTAAGAACGGTCTTGCCAAGGCTGCCAAGAAGGCTGGCCGTGAGACCAACGAGGGCGCTGTCGCCGCGTTCGTCTCCGAGGATGGCAAGACCGGTGCTCTGCTCGAGCTCTCCTGCGAGACCGACTTCGTTGGCTCCAACGCCAAGTTCACCGGCTTTGCTTCTAAGGTCGCTGAGGTTGTCGCTACCACCGAGCCTGCTGACGTCGACGCTCTGCTCGAGAAGCCGATGGGCGAGGAGACCGTTTCCTCCGAGCTCACCGAGATGATTCACATCATGGGCGAGAACATGAAGATCTCCCGCTTCGCTGCCCGCAAGGCCGAGAACGGCGCGCTCGCTTCTTACATCCACATGGGTGGTAAGATCGGCGTCCTCGTCGAGTTCGCCTTCGAGAAGGCCGAGACCGCTCAGGCTGAGTCCTTCAAGACCTTCGCTCACGACGTTGCCCTTCAGGTTGCCGCCGTCGCCCCGATCTGCGCTACCCGCGATCAGGTTCCGGCCGAGACCGTCGAGCACGAGAAGCAGATCTACATGGCCCAGGCTGCCGAGTCCGGCAAGCCCGAGGCTATCCAGGAGAAGATGGCTGTTGGCCGTCTGGAGAAGTTCTACAAGCAGTCCGTGCTCACCGAGCAGGAGTTCATCAAGGACAGCTCCCTCACCATCAAGAAGTACGCTGAGCAGGTCTCCAAGGAGCTCGGCGACACCATTACCGTCGTTGCCTTTGACCGTCTGGTCCGTGGCGAGTAAATAAGCTCTTGTAGCTGGTAATGAGCAGGCTGTGGGTTTTACTCACAGCCTGCTTTTTCATGGCTCTTATCAGAGCCTTTGATATCATATTGAGAGTCTAATTAAAGGAGGATCGCTTTGTCCGACATCCGATATAAACGAGTGCTTCTTAAGCTTTCCGGCGAAGCGCTGATGGGCGACGGCCAATATGGCATCGACCCCAAGGTTACCGATCATCTTGCCAAGCAGGTCAAGGAGCTGCTCGCCGTTGGCCATGAGGTCGGCGTCGTTGTCGGCGGCGGCAATATTTTCCGCGGCATGGCAGGCGCTGCCGGTGGCATGGAGCGTGCTCAGGCCGACTACATGGGCATGCTCGCGACCGTTATGAACGCGCTCGCCCTGCAGGATGCTTTCGAGCATAACGACGTTCCCTGCCGTGTGATGAGCGCTATCCAGATGAACGAGATCTGCGAGCCCTATATTCGCCGTCGCGCCATCAACCACCTTTCCAAGGGCAACGTCGTTATTTTTGCCGCCGGTTCGGGCAATCCGTACTTTACGACCGATACCGCCGCGGCTCTTCGTGCGTGCGAGATCGGCGCCGAGATTCTGATTAAAGCCACCAAGGTTGACGGCATCTACGACAAGGATCCCGTCAAGTGCGCCGACGCCGTCCGTTTTGACAAGATTACCTATCACGAGGTTCTCGTTCGCGGTCTGCAGGTTATGGATTCCACAGCTACGGCCCTGTGCCAGGATAACCGTATGCCTATTTTGGTCCTCAACATCGATGGCGAGGACACCGTCAAGCGCGCGCTCGCGGGTGAGCCCGTCGGCACGCTCGTCTATCAGGAGGATTAAGCATGGCAGAGAACATCACCGCCCATATGGACAAGTCGCTCGAGTCCCTCAAGCATAACTTCTCCAAGGTCCGTACCGGTCGTGCCAACGCCAACATTCTGTCCGACATCACCGTCGATTATTACGGTGTCCCCACGCCGGTCACGCAGGTTGCCGCCGTCAAGACCCCCGAGGCTCACATGCTGCTCATCGAGCCGTGGGATAAGGCGCTCATCAATGCTATCGTCAAGGCCATCGGCGCTTCCGATCTGGGTATTACCCCCAACTCCGATGGCACCGTCGTTCGTCTTCCGTTCCCGGCTCCCACTGAGGAGCGCCGTCGCGAGCTCGTCAAGGAGTGCCGCGAGTACGCCGAGCAGGCCAAGGTGTCTATCCGTAACATCCGTCGCGACTTCAACAATAAGCTCGAGCGCGATGAGGAGCTCACCGAGGACGACGTACGTCGCGAGCAGGCCAAGGTCCAGAAGCATACCGATGAGTATGTCGCCAAGGTCGAGGAGCTTCTGAAGGAAAAAGAAGCCGAGGTCATGGAGATCTAAGGTGCAATACGACGAGCATAAACTGGTCGAGTACTTTGCCGACGCCCCTGCGGGCGTCGGTTTTTCCGACCTTGACCTCAATAACATTCCGCACCATATCTCGTGCATCATGGACGGCAACGGTCGTTGGGCCACGTCGCGCGGTCTTGCACGCACCGAGGGTCATAAGGCAGGTATCCTCTCGCTGCGCGAGATCATTACCGCCTGCGTGCGCCTGGGCGTCGACGTGCTTTCTGCCTATGCGTTTTCTACCGAAAACTGGAACCGTCCGCAGCATGAGGTCAACGTCTTGATGCATCTGTTTGCCAAGACGTTTATCGACGAGCTGCCGCTTCTTAAGCGCGAAAACGTGCGCGTTGTTTTTTTGGGCGACATTTCCGCGCTGCCCAAGAAGACTCGCGACGTTTTTGAGCGCGGTCTTGCCGAGTGCGCCGATCACACCGGTATGACGCTGGCGCTTGCCGTCAACTACGGCGCGCGTGCCGAGATTACCCGCGCTGTCCGTCAGATTGCACTCGACGCTGCCGCCGGTAAGATCGATCCTGCCGCAATTGATGACGACATGGTGGCTTCCCACCTCTATACCGCCGGCCTTCCCGATCCTGAGCTTGTGATTCGCACCTCAGGTGAGCTGCGCCTTTCGAACTATCTGTTGTGGCAGGTGGCTTATTCCGAATTCTACGTCACCGATACCTATTGGCCCGACTTTGATCGTTGGGGCCTTGTCGACGCCATTTTGGCCTATCAGGGCCGTGACCGTAGGTTTGGTGGACTGAGCAAGACCGAGGAGGCTTAATCGTGTCCGATCGTCCCAAGGCATCTGCTCCCAAGACGCCTGTGCGCAAAGCTGCCACTGCGGGAGCGCCTGCAGCGAAGAGCGGCACCGGTTCGTGGCTGGCGGGCTTTATTACCCGTGCCGCCGCCGGTATCGTCTACGCCGTTGTCTTTATCCTGTGCCTGGTTTTGGGTATCGTGCCCACGGCCATCTTTGTTTCTGTCATGAGCGGTCTGTGCTGCTATGAGTTTTTCCGTATGACAAGGCTCGATGGCAAGATGGCTAACGAGCGCATGGGTATCGCTGCCGCCGTACTCTTTCCGCTGTCGGCGTTGGGCGATTCGATGTTGCTGAATGCCCTGCTTTTTGCCTTGATGCTCGCTGTGGGCATTTGGTATGTCTGGTCGCCGCGTACCCGCATCTCTGATGTGGCCGTGACGCTCATGGGTTCCATCTACACTGGCTTTATGCTGTCGGCTATCGTGCTGCTGCGCGATGCCGTGCCCGGTTTTGCCGGCGCCCTGCTTTCAGTGGGCGTTTGCGCGTCCCTTTGGGTCTCCGATTCGTTTGCCTACATCGTGGGCAGCCGTATCGGCAAGCACAAGATGGTTCCCAAGATCTCTCCCAAAAAGAGCTGGGAGGGGTTTGCCGGCGGCATCTTGGGCTCGGTTTTGATTTGGCTCATCCTGTGGGCGACGCACTTCTACAAGCTCAGCCTGCCCTATGCGCTGCTGTGCGGCGTGGTCGTGTCCATTCTGGGCGTTATCGGCGACCTTATCGAGTCGCGCATCAAGCGCGGTGTGGGCGTCAAAGATTCCGGCAACCTTATCCCGGGCCACGGCGGAATGCTCGATCGTAGCGATTCGCTTATCTTCGGCTGCATCACCGCGCAGCTGTTGCTGATGATCGGAGGCGTGCTGTAATGTCCTTCCAGACGACGTATGGCCCCGATGGACGCCTTCGCGTTGCCATCCTGGGTTGTACGGGCTCTATCGGCACCCAGGCGCTCGATGTGTGCCGCCAGCATGCCGATCGCCTGCAGGTGACGGCGCTGTCCGTTAACTCCAGTACCTCCGAGCTCGTTGCCGCTGCCCGCGAGTTCTCGGTTCCGGCGGTTGCCGTGGCCGATGTCGATCATGGCGATGACGCCGTGCTGCAGGAGTTGCCCGAGGGAACGAAGCTCGGCGTTGGCGCGCAGGCGGTTTGCGAGCTCGCGCGTCGCGACGATGTCGACTGCGTGCTCGTCGCTATTGTGGGCGCCGCCGGTCTCGAGGCGAGCCATGCGGCCTTGACCTCGAATAAGCGCCTTGCCCTTGCCAACAAGGAGTCCCTCGTCGTCGGTGGCGACTTGCTTATGCCGTTGGCGCAACCGGGCCAGCTTATTCCGGTCGACTCTGAGCATTCCGCCATCTACCAGTGCTATCTGGGGGAGAACCCGCGCGAGGCCCACTGCATTTGGCTCACCTGCTCGGGCGGTCCGTTCTTTGGCCGCACGCGCGACGAGCTCGATCGCGTGACGCGTGCCGATGCCCTCGCGCATCCCACGTGGGCCATGGGTGCCAAGATCACCATTGACTCCGCCACCCTCATGAACAAGGGCCTGGAGCGCATTGAGGCCATGCATCTGTTTAACTGCGACCTCGATTTCATTAACGTGGTCGTGCAGCGTCAGTCCAAGATTCACTCTATGGTCGAGTTCGCCGACGGCTCCGTGATGGCGCATCTCGGTGCATCCGACATGCGTATTCCCATCCAGTTCGCGTTCTCGTATCCCGAGCGTTGGGATACTCCGGCGCCTCGTATCGATTTCCGCGAGCTGGGGCAGCTCACGTTTGATGCTGCCGACATGGATACCTTCCGCTGTCTGGCACTGGCCGAGCGTGCCGGCAAGACGGGTGGCACCATGCCGTGCGTGCTCAATGCCGCCAACGAGGTCGCCGTCGATGCCTTCCTGCACGATGGCTGCAGCTTTACCGATATCGATCGCATTGTGGAATCCTGCATGGACGCCCACGATATGCAGGTGGTCGATTCGTTTGAGCAGCTTCGCGACATCGATGCGTGGGCGCGTGAAAAGGCTGCGCAGGTGCTCGCCGCAACCCGTTCCTAACCCATAAGGATTGCTTTTTCGTTTTATGGATACTGTTCTGAGCGTTCTCTCATCGGTCTTTTGGGGCCTGCTGATGCTTTCCGCCCTCGTGTTTTTGCACGAGGGCGGCCACTTTTTGGCGGCGCGTGCCTGCGGCGTCCGTGTGACCGAGTTCTTTTTGGGTCTGCCGTGCCGCTTTGACATCCATTACACGTCGCGTCGCATTGGAACCAAGTTTGGCGTGACCCCGCTGCTGCTGGGTGGCTACGCTGCCATCTGCGGTATGGATCCGACCGATGTTTCGTGCGCCGACCGCGTGCTCGCGGCTATCTATCGTCATGGTCGCGTGACCGTGGCCGACCTTGCTGTCGAGCTCGAGCTTTCCGAGGAGGATGTGCTCGAGGCATGCGCCCTTTTGCTGGGCTGGGGCTCCATCGCGCCCTGGTATGAGGAAGGGGAGAAGCCCTCGCCGAGCTACTATCCCACCAAATATCAGACGTTGCCGCGAGACAAGGCAGGCTATACCACCTTTGATGGTCGCCGTTTCGATCGCGAACATGCGACTGCCGAGGGCGATGTGTGGGAGCTGCCGTGCGGCGAGGCCGAGTTCCTTGCGCAAGAGCGCTCGCACACCTATCTTGGCCAAGGCTTTCTCAAGCGCGCCTTTATGCTGCTCGCGGGCATTATCGTCAATATCTTGACGGGTTTTTTGCTCCTTATGAGCATCTATTCCATTGCGGGTGTCACCGTGCCGATGGATACCAACGTGATCGGTCAGGTTGACGAGGGGTCTATTGCCGCCAAGGCGGGTATCGAGGGCGGTGACGCGATCCTTTCGGTTGACGGTGTCTCATGTTCCACTTGGATGGATGTCTACGATGCCATCGGCAAGGCTGCCGGTAAGGACGATATCGCCATCGAGTACGAGCGTGACGGCAAGCAGCATTCGACCACGGTTGCGCTCAAAGAGGACGAGCGCCTAGGTGTGTATGCCTCTACGCAGGTGGTCCGTTTAGACCCCATCACGTCGGCTCGCCTGTCGTTCTCCTATGTCGTGCAGACAGCGGATGGCGTGATGCGCCTGCTCCAGCCGCAGCATACGATGGAGATTCTCGATCAGTCTTCTTCGATCGTGGGTATTAGCGTTATGTCCTCACAGGCCGCTGCTGCCGGCCCTGCCACGTTCCTTTCGTTTGCCGCCCTCATTTCGTTCTCGCTTGGCTTTATGAACCTGCTGCCCATCCCACCACTCGATGGCGGCAAGCTGGTCATCGAGATCATTCAGAAGATTGCGGGCCGCGAGCTGCCGCTCAAAGTGCAGACAATCGTCAGCTATGTCGGCATCGCGCTCTTTGCACTGCTGTTTGTCTATATGCTTCGTTCCGACATCCTTCGTTTTATTCTGTAGGGGAGTGTTTGGATTGTCTTTATCCCATCCTTTGCCTCGCGAGTTGACACGCCCCGTGCATGTGGGCGGCGTGCAGATCGGTGGTGGCGCTCCGGTCGTGGTTCAGTCTATGACCTGCACCGATACTGCTGATGCCCAGGCAACGCTTGCGCAAGTGTGCGCGTTGGCGCAGGCTGGCTGCGATATCGTGCGCGTGAGCGTGCCCTCCGAGGCCGCGCTTGAGGGCTTCCGCACCATCTGTGCCGAGTCTCCGGTGCCGATTGTCGCCGATATCCACTTTAACCATAAGCTTGCCATTGGCGCTGTCGAGGCTGGTGCCTCTAAGCTGCGCATCAACCCCGGCAATATCGGCGATTGGGCCAAGGTTGACGCTGTCATCGATGCCGCGGGTGCCGCGGGCTGCGCGATTCGCATTGGCGTGAACGCGGGCTCGCTTGAGCAAGATATTGCCGAGCGCGACGACCTCACGCAGCCCGAAAAGCTCGTGATGTCGAGCGAACGCTTTGTGCGGCACTTTGAGGACCGTGGGTTTACCAACATCGTGCTATCCGCCAAGGCCCATAGCGTACAGACGACGCTTGATACCTATCGCGCCCTGTCGCGCGAGATACCGCATGTTCCGCTCCACCTGGGCGTGACGGAGGCGGGGACCAAGCTTCAGGGCACCATCAAGAGCTCTGTAGGCTTGGGTATCTTGCTTTCCGAAGGCATCGGTGACACCATGCGTGTGTCGCTCACGGCCGATCCGGTTGAGGAGCCGCCGGTCGCCTGGGGAATTTTGCAGTCACTGGGCCTGCGTCGCCGTGGTCCCGAGATTGTCTCTTGCCCCACGTGCGCCCGCTGCCAGGTTAACCTGATTCCCATCGCCGAGGAAGTAACCGAGCGGCTTAAGAACTATGCCGCGCCGCTTTCGATTGCCGTCATGGGATGTGCCGTTAATGGCCCCGGTGAGGCTTCTGATGCCGACCTGGGCGTTGCTTGCGGACGTGGTCAGGCCTTGCTCTTTTCGCATGGCCAGATCATTGGTAAAGTAGCTGAGGATCAAATTGTCGACGCGCTTATGGCCGAGGTCGACAAACTAATTGAGGAGAAATAAATGACCCGAGCAATGTATATGTCTAAGCTCTATGCGCCGACGCTCAAAGAGGATCCGGCGGACGCTGAGCTCGCCAGCCACCGCCTGCTGCTCCGTGCCGGCATGATCCGCAAAGAGGCCGCCGGTCTGTATTCCTACCTGCCGCTTGCTTGGCGCTCGATCCGCAAGATTGAGAATATCGTGCGAGACGAGATGGACGCTGCCGGCGCCCAGGAGCTTATGATGCCTATCATGGTCGACGCCGAGTTGTGGCGTGAGTCCGGCCGTATCGATGCCTATGGCAAGGAGCTTGTGCGCTTTGACGACCGTCATGGTCGCGAGTTCGTGCTGGGCCCCACGCACGAGGAGACCGTCACGGCCCTGGTGCGCAACGAGCTGCGCTCCTATAAGCAGCTGCCAGTGAACCTCTATCACATCCAGGATAAGTTCCGCGACGAGTTCCGTCCCCGTTTTGGCCTGATGCGCGGTCGCGAGTTCATCATGAAGGATGCCTACAGCTTCTCCGCCACGCAGGAGAGCTTGCAGGAGGAGTATGACAAGATGAAGCAGGCCTACGCTAACATTTGCGAGCGCTGCTACATCAAGGCCTTGCCCGTCGTTGCCGACTCCGGTGAGATCGGTGGCGATACCTCCGTCGAGTACATGGCTTTGGCCGACGCCGGCGAGGCTTCTCTCGTCTATTGCGATGACTGCGGTTTTGCCGCCGATGATGAGGCTGCAAGCACCAAGGTCGTCGTGACTGAGGGTCCCGGTGACGGTACGCTTACCAAGGTCGAGACTCCGGGCATGGGCACCATTGAGGCCGTTGCTAAGTTCTTTGGGTTCCCCGAGAACGGCACGCGCAAGTCCCTGGCGCTCATCGATGCCGAGGGCAAGCCCGTCGTGGCCATCGTCCCGGGCGATCATGAGCTCAACGACTGCAAGGCCGAGCATGTCTTTGGCAAGGGTTATCGCATGATGACGGACGAGGAGCTTCAGACCTACGGTCTGCACAAGGGCTTTATCGGACCGGTTAACTTGCCCGAGGGCATCCGTCTGGTGTGCGACGAGAGCCTGCGCGAGTCCAAGCAGTGGGCCTGCGGTGCCAACGAGGTCGATTATCACTTTATCGGTGCCTGCCCCGAGCGCGACTTTACCGTCGATGAGTGGGCAGATCTGGTCACCGTCGTTGCCGGCGATCCCTGCCCGCACTGCGGCAAGCCGCTCTCTGCTGCTCGCGGCATCGAGGTCTCGCAGGTCTTCCAGCTGGGTACCAAGTATTCCGAGGCCATGGGCGCCACCTTTATGGACGAGGACGGCAAGGAGAAGCCGCTTATCATGGGTTGCTACGGCGTGGGCGTGTCCCGCTCGCTTGCTGCCGTCGTGGAGCAGCACAACGACGAGCACGGTATCGTCTGGCCGGTTTCCGTTGCCCCGTACGAGGTCGCTGTGATTCCGCTCGATCCCAAGAAGGAGGAGTGCGCAACCGTCTGCGACCAAATCGTCGAGGGCTTGTGCGCCGAGGGTATCGAGGTCGTCGTCGACGACCGTGACGAGCGTCCCGGCTTTAAGTTTGCCGATAACGACCTTATGGGATTCCCGTATCAGGTGGTGCTTGGCAAGCGTGGCCTTAAGAATGGCACCGTTGAGCTCAAGGACCGTGCCACGGGCGAGCGCGAGGACGTGGCGATTGACGAGGTCGTCGCCAAGGTTGCCGAGCTTGTTAAGGCGGCCCGCCGTTAATCGACGTTTCTGCTATTAGATGTAATTGCGGGACTGCTCCGTATCTCTCTTAGGAAGAGATGCGGAGCAGTCTATTTTGTTGCGTGAATAAACTCGATGGGTAAAGGAAAACCCCACAGCCCATATGAGCTGCGGGGTTTTCTTGTGCCTCCGATGCGAAATAAATCGCTCAGATATTACTGATAATCGACGACGTCGATCCAGTTCTTCAGGAACTCATCGTTCACGTTGCGCTTACGAGCGAGCTCAGAAGCGGCGACGATGCTCGTCCACTGACGCACGACCTGCATGGGCATGTCAGCGCGGTCGCAGTAGAGCTCCAGGTAGGCCTCGGCCTGATCCTTGCTGTTGAGGGCGAAGAGCAGGTAGGTGGTGGCAACGTCGGCAGCAGGGGAGCCCTGGGTGGCGTGTGCCCAGTCGCACACATAGAGCTGGCCGTCGTCGCCGACGATGACGTTGGAGGGGTTGAAGTCGCCGTGGCAGACCTTGAACTCCTTGGTCATGCCGTCCAGACGCTCCTGAAGGTTGTAGCGCGTGGTGGCATTGAGCTGATCAAGGCTGTCGATCATGCGGGCGAACTTGTCGCGCTGACGGTTGAGCAGCGGGGAGGTGTAGCCGTGGATCTCGATTTGGAGGTCGACGAACATCTCGAGATACTCACCAAAGCGCTGGGGCTCGGCAGTCATCTTCTCGGCAAGGGTGGTGCCCGGAACCTTCTCGGTCACGAGCGCCCAGCCGTTGGCGTTCTCGAGCTGGGAAACCTCGAGAGCCTTGGGGCTGCGGATGCCGCACTCATTGATGCGGGCAAGATTCAAAGCCTCGTTGAACACGTCGGAGACAGGCTTGGTCTCGTTAAAGACCTTGACGATCTTGTCGCCCAGGTCGTAAACGACCTTGTTGCCACGGCGGACGAGCTCGGTCTTGGAATCGGGTAGCAGCATGGTTGCATCCTTTCAACGATGCGATAGAAGCGACGGCGGGGGTGTGTGAAACACCCGTGCACCCCCGCCGTTAAAAACCGTGCTAAAACTAGCAGACGGCGTAGTCCTGAGGCTCGCGGCCGTAGTAGGCGTCCAGGTAGAGCTCCTTGATCTCGCTCATGAGCGGGTAGCGCGGGTTGGCGCCGGTGCACTGGTCGTTGAATGCCTGCTCGGTCATCTCGTCGAGGGTGTCGAGGAAGTACTGCTCGTCAACACCGTAGTCGGCGATGGTCTTCTTGACGCCGATGAAGTCCTTGAGCTCCTCGAGCTTCGTGATGAAGTTCTCGAAGACCTCCTTGTCGTCCTTGCCCTCGATGCCGCAGTACTTGGCCATCTCGGCGTAGTTGTGCAGCGCGTTGGGGTAAGGATACTGGGAGAAGGTACCCATCTTGACGGGAGCCTCGGCGGCGTTGTAGCGCATAACGCGGGTCAGGATGACGGCGTTGGCGAGGCCGTGGGGCAGGTGATGGAAGGCGCCGAGCTTGTGAGCCATGGAGTGGTTGAGGCCCAGGAAGGCGTTGGCGAAGGCCATACCGGCCATGCAGGAGGCGTTGTGCATCTCCTCGCGGGCATGCGGGTCCTTGGCGCCGTTCGTGAAGCTGGAGGGCAGGTTCTCGAAGACGAGCTTAGCAGCGCGCTCGGAGAGGCCCTTGGTGTAGTCGGAAGCCATGATGGAGACGTAGGACTCGATGGCGTGGGTCATGACGTCGATGCCGGAGGCAGCGGTCAGGCCGCGCGGGGCGGTCATGCAGTTGTCGGCGTCGACGATAGCCATGTTGGGGAGCAGCGCGTAGTCGGCGAGCGGCCACTTGATGCCGGTCTCCTTGTCGGTGATGATGGCGAACGGCGTGCACTCGGAGCCGGTACCCGAAGAGGTCGGGACGGCGACGAAGTAGGCCTTCTTGCCCATCTCGGGGAAGGTGAAGATACGCTTGCGGATGTCCATGAAGTCCATGGCCATGTCCTCAAACTTGCACTCGGGGTGCTCGTACATCATCCACATGATCTTGCCGGCGTCCATAGCGGAGCCACCGCCGACGGCGATGATGACGTCCGGCTCAAAGAGAGCCATCTGCTTGGCGCCGCGACGTGCGCACTGCAGCGACGGATCGGGCTCGACGTCGTAGAAGCAGTCGTGGGCGATGCCCATCTCGTCGAGCTTGGCCTCGATGGCGCGGGTGTTGCCATTCTTGAAGAGGAACTGGTCGGTGACGATGAAGGCACGCTTCTTGCCCATGACGGTACCGAGCTCGTCGAGGGCGACGGGCGTGGAACCCTTCTTGAAGTAGACCTTCTCGGGAGCGCGGAACCACAGCATGTTCTCACGGCGCTCGGCCACAGTCTTAACGTTGATCAAGTGCTTCACCCCAACGTTCTCGGAGACGGAGTTGCCGCCCCAGGAGCCGCAGCCCAGGGTCAGAGACGGCTTCATGCCAAAGTTGTACAGGTCACCGATGCCGCCGTGCGAGGACGGGGTATTGATGACGATACGGCAGGCCTTCATGACGTGCTCGAACAGGCTGATCTTCTCGGCCTGGGCGGGGTGCACGTACAGAGAGGCGGTGTGGCCCGGGCCACCGGCGAGCACCAGGTGCTCGGCCTTGTCGACGGCCTCCTGGAAGTCCTTGGCGTGGTACATGGCCAGGACCGGGGAGAGCTTCTCGTGGGAGAACTCCTCCTTGGCGGGGTCGGTGGAGGTGACCTCGGCGATCAGGATCTTGGTCTTGGCGGGAACCTCGATGCCTGCGAGCTCGGCGATCTTGGCGGCAGCCATGCCGGGGATGCGGTGGTCGAGAGCGCCGTTCTTGAACATGGCGGTACGCAGTGCCTCCATCTCGGCACCCTGCTTGACGAAGTAGCAGCCGCGCTTCTGGAACTCGGCCTTAACCTGGTCATAGATGGTGTCGATGACGGTCACGGACTGCTCGGAAGCGCAGATCATGCCGTTGTCGAAGGTCTTGGAGTGGATGATGGAGTTGACGGCGAGCAGCACGTCGGCGGTGTCGTCGATGACGACCGGGGTGTTACCGGCGCCAACGCCCAGGGCGGGCTTGCCCGAGGAGTAGGCGGCCTTGACCATGCCCGGGCCACCGGTGGCGAGGATGATGTCGACGTCGCGCATGACCATGTTGGTCAGCTCGATGGAGGGGACATCGACCCAGCCGATGATACCCTCGGGGGCGCCGGCCTTGACGGCGGCGTCAAGCACGAGCTTGGCGGCGGCGATGGTGCACTTGGCGGCAGCCGGGTGCGGGGAGATGATGATGGCGTTGCGGGTCTTCAGGCTGATCAGCGTCTTGAAGATCGCAGTGGAGGTGGGGTTGGTCGTCGGGATGACGGCGCCCACGATACCGATGGGCTCGGCGATCTTGGTGATGCCATAAGCCTCGTCGCGCTCCAGGACACCACAGGTCTTGGTGTTCTTGTAAGCGTTGTAGATGTACTCTGCGGCGTAGTGGTTCTTGATGACCTTGTCCTCAAGAACGCCGCGGCCGGTCTCCTCGATGGCCATCTTCGCCAACGGGATACGAGCCTTGTTGGCGGCCATGGCGGCCTCATAGAAGATCTTGTCGACCTGCTCCTGCGTGTACGTAGCAAAAAGCGCCTGGGCCTCTCGCATCTGAGCGAGCTTAGCCTCAAGCGCCTCTACGTTGTCCACAATTGCGGGAGTAGTGTTTTCCGGTGACTTTTTCACCATTTGTGTCTCCTTGCGATCGGAGATTTACCCTACGTCTAGCATGATAGCAAGAAATAATTCGGTAAACGGTAAGATTCCCGTAAAAGGCACACTAAAACGCTTCAATAAAATGAAGCGTTTTAACTAAAACTATCTGCTAGTGCATCGCCCCGCTCATTGGGGACAGACTTACATGAGTGGTTTCACTCATTTGGGACAGACATCGATTTGCGATTTTGTCGTTTTGGGCCTGTTTTTGTTGCTGATTGGATATAAATAGGTCACAGGCTCAGCATTTCGCGTTCCTTCTCTCCTTTTAGGTGTTGCCTGTACGGCTTTGAAAGGAGAGACCATGCCCCGATGCGCCCGCGAAATTTCGCTCACCGGCTATTACCACGTCTTTGACCGCGGTAACTCCAAACAGATCATTTTTGAAGATGATTCCGACCGCTATCGTTTCCTATCGGACATACCGGACAGGTTTGCGTGCCATGACGTGGCGGTGTTGGCCTGGTGTCTTATGGACAACCACTTCCATTTGACGGTTGATGACCCATATGACAACCTTTCAAAGGCAATGCAGTGCGCGCTGACGGCGTATGCCAAGTATTTCAATGGGAAAACGGGAAGAACGGGCCATCTGTTTGACAATCGCTATTCGCGGGTCGCGGTTGAGTCGGACACGCAGGCAGTGCAGCTGCTCGACTATATTCATCTCAATCCCGTGAAGGGTGCGCTTGACTCGCTCGAGGCGTACCGTTGGTCAAGCTATAAGGCGTATCAGCTGGGCTATGATCCCTTTGACATCTGTGATGCGGCCCCTATGCTTGATGTTGTCGGAGGCTCCCGTCGCTATTGCGAGCATCTCAAGAAAGTTGCCGGGCGCATCTGGTCAGTGGAGGTTCTTCCGCGCCGGCGGATCCCCGATGAGGAGGCCCTTTTCGTTGCACGCGAAGTCCTGACGAGCATAGATCCTGCGTTGCTCAAGGCCCTGCCACGCCCCGAACGCGATGCCTGCCTGCTGAGGCTCAGGCGGGCACATCTCACGGTCAAGCAAATTGCCCGTATCACCGGTATCGGCGCCACAAGCGTGACCAAGGCTACTGCAGGCTGGAAGGATGCAGCGTGAGATAGGGGCCGGAGCCGATCGGGACGCCGCATGCGTGCGTCATGTCTGTCCCCAATGCGTGAAAACACTCATGTAAGTCTGTCCCCAATGAGTGCAAAAAGGCGCCCTCCGTGGGGGAGGACGCCTTTGGTAAGTTCTATATGAACGCGAGGTCTTTGACCCGGAGAGTCCGAGGTACTTGTTGGTAAGACCTTATTTAGGAGCGCGCAACCTTGCCAGACTTGAGGCAGGTGGAGCAAACGTTCATCTTGCGACGGTGACCATCGACGACGACGTAGACGCGCTGGATGTTGGGGCGGAACTTACGGTTGGTGACGCGGTGAGAGTGGCTGATGGAGCGACCGGCAACGGGGTGCTTACCGCAAACTTCGCAAACTTTGGACATAACTGACCCTCCTTGGGCGACAAACGAACATGTCGCGTTAACAAACAAGCCTGAACTATAGCACAGAAGTTGCTCCCTGTGCGCAATCTACACAGAGATATTCCTCTTTTGGCGATAGTGCCCACGCTACGGCCCTGGACGTAGATCCGATTTGCGTGCAACAGAGGGGATTATGCCAGCTCGTGCGTGTGTTTTCAAGCTCGTCCCACAAATATATATAGGTTTATGGAGCATTGGGCTCCGTTTACGGATTGCTCTGTATTTATGCTCGCAATTAAGCTCGAGGTTGGCTACACTATCCCTTGACCATTAAAGGGGTACGAGATACCCACATGGAATTACATAGCTGCCAAAGAGCAGCCTTTCCTGTGGGTGTCTGGTCCGCTTTAAGCGGTCGGGCATCTATTTTTTTGACTGTGTCAGCAGTCAAGACATGTGAGGAAGGAGATCGATGGGCACGACTTCCCCCAAGGCGGTCATCATGGACGAGACCGCCGTCAATCGAGCGATGACCCGCATTGCGCACGAGATTCTCGAGCGCAACGAGGGCTGTGAAGACCTCGCTCTGGTCGGCATTGTCACGCGCGGCGACCTTCTGGCAAAGAAGCTCGCCGAGGAGATCAAGGAGATCGAGGGCGTCGACGTTCCGCTCGGTAGCCTCGACATCAGCTTCTACCGCGATGACTACGCCACCAATTTCGCTCCCGCGATCCACGCCACCAACATTCCCTTTAGCGTCGACGGCAAGCGCGTCGTTTTGGTGGACGACATCCTGTATACGGGCCGTACCATTCGCGCCGCTCTGGACGCCGTTATGGACCTGGGCCGTCCGAGCCGCATTGAGCTGGCAGTCCTCGTTGACCGCGGCCACCGCGAGCTCCCCATCTCGCCGGACTTTGTCGGCAAGAACGTTCCCTCGTCGCATGAGGAGAACGTGCACCTATATATGAAGGAAGTAGACGGCCGCACCGCTGTCGAGATTAACGACGTCGCGCCGGGTTCCCACGTGGGCTCCGCGCCGCTGGGAGGTGAGTAGTACCGTGGCGTTCAACCATAAGCACCTGATCGACATTACCGAGTACTCCGAAGAGGACCTCAAGCTCATCCTCGAGACCGCCAAGGCGTTCTCCGAGGTCAACGAGCGTGCGATCAAGAAGGTCCCCACGCTCAAGGGCAAGACCATCGTCAACATGTTCAACGAGCCCTCGACGCGTACCCGCAGCTCCTTCGAGCTCGCCGAGAAGCGCCTTTCGGCCGACAGCCTCAACTTCGGCGGCTCCTCGACCTCCACGGTCAAGGGTGAGAGCCTCGTCGACACTGTCGAGACCCTCAACGCCTACAAGATCGACTGCATCGTCGTGCGCGATAAGCACGCCGGTGCTCCCTACATCGTCACGCAGAACTCGCCCGCGAGCGTTATCTGCGCCGGCGACGGCAAGCACAACCATCCCACGCAGGCCCTGCTCGACCTGTACACCATCTGGGAGCACAAGGGTGACTTCCACGGTCTGAAGGTCGCCGTCGTCGGCGATATCGCGCACTCCCGTGTCTGCGGCTCGCTGATCCCCGCCCTTAAGATCATGGGCTGCGAGACCTACGCTGTCGCCCCCGGCACGCTGCTGCCGCCGGCGCCCGAGGTTCTGGGTTGCGACCACGTGACGAGCGACCTCGATTCCGTCCTGCCCGAGCTGGACGTCGTCTACATGCTGCGCGTGCAGCAGGAGCGCCTTGAGGGCGCTCCGTTCCCCACGATTCGCGAGTATCACAAGCTCTTCGGCCTGACCAAGGACCGCGAGAAGCTCATGAAGCCCGATGCGATCATCTGCCACCCGGGCCCCATCAACCGCGGCGTAGAGTTCGACTCCTATATGGCCGACCACCCGCAACGCTCCGTCATCCTGGAGCAGGTCTACGCCGGTATCTGCGTGCGTATGGCTATCCTGTATCTGCTGCTTGGAGGTGCCGATAATGGCCTTGCTTCTTAAGAATGCCCACGTCGTCGATCCGTCCGTCGAGCTTGACGGTGTCGTCGACGTCCTGATCGACGGTGACAAGATCGCCGAGGTCGGCGAGAACCTCGCCGCCGAGGGAGCCGAGGTCCGCGACCTTTCCGGCAAGTATCTCGTCCCCGGCCTGGTGGATATGCACGTGCATCTGCGCGAGCCTGGCTACGAGGTCAAAGAGGACATCGAGAGCGGCACTCGCGCAGCTGCCAAGGGCGGCTTTACCGGTGTGTGCTCCATGCCCAACACCGATCCCGTCACCGATAACGGCACCGTCGTGGAGTTCGTCAAGTCCCGCGCTGCCGAGGTCGGCCACTGCCGCGTCTATCCGTCGGGCGCCATGACCCGCGGTCTTAAGGGCGAGGCCATGTCCGAGATGGGCGATATGGTCGCCCACGGCGCCGTCGCCTTCACCGACGATGGTCGCGGCGTGCAGGGCGCGGGCATGCTCCGTCGCTGCATGGACTACGGCAAGATGTTCGGCAAGGTCTTTATGAGCCACTGCCAGGACGAGGATCTGGTCGGCCACGGCCAGATCAACGAGGGCAAGGTCTCGACCCGTCTGGCCCTCGAGGGTTGGCCGGCCGCCGGCGAGGAGCTTCAGATTGCCCGCGACATCGAGATTGCCAAGCTGACCGGTGCCAAGCTGCACATCCAGCACATCTCCACCGCTCATGGCCTGGAGCTCGTGCGTGCCGGTAAGGCTGCCGGTGTCCAGGTGACCTGCGAGGCCACCCCGCACCACATGTTCCTGACCGAGAACGACCTGGACGAGACCTACAACACCTCGCTCAAGGTCAATCCGCCGCTGCGCACCGACGAGGATGCCGAGGCCATCCGTCAGGGTGTCATCGACGGTACCGTCGACGCTATCGTTACCGACCACGCTCCCCACACCCCGTGGGAGAAGGCCCGCGAGTTCGAGCTCGCGCCCTTTGGAATGATTGGCCTCGAGACTTCGCTGTCGCTCGTGCTCACTGAGCTGGTCAACACGGGCAAGATGAGCGTGAGCCGCATGGTCGAGCTCATGGCCATCAAGCCGCGTGAGATTCTGGGCCTCGATCAGGTTCAGGTCAAGGCGGGCTCTGTCGCCGACCTGACCGTGTTCGACCCCTCCGCAACCTGGACGGTTGGCGAGGACGGTTACGAGTCGCGCGCCGAGAACTCCGGTTTTGCCGGCCGCACGCTCACCGGTCGTGCCACCGATGTATTTGTCGGTGGCAAGCAGACGCTCGCCGACGGTTGCATCTGCTAGCATAGCCTTATCGCTTTTGTGCGCGGCGCCCTTGCGGTGCCGCGCTTTCTGTTCGTTTAGACCATGCAACCGCATGGGGGATTGGAGCGTCTATGCCCACACCTTCCACTGCACGCATGCACGACTTCGAGGTCGTCTCGAACCGGGAGATCGCCGACGGCATCTTCTCGCTCGTCATCTCGGCCCCCAAGCTTGCAAGTGCGCTCAAGCCCGGTCAGTTTGTGAACATCGCCGTCCCCGGCGATGCGTCTTCTCTGCTTCGTGTGCCCTTGAGTTTCTACCGCGCCGACGCCGAGGCCGGCACCGTCGAGCTGTGGTACGCCGTCGTGGGCGACGATACCCGCCGTTTGTCCCAGATGGGCCCTGGCTCCACCTCTAACCTGTTGGGCCCCGGTGGTCGTGGCTGGATGGTACCCGAGGGCACCAGGAAGGCACTGCTCGTCGCCGGTGGCATCGGCGTTCCGCCTGTGCTGTGTCTTGCCGGCATGCTTGCCGAGCAGGGTGTTGATGTGGACGTGTGCCTGGGCTTCGGCACCGCTTCCAAAGTCGTGGGTGTCGATGGGTTCCGTGCGCTGGGCGCCACGGTTAACGTGTGCACCGACGACGGTTCGCTCGGCACGCACGGTTTTTGCACCGATCCGGCAGCCGAGCTGCTTGGAGAGGGCGGCTACGACTACGTCGCCAGCTGCGGCCCCGCCGTCATGATGAAGAAGGTCGCCGCCGCTGCCGCCGAGGCCGGTGTGTACTGCGAGGTGTCGCTCGAGCGCATGATGAGCTGTGGCTTTGGCGCCTGCAACACCTGCAATGTCGAGACGGTCGACGGTATGAAGGGTGCTTGTATGTGCGGCCCCGTGTTCGATGCTTCCAAGGTGGTGGTCTTCTAGTGGGTACCGTGAACATGGCCGTCGATTTCGGCGGCGTCAAGATGCAGAACCCCATTAACACCGCAGCCGGTACCTTTGGCTACGGTTGGCAGTTCCAGAACTTCTTTGATGTTTCCCAGCTGGGCGCCATTACCACCAAGGGCTGTGCCGCCGAGCCTTGGCCGGGCAACCCTGCGCCCCGCATGGCCGAGATTCCTGGCGGTATGATCAACTCCGTGGGCCTGCAGAACCCCGGTGTCGCCGCCTTTGCCCGTGAGTCCGGCCCGTGGCTCGAGCAGCTGTCCAAGGACGGTTGCCAGGTCATTTGCCAGGTTGCCGGGCACTCCGTTGATGAGTTTGTGCGCGCGCTCGAGATGTATGTCGAGCTATGCCCCTGGGCTGCCGGCTACGAGATCAACGTGAGCTGCCCCAACATCGCCGCCGGCGGTGCCGCCATGGGCTCTACGCCCGAGGGCGCCTCTTCCGTCATGGCCGCCTGCCGTAAGGTGACCGATAAGCCGCTGTTCGTCAAGATGGCTCCGGTTAACGTCGCCGAGATTGCCAAGGCTCTCGAGGCCGCGGGAGCCGACGGCCTTTCGGTCATTAACTCCATCCAAGGCATGGCCATCGATGTTCATACCCGCAAGTCCCGCGTGGCCAAGCCCAAGGGCGGCCTTTCTGGCCCGCTTTGCCACCACATCGCCGTGCGCATGGTCTGGGAGGTTGCCCAGGCCGTCGATATCCCCATCAACGGTGTCGGCGGTGTCATGACTGGCGAGGATGCGGCTGAGTTTATCCTGGCCGGCGCCACCTGCGTGTCGGTCGGCATGGCCAACTTCGTCGATCCGTGTGCTTCGCTTAAGATCGCGCATGAGCTCGAGGCCTGGGCCGAGTCCCAGGGCGTAAAGGACATCAACGAGCTGGTGGGTGCTTTCGAATGCTAGAGAATGATGCCCGCGACCGTGTTATCGTCGCCCTCGACTGCGACCGTGAGCGCGCGCTCGAGCTCGCCCACGAGCTTTCGGGCCATGCCGCCTGGCTCAAGGTCGGCATGACGCTCTATTACGCTGAGGGTCCCCAGATCGTCAAGACCTTTAAGGACCTTGGCTTTAAGGTCTTCCTCGACCTTAAGTTCCATGACATTCCGCATCAGGTGCGCGGCGCTGCCCGCTCGGCCTCGCTTGCCGGTGCCGACCTGCTTTCGGTCCACGGCCTGGGCTCGGGTGCTATGCTCGCTGCCTGCCGCGAGGGTGCCGAGGAGGCGCGTGAGGACCGCGCCAAACTCGTCGCCATCACCGTGCTCACGAGCATGAATCAGGATGCCTTGAGCGAGATCGGCGTCGAGTCGCCCGTGGCCGAGGAGGCCGCCCGCTTGGCAAAGCTTGCTCAGGCCAACGGCATCGATGGCATCGTGTGCTCACCGATGGAGGCTCACGACATGCGTGAGCTGCTGGGTCCTGATGCCCTGATCGTGACTCCGGGTGTGCGTCCGGTGGGTGCCGCCCTTGGCGACCAGTCCCGCGTGGCGACGCCTTCCCAGGCTATCGAGCGTGGCGCAAGCCACATTGTGGTGGGCCGTCCCATCACCGGTGCCGACGATCCGGTTGCCGCCTTTGACGCCATCGTCGCCGAGCTGGTCGAAAACGTCGCGTAAAAGATTCCCCTAAGTCACCACTTTTGGGTCTCATTAGCACAAAATAGCCCCTGTGCCTGCGTAAACTTTCCCATCCTTTGTGTGGAATCGCAGGTCAGGGGCTTAACTTTGGGCGCAGTATATTGCACTTTTTGCGGGTATCGTCTAACCTATGGAGCCGCGATTAGGCATTTTGTACGTTCTACGTGCTAAAATGCCAATTATTGAATCAGATATAACCCAACTATTTGGAGGTACGAATGGCACTCCCTCAGCTTACCGACGAGCAGCGCAAGCAGGCTCTTGAGAAGGCTGCTGCCGCACGTCACGCCCGCGCTGAACTTCGCGAGCAGATCAAGAAGGGCGAGAAGTCCCTCGAGTCCGTGCTCAACTCCGATGACCCCATCGCTTCCCGCATGAAGGTTTCCACCCTCATCGAGTCTCTCCCCGGTTATGGCAAGGCCAAGGCCGCCAAGATCATGGAGGAGCTCGGTATCTCCGCTACTCGTCGCGTCCAGGGCCTCGGCGTCCGTCAGCGCGAGCAGCTCCTCGAGCAGCTGACCAAATAAGTGAGCGCTCAGGATTCCAAGCTCTTTGTGATTTCTGGACCGTCAGGCGCAGGCAAGGGTACGCTCGTCACTCGTGTGCGCGAGCGCCGCTCGAACCTGGGTCTGACGGTTTCGGCTACCACGCGAGCACCACGCAAAGGTGAGGTCGACGGCGTCAACTACTTTTTTCTGACGCGCGAGGAGTTCGACCGCCGCGTGGCAAACGGTGAGTTTGTTGAGTGGGCCGAGGTCCACGGTAACTGCTACGGCACGTTGGTGAGCGAGGTCACATCCAAGCTCGCCTCGGGCGCGTCTCTGATTTTGGAGATCGATGTCCAGGGCGCCCTGCAGGTGAAGGAGCGTTTCCCCGAGGCCGTGTTGATCTTTATCAAGCCGCCTTCGCTTGAGGTGCTCCGCGAGCGTCTAGTCGGTCGCGGTACCGAGACGCCCGAGACGATTGAGCTGCGTATGGCAAACGCCGCCGATGAGCTTGCCCTTGCCGACCGCTACGACGACGTCGTGGTGAATGACGATCTCGACCGCGCGACCGACGAGCTCGTTCGCGTTCTCGATATGCATGAAAGGATCTGAGGTCCGTGTCCGTTGTAAAGCCTTGCATTGACGATCTTCTGGAGAAGACCGATCACAACCGCTTCCTGCTCGCTTCGCTTGCCTCTAAGCGTGCCTGCGACATCAATAGCATGCTGCGCGGCCAGCATAACCGCGTGCTTGCCGTCCAGGATGTCGACGACATCACCATCGCGCTCTCCGGTGCCGATACCATCTCGATGGCTATGGACGAGATCGTCGACGGCGATATCTCCTACGACGAGGCCCGTTACGAGAAGGCGCTCGGCCATAAGGTTGCTGAAGCCTAAATGGCAGCTCGCGTCTGCCTGGTCCACTATCACGAGGTTGGACTGAAGGGCAAGAACCGCGCACATTTTGAGCATATCCTCATGGATAACATTAAGGCGGCTTTGGCCGCCTTTTCCGTGAACGCCGTGTCTCGAATTTCCGGTTATATCCTCGTGACCTTTAACGAGCATCAGGCCGACGAGGCGGCGCGTGTCATCCGCACCGTCCCCGGCGTTGCCCGTGTGTCCCTGGCGTACCACACCAACCGCGACCCGCAGGAGTACTGCGCCGCCGCCGTCAAGGCGCTGCGCGAGTTTGGCCCCTTCGATTCGTTTAAGGTGCACGCCAAGCGTTCCAATACCGACTATGAGCTCACCTCGATTGATATCAATCGTCAGGTGGGTGAGGTGCTGTGCGAGGCCTTCCCCGATAAAAAGGTTCAAATGCACGATCCCGATGCGATGGTGCACGTACTGGTGGTCCAGGGTAGCGTTTACGTGTACGCGCACTCCGAGCGCGGCGTGGGCGGTCTGCCGGTGGGTTCTGCCGGCAAGGTCGTGACGCTTCTGTCGTCGGGCATCGATTCTCCGGTGGCGACCTGGATGCTCGCGCGTCGCGGCGCGGTGTGCGTGCCGGTGCATTTCTCCGGTCGTCCGCAGACGCCCGACACGAGTGAATACCTGGTGCAGGACATCATCCGTGCGCTTGAGCCGGGTGTCCAGATCGGCCGCCTGTACGTGGTGCCGTTTGGCGATTGCCAGCGTGAGATTTCCGTCACCTGCCCCAGCAACCTGCGCGTGATCATGTATCGCCGCATTATGTATTCGGTTGCCGAGCGCATTGCGCATATCGAGGGCGCCAAGGCCATCGTGACCGGCGAGTCGCTCGGTCAGGTTGCCTCCCAGACGCTCGAGAACATCATGGCCGTCAACGAGGCCGTGAAGATTCCCGTTTTCCGTCCGCTCATTGGTTCTGATAAGCAGGAGATCATCGCGCGCGCCCAGGAGATCGGTACGTTTGATATCTCGACCGAGGCGGCGCCCGATTGCTGCACGCTCTTTATGCCGCGTCGTCCCGAGACGCATGCCAAGCTCGATGCCGTGCACGAGGCCTGGGAGCTGTTCGACCACGAGGAGATGATCGAGCGCCTGCTTAAGCAGACCGAGTACATCGACTTCTCCAGCAACACGTATAAGGCCCCTAAGACCTTAAAACGCAAACATCCGGAGCTTGCTCCGCGTGAGATTTACCAAGATCACGAGTAATTGCCTGCATAGACCGACGATGCGCCTGTATCGTCGGTCTTTTGCTATCTGGGCAAATGATGCCAAGATGTTCGTTCGCTGACGTGTGCCTGAATAAATGGACATGTTCCCGCAAGGTTTTGGTCAGCTTTTGGTTTGACCGCTAAAACTGGTGTGGACGTGCGGAAGCTGCGGCGTTCGTTTCCTGACACGATGGTGTTGGGAGGTGTTTGCTATGGCGCAGCGCGAGCAACACGAACGGGTTAAACGGATGGACCGCTTGGCGGGCAAGTTACTCGGTCACAAGGCGGTGGTGGTGGCGATTCTGGTTGTCATTGCCGCCGCGAGTGGCTTAGCGATGGCAAGTTTTAATAGCCGCTCCAGCGGCGTGTCGTTTGAGCGTAGTGATGAGACGATCTCCTCGGATGTGCACGGGGATGGTGATGTGTCTCATGATGATGCCGATGAGTCTTCGGCCAAGAGCTCCTCTGCTGCCGAGGTGTACGTCGATGTAGATGGCGCCGTTGTGAGGCCTGGCGTGTATCGGCTCAAAGACGGAGCACGGGTGTCCCAAGCGATCGATTCCGCCGGAGGGCTTACGGCCGAGGCGGATGTGACCGGGCTTAATCGTGCGTCCAAGATCACAGATGGCCAAAAGATCTATGTTCCGACAGTGGGGGAGCAACAAGCGACTGCGGCGGTCGGCGGGGCCGAAAGCGGTGCTGGCGCGACTCCTAGCGCGGGGTCTTCGTCGGGGCTCGTGAACATCAATACGGCAAGTGCGGCGGAGCTGCAGACGCTTTCGGGCATCGGGCCTTCTATGGCTCAGTCGATTATCGATGAGCGGACAAAGAACGGTGCTTTTGCCTCAGTCGATGACCTGATGCGCGTATCGGGGATTGGTGAGAAGAAGCTCGCCAAAATCAAAGATTGCATTTGCGTATGAGTGCGACCGATCGCGAGCAAGTGATGCCACCACGACCATTGATGCCGTGGACGATGGCGCTTTGTGCCGGCTTGTGTGTGAGCTGTGGCTTGGTACTTAACATGGCGGCCGATTTGCTGTTGGGAGAGCGGGCAGCGTCCGTCGCGTCGCTTATGGCCATTCCCGTTGCGGCTGCGGCCTGCATCGTATTGGCTCGGTCCTGTATGCGCCTTGTGCGGTGGAGACGATGGCTTTATGCCGCGGGCCTTGGCTTCTTGGCGGGGGCGGTCGTGTCCGCGGGTTGGGCGATCGGGGCGCTGCGTGCTTCGAGCGCACTGGATAATCGGGCTGCGAGCAGTCTCGAGTTTGTTGTGCACGGCGACCCGTCCATCAGTGACGGCGCATACTCCTATACCTGCGATGCGTATGCAGGCGAAAAGCGTTTGGGTCAGTTGCGGCTGTCGTGTAATCGCGAGCTCGACGTCGGTTCGCATGTACGTGCTATCGGTCGAATTTCGCTCTTTGAGAACGATGCGTATGGGCGCTCACGCGTGCTTCGAGGCGAGCTGCGAAAAGTGAAGGTCATCCGGTTGGCGTCGGTCGACGAGGGCTCTCCGGGGCCGCTGCTTCGGCTGCGAAATGGGCTGCTTGCGTCCATCGCGCCTGCGACCGACCCGGCGCGTGCGCTCATAGCCGGTGTCGTCTGCGGTCGTTCGGCCGAGCTGCGCTCCCAGCCAGCGGGCGACTGGTTTTCGGTGACGGGAACGGCACATCTTATCGCCGTCTCGGGCAGCCATTTGGCTATCGTGGGGTATGTAATCGAGGGCGTATTGCAAAAGACCCGGTGCTCACGTGGTCTTCAGCGGGCGATATTGGCGATAACGCTTGTGGGCTACGCTGCCTTTACGGGCGCCTCGCCTTCGGCCGTGCGCGCGTGCTGTATGGTCTTTGCGACGCTTGTCGTAAACGGCGCGGGGCGCCGCCGGCATGGCGCATCGGCACTCTTCGTAACCATGTCAATCTTTGTGCTACTACGGCCGACGGTGCTGTTCGAGATGGGCTTTCAGCTTTCATGTGCCAGCGTCTTTGCCATCTTGTGCTTTTGCCCGTACGCCACCTACGCTTTGGGAGAGCTGGGTGTGCCAACGGGCATTGCCGGCATGCTTTCCGTCACGCTTTGCTCGCAACTGGCGACGCTGCCCATCACCATTCCTGCCTTTGGTACGTTCTCGCTCATTGCTCCGTTGGCGAATGCGGTCATCGGTCCGGTGGTGAGTCTGCTGCTCGCTGTGTCGATCGTGCTGGTTCCCTTTTCGCTTGTGGCGCCGTTGCAAGCTTGGGCACTCGTTGTGCCCATGATTGCCGCCCGGTGCGCACTGTTCTTTGAGCAGCTCTTTGCCGCCGTTCCGGGTGCATCCGTGAGCGTGCCGCCCGATAGCATTTGGATTTACCTGGTGCCGTGTTTGCTGGTGGCTCTGCTGGTCTGGTGGCCGCGTCCCCGTGCACGTCCTATGGCGGTAGGGCTTGCGTGCCTGGTGCTCTTGGCTGCGATTCCGTACATCTACTGGGATCGATTCGCTCCGCCTTCGGTGACGGTGCTCGATGTGGGCCAGGCCGATGCGATTCTGGTTCGTCAGGGTGGCGCCGTGGCGCTCGTTGACTGTGGGCTTGATGAGCGCGTGGTGAGCGCGCTGGTTCGCAATAACGTCCACCATATCGACGCCGTCTTCGTGACACATTGGGACGAAGACCACTGGGGTGGTCTTCCCGATGTGCTCGATCAGTTTTCGGTTGGAACCATTGTGGTCGCGGCCGATGCGCTTGACGGCGCGCCTGCTGAGGTCCTGAATCGCCCCGGCGTAGCGTATCGGCAGGTGGCTTGCGGAGATACGGTCGATATCGGCGCGTTTCGGACCCGTGTGATGTGGCCGTTTGACACGGTGGATGGCGAGGGCAATGAGGACTCTCTTGTTTTGCTGCTCTCCTATGCTCAGGAAGGCAAGAGCCTGCGTGTGCTTCTCACGGGTGATGCCGAGCTCGATCAGGAGCGCGAGTTTGTACAGGAGGTGGGTTATATCGATGTGCTTAAGCTGGGGCATCACGGCTCAAAAGTTTCCGTCGACATAGACCTACTGGAGACGCTTAAGCCCGAGCTCTCTATCGCGAGTGCGGGTGAGGGCAACCGCTACGGCCATCCATCCGATGCCTGCATCGATGCGGTTCGCGATGTGGGCGGCGCGTTCGCATGCACCATCGAACAAGGAGACATTACCGTTTCGCCGACCGCGAAGGGCTTTGACATGCGATGCCAGCGGCCGTGATGACATCGTTGGCGCGCGGTGTGCCCCTGGGCTAAAATGGCACGGTACGAATTCGAGAGTCTGCGAGAGGGGAGCGCAATGTCCGAAACCGGTCTGCTGCCGGCATATCTGATCGTCGGTACCGACGGAGTCAAACGCGACCACGCCGTCTCGCGTATGAAAGCTCGCTTGGAAAAGTCGGGTATGGTTGAGTTCAACCTCGATGAACGCGACATGACGAAAGACCCCGATATCGAGTCGATCATCGGCTCGCTCAACACCTTTCCCATGGGCAGCGAGTTTCGCCTGGTAATCCTTGACGGCTGCTCAAAGCTTGCTAAAGCGGTCTCCGAGCCGCTTGTCGAGTATCTGACGAGTCCAAGCCCCACGACGGTTTGCCTTATCATCGCCGATTCGCTCGCCAAGAACACGCGCCTGTATAAGGCAATCGCTAAGATCGACAAGAAGGCTATCGTCGATTGCTCGGGTACCAAGCGTTGGGAACTGCCGCGCCGCGTTCAGCAGATGGCGACGCAGCACGGTAAGTCCATCTCGACGGCTGCTGCCGAGGAGCTCGTCTCGCGTTCGGGAGAAAACACGCGCATGCTCGATAACGACCTGGCAAAGCTCGCCCAGATGGTCGAGGCGCCCCAGATTGAGCTTGCCGACGTGGAGCGTTGGATCGTGCGTACGGCCGAGGTTCAGCCCTGGGACTTCCTCAACGCCGTTTCGGCTCGCGATATGCGGCGTTCGCTCGAGCTCTTTAAGCTTTTGCCCTCTAAGAGCTACGTGTGGACCTACACACTGCTATGCGGTCGCATCCGTGAGCTGATCGTTGCCAAGGCGCTCGATGGGCGTGGGCAGGGGCGTGAGCTCGCCGCGACGCTCAAGCTTCAGGCCTGGCAGGTCAAGAATCACCTTACCTGGGCGCGTCGTTTTTCGATGACCGAGCTCGTTGCCGCGCTCGAGGGTGCCGTCGATGTAGAACTCGCGCTCAAGGGTTCGGCCGATTCTCAGACCGCGCTTTTGCTCTGGATTACGAACATCTTGAGAAAATCGTGATGATACCTGCCTATTTGACAAATTCGTTCTATCCCTTTGAGGGGGAGCGTGCTATAGTAGGCGCTTGCATGACCTCACCGTGTCTCAGAGGTGTCATACATTTTTTGCAAGGAACTCGAAAGGAACTCCAGAAGTGGCAAACATCAAGTCTCAGAAGAAGCGTATCCGCACCAATGAGGCAGCTCGCATGCGTAACAAGGCTGTCAAATCCGAGCTCAAGACGCTGACCAAGCACGTCCAGTCCGCCGTCGCCGAGGGCGACGCCGAGAAGGCCCAGGCTGCCCTCAAGACCGTCACCAAGCGTCTCGACATGGCTGCCGCTAAGCATGTCATCCACAAGAACCAGGCTTCCAACCGCAAGTCCGGTCTTGCCAAGCTCGTGAACAGCATCAACGCTTAAGTTGTAAATTTCACACCACACAGATTACGCGCATAAATGGAGCCTGTTTTATGGAACAGGCTCCATTTTTTGTACCGCTCGGGTAAGATAGTCCGCATGAATACTTCAATTGACATTTCCCACATCCGCAACTTCTCGATCGTTGCGCATATCGACCATGGCAAGTCCACGATCAGTGACCGTATCCTCGAGCTCACCCATACCGTCGATGAGCGCGATATGGAGTCGCAGTTGCTTGACACGATGGATATCGAGCGCGAGCGCGGCATCACGATCAAGTCCAATGCCGTCCGCGTGTCCTATGACGCCGACGACGGCGAGACGTATCAGTTCAACCTGATCGATACGCCGGGCCACGTGGACTTCACATACGAGGTCTCGCGTTCGCTTGCCGCTTGCGAGGGTGCGGTGCTCGTCGTGGACGCCACTCAGGGCGTCGAGGCGCAGACCGTTTCCAACGCGACGCTCGCCATGAACGCCAACTTGGACATTGTTCCGGCCATCAACAAGATCGACCTGCCGTCGGCGCACCCCGACGAGGTTAAGACCGAGATCGAAGACGATCTGGCCATTCCCGCCGACGATGCTGTGTGCGTGTCGGGCAAGACCGGCGAGGGCATCCACGATCTGCTTGAGTCCATCGTTTTTTTGATCTCGCCTCCCAAGGGCGATGCAAATGCCCCTCTCAAGGCACTTATTCTGGATTCGTACTTCGATGAGTACCGCGGCGTCGTCGCCACGGTGCGCGTCTTTGACGGTTCCATCAAAAAGGGCGATACCCTGCGCATGATGCAGGCCAAGGGCGACTTCTTGGTCGACGGCGTGGGCGTCAAGCGCCCTGCCGAGACGCCGGTCGATGCTCTGACCGTCGGCGAGGTTGGCTATGTGGTCACTGGTCTGAAGGACCCCGAGGCTGTGCGCGTTGGCGATACCCTTACGTGGACTTCGAACCCCTGCCCCGAGCCTCTGCCGGGCTACCGCGAGGCCAAGCCCATGGTCTACACGGGCCTGTTCCCCATCGATAACAAGGACTACGAGAACCTGCGCGACGCGCTCGATAAGCTGCACGTCAACGATCCGTCGTTGGTGTGGGAGCCCGAGACGTCGGTGGCGCTGGGCTTTGGCTTCCGCGTGGGCTTCCTGGGCCTGCTGCACATGGAGGTCGTCAAGGAGCGCCTGGAGCGCGAGTTCAATCTGGACCTGATCGCCACGAGCCCCTCGGTCGACTACCACGTGTACAAGACTGACGGCGAGATGATCGATGTCCGCAGTCCGCAGGATCTGCCCGAGGCCACGCGCATCGATCGTATCGAAGAGCCCTACCTCAAGGCAAAAATCATCTGCCCGCCCGAGTATACGGGTGCCGTCATGCAGCTCGCTATCGAGCACCGTGGCGTCACGACCGATATGATCCACCTGACGAGCAAGTCGGTCGAGATGCGCTTTGATATGCCGCTCGCCGAGCTCATCTTGGACTTCTTCGATCAGCTCAAGAGCCGCACCAAGGGCTATGCCTCGCTCGACTACGAGTTCAACGAATATCGTCCCTCCGAGCTCGTCAAGCTCGACATCCTGCTTTCGGGCGACGAGGTGGACGCGCTTTCGTTTATCGTGCACAAGGATAAGGCCTATGGCCTGGCCCGCGGCCTGTGCGACAAGCTCAAGGAGATCATCCCGCGACAGCTGTTCGAGGTGCCTATCCAGGGCGCCATCGGTAACAAGATCATCGCCCGCTCCACCGTTAAGGCGCGCCGTAAAGACGTGCTGGCCAAGTGTTACGGCGGTGATATCTCGCGAAAGCGCAAGCTGCTCGAGAAGCAGAAAGAGGGCAAGAAGCGCATGAAGGCCATCGGCTCTGTCGAGGTTCCGCAGGAGGCCTTTATGGCGATTCTCAAGGTGGACGAGTAGGTCCATGGCGCTTTCTGAATACAGCAAGTGGCTGCTGGGTGCCTATGCCGAGCAGCCGTTCCTTATGGCTCCCATGGCGGGCGTAACCGACCCCGCCTATCGCATCATGTGTCGCCGCCGCGGTGCCAACCTTGCCTATAGCGAGATGGTGAGCGTTGCAGGCCTTGCCTATGCCAGCAACAAGACGTGGCGCCTGGTGTTGCCGGCCGACGAGGAGCAGCAGATTTGCGTGCAACTCTTCGGCTCCAAGCCCGATCAGTTTGCGAGCGCCGTCGCTGCCGTCGAGGAGCGCGTTGGCGATCGCCTGTCGCTCATCGATATCAATATGGCATGCCCCGCCCGCAAGGTTGTTGCCAAGGGCGAGGGCTCGGCGCTCATGCGCACGCCCGACCTGGCGGAGAAGATCGTCGAGGCCACGGTGGGCGCGGCGCACGTGCCCGTGACCGTCAAGATTCGCAAAGGCTTTTATGCCGAGGATCGCAATGCCGCGACATTTGCCCAGATGCTTGAGGGCGCAGGGGCTGCCGCAGTCGCCGTGCATGGTCGTTGCGCCACGCAGCTCTACACCGGCCAGGCCGATTGGTCGGTCGTCGATGAGGTTGCCGACGCTGTCGAGATTCCCGTGATCGGTTCGGGTGATGTGTTCACCGCCGAGGATGCCGCGGTGCATCTGCGAAACTCGGGTGCCAGCGCGGTGTTTATCGCGCGCGGCATCTACGGGAACCCGTGGGTGTTTGGCGATGCTCGCGCTCTTGCGCTCGATGGCACACCGGTGCCGGCGCGCAGCTCTGTCGAGCGCCTGGACGCCCTGCGTGAGCACCTAACGCTGACGCATGAGCTCCTGCCGCTCATGTCGCGTGCCCGTACGTACGCAAGCTGGTACTTAAAAGGCATGCCCCATGCCGCCGCTTGGCGTGCCCATGTGGTGCGCTGCTCCACGTATGAGGAGTTTATGGCGCTGGTCGATGAGATCGAGCATGATGTGGTGGCCTGCGAGGCTGCCCTTGCCGCCGGCGAATCGGTGCCCCCTCATCCGCTGGAGGCTTAAGGGTGGCCGTTACCGCGCTGTACGTGCACGTGCCGTTCTGTGCCCAAAAGTGCCGCTACTGCGACTTCGACTCGCGCAGCTTTGCTTCGTGTGATTTGGATGCCGCGCTCGATTCCTATTTTGAGCAGTTGTTCGCGCGTCTCGATGCTTTTGGCAAGGCTGGGGCCCTCGACCAGATCCGCACCGTCTATGTTGGCGGCGGCACGCCGTCGCTGGCGGGGGAGCGCCTGGTGGAGCTGGCGCGGCGTATTCGTGCGTGGTGCGCCCCCGTTGAGTTTACCTGCGAGGCCAATCCCGAGTCGCTGACCGCCGAGCTTGCTACTGCGCTTGCCAAGGTTGGTGTCACACGCGTTTCTCTGGGCGTGCAAACGCTCGATAACACCGAACTTACCGCCATCGGCCGCATTCACGATGCCGATCGGGCGCTCGCCGCCATCGCGACGGTCAAGGACGCTGGGCTTGACGTGTCGTGCGACCTTATGTGCGGACTTCCCGGGCAGACCGCAGCGAGTTGGAAGCGTACGCTCGAGGGCGTGCTGGCGGCGGTTCCGCATCATGTGTCGGTTTACCCGCTCACGCTCGAGGTGGGGACGCCCCTCTATCGCATGGCGTGCCGTGACGAGTCGCTCGAGCCCGACGAGGATTTTCAGGCCGCCTGCATGGACGTGGCGCGCGAGCTCCTGGGTGCCGCCGGCTATCACCCGTATGAGGTGGCGAGCTACGCGCTCGACGGCCATGAATGCGCCCATAACATTGCCTACTGGACCGGACGGGGCTACCTGGGCCTGGGCCGTTCTGCCGCCGGTATGCTTGATACTGGGGATTTCGACCGTCTTGCAGGTTTGTTCCCCGGCGTGTCTGCTCGAGGCGACGCGTACCGTGTGCGTTTGGTTCAGCGCGACGATGACGCGACGTCGTTTGAGGCCGAATACCTGTCGCAGCGAGAGGCTGCGGCCGAAGACCTGATGCTCGCTTGTCGCATGACGCGCGGTATTGCGTCCGACCTGTTGGTTCGCGCGGCTCGTGTCATCCCGGCCGATGAGCTGACAGCCGCTTGTGATCGCGCGCTCGAATTGGGTCTTGCCACTTGGGTGCCCGAGACGCTCGGGGTCCATGAGGGACCCTTTACTTCGGCAGATGTCGTCGCGGGCCATGTTCGAGCTCGTTTAGCACCGACACACCTGGGCTGGCTCGATGGAAATGTTCTGTTCGAGCTGTTTTGGGATCTAGCTTAGGCCGCTCGGGTAGAATTACCGGAATATATACGCTGCTGTGAGCAGGAGGTTGCCGCGCATGGCGACGATGAACGAAAAAGATTACTACGAGATTCTAGGTGTCTCCAAGGACGCCACCTCGCGTGATATTCAAAAGGCCTTCCAGCAAAAGGCCCGTAAGCTCCATCCGGACGTCAGCAAAGAGCCGGATGCCGAGGAAAAGTTTAAAGAGGTTTCCGAGGCCTACGCCGTGCTTTCGGATGAGCAAAAACGTGCGCGCTACGATGCCATGCGTTCTGGCAATCCCTTTGCCGGTGCCCCTACGGCTTCGCCCTATGGTGGCGGCTATGCCGGCAACACGGGCTATGGCAATCCCTTTGAGGGCGGCTTTCCTTTTGGCGGTGCCTGGGGCCAGCAGCGTCGCGGCCAGGCTGCCTACAATCCCGAGAACGGCGCCAACGTTGTCGTCGATATCAAACTGGACGCCAAGGAGGCCAAGGACGGTGCCCGCAAGACCGTCCGCTATACGCGCTTCGATACCTGTGGTCACTGCGGCGGCTCGGGTTCTGTCTCCTCCGAGCATGCCCATACCTGCCCGAGCTGCGGTGGCCGCGGGCACATCGACGTCGACTTGTCCTTCCTGTTTGGTGCGGGCACGTTCCAGTCGGTCTGCCCCGAGTGCGGCGGTTCCGGTAAGGTCGTGGCCGACCCCTGCCCCGATTGCGGTGGCAGCGGTCGTACTCGCGTAACCTCCGAGCAGACGATTGAGTTTCCTGCCGGCACGCACGATGGCGACGAGGTCCGCATTAGCGGCATGGGTCACGCCGGCACTAACGGTGCCGCTGGCGGTGATCTAGTCGGCCGTGCCCATGTCGAGTCCGAGCGCTTGGAAGGCAAAGCTCGTACCGGTTTTTACCTGATGGGCATCGTGGCGCCGTTTTTGGTACTCTCGGCCATCTCGGGCGTGTTCTCGGCCTTTGCTGTGATGTGCTTTATTCCGTTTACCATGGGCCTGTTCATGGTGCTTTCGGACGGCGTGCTTCATCGCAGCCTGCTGTGGTGGAAGCGCGGTGCGATGCAGTTTGCCAACGGTTTTGCCAATGGCTTCATGTTCGCGCTCGTGTCGGTTTGGTTCGCGAGCTGCTCGCAACGGGCCATGCTTTCGCCTTACGGAATGCAATAACATCAAACCCTCTGTTTGCGGTTGGCCCAGCTTGGGTATAGGACGCACTGTGACAATAATGAAAGTCGGAAGGATTCGGTCGTGTCGGAAAATAGGGATTACTACGAGGTACTTGGCGTCGACAAGGATGCCGACGCGCGGACGATTAAGCGCGCGTTTCTAAAGAAGGCCCGTACCGTACACCCGGACGTTTCGGACGACCCCGAGGCCGAGGCCAAGTTCAAGGAGCTCAACGAGGCCTATTCCGTTCTTTCCGATGAGCAGAAGCGTGCTAACTACGACCGTTACGGCACTGCCGACGGCCCTGGTGGTTCGGGCTACGTCGATATCAACGATATCTTTGGTGGTATGGGCATGGACGACTTGTTCTCGTCGTTTTTTGGCGGCGGTGCCGGCGGTGGCGCCCGCAGCCGTCGCGAGCGTCGTCGCGGTCGTGACATGGCCATCTCGCTTTCGGTGACGCTCGAGGAGGCGGCGCTCGGCTGCAAAAAGACAATCAGCTATGACCGCTTTGCTCCTTGCGAGGACTGCAATGGCACCGGTAGGGCAGAGGGCGCACAGGAAAAGCAGTGCGGCCGCTGCCACGGCACGGGCTATGTCACGACGGTTCAGCGATCGTTTTTGGGCCAGGTTCAGTCTTCCTCGCCTTGCCCCGACTGCCATGGCGAGGGCACGGTTATCGACCATCCCTGCGAGACCTGCGATGGTCAGGGCCGCACGCCTTCGCATGAAAAGATTGACATCGATATTCCCGCCGGCGTTTCGACCGGTCGACAGCTGCGTGTGAGCGGCTTTGGCGAGGCCGGTCTTCGCGGCGAGCCTTCGGGCGACTTGATTGTCAGCGTGCGCGTTGCCGACCATGAGCGCTTTAAGCGCAACGGTGACGACCTGTACCTGGTGAGCGATATCTCGATTGCGCAGGCTGCGCTCGGCTGCGAGATCGATGTCGAGGGCATTATGCCCGACGAGGTCGTTAAGGTGTGCGTCCCCGCCGGCGCCCAGTACGGCGACACCGTGAGCGTCAATAATTACGGCATGCCGCGCATTGGCGGTGGCGGTTCGCGTGGCCGCTTGATCGTGCAACTGCGCGTGGTCGTTCCCACCAATCTTTCCAATAAGCAGCGCGAGCTGCTCCGTGCTTTTGCCGATGAGATGGGCGATGACGTCGCTTCCGGTAAGAAGTCGGTGACCGACCGTATCAAGAGTGCCCTCGACGATATCCTCGATTAAGGAGCCCGCGTGCTCGCACCCCATATTTCCGTCGTCAACCTCGGCTGCCGTGTCAACCGGGTTGAGTCTGACCGTATCACTGCCGATCTTATGCGCCTGGGTTTTGCTATGGTGGAGCCCCAGGATGCCGACCTGATCGTCATTAACACCTGTGCCGTTACGGGCGAGGCCGAGGCCAAGACCCGTAAGGCCGTCCGTCATGCGCTGGCCCATCCAAATGAGCCCTATGTAGTCGTGACCGGATGCGTGGTCAATTTGCATCCCGAGGAGCTGTTGGAGCTTTCGGATCGCGTGATTGCCGAGCCGTCTAAGATCGATGTCGCCGAACGTGTCTGCGATGTGCTGGGCGTTGAGTCCGATAGCGTTCCCGCCTGCAGCGATGGTGACGTGGTCGATGCGCTCGGTCGTTCGCGGCTGGGCGTGAAGATCCAGGATGGCTGCAACCACCGTTGCACCTATTGCATCGTGTGGAAGGCCCGCGGTCCCGAGCGTTCCGTGCCCGTCGAGTCCGTGCTTGAGCAAGTTCGCGAGGCCCAGGAGGCCGGCGTGCCCGAGGTGGTGCTGACCGGTGTGAACCTGGGTGCCTACGATGGCAAGAGCGCGACCGACGAGCATGTCGAAATCGATGAGCTGCTCGAGGCCATCATGGAGCGCACGACTATTGCGCATGTGCGCATTTCCTCGGTCGAACCCATGGATATCTCTGAGCGCCTGCTTAAGGTTATGGCGCGCTATCCGCAGCGTATTGCCCCGTTTTTGCACCTGCCCGTACAGTCCGGCTGTACGGCGACGCTGCATCGCATGGGTCGTCCCTATAGTGCCGAGGCCTTTGAGGACACGGTGCGCATGATTCGCGCCATCCTGCCGCAGGCGTCTCTTTCGTGCGACGTCATCGTCGGTTTTCCTGGTGAGACGGACGAGGAGTTCGAGGAGTCGCTGGCGCTGTGCCGCCGCGTGGGGTTCTCGCGTATGCACGTGTTCCGCTACAGTAAGCGTCCCGGTACCCTTGCTGCCGACATGCCCGACCAGGTGCCGCCCGAGGTTATGGCCGAGCGCAGCCGCCGTATGCGAGACGCGGCGCAGGAGCTCGCTATCGCCGACGCTCGTCGTCGCGTGGGCACCGTTGAGCGCGCCGTGCTCGAGTATGGTGACAACCTGACGCTCGGTTCGTTCCATCATGCCCGTCTTGACGATACCTGTGGACTTACAGCCCCGTGCCTGCTCGATGTTGCTATCATCGGAGTCGATGATTCCGGCTTGGTCCATGCGCGCAGGGAGGTCCATGGAAGCCTCGAAGATTAGACTTACCGTTCCCGAGGGAGTTGATCCCTCGCGTGTTTTGGGCGCCGGCGACGGCGTCCTTCGTGCGCTCGAGAGCTTGGTTCGCGCTCACGTGGTCGCCCGTGGCGATAGGATCTCCGTGAGCGGCGACCCGGACGAGGTCGAGCTCGTGGCTCGCTTTTTCGAACATGCTTTTCGCGAGGCGGCGGCCGGTCGTACCCTGTCTGCCGACGATGTCTCGCGTTGCCTGGCCGTCTTGCGCGACGGCGAGCATGAGGCCACATCGCTTCGCGATGACGTGCTGCTTTCGTATCGCGGTCGCGTCATTCGTCCCAAGACGCTTGGGCAAAAGCGCTATGTGGATGCCATTCGTTCGCATACCATCACCTTTGGCTTGGGTCCTGCCGGTACCGGTAAGACCTATCTGGCCATGGCGCTCGCCGTTGCCGCGCTCAAGCGCCATGAGGTGGGCCGTTTGATCTTGACGCGTCCGGTTGTCGAAGCAGGGGAGAACCTGGGCTTTTTGCCCGGCACCCTCGAGGAAAAGATCGATCCGTACATGCGCCCGCTCTACGATGCCCTTTTTGACATGATGGATCGTGAGCGCACCGATGAGCTTATGGAGCGCGGCGTGATCGAGATCGCCCCGCTCGCCTACATGCGCGGTCGTACGCTGAGCGATGCTTTCGTGGTGCTCGACGAGGCGCAAAATACCACGCCCGAGCAGATGAAGATGTTCCTGACACGCCTTGGATTCAACTCCAAGTTCGTGATTACCGGCGACCTCAGCCAGCGCGACCTGGTGGGTCGTCGTGGTGGCTTGGCGGATGTCGAGAAGATTTTGGGCCGTGTCGACGATGTGGCATTTTCTCACCTCGAGCGTGCCGACGTGGTGCGTCATGCCCTAGTGGGTTGTATCGTTGAGGCATATGATGCTTATGATGACGTGCGTGAGCAACGCTCACGCGACCGAAAGGAGTCCCGTTGAGTGTATTGATCAGCAACGATGCCGAGCTCGATACGCTGCTCGATGCTCAGGAGGTGGAGCACATCTGCGAGGTCGTGCTTGCCGCCGAGGGCGTTGAGCGTGAAGTCGAGATTTCCCTTTCGTATGTCGACGAGGACGAGATGCACGAGCTCAACCACGAGTGGCGCGGTATCGACCGCACCACCGATGTGCTCTCGTTTGAGTGCGATTCGGCCTTTGACGATGACATTCCCGCCGATGAGACGCTCGAGCTCGGCGATATCATCTTGGCCCCGCAGGTTATTGCCCGTCAGGCCCCCGGTTTTGGCAATAGCCCCGCTGACGAGTGCCGTCTGATGCTCGTTCACGGCATGCTGCACCTGCTGGGCTATGACCACATCGAGGACGACGAGGCCGAGGTTATGGAGGCCCGCGAGGACGCTATCCTGCGCGATCTGGCGCTCGAGCGCGGCGAGGATCCCAAACTGGTTCACGTCGGCCCCATCACCAATCATGCCCACGACTAGGAGCCGTTTATGATTCCCGGATCGAACAAGGACCATCCGTCCTTTTTAAAGTCGTTCTCCTACGCCATGGAGGGCTTCGTCACCGCCGTCAAGACCGAGCGCAACATTAAGGTCATGCTCGTGGCGGGCGTGTGCACCGTCATTGCCGGCTGCATCGTGGGGCTCGACATTGCCGAGTGGGCCACGATTATCATCTGCTGCGGCCTGGTGATTCACGGCGAGCTGTGCAATACCGCCATGGAGGCCATTGTCGATCTGGCGACCCAGGAGCTCCATCCGCTGGCAAAACGCGCCAAGGACATCGCCGCCGCCTCTGTATACGTTCTTTCCATCACCGCCGCGATTGTGGGCGTGCTGGTATTTGCCCACGCGCTCGGCTTTATTTAGAAAGGGATTCCCATGTCCGACAATATGCAGCCTATCGATGAAATTTTGGACGACGAGTCCCCGGATGCTAAGGCGACCGAGGCCTATGAGGAAGTCGAGGAGTTCGACCCGTTTGAGGGCATGAGCGACGAGGAACTCGACGCCCTGTGCGACGAGGACGACAGCCTCGCGGGCTTTGGCGACGTTGAGCCCGGTTTCCGCAGCGGCTTCGTGGCCTTGGTCGGCCGCCCCAACGCCGGTAAGTCAACGCTGCTCAACGCCTGCTATGGCAAAAAGGTCGCCATCACCTCGCCGGTGGCCCAGACGACCCGCCGTCGCATGCGCGCCGTCGTCAACCGCCCCGGCTACCAGCTGGTCTTTGTCGATACCCCGGGTATCCACAAGCCCAAGGACGGTCTAGGGTCCGAGCTCAACAAGAGCGCGCTGTTCGAGCTGAACGATGTCGATGTTGTCGCGTTTTTGATTGATGCCACTAAACCGATCGGCAGGGGAGACGCCTGGGTTGCCGAGCGTGTCAAGAATGCCCGTTCCAAGAAGGTCCTGGTGCTCACCAAGGCCGATGAAGCCGACCCCGCACAGGTCATGGAGCAGCTTAAGGCCGCCCATGAGCTTATGGAATATGACGACGAGATCGTGACGTCGTCGGTCAAGAACTTCAACGTCGATGCCTTCATCGAGACCGTCGCTCGCTTTTTGCCCGAGGGCCCGCGCTGGTTCCCCGAGGACATGGGCACCGACGCGTCCGACGAGACCCTCGTGGCCGAGTTTGTGCGCGAGAAGGTCCTGCGTCGCACCCGCGACGAGATTCCTCACTCCGTGGGCGTCATCTGTGACGCGCTCGAGCAGACTAAGAAGGTGCTGCGCGTGCACGCCACCATTTACGTCGAGCGTGAGGGCCAAAAGGGCATCATCATCGGCAAGGGCGGCGAGATGATCAAACATATCGGCATCGACGCCCGTCGCGATCTTGAGCGTATCTTTGGCACTCAGGTCTTTTTGGAGCTCGACGTGAAGGTCAAGGCTGGCTGGCGCGATGACGAGGCGCAGATCCGCCGCTTTGGCTACAATGCCGAAGATTAAGCCTCGGCGTTCATGGCAGGCTCTCGCACATATCGCACAAAGGTGCTCGTCCTCGACAAGACGAAGCTCAAGGAAACCGACCTGATCTTGACGATGCTCGACGAACAGGGACGGCAGGTGCGTGCCGTGGCTAAGGGCGCGCGTAAGCCTGGCGGTCGCCTTGCGGCCCGCTGCGAGCTCTTTTGTACCGTCGATATGCTGCTCGCGCATGGGCGGTCGCTCGACGTGGTTTCTCAGGCGGAGCTTATGGAGGCGCCGCTCGGCGCCGCGCCCGATTACGAGACGACCTGTGCCGCCAGCGCGATTGCCGAGGTTGCGCGCGTGTGCTCGTTCGAGGATGCCGAGGATCCATTTACCTTTGCCATCACGCAGCGTGCGCTCGCGCTTGTCGGCAGCGGGCTCGACTCGGCACATATGGATTTGCTCGTGGCGGCCTTTGTCTTTAAATTGCTGTCGCACGTTGGTTACCGACCCGATTTCTCGGCCTGCGTGCTGTGCGGAGACCCCATGCTGTCGTATTTTTCGGCCCAGGCGGGCGGCCTCATGTGCGGCTCTTGTGCGTCGAGCGTTCCGGGCGCTGAGTTGGTCTCAACCGGCGAGGTTGCATGGCTTCGCGCCCTCATGTCCATGACGTTCGATGCACTCATGGCCGAGCGAATTGACCCGCATACGGCGGCGTTCTTGCTCGGGCTTTCGCATGTGTGGGCGGCGACGCATACCGACCAGCGCCTCCGTGCGATGGAATTCATGTTGGGTCGGTGATGATGCGCAGGCTCGCGCCGCTTGTGATAACATACCGACCTGTTGGTACCTCGACCTTGGATGCTCGCTCCACCGGCGGCTTCCCAGTCCGAGGCGAATCGCGTCGCCCGCGGGCGACAAGAAACGAAAGGTGAAACAATGACTGTTTCCAAAGAGCGCAAGGCGGAGCTGACTGCCCAGTTCGGTAACACCCCGGTTGACACCGGCAACCCCAAGGTTCAGGTCGCCATCCTGTCCGAGCGCATCAAGGAGCTGACCGAGCACATGAAGTCCCACCAGAAGGACTTCCACACCCGTCGTGGCCTGCTCATGCTCGTCGGCCGTCGTCGTCGTCTTCTCTCCTACATCAAGAAGAACGACATCGTCGAGTACCGTGAGCTCATCAAGGCTCTGGGCATCCGCGACAACATCCAGTAAGGATTTGTACATGCTAAGAGCGTCCTGCGCAGCGGGGCGCTCTTTTTGTGTAAGGGCGCGAACAATCACGCTCTGAAGCGTGGCGGGGGCAGGGGGCCCGCGTCACATGAGAAGCCCGCAGGCAAGGGGCCTGTGGGGTAAAGGAGAACAATGACACTCGTATCCAAGACCTTTGAGCTGTACGGCAAGACCTACACCTTTGAGTCCGGCGAGCTTGCCAAGCAGGCCACCGGCGCCTGCCTGGTCAAGCAGGGCGACACCACGATGCTCGACACCGTGGTCGTCTCCAAGGAGCGCAAGAACTACGACTTCTTCCCGCTGACCGTCGACTTCAACGAGAAGATGTACGCAGCCGGCCGCATCCCGGGTGGTTACCTCAAGCGTGAGGGCCGTCCCAGCGAGAAGGCCACGCTCACCGCGCGCATGATTGACCGTCCGATTCGCCCGAGCTTCCCGGACGGCCTCCGCAACGAGGTCCACATCGTCGCCACCTCGCTCGTCGCCGACCAGGTCAACCCCTTCGACGTCATCAACGTCATGGGCGCTTCCCTGGCCATGACGCTCGGCGGCGTGCCCTTCGAGGGCCCGCTTGCCTGCGTGCGTATCGGCCGTAACGTGGAGACCGGCGAGTTTATCGTCAACCCCACCTATGAGGAGCGCGAGAACTCCGATCTGGACCTGGAGCTGGGCGGCTCTGCCGACTTCATCTCGATGGTCGAGGCCGGCGCCGAGGAGATCTCCGAGGACGACATGCTCGCCGCCATGAAGTTTGGCCAGGAGGCCCTTGCCGCCTTCTGCCAGGCCCAGGACGAGTTCGTCGCCGAGTGGGAGCAGGTCAACGGCCCCATCGTCAAGAAGGAGTACCCGCTTGACCAGCCCGTCGAGGAGGTCCAGGAGCGCATCTTCGCCCACTACGACGAGATGGCTGCCGCCCTTCGCGACGCCGACAAGCTCTCCCGTATCGGTAAGGTCGAGGCTCTGAAGGAGTCCATCCGCGCCGAGTTCACCGATGAGGAGCAGGCCGCTTGGGAGCGCGAGATCCCCGTGGCGCTCAAGAAGCTCGAGAAGAAGGCCATGCGTACCATGGTCGTCGAGACCGGCGAGCGCGTCGACGGTCGTGCCGCCGATGAGATTCGCCCCATCATGGTGAAGGACAACTATCTCCCGCTCGTTCACGGCTCCGGCCTGTTCCAGCGTGGCCAGACCCAGGTGCTTTCCGTCCTGTCGCTCGGCATGCTCAACGAGGGTCAGCGTCTGGATACCATCGAGCCCACCGAGGGCAAGCGCTACATGCACCACTACAACTTCCCGCCGTTCTGCACCGGCGAGACCGGCCGTATGGGCAGCCCCAAGCGTCGCGAGATCGGCCATGGCAACCTGGCCGAGCGCGCCCTGCTTCCGGTGCTCCCCGACGAGAACGAGTTCCCCTACGCCATCCGTGTCGTCTCCGAGGTCATGGAGTCCAACGGCTCCTCTTCGATGGCCTCGACCTGCGGCTCCACGCTCGCCCTTATGGACGGCGGCGTGCCCATTAAGCGCCCGGTCTCCGGTATCGCCATGGGCCTGATCCAGGAGGAGGGCAAGACCGTGGTCCTGTCCGATATCCAGGGTCTCGAGGACTTCCTGGGCGATATGGACTTTAAGGTCACCGGCACCACCGAGGGTATCACCGCCCTGCAGATGGACAACAAGGCCACCGGTCTTACCTTCGACATCTTGGCCCGCGCCCTGCAGCAGGCCAAGGAGGGTCGCGCCTTCATCCTGCAGAAGATGCTCGACGTGATTCCCGAGCCGCGCCACACCACGCGCAGCACCGCCCCGCGCATCGTTTCCATCCAGGTCCCGACCGACAAGATCCGCGACGTTATCGGTTCCGGCGGCAAGGTCATCCGCGGTATCCAGGACGAGACCGGCGCTTCGGTCGACATCCAGGAGGATGGCACCGTCTTTGTCGGCGGCACCGGCGAGTCCGTCGACCAGGCTGTCGAGCGCATCAAGCTCATCATCAAGGTTCCCGAGCCGGGCGAGGAGTACACCGGTCGCGTGGTCTCCATCCAGCCCTTCGGCGCCTTCGTCAACCTGCTGCCTGGTAAGGACGGCCTGCTGCACATCTCCCGCGTCGCCAAGGGCCGCGTGGAGAAGGTCGAGGACGTCCTCAACGTCGGCGACGAGGTCAAGGTCGTCGTTATCGAGGTCGACGATCGCGGCAAGATCTCGCTCGATCGTCTTGACAAGCCTGAGGCTCCGGCTCGCGCCGAGGGTTCCTCCGAGGGCGACGGCGAGCACTTCCAGCGCCGTGAGCGTCCGCGTCGCGAGCGCACTGAGCGCAGCGACCGTCCGCGCCGTCCCGGCGACAACGGAGGCCGCAAGCCCCGCCGTCACCACGACGCCGAGTAATAGCCGTACATAACCAGCACCGCAAGGGCGACTCCGGACAGGGGTCGCCCTTTTGCTGTTCCCGGCGGGGTCCGCGGGTAAAGTTTCCTGCTCTACAGTCCTGCTCACGACGGAGGCCACATTAAGTGGCCTCCTGTTCGTGCGGAACTCGCGATAAACTTTACCCGCGGCCCCCGCCGGGAACAGCAAAAGGGCTGGTGGGTGATGATTGCGATTTTGTCAGATGGTCTATTCAGTTTTCTTTTTTCCTGAATTGTCGATACTTTCTCTTCCGGTATATCCTCAGATAAACCCGCCCAAAATAGACCTGTCCCTTTTTGACAGGTCTGGGGCCATCGGGGGCCGGGGCGGGTTAAGTTTGTCGCGAGTTCCGCACGCAAAGGAAAGCACTTAATGTGCTTTCCGTCTTGCGCAGGACTGTAGAGCAGCAAACTTAACCCGCCCCGGCCCCCGATGGCCCCAGACCGGCGGGATAGACCAGTTCAGATGGGGCTTTGATGCATGGGTGGTCTGTTGTTGTGCAAATGGGTATCATACTGTGGTTATTGCATCGACTCTGCGATGCATGTTTGTACGTTCCCGACGGTCGGTTTGCCAGAAGCGCCCCGTCGGTTGTTCCAGACCCGTTTCGAAGAAAGGAAACCACACTAACCTATGGCAGCTAAAAAATCATCTCCCTTGAAGATCATCCCGCTCGGCGGCCTTGATGGCATCGGCAAGAACATGACGGTCTTCGAGTGCGGCGACGACATGGTGCTCGTCGACGCCGGTCTTATGTTCCCGGATGACTCCCAGCCCGGTATCGACCTGGTGCTTCCCGACTACACCTATGTTCTGGAGAACGAGGAGAAGCTCCGCGGTATCATCGTTACTCACGGCCACGAGGACCACACCGGTTCGCTTCCGTACCTGCTGCAGGACCTCAACAACAAGGTGCCCATCTTCTCGAGCAAGCTGACGCTCGGTTTTATCGAGGGCAAGCTTTCTGAGTTCCGCATCCGCGCACCCAAGTTCCGCGAGGTCAAGGGCGGCAGTCATGTCAACCTCGGCGGCATCTCGCTCGACTTCTTCTCGATGACGCACTCCATCCCCGGCGCTCTGGGCGTGTTCATCCGCACCAATCAGGGCACCGTTATGCACACCGGCGACTTTAAGCTCGACCAGACGCCCATCGATGGCGTCACGCCCGACTATGCCGCTATCAGCCGCTTTGCCAAGCAGGGCATCGACCTGCTGCTTTCCGACTCCACTAATGCCACGGTTCCCGGCTTTACCAAGTCCGAGGCCGAGGTTGGTCCCAACCTGCTGCACGCCATCAAGAACGCCCCGGGTCGCGTGTTCGTCGCATCGTTCTCGAGCCACATCCATCGTTTGCAGCAGATCTGCGATGCCGCCCGCAAGTGCGGCCGTAAGGTCGTTGTGACCGGTCGCTCCATGCTCACGAACACCCGCGTGGCGCGCGAGCTCGGTTATCTCAACATCGATGATGCCGATATCATCGATGCCTTCGATATTGATAACCTGCCTGACGACAAGATCGTCGTCATGTGCACTGGTTCGCAGGGCGAGCCGCTGTCGGCCCTGTCCCGCATGGCCAATGGCGAGCACAAGACGCTCTCCATCCACGAGGGCGATACCGTTATCCTTTCGGCAACTCCCGTTCCTGGCAACGAGAAGGCCGTCCAGCAGGTCGTCAACAGCCTGGCCAAGCTCGGCTGCGACGTGTGGGATAAGAACCGCGCTCTCGTCCACGTCTCGGGTCACGGTAGCCAGGAGGAGCTCAAGCTCCTGATGGCCATGGCCAAGCCCACGTACTTTATGCCGGTTCACGGTGAGGCCGTGCATCTGCGCGCCCATGCCCAGCTGGCCCGCAAGATGGGCATCAAGGACGATCATATCTTTATCCTCGATAACGGCGACACGCTCGAGATGCGCGGTGGTATCGTCAAGCGCGGTACGCCCGTCGAGTCCGGTGTCGTTTACGTCGACGGCCTGCGTATCGGCGATACCGACCCCATCGTCCTGCGCGATCGCCAGAAGCTCGCCAACGACGGTATGGTCACGGCCGTTGCCATCGTCTCCCTCAAACACAAGAAGATCGAGGCCATCGAGTTCTCGGGCCGCGGCGTCTCGTTTGCCATCGACGACCAGTTCTCCGAGGATGCCTCCGCGTCCATTATGAAGACGATCGAGAAGGGTAAGTTTAGCTTTACCAGCAGCGGTTCCGATGCCATTCGCAAGGCCGTGCGCGATTCGCTCTCTAACTTTATCTGGAGCCGTACGCGCACCCGTCCGATGATCATCCCGGTCGTCATGGAGGTTTAGTTTGGCGCGCGGATCTGCACAAAACGCCAAAGGCAATAAGGCCAATAACCAACCGGCATCTGCTAAGGGTGCCGGTTCCCATCTGCGTGCCAATAAGGGCCATGAGGCAGACTTCGACGATTTTGAGCCCTTGGTCGAGCCTTCGGCCAATCGCGATATCGCCGGCGTGGTCATTGCCGTTTTGGCGATCGCTTCCTTCATTGCCGTGATCTCACCGGCAACAGCGCCCGTGACGGCTGCTGTTGCCGGGTTCTATCACCTGGGCTTTGGCCTGGGCGCCTACGTGCTGCCGATCGTCATCTTGCTGTTTGCCGCCACGCTCTTTTTGGGTGAGGACTCGCCGCTCAACGTGCGCTCTGTTGCGGGCGGTGCCGTGGTCTTTATCGCCGTCGTCTCCATTCTTTCGCTGATGGTGCCGGGCACGAGCGATTCGTGCGACCTTATGTTTACGCCGCAGAACCTTTCCGTGTCGGGTGGCTACATTGGTGCGTTTATTGCGAGTGCGCTGCAGAATGCCCTGGGTAAGCCTGTCGCGATGGTGGTCCTGTTGGGTCTGGCCGTCGTTGGTTTTGTCATCATTGGCTTTTCGGTGGGCGGTGTGCTGCGCTCTGCCCGCGATCGTGCGGCAGATTTTGCCGAACGCCGTCGTGCCGATGTCAACGCCAGCCCGTGGGGTGACGACGAAGCCCTGTCGGTGCCCGGCGTTGCCCGTCCGCACCTGAGCATTCTTCGTCAAAAGGGCTCCGATGCTGCCGTGACCACGGTCATGGGCAACGATGTGGACCCGGTTTTGGACGATGACGACGAGGACGATGACCCATTTGTCGACGTATCCGAGTCGGTTGAAGCCGAGCGCGCCAAGACCACGCTGCTGCCGCGCCGCCATGCCAAGAAGGGCAAGGCTGCGCCCAAGCTCAACACAAGCGAGCCCGACCCGTCTTGGTCCGATAGCGAGATTGAGCTCACCGAGGGTGACGACGAGGACGACGAGGCTCCGATTGAGACCGCAAAGACAACTTTGCTGCCGCGTCGCCATGCAAAGCGCGGCCAGGTAACCGGCCAGCTTTCGATGGAAGACGACCCCGATAAGATCGACGAGTCCGAGCCGCCGTTTGCCGTGAACCCTGTTTCGGCCGCACCTCAGATTCCCGACTTCTTAAAGCATCCCAAGGTTGCCGATGCGCCTGCCACGAGTGCTGTCGAATCGGCTGCGGCTCGTGATGGGGGAGCGGACGGCGGCGCCGCAGATAACGAGGGCGAAGAAGAGGACGGCCTCAAGCTTCCGCCGCTCGAAATCCTGCATGCCAACCCGCAGTCGGCTTCCGCCGCGTCTTCGGACAAGGAGCTTGAGCAGACCGCTGAGTCACTGCAATCCACCTTGCTTGAGTTTGGCCGCAGTGCCCGCGTGGTCGGCTGGATCGCCGGCCCCACGGTGACGACCTTTAAGCTGCAACCTGGCGAGGGCGAGCGCGTGAGCAAGATTTCGAGCCTCGAGGACGATATCGCGCTTTCGCTCGCTGCCCAGTCGGTGCGTATTTTTGCCCCGATCCCCGGCACTTCGCTCGTGGGCATCGAGATTCCCAACCGCAAGCGTCAGAACGTCAATCTGGGCGACGTGCTGCCCTATGTGAAGGGCGGTCCGCTCGAGCTTGCCATCGGCCGCGACGCCGAGGGCACGCCGGTCGTCGCCGACCTCGCCAAGATGCCTCACCTGTTGATCGCCGGTACGACCGGTTCTGGTAAGTCGGTGATGATCAATTCCATCATCACGACCTTGCTCATGCGCGCCCTTCCCGAGGACGTTCGCCTGATCATGGTCGACCCCAAGCGCGTCGAGCTTGCGGGCTATAACGGTCTGCCGCATCTCTATGTGCCCGTGGTGACCGAGCCCAAGCAGGCCGCGAGCGCTCTGCAATGGGCCGTGTCCGAGATGGAGCGTCGCCTGAAGGTCTTCGAGCGTCTCAACGTGCGTAAGATCTCGACCTACAACGAAAAACAGGCCGCCGGCGAGTTTGAGCATTACGACAACCCGCCGCAAAAGATGCCCTACCTGGTCATTATCATCGACGAGCTCTCTGACCTGATGATGGTCGCCGGTAAGGATGTCGAGGCCTCGATCGTGCGTATTGCACAGCTGGGCCGTGCCGCCGGTATTCACCTTATCGTTGCCACGCAGCGCCCCAGCTCCAACGTGGTGACGGGCCTCATCAAGGCCAACATCACCAATCGCATCGCCTTTAACGTCGCCACGGGCATCGACTCGCGCGTCATCATCGACCAGATGGGTGCCGAGAAGCTCACCGGTTTGGGCGACATGCTGTTCTCCAAGGTCGACTGGGGCAAGCCCCGCCGTATCCAAGGCTGCTTTGTCTCGGACGACGAAATCAACGAGATTGTCGAGTTCGTCAAGTCGCAGAGCGAGCCCGACTACCACGAGGAGATTCTGTCCGCCGTGGCGCCCGCTTCCATGTCCATGGCGGGTGGCGGCGGTATTGTCCGCACCGGAGTCGCCGAGCCGCAAGACGATGATCCGCTCATTTGGGAAGCCGCCCATATTGTGGTGGAATCGCAGCTGGGCTCCACATCTGGCCTGCAACGCCGCCTGAAGGTTGGCTATGCGCGTGCCGGGCGTATTATGGACATGCTGGAAGAAAAGGGTGTCGTCGGCCCGCCCGACGGTTCCAAGCCGCGCGAGGTCCTGTTGGACGAGGAGGGGCTTGCCGCGCTGGAATCTGTCGACGCCGAGATGGCACGTGAAGATCGTGAGTTTGGAGGATTCTGATGGCTGCACGCTTTGGTGACATGCTGCTCGAGCAGCGTCGCCGAATGGGCCTTTCCATTCAGCAGGTCGCCAACACCATCAAAATCAGGCCGCAGATCATCGAGTTTTTCGAGACCGGTAACTTTGCTTCGATGCCGCCGCGCGGCTATGCGCAGGGTATGATTTCGAGCTATGCTCGCTTTTTGGGCCTCAATCCGCGCGAGGTCGTCAATGCCTACTTTGACGAACTGATGGCATACGAACGCGAGACGTCGCAGCAGGGCGGTCGTTTCCAGGACGCCGCCGGCTATGTCAATTCGCGTTCCTCTGTCGATAACGGGCGCTTCCTGATGGTTCAGGGCGGTCGTTCGACTCGCTATGGACAGCGTCCTCAGCAGGCCGGTTATATTACCGAGACGGGTTCGGGCGAGGAGATTCGCTCGCAGCGTGACCGGTTCCGCAGTACGCCGATGCCCGAGGACCGTGCACTTCCCGCTGCCCGCGGCGTGGCGCGTGACCCTCGTGCCGGCTACGGCGACGGCGGCTATTCCGATCGCGGTCACCGTGGTATCTCCACCGGACGCTCTCGCAGTGGCTATGCGGACGCCGATACCACGCAGGTGACGCCGCGTCTTCGCTCTCAACCACAGCCGTATGGCCAGCGCTCTTCGGCTCCGCGTGCGGGCCAGCGTGGCTATCAAGGCCGCGGTGAACTTGCGCCCCGCTCGGGTCAGCGCAGCCTTCAGGCCCAGGGTGGCTATTGCGGCCGTTCCGATAGCAATCGTGGCCGTATGCCTCAGGGAGGCGGCCGCAGCAGTTCCAGTCGTGGACGCGGCGGTTCCCGTGCTCCTCAAAACAACGGGCTCGATCCGCGTATCGTCTACGCCGGTATCGGTGCCGTGGCGTTGCTGCTGATCGTGCTCATCGTGGTACTTCTGCGCGGCTGCGCATCTTCGACGCCCGAGACCACGCCCGAGACGCCCACTGCTACCAAGACGGCGCCCAAGAAGTCTTCTAAGAAGACCGAAACGGTCGACGAGGACGAAGACACCGATGAGGTGACGGATGAGTCGACCGATTCGGACGCCACCAAGACGACGGCTAAAAAGGAAGAAAACGAGGTAACGAAGGTCAAGGTCTCCGTTGCCAAGGGAAAGACCGCCTGGATTGAGGTCAAGGTCGATGGCAAGTCGGTCTATGGAGCCCAGGCGACTGGCCCCTTTGAGCAGGAGTACACGCCTGAGTCCTCGATCGAGATCACCACGTCCAAGCCTTCCGATGTCACCGTTACCAAGAACGGCGAAAAGGTCCGTTACGATACCAAGACCTCGGGCGTGGCGCGTGTGACGATCACCGTTCCCAAGAAGGAGACGACTGGTTCCGAGAATGGTGAAAGTTCTGATGGTACCGACACCACCGATGGTGCCGACACCACCGACGGCACCGATGCCCAGTCCACGGATGGCGCCGATACCGCAACTGACGGCCAGACGCCCACCGATTCTACCGACTATTCGTACGATAGCTACTAAGCCGCTCGTACGCGAAAGGAAACATCATGGCTAAAGATTCCAGCTTCGACGTCGTGTCCGAGGTCAACATGCAAGAGGTCGACAACGCCTTCCAGCAAACCACGCGCGAGATTTCCCAGCGCTATGACCTGAAGGATTCCGGCGCCACGATCGAGCTTTCGAAGGGCGACAAGCTCTTTACGATCAACGCCCCGGCCGACTTTGTCTCCAAGCAGATTATCGACGTGCTGAGCTCCAAGCTCATCAAGCGCGGCATCGACCTCAAGGCTGTCTCGTGGGATGCTCCGCAGGCGGCAACGGGCGGCACCGTGCGCGTGCTCGGCCATATCGTCGAGGGTATCGACCAGGCGACCGCCAAGAAGATCAACAAGGACATCAAGGACCAAAAGCTCAAGGTCAAGGTGACTATCGAGGCCGACAAGCTGCGTGTTTCCTCTGCTTCGAAGGACGCGTTGCAGACCGTGATCCAGTTCCTGCGCGACCAGGACTACGGCCAGCCGCTGCAGTTCACCAACTACCGCTAATATCATTCGAAAGGACTGCTCTCCAACATGGATACACCGTTGGGCTCCGTGCTCTACATCACCCTCGGGTGCGCTAAGAACGAGGTTGACACCGACCGCATGCGTTCTCTTTTGACCGCCGCGGGCTACGAGGAGGCATTCGACCCACAGGATGCCGATATCGCCATCGTCAATACATGCTCGTTCCTCGCCTCCGCAACGTCCGAGAGCATCGAGACCACGCTCGAGCTCGCCAACGAGGTTCAGGACGGCGTTCGTTCTTGTCCCATCGTCATGTGCGGCTGTGTGCCGTCGCGCTATGGCGACGACCTGCCTGACGAGCTGCCCGAGGTCGCTGCCTTTGTGAAGGCCGACGAGGAGGACGGCATCGTGGCGGTCATCGATGGCGTGCTGGGTGTCGAGCGTGAGATCGCTGCCTATATTCCGCAAGTCAAGCGCACTGTCGAGGGCGCTGTTGCTTACGTCAAGATTTCCGATGGCTGCAACCGCTTCTGCAGCTTCTGCATGATCCCCTATATTCGCGGTCGCTATCATTCGCGCAATGCCGAGAGCATTATCTCCGAGGTACGCGACCTGGTTGCCGGCGGTGTGCGCGAGATCGTGCTGATCGGCCAGGACACGGGTATTTGGGGCACCGACTTTGCCGACGAAGACGCCACCGATGGCTCGCCGCGCAATCTGGCGCAGCTGCTGCATGCCGTCGCCGAGGCCGTGCGCCCGCAGAACGTCTGGGTCCGTGTTCTCTACCTGCAGCCCGAGGGCATGACCGACGAGCTTATCGAGACGATTCGCGATACCCCCGAGGTGCTACCCTATATCGATATCCCCGTGCAGCACTGCGACGCACGCATCCTTAAGGCCATGCGTCGCTCCGGTTCGCGCCAGGAGCTCGAGGACCTGTTTCGCGATCTGCGTGAGCGTATCCCCGGCATCGTGATCCGTTCCACGGCCATGGTCGGCTTCCCGACCGAGACCGACGACGAGTTCCGCGACCTTATCGACTTTATGGACACCGTCTGCTTCGACTACACGAGCGTCTTTGCCTACTCGCAGGAGGAGGGCAGCCTGGCCGCCAAGATGGAGGGCCAGGTCGACGAGGAGGTCAAGCTCGAGCGCGCCCAGGAGGCCATGGACCTGGCCGAGTCGCTCGGTTTTGCCGCCACCGCCGCACATGTGGGCGAGCGCGCCCAGGTGATTGTCGACGGCATCGAGGAGACCGAGGACGGCGCCGAGCTGATCGGCCATGCTTGGTTCCAGGCGCCCGATTCCGATGGCGCGGTGCACTTGGACGCCAGCGAGGCGTCCGTGGGCGATATTCTGACGGTCGAGTTTACCGATAGCTTCTGCTATGAGCTTATCGGCCATGTTGTGGAGTAGGAGAGCATCGTGGCAAACGAGAGCAATAAGGAACTGACGAGTGTTTGGACGCCCGCCAACATCGTGACGTGCGTTCGCATCGTCTTTATCCCGGTGTTCATGATCGTGTCGGCGCTTTCTCACACGAGTGTTGCCGGTACAGATTGGAGCACCTTCGACGGCCCGCTCGCCGCCGCTGCCTTCATTCTGTATGTGATCCTGTCGTGCACCGATAAGGTCGACGGCTACCTGGCGCGCTCGCGCAACGAGATTACCGATTTCGGTAAGTTCTTGGACCCCATCGCCGACAAGCTGCTCGTGTTCTCGGCCTTGCTGCTGTTCTTGGACTTTGGCACCGTGACGGTTTGGTCCGTGTTCATCATCTTGTTCCGCGAGCTGTTGGTAAGCGCCCTGCGCATGGTTGCGAGTGCCGCCGGCGTGGTCGTTGCCGCCGATAAGCTTGGCAAGTACAAGACGGCGACCACGATGGTCTCCATCTGCGGTTACCTGTGCGTCTTTGCGATGGCCGGCTTGCACCTTGGCCCGCTGGCGCTGACGCTCGGCATCTACTCGGTGTCGCGCTTCCTGTACGCCGTTGCCGTTGTCCTGACCGTTATCTCGGGCGCCCAATACTTCTGGAACTGCCGCAAGATCGTCTTTTCGATCTAGGTCCTGGTGGGTATGACGGACTCTTTTGATCAGATTTCCGCACATAACGAGGAGCTGGCGCGTCATATTGTCGAGCGCGCGAGCGCTCGGGGCGTGACGGTTTCGACGGCTGAGTCGCTGACAGCAGGTATGATCGCCTCGACGATTGCCGATATCCCGGGCGCCTCGGTGGTGCTGCGTGGCGGTGCGGTGACCTACTGCGATGAGATCAAGCATCGCGTTTTGGGTGTTGATCAGGAGACGCTCGACCGCTATACCGCGGTGTCGCATCAGACCGCGCGCGAGATGGCGGCGGGTTCGCTGGAGCTGTACCAGAGCGATATTGCAGTGAGCGCAACGGGTTATGCCGGCCCCGGCGGCGGCACTGAGGACGATCCGGCTGGCACTTTCTATATTGGCTGGGCGTATCGCGCGGCTGATGGGGAAGTGCCGGTCGTGGACTCTGTGCGCTGCCACTATGAGGGCGACCGTTCGTGTGTTCGTGCCCATGCGGTCGCGGAGGCATTGGGACGCATTGCCCTTGTGCTCAACTCTATGGAATAGACGTGTTTTAAGGGGCCTTAGGGCCCCTTAATTGTGGAGATAGGGACCCCTGACGAATTTAGCGTTTGCGCTGGTTATAGGTGTATTCTTGCCTTCCTTGTTCTTATTCGGCCCTTTGTGGTCAAGCATTTGGTCAGTGTTTGGTCGGCGTTTGGTTGGGTTTTGGAAAGACTGCCTGCATATGATTGGCCTGAACGGTTGACCACGAACAGCCGTTCGTTTATTATCGATGCAGGTTGTTAAGAGGAGGGCTATTCATGGCCAAGAATTCAGGTCCCGTACGTACCGTTCATGCTCGCACGACGGGTAAAGAGCGCGATGAGATGATCGCCACCACCAAGGCCGAGATCGAGAAGAAGTTCGGTCAAGGCTCCATCATGAGGTATGGTGACGGCGGCCCCGAGCTTGAGGTTGAGGCCATCCCCACGGGCGCTCTTGCACTCGATGCCGCTCTGGGTATCGGCGGTGTGCCGCGCGGCCGTATCGTCGAGATTTACGGTCCTGAGTCCTCCGGTAAGACGACGCTTTCGCTCGAGATCCTGGCCGAAGCCCAGGCAATGGGTGGCGTGGTGGCATTTATCGATGCCGAGCACGCGCTCGATCCCACGTATGCCGCGCGCATTGGCGTGGATATCGACGAGGTACTGATTTCCCAGCCTGATACGGGTGAGCAGGCGCTCGAGATCGTTGACATGCTCGTGCGTTCCGGCGCCATCGATGCCATCGTCGTCGACTCCGTCGCCGCGCTGACCCCGCGTGCCGAGATCGAGGGAGAGATCGGCGACACTACGGTCGGTCTTCAGGCTCGCCTGATGAGCCAGGCGCTCCGCAAGCTCGCCGGTTCGCTGTCCAAGTCCAACACGACGTGCATCTTCATTAACCAGCTGCGTGAGAAGATCGGTGTCATGTTCGGCAACCCCGAGACCACGACGGGCGGCCGCGCCCTTAAGTTCTTCTCTTCGGTACGTATCGACATTCGCCGCATCGACAGCATTAAGCTTAAGGACGAGGTTATCGGTAACCGCGTGCGCGCCAAGGTCGTTAAGAACAAGGTGGCAGCTCCGTTCCGTTCTGCTGAGTTCGACATCATGTACGGTACGGGTATCTCTAAGGAGGGCTCGATTCTGGACATGGCTGTCGAGTGCGGTATCTGCAAGAAGATGGGCTCCTGGTTTGCCTATGGCGAGGACAAGCTCGGCAACGGTCGCGAGGCCGCCAAGGCGTTCCTGCGCGAACACCCCGATTGCGCCGACGAGATTGAGCATAAGGTCCGCCTTGCCTGCGGGCTTGAGTTTGATGACGATGCTCCGTCCGAGGTCGAGCTGACCGATCAGCCTGCGCCTGAGGAGTTTGACGAGCTTTACGCCATCGATGGTTCCGCCATGCTCGATGATGACGACGAGTAGCGGTTACGCTCATGTCGTATACGGTGACCGAGGCCACGGTCGTCTTTCCCGATAAGAAGGCGGCCTCCTCGTTCTCGAGCGGGTATGCGTCCAAAAAGCCTTGCGCACATATCGATTGTGAGCTTGAGGGCGGTTTTGAGCGGTCCATTTGGATCCCCGTGCGGGTCGCGCGGCTGTATGTCAAAAACCGTCCCGATCTTCCCTGTGATTGGGATAACTATCGTGATGCGGTGCAGCTCATCGAGCGTAAATGTGCGCTTACCATGGTGACCGAGATGTTATCGCGCCGCGACCATGCGACGGGTGAGGTCCGTGACAAGCTGGCTCGCTACGGCTTTCACCAGTCCGCGATCGATTTCGCCGTCGAGCGCGCCACCGAGTATCGCTTTTTAGACGAGAACCGCTTTTGCTCGTACTTTATCGAGGAACGCAAGCGGCGCGGTTGGGGACAGCGTAAAATCGAGACCGAGCTCAAGCGCCGTCATGTCGTGCTCGATGACATTCCCGGTTATCCCGAGGATTATTTTGCCGTCGAAGACGATTTGGCGCGTGCGTCAGCCCTGCTCGCCAAGCGGCGTGTTCCAGAGACGCGCGGATTCGAAAAACTGGTTCGGTTTTTGATGGGCAAGGGCTTCTCGTATCACATCGCCGCCGATGCCGTTAAGGCACGTCTCGATGCCGAACGTGAGGAATGTGCGGTTTAGGCGTATGCGTTTTGTGGCCCTGCCGTTCACCGCGTTTTAGCCGCCGTGCTGGGGCCATTTATTTGACAGTTGTTGTGGTTCAACGTACGATAAACACTGTCATTTGCTTTGTGATATGTGCTCATCTGTGATGAGTTTGTTTATATGTTTATCTGTATCCGACCCGCATAAGCTGCGCCCATATTACTCAAATGTCGCGAGCCGTTCGTAAGGACGGTTCGCTTTGTTGTGTAACGAATCCATAAAAAGGAGTGAGCATGCCTATCATCGCAGCGCTCGTTGGCATCGTTTTGGGTGCCATCGCCGCCATTGCCTACATGCGCACCGTCAAGCAGGGTAGTCTTCACGAGGCCGACGAAAAAATCCAGTCGGCACACGCACAGGCTGAGTCCCTGATCGGTGATGCTAAGCGTCAGGCCGAGACCCTCAAAAAAGAGGCTCTGCTCGAGGCTAAAGAGGAGATCATCAAGAACAAGCAGGCCGCCGAGGCCGAGGACAAGCAGCGTAAGAACGAGATTCGTACGCTCGAGAACCGCGTGATGCAGCGCGAGGAATCCCTTGATCGCCGCAACGACGCTCTCGACAAGCGCGAGCATCAGCTGTCCAGCCAGGCCGGTCAGGTCGAGAAGCGCTCCCGTGAGCTCGAGGAGCTCTGTGCAAAGCAGACTTCCGAGCTCGAGCGTATCGCCGACCTTACCCGCGAGGACGCCCACAAGGAGCTCCTCGATAAGGTTCGCGGCGAGGTCACCCACGAGGCCGCCACGATCATTCGCGAGTCCGAGCAGCAGGTTCGCGCCGAGTGCCACAAGACCGCCCAGGAGATTCTGTCTCTGGCGATTCAGCGCTGCGCTGCCGACCACACTGCCGAGGTCACCGTTACCTCCGTGCACATTCCCTCTGATGACCTCAAGGGCCGTATCATCGGTCGCGAGGGTCGCAACATCCGGACCTTCGAGCAGGTTTCCGGCGTCAACCTCGTGATCGATGACACGCCCGAGACCGTCGTTCTTTCGAGCTTCGACCCGGTCCGTCGTGAGACCGCCCGTGTCGCCCTCGAGAACCTCATCGCCGACGGCCGCATTCACCCTGCCCGTATCGAGGAGATGTATCACAAGGCCGCCGACCTGGTTCAGCAGCGCGTGCGCGAGGCTGGCGAGCAGGCTGCCTTCGATACCGGCATCCACGATCTGCACCCCGAGATCGTCAAGACCCTTGGTGCCCTGCGCTACCGTACCTCGTTTGGTCAGAACGTGCTTCAGCATTCCCTCGAGGTCTCTGATCTGTGCGGCGTGATGGCTTCCGAGCTTGGCCTGGACGTTGTGACCGCCAAGCGCGCCGGCCTGCTTCATGACCTGGGCAAGGCAATCGACCACGACGTCGAGGGCCCGCATGCCGTCATCGGCGCCGAGCTTGCCCGCCGTTATGGCGAGAAGCCCGTTATCGTCCACGCTATTGAGGCTCACCATGCCGATGTCGACCCCAACACGGTACTCGATGTCCTGGTGCAGGCCGCTGATGCTGTCTCTGCCTCTCGCCCCGGTGCCCGTCGCGAGTCTGCCGAGAACTACATCAAGCGTCTTGAGAAGCTCGAGGAGATCGCCAACTCCCATGACGGCGTCGAACGTACCTATGCCATGCAGGCCGGTCGCGAGGTCCACGTCATGGTCCAGCCGGACAAGATTTCCGATGCCCAGTCCACGGTTCTGGCTCACGATATCGCCCATCAGATCGAGGAAGAGATGGAGTATCCCGGTCAGGTGCGCGTTGTCGTGATTCGCGAGAGCCGCGCTGTCGATATCGCTAAATAACATGAGCGACGCGAACGAGCTCATCTCATTTATCGCGTCGATGTCGGGGGAGGGCAACCTTCGCGTCGAGGAGAACCTTGGCGAGGGGTATGTCCGCCTCCGCGTTTCGGAGGCCGAGCGGCGCCAGGCTAAGCACGACATTCAGCATGTCGAGGACATCGTCATCGAAATGCTCCGTAATGCTCGCGATGCCGGCGCCGACAAGGTCTATCTCGCCACGACCAAGGAAGATGGCGTCCGCACGCTTGTCTTTCTGGATAACGGTTCGGGCGTTCCGCAGGATATGCAAGAGCGAATCTTTGATGCCCGCGTTACCTCCAAGCTCGAGAGCATGAAGATGGACCGTTGGGGCGTTCACGGTCGTGGCATGGCATTGTTTTCGATTAAGCAGAACACCGACGAGGCCCGTGTGGTCACGTCCGGCGTCGATCTTGGTTCAGCCTTCAAGGTGAGCGTTGCGGCCGACCGCCTCAGTGAGCGTGCCGATCAGTCCAGCTGGCCCCGGGCCGTCAAGGATGAGGACGGACGTTATGTCTGTGCTCGCGGTCCGCATAATATTATTCGCGCTGCATGTGAGTTTGCGCTCGAGGAGTTGCGTGGTTGCGATGTCTATCTTGGTTCTCCGTCTGAGATTGCCGCGACCCTTTATGCTCAGGCGTCAAGCCGGCTTGATACGTCTCGTCTCCTGTTCATTGATGACGAGAGCGAGCTTCCGGTTGTCGATCGTTTAGGCCTTGCTTCTGATGCCGAGGACTTTATCCGTATCTGTTCGGGTTTGGGTCTTGAGATGTCCGAGCGCACGGCCCATCGCATTTTGGCGGGGCAGATTAAGCCCGTTCGCGGTGTGGCCGCGCGTCTGCTGCGCGAGCGTGATTCGTCCTCGCATGCGCCGGCTCCTGTCGATCTCGCGAAGGATCGTCGCGGGCTACGTATTGCCAAGGATGACATTGCACAGTTTTCGCGTGCTGTGGAGCGCGACTTTAATGACCTTGCTGCCCGGTACTATCTCAACCTTTGCGGCGACCCAAAGATTCGTGTTTCGCGTGATCGAATCACCGTGACCTTTGATCTTGCCAAAGAGGAATAGTGCCTTTACCGAGTCCACTCGGTACGATACAGTTATTGCAGTTAAAACGTACTTTTAAATGCAGGAGTTTCTTCATGGATTGCCTGAAGGTATCAAGCAAATCATCGCCCGCGTCCGTTGCCGGCGCCATCGCCGGCATGGTCAAGGATGGTGTACCCGTCAACATCCAGTGTGTCGGCGCCGGTGCCGTCAACCAGGCCATTAAGGCCGTTGCTATCGCGCGCGGTTTTTTGATTCCAACCGGTTTTGATATTTCCTGCGCGCCCGTGTTCTCCGACATCCTCATTAACGGGGAGTCGCGCACGGCCATCCGCCTTTCTATCTACGTTCACCAGATCAATCGAGCTGCTATGGATAACGTCGTCATGGATGATGTTAAGCCTGTGGCGTAGCTTCTGATTGCCTCGTTTTGCTCCCCATCGTTAGGACTTATGCACATGGACCAGCGTTCCGTACGCGATATTCTTGCCGGTAAAACCTACTTTATCCGCACCTTTGGCTGCCAGATGAATCAGCACGATTCCGAGCGCGTGAGCGGTCTGCTTGATTCGTATGGCTGCCTCATGGCGCTCGATCCCGCGCATGCCGATATCGTTGTCTTCATGACGTGCTGCGTGCGCGAGGCCGCCGATACTCGCCTGTACGGTCAGTGCAATTCCTGCAAAAGCCTGCCGTCTTCGCCTTCGGGCAAGCGCGTGGTTGCCGTTGGTGGCTGCATCGCGCAGCGCGATGGCGAGGGCCTGCTCACCAACGTCGATAACGTCAATGTCATCTTTGGCACGCATTCCATCGCGCATGTGGCCGAGCTCATTGCCGAGGCGTTCCTTGATGGCAAGCGTCATATCCGTACCAATGAGCATGAGGATACGGATGCCATGAGCATGCCGTGGCATCGCGAGACTCAGTATCACGCCTGGGTGCCCATCATGACGGGCTGCAATAATTTTTGCACCTATTGCATCGTGCCGTACGTGCGTGGTCGCGAAAAGAGCCGCCCCTTCGAGGAGATTGTCGACGAGGTGACCGGTTTGGTACGCCAGGGCGTGCGTGAGATTACGCTGTTGGGCCAAAACGTTAACTCATATGGTCGCGATCTGTTTGGCAAGCCGCGTTTTGCCGATTTGCTGCGTGCCGTGGGCGATACGGGCGTGGAGCGCATCTTCTTTACGTCTTCGCATCCCAAGGATCTGCTGCCCGAGACCATCGACGCCATGGCCGAGACGCCTGCCGTTATGCCGCAGCTTCACCTGGCCGTCCAGTCAGGTTCGACGCGGATCCTCAAAGAGATGAATCGCCGTTATACACGCGAGGACTATCTGGGCCTGGTCGATCGCATTCGCAACCGCATGCCCGATATCGCGCTCTCGACCGACATTATCGTTGGCTTCCCGGGCGAGACTGAAGAAGACTTTGAGCAGACGCTCTCGCTTGCTGAGACGGTCCGCTATGCTCAGGCCTATACCTTCATCTATTCAAAGCGTGCCGGTACCCCGGCCGCCGAGATTGACGATCCTACGCCGCATGAGGTTATTCTCGAGCGTTTCAACCGCCTGGTTAAGGTTATCGAGACCACGGCACACGAGTATAACCAGGGTGAGCTTCATACTGTGGTTCCGGCGCTCATTGAGGGAACGAGTAAAAAGAACGACGCGGTCCTGCTGGGCAAGAGTCCCAAGAATCAGACCGTGCATGCGCCTATCCCCGAGGGGTACAGTATCGATCAGCTTGTTGGCAAGATCGTTGATGTTGACGTTGACATTGCCAAGACCTGGTATTTGTCCGGCTCCGTTGTGGGCGAGCCGCGCTAATGGTTGCTCCCGGGGCAGGTCTTTCCGCCGTTGCGATCGTCGGTCCGACGGCGGTTGGTAAGAGTGATGTTGCCGACCGTTTGGCAGCTCGTCTTTCGTCCGAAGTGCTGTCGTGCGATGCGATGCAAATCTATCGCGGCATGGACATCGGTACCGCAAAGATGGCGCCCGATGAGTGCACGGCGCCGCTGCGTCTCGTTGACATTGTAGAGCCGGGTGTGGCATATTCTGCTGCGCTTTATCAGGCTGACGCTCGCGCGCATGTTGAACGTCTCCTTGGTTCGGGTTGCCTGCCGGTTTTTTGCGGAGGTACGGGGCTGTATCTCAAGGCCGCCCTCGATGAGATGGACTTTCCCTCGGGTGAACTTGAGGACGATCGTCGTGCGGGCTATCAGGAGCTTGCCGAGCGTATTGGCGAGGAAGAACTGCATGCCTTGCTTGCCGAGCGCGATCCAGAATCGGCTGCTGTTATTCATCCCCATAACGTGCGCCGTGTGATTCGTGCGCTCGAGATGCATGATGATGGTATCTCCTATGCACAGAAAAAAAGTCAGTTTAGTGTTCCGCGCGAGCATTATCATGCGCTGTGGTTTGGCCTGACCCGTAATCGCGAGGTGCTCTATGAGCGCATTAACCTACGCGTCAATCTGATGTTTGAGCAGGGTCTTGTCGATGAGGTCCGCGGTCTTATGGACCAGGGGCTGGGAGATGCCCTGACGTCGATGCAGGCAATTGGTTATAAAGAGATCATCGATGCTTTCAATGGCATGATGAGCATGGATGAGGCCCGCGAACTCATTAAGATGCGTTCGCGTCGTTATGCCAAGCGTCAGCTTTCGTGGTTTAAGCGCGATGACCGTATCGTGTGGTTTGATATGGATGAATGTACGATCGATGAGGTCGTTGAGGATATCCTGCATCGTATTGAGGCTGCCTAATGGCCCGTTTCCCCCTTGTTCCCACGGCACCCGAGCCCGAGCGTGCCATTTTAGTTGGTGTTGAGTGGCGCGACAATGCATGGCCGCTCGATCGCTCGCTTGATGAGCTGGAGCGTCTTGCCCACACAGCTGGTGCCCAGTGCGTGGCACGCTTGTCGCAGCGTTTGGTAAAGCCGTATCCAAAATCGTTTATCGGTTCCGGTAAGGTTGAAGAGCTGTGCGGCCTGGTGCATCGCATGGATGCCGATGTCGTTATTTTTGACGACGACCTGACCCCCTCGCAGCAATCCTATTTGGAGAAAGCCGTGGGCGAGCCGGTAAAGATTATCGATCGTACAGCACTGATCCTGGATATCTTTGGCCTGCATGCTCAGACGCGTGAGGGACGCCTGCAGGTACAGCTGGCACAGCTTCAATATTTGTTGCCTCGCCTGCGTGGCATGTGGAGCCATCTCGCCAAGGAGCAGACGCGCGGCGGCATCGGCTCACGTTTTGGTCAGGGCGAAAGTCAGCTCGAGGTCGACCGTCGCCTCATTCGTAATAAGATCGCTGCGCTTCGTCGTGAGCTCAAGCAGGTTGAACAGCGTCGCGATATTCAATCCAAGAACCGCATTGAGTCACCGGCGTTTCGCGTCGCGTTAGCCGGTTATACCAATGCCGGTAAATCGACGTTGCTCAATCGTCTGACCGGCTCTACGGTACTTTCGCAGGACAAGCTGTTTGCTACGCTCGACCCTACGACGCGTTCGTATCGCCTGCCCGGCGGTCGCGGCATGACGATTACCGATACCGTCGGCTTTATTCAAAAGCTGCCGCATGGTCTGGTCGATGCCTTTAAATCGACGCTGTCCGAGGTTTTGGGTGCCGATCTAATTCTCAAAGTCGTAGATGCGTCTGACGAGGACTATGAGCGGCAGCTGGAGGCTGTCGACCGCGTGCTTGATGAGATCGGCGCCGGAGAGCGTTTAACGCTGACCGTATTCAATAAAATCGATCTTCTCGATAGCGTTGATCGATTGAGTTTCCGTCGTCGCTATCCGGAGGCCGTTCTGTTCTCGGCCCAAACGGGCGAGGGGCTCGACGATCTCGTCGATCGCATTGCTCGCGAGGCAGCTGCCACCGATGTGTTGCTCTCCGCTGATATCCCGTATCGCGAGGGCGCTCTCATCACGCTGGTGCATGAGCAGGGAGCCCTTCTGCATGAGGAATATCTCGAGGACGGCGTTCGCATTGTGGCGAAGTTGCCGGCTCGTATTGCACCGCGGCTCGAGCGTTATCGCACCGAGTAGACGAGCTCCAAAATGCCCAGAATGATGGGCTGATGCAGCAGATAAAAGGGGAGAGCGTGACGTCCAAGGCTGGCGAGCGCCGGCAGGGGGTTGGCGTAGGCCCAGCTAGGGACGGTCTTATCGATTCCCTGCGCTATGTGTGCGGCGAAGTATCCTGCAAGATACATAAAGATAAACGGGATGATGGGGTAATAATCACCTGAGACAAACCCAGGGCTCGGAAATCCCAGCCACGCCAGGTAGGGGACAGGGTAGATCGTTTTGGGGATGCTCCAGGTGAGGGCGAACAACACAAGGCATAGGGGCATGCCCCATCTCGCCGTTATCTTCTTAAGGACGGGATCGGTCAACGCCACGATGCCGGTGCATGCGGCCATGCAGTAGATGATGCCAAAATTAACCGAATCGTCGACTGAGACAAGTGTTGTTGCCAACCAGACAACGAGTGCTGCTAAGGCGTATTTGGCGGCACGTTTGATATTGTTGCGCGAAAGAGTGCACATCCAACCCGCGATAAACAAAAATACCCAGCTGATGCTGGCTCGCCAGACGTCTTGAAAGACAGTCTGGGTAAACCAAGGCATATCCCAGCCGTACAGGTAGGCGAGATCATAGCAAGCGTGAAAACCTGCCATAGAAATCATCGTAAACCCGCGGACGGTATCAAAGATGGTTATGCGTTTTTGCATTACGAGAACCGGCGCATCAAGCCGACGACTTTGCCCAGGATAACGGGATTCGTTGCATAGATAGGTTCCATAGTGTCGTTCTCGGGCTGCAAGCGCACACGCCCCTGCTCCTTGTAGAACGTCTTGACGGTCGCCGAACCATCAATCATGGCCACGACAATTTCGCCGTTCATGGCACTCTTTTGTTCACGGACGATGATGTAATCGCCATTGAAGATGCCGACATTGATCATTGAGCTCCCATGCACCTCAAGGATAAAGGAACCCTGATCAGTGGCGATTTCGGTCGGGATAGTAAACGTGTCTTCGATATTCTGCTCTGCCAGAATGGGAATCCCAGCCGCGACGCGACCAACGAGTGGTAGCGAGACCGTTCCGCGAGGTGCGGTGGGCTCGTCAGATTTGGAAATTGAGACAGAGGAACCATCCTCGTTAAAGAGTTCCAGGGCGCGCGGTTTGGTGGCATCGCGCTTGAGTAGCCCGCGCGCCTCCAGGGCAGAGAGATGGGCGTGCACGGTGCTGGGGGAGGAAAGGCCCACGGCAGAAGCCATCTCGCGCACGCTGGGCGGATAACCCTTCTCCTGCTGATATTCCTTGATGAAGTCGTAAATTTGCTGCTGACGCTTGGTAATTTTGCGAGCCATCAGGGCATCCTCTCTACCCATGTCAAACAAATGTTCGAATTTTGCTTGACAGGAACAACTGTTCGAAGATAATAATAACCGAACATTCGTTCTCGCGCTAGACATTTTTGTCCGCGCGGCTTGATAAAACTGTTCTCAGCAAAACACGCGAGAGGAGAACATGATGAACGCAACGGATATGGTCCAGGGAAACCTCGCCCTTAAGCTCGAGACGCCTACATCGCCGGTTTTCACGGTTGTCAAAGGCGGCCGATCTGGTTTCCAAACATTGCCTGGTAAGCCCGTCCGCAGCCGGTGCGTCGCCACGACTTCGGCTCCTGTTGCCCTAAAGGCCTCGACGATTGTCGCTCTTGCCGTTGCGCTCACGCTCTTCTTTGTACTTGCCACCTCGATCTTCAGCGCACGTCACGCCGCATATGCCGAGTCGGTATCCAACGTTACCTACGAGACCGTCCGTGTTCAGCCAGGCGATTCCTTGTGGTCGCTTGCCCAGGAGCATCCGATTGAGGGCCTTTCCACACAGGAAACCTCTGATATGATCCGCAACGTCAATCACCTGGAGCATGGCTCGCTCGATGCCGGTGCGCATCTTAAAGTTCCCGCACGTTCCTAAGATTTATGTACCGTCGCATGGTACCCTTGTAATCGTTTTAGAGGAGGTACCATGCGCTGTCCCAAATGCGGCAAGGCACATACTCGCGTCGTTGATTCCCGCATGCAGGAATCTAATAACACCATCAAGCGCCGTCGCGAATGCTGCTCATGCAATTATCGCTTTACGACATTTGAGCGTTGTGAAGACCCTATCGAGGTCATTAAGTCAGACGGAACCAAGCAACGGTTCGATCGCAATAAGCTGCTGGTCGGTTTGATGCGCGCCACGATCAAGCGAGATATCGACACTAAAAAGCTCAACGAGATCATTGACGATATTGAGGTCGAGCTTCGCTCCCGTACGCTCACGGCCGTTACGTCTCATGAGTTGGGCGATATGGTTCTTAAGCGGTTGGCCAAGATCGATAAAGTTGCCTACATCCGCTTTGCCTCGGTCTATCGCGATTTCAAAGACGTCGATGAGTTTTTGCAAGAGCTCGACAAGCTAAGGTGATTTCATGTCCAACATTACCGTTAACATTAAGCGTCTCGACCCAGCCGTCGAGCTTCCCAAATACGCCCATCCCTCCGATGCCGGCTTGGATCTACGCTCCAACGAGGACTGCGTCCTGAAGCCCTTCGAACGCCGTCTGGTCTCTACGGGGCTGGCCATCGCCCTGCCCGATGGCTACGCCGGCTTCGTCCAGCCCCGCAGCGGCTTGGCCATCAAGCAGGGCCTGTCTATAGTCAACACGCCGGGCCTCATCGATGCCCACTACCGAGGAGAGCTCAAGGTTATCCTCATCAACCTGGATCCCACCAACGACATCCAAATCAACAAAGGCGACCGCATAGCCCAACTCGTCATCCAAGAAGTCCCCACGGTCAATCTCATAGAAGTAGAAGAACTAGACAAAACCGACCGAGGAGCCGGCGGTTTCGGTTCTAGCGGCGTATTGTAATGTCCGCTCACCCGTGGGAGGCCCCTATATATCATTCCATGCTCAAACATTCTCGCTGCGCTGCGAAACTGCGCGTGGAACGATATATAGGGGTCTCCCACGGGTGAGCTACGTTTGCTTGCTAGCGGCTACGCCGGGTTCGCCCCGTTAGAGTCTGCGAAGGTAGAAACAAATAATCTAATAACAGTTAGTTGATACGACAAAGGAACTGTTCCTTTGTCGTATCAACTAACCAGTAAGAATAATTTTGTTACAAGCAAGAAGCCTCCCGTTCGGGGCTCATCCATATCGTTCCACGCGCAGTTTCGCAGCGAGCGCAGCGAAGCGAGAATGTTTGAGCATGGAATGATATGGGTGAGCCCCGAACGGGCGGGATTAGTGCGCCCTGCGCAGCGAGAATGTTTGAGCATGGAATGATATATGGGCGGCTCCCGCCGAGCAGCGGACTATCGCCTAGCGGATATGCGCGGGTTTTCCGCCCCAGTAGAAGCGGCAGAAGGCTCGTTTGCGCTTTTGGGGTTTGCCTTCGAGCTCCATGGTTGCGATGGCTATGTCTTCGGCTGCGTGTGGGCGGCGTAGTACTTCGCCGTTGATGAGCAGTGCCTTGAGCGACTCAGGATGATCGTGGAGATGACGCAACGTCACGATGAGCTCTCGTGCGGTGGTGACATGCATGCTGGCGCCCATGCCGGTGAGCATGGTGGTGTTGGCCTTTTCCTGGCCATAGGACTTGCCCAGCAGGATCATCGGCAGGTGTGCGCACAGGCATTCGGTGACGGTGAGTCCGCCCGATTTGAGAATTGCCAGGTCGCAGCCGTGCATAAGCGCTGCCATATCATCGACATAGTCCAGAACCGTGACGTTTTCGAGCTTCATGGCGTCGAAGAGCGTTTTGAGGCGGGTGGCATATTCGGTGTCTTTGCCCGGCAAAAAGACAAAGTGCATGTCTTCGAAGCTGCGTAGGAAGGGGAGGGTGCGGTCCATCTCCGCGCGAAAGCGAACGTACGGTTGAGGCAAGCTGGCACCGGCCATTACCAGCACGACGGTCTTGTCGGTGGGGAGGTTGAACTTAGCTAGCTCTTCCTCGCGATCGTAATCCGTGTCGAATCCGGCGCGAATAGGAATGCCGGTAATGCGAATCTTTGTCTCGAGCACCTTGCGCGGACGCAGCGTTTCGGCCATAAATTCGTTGGCAACACAGAATAAATCGGTGTCCTTGTGGGGCCACCATCCCTCGACTTCGTAGTCGGTCGGTACGCAGATGACCGGATAATCGATACCCGTAATTACGCGGGCGCCCACGGCAACATTGGCTGCTGTGATGTGCGTTGCAACCACGGCTATGGGCCTGCGGCTACGAATATATTCGTTGAAGGCGGGGAACATAATTCGCGACCATGCCGTTCCGCCACCCCAGAGAAGATGTCCCGTAAGCGTATATCGCCAGGTCAGGTCGTAAATGGGGCGCGTGGCTCCCGTAAAAGAAGCCGCGGTCTTATTGCCGTCGAATTTAATACGTCCAAAATCAAGGATATCGAGCACTTCAATCTCAATATCCTCGGGGATGCCATTGGTGCCGCGGATGAGGTCGAATGCCTGCGCTATCGCATTTGCGGCGGCCTTGTGGCCCGAGCCAACGGAGGCGTGCACGATGGTCACGAGAGGTTTTTGTTGAGCCAGGAGCGTGGTTTGCTCCGATTGGGGAGTGCTGTGCGTGAGCAGGGGAGCGTCGTCACTCGTCTGCGCCTGGTCCATCGATAACTCCCCTTCAGCTTTGTAATACGGATTTATCATTGTAGTGCATGAGTGTCACGTTCACGTAAATTTGGGTATGAGCGCAAAGAACGTCAATGTTTCGACGAGAGGATGTTCCATGACTACCGATCAGCCGATCGATGTTGCGATTATCGGTGGCGGCCCCGCGGGCTATGCTGCCGCCATTTATGCTGCGCGTGCCAACCTGACGACGACCGTGATTGAGCAGGGCATGTCGGGAGGGCAGATCGCCACAACCAATGAGGTCGAGAACTATCCGGGTTTTCCGCTCCTGAGTGGCGCCGAACTTGGCGAGCGTTTTCAGCAGCATGCAGAGGGCCTGGGAGCACAGGTTACATGGAGCATGGTTACGGGTATCGATTACGATGCCGATGCAGCGTTGTTTACGGTGCATCACGATATGGGCGATACGCTGGCCTCGAGCGTTATCGCTTGCATGGGTGCCACGCCGCGTCCGGCAGGTTTCGCAGGCGAGGATACGTATCGCGGTCGTGGCGTTTCATATTGCGCAACATGTGACGGCATGTTTTTCCGCGGCAAGCAGGTTTTTGTAATCGGTGGTGGCAATTCGGCATGCGAAGAGGCGCTGTTCCTGTCCGACATTGCCAGCAGTGTGACCATCGTGCTGCGCCGCGACCAGTTTCGTGCGCCCGATGGTGTTGTTCAGAAAGTACTCGCAAAGGACAATATTACAGTTAGGTACCAAACTAGTATTGTGGAGCTATCGGGCGAAGCCATGCCAACGACGATTACCTTTAAGGACAATGCATCTGGCGAGACTCATACCGAGTCATTTGAACCTGGCTCGTTTGGCATCTTTGTCTTTACGGGGATGCTGCCGCATACCGAGCTGGTTGAGCATCTAGTCGATCTGGCTCCTGACGGCGGCATTGTCACCGACGATTCGATGGCCACCCGTACGCCCGGCTTATTCGCAGCCGGCGATATCCGTTCCAAGCGTTTACGCCAGGTTGTGACCGCCGTTTCGGACGGAGCCATAGCAGCAACGAGCGCATACGCGTTTCTCCGTGAATAAGTACGATAATATATCTTATGTAAGGTTGATATCAATTTACTAAATGGCGGGACGATGCATCAGTGCACTGTCCCGCCATTTTTCTTGGCGGCTATGTGGTATGCAAAACTAGATAACCTAGAATACAATATAGAAAACGAACGGAGGCCTCTTATGAACCACGCTAAATACGTTATTCCGATGTCCGATTCGTCGGTAAGCATTAAGCCCGAGGATATTCAGCCCACGGTGCTGCCCGATGCATTCATTCAGTCCGATATCGTGCGTAAACTCAATACGTTAAGTCTGCCGCGCTATAACCAGTTGCCCAATGTGACGCTCTACCGCGACCAGGTCATTGAGTATGTTGCGCTGTGGATGGAGCCGCTGTCCATTTGCGTTGAGCAACCTGTGATTACGCCATCGATGATCAATAACTACGTGAAGGTCGGCCTGGTGCCTGCTCCGGTCAAAAAGCAATATGGCCGCGAGCAGATTGCCCGCCTGATCGCTATCTGCCTCTTTAAGCAGGTGCTACCTATTGCTGCGGTGCAGGCGCTCTTTAACATTCAGCGTTTGAGCTATGATGCCCCGACGGCTTTCGATTATGTGGTCGATCAGCTCGAGGCATCGATTCGTTCGGCGTTTTCCGTCGAGCAGACGCCGGTTCCCGATACGGCGCATCAGGTAACGCGTGAGTCGCTGCTTGTGCGCAGTGCGGTTTCATCCTTCGTTTCGAAGGCGTACCTGATGAGCTATCTAAAGTTTAATGGGTTTAATAGCTAGCCGACGTATAAAACGGGCGGGACAAAGAGCCATCTGTCGCTTTGTCCCGCCCGTATTTTTGCTTGGTAGGACTTTATTTGCCCGAAGCTACGCCCATGCCGTAGCCGATGATGAGGCCGTGCATCTCGGCGTAATAGGAATCCAGGCCGTTGCAGGGCATGATGATGGTCTTGGAGCCTGGCCAGCGCTCCACAATTCGGCTGGCAAGTGCCTGGGCGCCTGCCTCATTCTCGACATGGTCGATAACGACCTCGCCGCCCGTAAAACCCTCGGCTTCCATGGTGTCGATGATCTTGTTGAGCATCTTCTTTTCGCCACGCGTGTGCCCGACGAGTTCGATTTTACCGGCCTCGCTCGCCGTGCCCAAAATGCGGATATTGAGCTTGTTGGCAATGACGCCGGCTGCCTTAGGGATACGTCCGGCTTTGGCGAGGTTTTCGTAATTGCACAAACTGAAGAGGATTTTGCTGTTCTGCTCAAGGCTATCGAAGTATGCGCAAGCATCCTCGAATGAGACATCCGGGTTGCTTGCAAGATAGCGGTCGAACAGCAAGAAAATAAGGTCCATTTTGCCGCCAGCTGCGCGTGAATTGACAAGATGAATCTGCCGGTCGGGCTCCTCGGCAAGAACCATATCGCGAGCCGTGGCTGCCGCATTGTAGCTGCCCGACACGCCCTCAGAGATTGGCATGCAGATGGTCTTGTCTGCCAATTTGAAGAGCTCGGCCCACTCCCCTACGCTGGGACAAGCGCTCGAAGAAGCGTTCGTCTCCGCCTGAACAGCGCAGTTGAGCTCATGTACATCGAGCGAAAGGTCATCGACGAATTCACGCTCCCCCACTCGAATTTTGAGGGGCGCAAATGCAAAGGTGGTATGGGGCGCGGTCGGTTGCCAATCGCGGAGGTTACAGCTTGAATCTGAGATAAGTGCCCAGCTCATAGAGGGTCCTTTCTAATTGTTCCTCAACAATTATAGCCATCTTTTTGATTGATTGGACGGCTATCTAGTTTTGAATACTAGATAGCCGTCCTGATTTTATGGCAAACGGTAGGGAAAAAAAAGAATGGGCCTCGTGACTCAAGATCGCGAGGCCCACGTTCGTTCGCTGCAGTAATAAATTAGTAGCGCACGAAAATGTAATTGTTGTTCATGCCGGCGGCAACGGAGCTGATGATGACGCCCGTTTTGTAGTCGGAAGCATGGATCATCTGACCATTACCGATATAAATGCCGGTATGGTAGGAGTTAACCACAACATCGCCGGGTTGCGGATCGGACACACGGGTCCAACCCATGAAGTCGACCGTGGTGCCCAGACGGCAGTAGCGTCCCGTGAGGCAATAGCTTACAAAACCGGAGCAGTCAAAGCTGTTCGGTCCAATGCCGCCCCAAGCATACGCATAGCCGAGCTTGCTGTAGGCGCGCGAAACAACGGAGCCACCATCAACAGACTGACTCGGTGCTGAAGGCGTGGGAGCCGGAGCGGGCGTGGGGGCAGGCTGCGGTGCGGGAGCCGGCGTGTTGCCGCCCTGGTTGTTGTTATTGTTGGTCTGGCCGCCATTGTTGGTGTTCTCGGTCGTACCGGCGGTGTCGTTGCTCACCGTGGCCTTTTCGGCGGTGCTAGCATTAATGCCAGCCTGCAGCGCAGCGTTGGCCTCGGCCTCGGCAGCGAGCTCGGCCTGCAGCTGCGAATCCAGGGAGTTTACGACGTTCTGGGCTTCAGCCTGCTGGGCATTAAGCTCGTCGACCTTCTTTTGCGTGGTGGCGACGTTCTTCTCCTGCTCGGCCTGCTTATCGGTGAGCTGCTGCTTAAGCTCCTTGACCTCTTGAATGGTCTGAGCTTGCTTATCGGAAACTTTGCCGTAGTAGAACAGACGGTTGAGCATATCGCTCAGATCATCGACACCCGTCAAAACCTGAAGCAGGCTCAGACCGCCGGTTTTGTACTCGCCGGCGACATAGGTCGAGAGCTTGGCCTGACCATCGGCGATCTCCTGCTGCTTTTGCGTGATCTCGCCGGCAGTCTGATCGAGCGCCTGCGTCTGCGTGGCAAGCTCATCGTAAATCTGCTGGGTTTGGGTGCCGATCTGCTCGAGTTTCGTACGAGCAGCGGCAAGGTCGGATGCGGTATCGGCGTAGGCAGGAGCCGCGAGGCCCAAGCCCAAAACACAAGCGAGGGTTGCCGTAGCAGCGCAGCGTGCCATGTTTTTGTGCGTGTTTGCTGTGCGCATGTAGCTTCCTTTCCAGTAACTAAGGGTAACGGCTAGCCTACCGTCACCAGGCTAAAGAGCTCCACATCGTCATCAGACGGCGTGAGCTTCTCGCGCGGGTTGAGAAACGCAAGCTCAAGTATACAACCGTAACCGATAAGCTTTGCGCCCATATCTCGCACCAGTTTACCTGTTGCCTCGACGGTTCCGCCCGTCGCGACCAAGTCGTCCAGAATCAACACGGTATCTTTAGAGCTGATAGCGTCGGCATGGATCTCAATTGAATCGGTGCCGTACTCGAGCTCGTAGCTCTGGCTTACGGTCTCGCGCGGCAGCTTGCCCGGTTTACGTGCGGGAACAAAGCCGGCGCCAAGGGCTACAGCCACCGGTACGCCAACCATAAAGCCGCGAGCCTCGGGACCCACGACCTTGGTGATCCCCATGCCGGCAAAGTGCTCGGCGAGGGCATCGGTCATGGCTTTGAGCGCCTCGGGATTGCCAAAGAGCGGCGTGATGTCTTTAAAGACGACTCCGGGCTCGGGATAGTCGGGGATGTCGACGATTTGAGATTCGAAGTCGTACATTGCATGACCTTTCAATGAGTTGCCGAAATATCAGCAGCGGTTATTTGCCCGCGGTGACGGTGCCGGAGTGCGAAGGGGCGACGACCTTGAGCGGCTTTACGAGAGAATCCTCGTGCGAAGCAGGCGCGGCAGTTTCTTCGTTTTTGGCCTTGGTGGACTCGGAGCGAGCGATTTCCTCATCGAGTGCATCGATGTCGGCGTCCTCGACCACGGCGTTGAGCGACTCAAAAACGCGGTTCTTGAGCAACGCAGTGTGCACACCCTCGGTCAGGTCATGAAGCTTCTTAAACGCACGCTCGAGCTTGGCGTCGCGCTCGTCATCGGAGGTATCCATTCCGAGCATGCTCACGAGCACCTGCTCAAACATCGAGGACTCGCGGTTGGCGGAAGACACGTACTGACGCAGGTTGCGGGGCTCGATATGGAAGCGTGACAGCTCGGAGCAGTAGCGGATGATTGGAAAATCGCGACCATCGACGAGCTCACGATTCTGCGGACTCTTGATGATGCGAATGAGGTCGTTCTCGGCGAGCGAGCGGATAAACGAAATCTCGACGCCCAGCATATCGGGAATGGTCTCAATGGGATGCAGCTTTTGCTTAGTCTCCTTGGGCTCCGTCTTGAGCGGAACATCGGACAGCAAGCCCACCTCGTAAGCGAGCGTTGACAGGTCCGTGGCGTTTTCCAAGCGCTGCTTAATCACGTTGAGAGGCATGTAGCGGGTCTTCTGCAAATGCAGGATGACCTCCAGGCGATCAACGTCCTCCTTAGAGTACTGACGGTATCCCTTAGGCGTACGATGAGGGGTAATGAGCCCCTCATCTTCTAGAAATCTAATTTTTGAGTTCGAAAGATCGGGGTATGCGCCTCGAAGAAGGTTGACGACTTGGCCGATACTCAGATAGTTGCGTTCGGCCATGCCCTACTCACCGGTTTCGATGCGCTCCGGCGTGCTCTCGTGGTAGATGAGCGTAAACGTACCGATCTGGACGGAAGAACCATCGTGCAGCGGGGCCGCGTTGACAATGGCGCCGTCGACCCAGGTGCCATTGAGCGAGCCCAGGTCCTCAATGCGAGCGCCGAGGCCCTCGCGAATAATGCGCGCGTGGCTACGCGAAACGGTCATGTCATTGAGGAAGATGCCGTTTGCAGGATCGCGGCCGATGGTGGTCACGTCGTCCTCGAGCTCAAAGGCGGCACCAGTCTGCGGACCCTTGACGATGGACAGAACGGGGGCGGTGATGCGCACGTTGGCCATGAGGTCGGGAACGGTGACGTCGCTTGAAGGCACGCGGAATACGCAGGTAGCGTCAGCAGTCTTATCATTCTGAGGCATATTATTAACCATGTTGTCCATGACAACCCCTAACTTATCGCGGACGTGCCGCAAATAATGAACCGTACGTAATCATACCCCAACGAATCAGTCTTCGATTTCAGGGTTCAGAAAGTCGATGTCCTCGTCCTCGGGATGCGCGAGAGCCTGTTTAATGGCCACTCCGCCCTTAATGGAATAGATGACAGCCGTGAGCATGGAGAAGATCACGCCGCCGTACACAAAGAAGATGCCGAGGGGCACCGAGCTTCCGTTGAGGCCCGGGAAGGCCGTAAGGGTTGAAGGTAAAAGATGCAGGCCGTCAATAACGGGGAACCCGAGCAGCATGAGCGAGAAGCCGGTCATGAGCAGTGCAGTGGCAATCTTTCCGGGAAAGACGACATCGATGGGGCGACGGTGATAATGACGAACGATAAGCGTGCCGATGCCCAGATAGATGTCGCGGCCAATAATGAGCACGCAGACCCAGATTGGCAGCTCTCCGCGAACCACCAGCCCAAGTACGCCGGTGAACAGCAGCGCTCGGTCGCAGATGGGATCCATGACCTTGCCGAGCCACGAGACCGTCTTGGTCATGCGGGCGATCTGACCGTCCATCCAGTCGGTAGAGGCGGCAACGGCGTAGATAACGATGGCGATGACGCGGTTGTTATCCGTCACAAACAGGTACAGAAATACCAGGGTGAGGATCAGGCGCGTAAAGGTGATGAAATTGGAGATCGTAAAGATCTTATTCGACGGGTAATCGGAAGTGCCGATAAGCTCCTTTTTGATCTTCTTTTTGATGCCCACAGGACTCCCCCGCTGGTTAACGACAAAACTTTCGATACTATACCCGTTCCGGCGATGTCTATCCAGCGTAAGCATAGAGAGTCCAGACATATGGAGGATGCTACTGGGTTGTGCGGGATTCTGCATTTGTGTACATCAGCCTCCAAATATGACATTTTTCGGCATCTTTGATGGCTGATGTACACGTTTTGATTCGGTGATTACATCGATCGGGAAAGTTGTTGCCTTAAGCGAATTAATCATGATGTGCGGGTCGAGAAGGGTTGGCGCTAAAAGAACCCAACGGCCGTTACGGCTTCGTTAGAAACGCGCCCCACCATGGATGGTGAACCCGAAAGGTAAAGCGTGCGGGCACGGTGGCTCGGCCCGCGCGCCCGGAAGAGAAAGGATAAGCCCATGGGTTACATGCTCGAGACGCGCGGGCTCACCAAGCGCTTCGGCCGCGGCGACCAGGCGCAGGACGCCGTGGCCGACGTGAGCCTTCATATCCGCGAGGGCGAGGTGTACGGGCTGCTCGGTCCCAACGGCGCCGGCAAGTCGACAACGCTCAAGATGATCTGCGGGATGCTGCGGCCGACGGCCGGGGAGATCCTCTTTGCCGGGCACGCCTGGCGCCGCGAGGACCTCTACGCAATCGGCAGCCTCATCGAGGAGGCGCCGCTCTACCCCAACCTCACCGCGCGCGAGAACCTGCGCGTGCGCACCACGCTGCTGGGCCTTCCCGAGAGCCGCATAGATGAGGTGCTCGCCGCCGTGGACCTCGCGGACACCGGGAAGAAGCGCGCCGGGCGCTTCTCGATGGGCATGCGGCAGCGCCTGGGGCTCGCGCTGGCGCTGATCGCCCGGCCACGCCTGCTCGTGCTCGACGAGCCCACCAACGGCCTCGACCCCATCGGCATCGAGGAGCTGCGCGACCAGATCCGCGGCTTCGCGGCGGCGGGTACGACGGTGATCGTTTCGAGCCACATCCTCTCCGAGGTGCAGCAGATGGCGGACACCATCGGCATCATCTGCGGGGGGCGCCTCGCCTACGAGGATGCGCTTCGGCCCGGGCAGGACCTCGAGGAACTCTTCATGAGCTTCTGTCGGGAAGGGCGACGAGCACGCGGGGAGGTGGCGGCATGACGGGCGAGAAAGGCGGCCTGCTCGCGGGCCTGCGCGCCGAGGCCCTGAAGTCGCGCCACGCGGCACCGGTTCGCCTGGCCGTGCTCATGGCGCTGCCGATGCCACTGCTCGGCGCGATGCCCTACCGGGGCGTGCAGATCTTTAGTGCGTGGAACTACTGGTACGCGCTCTTCCTGCCCGTGTCTCTATCGCTCGTGGTGGCGTGCGTCGCACGGGCGGACGCTCGCACGCGGATGCGGGGGCTTCTGGGCCTGGGCTTCCCGCTCGGGCGCGCCTGGTGGGCCAAGGCGCTCTGGTGCCTTGCTCTTTGCACGCTCTCGAACCTCGTGGTCTTCGGCATCTACCTCGCGGGATCGGCGTTCTCCTCGCAGGGTCTCACGGCCGCGGGCACGCTCACGATGCTCCTCTGCGCGCTCGCCAACACGGTGACCGCGGCGTGGATGATCCCCGCAGGGCTCTTCCTCACGGCGCGGCTCGGCATGCTCGCGGGCATCTTCTGCCCGCTCGCCGCGCAGCTCGTGGGTGGGTTCGCCTGGTCGCTGATGCCGCTGCCGCAGCTCTTTCCGCCGTCGGCGAGCATGGTCATCCCCACGAGCTTCATTCCCGTGCTGCCGAGCGGCGAGCCGCTCGCGGCGGACATGGCGCTCGGCGGGGCGCTCACGGCGGACGGCATGCTCACGCTGGCGGGCCTTGCGGTCAGTGCGCTCGCGTTCGCCGCGCTCACGGCGGCGGGCGCGGCCTGGTTTGCGCACTCCGAGGAGAGGTGATGGCCATGACACGACTCTCCGATCCGACGCCGCGCATGACTCTCCCGCGGGCCCTGCTTTCCGAGGCCCTGCGCCTGGCGCGCTCCCCGCTCTCGGCGGTGCACCTCGCCTGCGGCCTGGCAGCCGGTCTTGCCTGCGGCGAGTACTTCTCCGTAACCCGATGGGACCCGGCGCTGGGCGCGGACGCCTACGCCCAGTTCCTCGGCGCCCT
>CAUHJB010000001.1:0-142279 GCA_959606495.1 uncultured Collinsella sp. | reverse complement strand
ATCGCCTGCAGGTGACGCCCATGAACCTCGCTACGGACTAAGGGTGCCGGCGAACCAAGAACATACCGAAGCTACTCCCTCGTCGCTCGCTGTGGCGGCGGGGGAGTATCTCGATTACCTCGCGGTCGAGCGGGGTTTGGCGCACAATACGATTGCGGCATACCGTCGTGACCTGACGACGTACTGCGCCTATCTGGAGCGGGCTGACATTGCGTCTTTTGAAGATGTGAGCCGTCAGGTCGTGGAGGGCTTTGTTGCCGATCGCCGCGACGGAGGCTATTCCGATGCCTCGGTGGAGCGCGCGCTTGCTGCCGTGAAGGGTCTGCATGCCTTTTTGGTGCGCGATGGGGCCGTGGCCCAAAACCCGACGGCGGCGTTGCGCCTGCCCAAAAAGGCAGATCGCCTGCCGGAATACCTTTCGGTGGAGGATGTCTCGGCACTGCTCGATCAAGTCTTTCCCGAGGGCGAGATGGGACTGCGCGATCATGCCATCTTGGAAGTGCTTTACGGTTGCGGCTTGCGCGTGAGTGAGCTGGTTGGGCTCGATGTGGGCGATATCCATATCGATGACGGGTTTGTCCTGGTGCGTGGTAAGGGCTCCAAGGAGCGTCTATCCCCGTTGGTGGGAAGCGCGGCTCGCGCCTTGACACACTATATAGGTGACGGGCGCACGCTCCTGGCCGCCCATGCTCACGGGACCGAGACCTCGGCGGTCTTTTTAAATAAGAACGGACGTCGCCTGTCGCGCCAGGCCGTGCATGCGATATGCGAGCGGTATGGGCGTCAGGTGGGGCTGGTGGGGCTCCATCCCCATACCTTGCGCCACTCCTTTGCTACCCACATGCTCGCGGGCGGTGCCGACCTGCGTGTGCTGCAGGAGATTTTGGGCCATGCCGATATTTCGACCACGCAGGTCTACACGCATGTCGACCGCACGCAACTGACCGAGGTCTATCTGGCGGCGCATCCGCTGGCACATCGCTAGTACCCCGCTGAACTGCATATTTATACATAGTAAGGGGGATGGGCCCCAGATTGCCGAGACGCACTTTTGCGCGCATGGGCAATCTGGGGCCCGTCCCATTTTTCGCCAGACACCGACGCGGTGGTGGACCGTGTGTGCCGTGGGTGGGGGAGTTTGGGGGCGATGTGAACGGCATGTAAAGGGACGTAAAAATCGCCTCAAGGTCAACTTGAAGGTTGAGGTTCGCGGGCGTGGCTCTACAGGTGGCATCCCGCCTTTGCTGCAAACACAACATATTGTGTTTTCGAACATATGCTCGGGGGTGTTTTACAGCATATCGGAGGTGGAGTGGTGGGGCGGGGTGGGGGAAGGGGTGGGGAAAGGTGTTGAAAAATGGGGCGGTTCCCCATATTATTGATGACGTCGACAGGCGGGGTGGTTCCCCGCGTACGTGCCATCTGAGTAACCGAGGGGAGGGCGCACATGGGAATGACGGGTGCATACGAGCGCAATCTCGATGCAAAAGGTCGTCTGTCCCTGCCTGCACCCCTTCGTGAGGAGCTTGGAGAGCACGTTCGCGTGTTTAAAGCCCTGGATGTCGATGCTCTGTACGTGTTCTCTGCCGAGGCCTTCGATAAGTGGGTCGAAGGACTCTTTGCGGGTCGTGAGGGCCACGAGGGTTTTAACCCGCGTGACATCAACGACCAGAAGCTCATGAGGGCGATCAACAAGCGCACCACGTCGATGGATGTGGACAGCGCGGGTCGTATCGGTCTTTCTGAGTCTCTCCGCAAGCAGGCGAACCTCGACCGCGAGGTCACGGTTGTGGGCAACTACGACCACCTTGAGGTTTGGGACCGCGCTACGGCCGATGAGGACGATGATGACGAGGCCCTGCTGGACCTCTTCTTCTCGTAAGGGCAAGGCACGAGTAACGGATGGAGCGTGGGATCTTGACACAAGAATATCGGCATGAACCTGTCATGCTCGGCGAAGTGCTTGAGTCGCTGCAGCTCAAGAGCGGCTCCGTCGTCTGCGACTGCACCCTTGGCGGTGCCGGCCATTCGGTAAAGATGGCCGCGCAGGTGGGGGAGACCGGCCTTTTGCTCGGCGTCGATCAGGACGACATGGCCCTCGAGGCCGCTGGCGCCCGTCTGGACCGCGAGGTTCCCGGCGTACCGCACCAGCTGCTGAAGGGCAACTTCGGCGACTTGGACGAGCTGCTTTGCTCGGCCGAGGTGCCCGGGGTCGATGGCTTCCTGTTCGACTTGGGCGTTTCGTCGCCGCAACTCGATATCCCTGGCAGGGGCTTTTCGTACAACGAGGACGCCCCATTGGACATGCGGATGGATCCGGGTAACAACACCTTAAACGCAGCTGAGGTCATCAACACCTATAACGAACACGACCTCGCCCGGATTCTACGCGTCTACGGCGAAGAGAAGTTCGCCTCGCAGATCGCGCGTGAGATCGTGCGCCGCCGCGAGCATGAGCCGATCGAAACCACCGGTCAGTTTGTCGAGATCATCAAGGCTGGTATCCCCGCTGCCGCTCGTCGGCATGGCGGACACCCGGCCAAGAAAAGTTTCCAGGCCATTCGCATTGAGGTCAATCACGAACTCGATGTGCTCGAGCGAGGGCTAGACGCCGCCACAAGGTGGCTCAACCCGGGCGGACGCATCTGCGTCATCTCGTATCACTCGCTCGAGGACCGTATCGTAAAGAACCACTTTAAGGAGATGAGCCAGGGGTGCACGTGTCCGCCGGAGATTCCGGTGTGCGTGTGCGGCAACGTGCCGATACTCAAGGTCATCACCCGCAAACCCCTGGTTGCCCAACCCGATGAGGTTGCGCGCAACCCTCGGGCGAGATCAGCCAAGATCCGCGTGGCGCAGCGTCTGTAGACGCGACCGCGCGATATTGGACCTCCCGCTCGCACCATAAACGAAGCTTAAACACACTACCAACGTACTCGGGATGGGAGGCGGCATATCATGGGCTACAACACCTCAAACGCAGCACTCGCCTATGATATGAGCGCCATGCCCGCCTATCGTGAGACACCGCAGGCCCCCGTTGCTCCCCGCGAGCAGCGCACGCCGCGCTTTGATGTCTACACGGGCGCGGGCCGTCAGGCAAACCAGGCGGTAAGCCCGGTTTTCATGAGCGTTCTTAAAACGTTTTGCATCATTGCGGCCATCTTCATGACGATCGGTGTCGCCCGTGTGGCGCTCGCCGGCGTTACGGCCCAGGTGCTCAACAGCAATGCCGCGCTTACCAACACGCTCGAGAAGGCGACCGATGAGAGCTCCGACCTGGAGGTCATGCATTCGGTCTATGGTGCCGACACGCGCATTCGCGACCTTGCGGGCGCTTATGGCATGGTGGAGCCCAGCGAGAGCGTTACACTTGATTTTTCGCAGGATGCAGCCGCGGGCGCTAGCTCGACCGCGACCGCTCAGTAACAAGACGGTAGCTGAGTATGACAAATGACTATCGCCGCGGTTCCGACGGGGGTCGCGGTTCTGGACGTCCCTCATCGCGGGGACGTTCTGGTTATCAAGGAACGGGTCGGCCATCTTACAACGCGAGGCCGTCCTATGGCAACGACCCCGCGTCGCGTCTCCGTAGCTCGAGTGGTCCTCAAATGCATAACACCAGACCGCGCAAGAGCTCGTCGACCGAATGGCTCACGGGCACGCCGCTGCCCCGTCGCAAAGCCGTCATGGGCTTCATCGGGTTTGGCTTGGGCTTGGGCGTCCTTCGCCTTGCCGACTATCAAATCGTGGAAGCCGATAAGTTACGCGACCGTGCCGATGCACGCCGCTTGCTTGCGCAGACGCTGTATGCCAAGCGCGGTACCATCTACGACCGTAACGGCAACGTGCTGACGTCGTCGGTCGAATGCCGCAACATCGCCGTGAATCCTCAGCTTATCGAGGATGTTGACAAGACGGTCTCGGCACTGGTCAAAGCTACGGGCATCGATAAGAAAACCTGTCGTGATCTCGTTATGTCCGATGGCACCTGGGTGTATATCAAACGCCAGGTGGACGAGGACGATGCTGCGGCGCTGGAGAAGAAGAATCTGCCCGGCGTGCTCTTTGAGCAGGCCATGAAGCGCGTATATCCTTATGGCAACCTGGCATCGCAGGTACTTGGCGTGGTAAACGTGGACAACGACGGTCTGACGGGCCTTGAGAAACAGTACAACAAGCTTTTGACCGGAACGAACGGTTCGCTGGTGCGCGAGCGAGCGAGGGACGGTAGCTATATCGCGGGCGGCGCCTATAAAAAGGTGGCGGCGGTTAACGGCGTGGACATCGTGACGACGCTCGATGTCAATATCCAGCGTGCCGCTGAGGACGCCCTGGCCGAGGCGGTCGAAAAGACCAAGGCCAAGAATGGCTCGGCCCTGGTCACCGATCCCACGACGGGCGAGATTCTGGCGGCATGCTCGTATCCGACATATGACCAGACCGATCTGGAAAACGCCAAGACCGAGGACATGAACTTGCGCCTGGTTACCGATGCCTACGAGCCCGGCTCGGTCTTTAAGACACTTGTGGCCGGTGCCGGCTTCGACTTGGGCGCCGTGCGTTCGAGCACGTCGTTTGAGGTGCCGGCGAGCATTAAGGTTGGCGACGACACCGTTACCGACGCCGATAAGCGCGACTACACCATGACCATGGACGTGCGCGAAATGATGCGCCGTTCGTCCAATGTGGGCTTTGTCCTGGTGGGACGCAAGATCGGCGCCGATGATTTTGCCACCTATGTGGACAAGTGGGGCATCGGTCATAGCTCCGGTGTCGATTTTCCGGGTGAGAGTCTGGGTATCGTCAAGGAGCGCGACCAGTACGACGGCGCCACGCTAGGCTCGATGAGCTTTGGCCAGGCGCTGTCTGTCTCGCCGATTGAGGTCGCACGTGCCGTGGGCGGCATCGCGAACGGCGGTGTGATGATGACTCCGCACTTCTATAAGTCCAGCAAGGGCGATGAGAAGGACTGGGGCGAAGGCGAGCGTGCGATTTCGGAGGACGCTGCCGCCCAGGTGACATCGTGCATGCAGACGGTCGTGTCGGAGGGAACGGGCGTTGGCGGCGCGGTTGACGGCTATGACGTGGCGGGTAAGACCGGTACGGCCGAACGTGCCGACGAGAACGGCGGCTACCTCAAGGAGAACTACATGTCGTCCTTTATGGGCTTTGCACCGGCACAATCGCCCAAGGTGCTGTGCTATATCACGCTCGACGGAACGCCGAGCGGCTCAGATGCCGCTGCGGTTCCGTTCCAGTTCATTATGGCCAACGCGCTCGACGTGCTGGGTATCCCGCACACGAAGTAGGGGGTTACAATCTTTGGGGCGTGGTTTGTTGTCCCATATGAGGGGTGTTCACATGCCCTGCACCACGCATACGCGGCGCTGGGATACAATACGCCGATAGCATTATTAGGTTTACAGGGGAGCTGCAATGATAGAGATCGCCGTCAACAACCTCGCGGCCGCAACAGGGGCCCGAACCGTGACGGGAGAAGCCGATCGGGTATGCCGCGGGTGCGTTATCGACTCGCGCCAGGTCGAGGAAGGGACGATTTTCGTCGCCTTTCCCGGTGAAAACGTCGACGGCAATGATTTTGCTTCCCGTGCCGTCCAGTCGGGTGCCGGCGCCGTCGTGATGACGCGTGAGCCCGAGGCCGAGCTGGTCTCGCTGGCGCAGGACAAGGGCTGTGCCATCTTGCTGACCGATGATCCCGAGGAGTTTCTGCTGCGTTTGGCGCATGCGTATCGCCTGGAGCTTGGCTGCCTGGTCGTTGGCATTACCGGTTCCATCGGCAAGACGACGACCAAGGACGTGCTCGCCGCTGTGCTCGCCAAGCGCTATCGTGTCTGGGCCACCAAGGGCAATTTCAATAACCTGATCGGCATGCCGCTCACGGTGCTTTCCGCTCCGGCCGATACCGAGGTTCTGGTGCTCGAGATGGGCATGAACCATTTCCACGAGATCGAGCGCCTGTCCCAGTCCGCCAATCCCAACCTTGCCATCGTGAGCAAGATCGGCACCTCTCATATCGGCATTTTGGGCAGCCGCGAGAACATCGCCCGCGCTAAGGCCGAGATTGTACAGGGCATGTGCGCCGCCGGCGACTATTTGCCGCTGCTGGTTTTGGGCGGCGAGGACGACTTTACGCCGTTCATTCGCGACACGTTCGCCCAACCTGCTGGTATCGACGTGATGCTGGCCGGCGTCTCGGACGATGATGAGGTCCGTGCCCGCGACGTTCGCGTTGATGACGAAGGCCGTCCGGTCTTTACGCTCGATTTTGGCCAGGGTGAGACGATCGATACCATGCTTGCCATCCCCGGCGTGCAGTCCGTTCCTAATGCCGTTAAGGCCGCCGCGGTTGCCTATCGCCTGGGCGTGACGCCCGAGCAGATCGATGCTGCCTTTAGGGGCCTCACGATCACCGGGCACCGGCAGGAGATCAAGCGCGCCAAGAGCGGTGCACGCATCATCGACGATTCCTATAACGCCAGCGCCGAATCGATGGCAGCCGGCCTCGATCTGCTGTGCTCGCTTTCGTGCACGGGGTCTCGCATGGCGATTCTGGGCGAGATGGGCGAGATGGGCGATGAGGCTCCTCGCATGCATGAGCTCGTGGGCGCCTATGCCGCCGCCAAGAAGCTCGACATGCTGGCGTGCGTGGGTGGTGAGCTGGTCCAGCTTATGGCCGATGCCGCGCGCATGATGGGCATGGACGAGGACCGCATCCAGGTGTTCTCCGATTATCAGCAGGTGCTCGACCGCATGGGCGGCGCGCTTGAAAAACATGATGTTGTACTGGTCAAGGGTTCCCGCTTTGTTGAGCTCGACCGCTTTGTGGAAGGTGTGTGCTAGCCCATGTTCGGCAATCCCTCGTATCCAACGTATCAGGCTTTTTTGGGGCTTGGCATCGCCGCAGCCATTGCGCTGCTGCTCATGCCGTGGTGGATTAAGCTGCTCAAGGTCGAGGGTATCGGCCAGCAGGTTCGTGCCGACGGCCCCAAGCGTCATTTGGTTAAGCAGGGAACGCCCACCATGGGTGGCGTTGTCATCCTCGTCGCGATCTCGCTGACCTGCCTGCTGATGGGCAAGCTCACCACCGAGCTCGTGCTCGTGCTGCTCGCCACGCTGGCGACCGGCGTGCTGGGCCTGATCGACGATCTGACCTCCGTTACGCATGGGCGCTCGCTCGGTCTGACGCCGCATGCCAAGATGATCGGCCTAACCATTATCTGTGTCACCTTTACGGTGCTTGCCGCCAACTGGTGCGGCGTCGCCCCCGAGATTCGTTTTCCCGGTGGGTTGACGATTGACCTTGGCGTGCTTTCGACTACCATCTGCGGCTATTCGTTCCCGTGGCTCTATATTGTCTTTTGCTGGCTGATGATTGCCGGTCTTTCTAATGCCGTGAACTTGACCGATGGCCTTGACGGTCTTGCTGGCGGCACCTCCATGATCGCCATGCTCGCCATGGCTGCCATGGCGTTTTTGCACGGAGACGTGAACCTGTCCATCTTCTGCACCGCGTGTGCCGGTGCCTGCCTGGGCTTTCTGTGGTTCAACTGCTATCCGGCGAGCATCTTTATGGGTGATACCGGCTCGCTTGCTCTGGGCGCCGCGTTTGCCTGTACGTCCATCATGACTAACACCGAGGTCGTCTCCCTCATCATCGGTGGCCTGTTTATCGTTGAGACCCTGTCGGTCATGATTCAGGTTGTCTACTTCCACTTTACGCACAAGCGCGTCTTCCTTATGGCGCCCATCCATCATCATTTCGAAAAGAAGGGTTGGGCCGAGACCAAGGTCGTCATCCGTTTTTGGATTATCGCTGCGGCATTTGGTGCCGTTGGCCTTGCTCTGTTCTTCCAGTTGGGATAGTGGTCTTTCATGCCTCTTGCTGATGTCTTTAGCCTGCTCGTTTTGGGTCAGGGCAAATCCGGTCTCGATGTCGCCTGCTGGGCGCTGGCACATCCAGAGCGCGTAAGCGCCGTTACCGTGTATGGCGGCGGCACCTCTGAGCCCAATGACGCCACGCGTGCGCTCGAGGCTGCTGGTGCGTCGTTTGTCTATGGGACCGAACAGGTCGAGGGCGCCTATGACGTATGCGTGACGTGCCCGGGCATCTCGGAGTTCTCGGGCTTCTTTAAGGCCGGGCGCGAGCATGCCGCCCAGATTATGGGTGAGCCCGAGTTTGCCTATCGCCTGTCGCCCGATAACTGGATTGCCATCACGGGCACCAACGGCAAGACGACCACCACGTCGCTGACCGATTATCTGCTCAAGGCTTCCGGTGAGGCCAGTGTAGCTGTCGGCAACATCGGTGAGCCGCCTATCAACGAGATTGACGGCCGAGCCCACAACGAGTGGTTTGTGGCTGAGCTCTCGAGCTATCAGATTGCTACGACCACCGAGCTCCACCCTCGCGTGGCGGTGCTGCTCAACATCACTCCCGACCACTTGGGCTGGCATAAGAGCCATAAGAACTATGCGCTTGCCAAGATCAAACTGTTTGACAATATGGTCGATGACGATCTGGTGGTCGTCGACGTCGAAGACGCCGGCATTCACGAGTTCGATGAGTACATCTACACGCCGGGTCGTCGCATCTGCAAGGTTGCCTTTGACGAGCCAGAGGGTGAGGATGTCGCCTTTGTGCGCGATGGCAAGATGATCGTGCGCCTGAAGGGCGTCGAGACCCCGCTCATCGCTACATCCGAGCTCAAGATCTCGGGCCATCATAATGTTATCAATGCCCTGTGCGCTGCCACGGCTGCCCTGGCAGTCGGTGCCGATGTCGATGGCGTTTGCCGCGGTCTGGCCTCGTTCCAGCCGCTCGAGCACCGCGTGGAGCCGTGTGGCGAGATTGACGGAGTGCGCTACGTCAACGATTCCAAGGCGACCAACACCGATGCGGTCGAGAAGGCACTGACGGCATTTCCCGATGACGACGTGATCTTGCTGCTCGGCGGCCACGATAAGGGCACGCCGCTCACGGACTTCGCGCGCGTCGTTATGGATAACGTGCGCTCGGTCGTCTGCTTTGGCGATGCGCGCGAGCGCTTTACCGCCGCTATGGACGAGGCCGATGTCGATGGCGATGTGGATATCGCCCAAGCGGATGACCTACGCGATGCCGTGGACGTTGCCCGTTCGCTGTCGAGCCGTGGCGACGTGATCTTACTTTCTCCTGCCTGCTCTTCGTTCGATGAGTTCTCGGGCTATGAGGAGCGCGGCCGCGTGTTTAAGGACTACGTGGCTCAGCTTGCCGCTGCAGCGAAATCGCAAATGGAATAGGGGTTGCCGGTGAGAGAGGAGAGCCCCCGACAAGGTATGAGGAGGCCCGACTCGGACCGTGCTTCCTCGCGGCGCAGCACACCGCGTTCCGGTCGTGGCAGGCAGTCGTTTAGCGAACGCTATATTGCCGGCGTTCCCGCCCGCATCATGCGCCCCCGTCTGATATTTATGGCCTGCCTGTTTACTTTGGTGTGCTTTGGTCTGCTGATGGTGTACTCGGCGTCTTCGGTCGAGGCGCTGCACGAGAATGGCTCGGCGACGTTTTTCCTGGGTCGACAGGCCGCGTTTGCCGTGGTTGGTGTTCTGGCGCTGATTGCCATCGTGCGCGTTTTGCCGGACAGCTGGTTTGGGGAGGATGTGCTTAGGATCTTCCTTATCGGCATGATAGGGCTACTGTTTCTGGTGTTCTTGGTGGGCAGCGGCAGCCGTGGCGCCACGCGCTGGCTCAACATCGCCGGTATTCAGTTCCAGCCTTCCGAGTTTTTAAAGCCATTTGCCATTGCGTATTCGGCCATCATGCTTGATCGCTTCTTTTCGCCCGGTGGCAACATCAACGAATTCCTTCGCAAGATGGGCATCTACCTGGGTATTTCGCTCTTTCTGATCTTTATCCAGCCCGATTTCGGTACTGTCCTGATCATCCTGTTGACCCTCATGTGCATGGCGTTGTTTGCGGGTCTCGACCCGAGATTTATCATCGGCGTGCTAATCTTCGGCATTCTCGTGATCGTGATTGCACTTGTCGCAGAGCCGTACCGTATGGTGCGTATTCAGGTTGCCTTGAACCCTTGGGCTGACGAGTATGGTGACGGCTATCAGGCCACGCTTGCCATCATGGCCTTTGCCTCGGGCGGTCTGTTCGGCCGTGGCATCGGCAACTCAACCATGAAGTACTCGTATCTGCCCGAGGCGCACAATGACTACATCCTGGCCATCATTGGCGAGGAAGTCGGCTTTGTCGGAACCGTGCTGTTCTTCTTGGTGTTTGCGATGCTGATCTACTCGGCGTTTCGCATTGCCGAGCAGGCGACCGATCGTCGGGGCGCGCTTATGGCGTCTGGCTCCGCGGTCATTCTCGCGGTGCAGTTTTTGATTAACGCGCTGGGCATCCTCAACGTGTTTCCCATGACGGGCAAACCGTTGCCGTTTATTAGCTACGGCGGTTCATCGATTATTGTGTCGCTTATGCTTGCCGGTCTGATCCTGCGCGTTTCGTACGAGAGCGCCCGTCGCGATGAGTACGACCGTCGCCGCGAGAGCTTTGCCGTTATGGATGAGAGTACCGCCGGCGTAGCCCATGTGCGCGGTGAGCGACCTTCGCGTAGCGGCTTTACCGTTCTGGATGGTTCTACATCCGAGCCGGCAGCTCGTCCACGTCCGCGGACGGCTCCGCAAGGTCGTCCTCAGCGCCCCAGCCCTCGCAGCGCGGGCGGCGGATATAATCGAATCGATTTGAACTCGGACCCGTCGGCGCGTCTACGCACCGACGACCAGGGACCGCGTGTACGAAGGGACTACCATGACCGATAAGATGACCGTTGCTATTGCAGCCGGCGGCACGGCGGGACACATCAACCCCGCGCTCGCCTTGGCCGAAGAGCTGCGTGATCGTGGCCACCACGTTGTGTTCGTGGGCCAGTCACGCAAGCTCGAGGGTCGTCTGGTCCCCGAGGCTGGGTTTGATTTTGTGCCCATTACGGTCACGGGCTTCGACCGCTCCCGTCCTTGGACGGCGCTGACCTCCCTGTGGCGTGTCAACAAGGCCAAGCGTGCGCTCGCCCGTCATTTCTCAAAGGTCGGCAAGCCCGATGCCGCCATCGGTTTTGGTGCCTATGTCGAGGTTCCGCTGCTGGGGTGGTGCAAGGGCGCAGGCGTTCCGTATCTGCTGCATGAGCAGAACTCTGTTCCGGGCCTGGCCAACAAGATGATGAACTCCCACGCCGCCCGCGTGTGCATCTCGGTGCCGGCAGCGCGTTCGGTCTTTGAGCGCGAAGGTGACCCTGACCACGTGCTCATGACCGGCAACCCCGTACGTCGCTCGGTGATCGAGGGCGATCGCGCTCGCGGCCGCAAGGCACTTGGCGTTCCCGAGGACGCTACGCTGCTGCTCGTCTTTGGCGGTTCACTCGGCGCCCAGCACCTCAACGAGCGCGTGGCTTCGCTCAAAAACGAGCTGCTTTCGCGCAAGAACCTCTATGTGTTGCATTCGACGGGTGCCGACGGCTTTGAGGAGACCGAGCGCGCTTTGGCGCTGACGCCCGAGGAGGCGAAGCGTTACCGCGTCCAGCCTTACATCGACAACATGGGCGACATGCTGGCTGCTGCCGATTTGGTGCTATCGCGTTCGGGAGCATCGAGCGTGGCCGAGATCGCTGCGCTCGCCGTGCCTTCGGTGCTCGTGCCGTACCCGCATGCGACGGCCGACCACCAAACCACCAATGCCCGTTATCTGGTCGACGCCGGGGCCGGCGTGCTCTGCGCCGATGCCGATATCGACGGTTCTGCCTTTGTCGATGAGCTACTGCACCTGGTCGATGACGCGGCGGCACGCGACGCCATGCGTCAGGCGGCGCGTGGTCTGGCTCAGGATAGGGCCGCCGCTCTTCTGGCGGATGCGGTAGAGGGTTTGCGTTAGTTAGACGGGATATCGTCGGTCGCCCTCGCGCTGATGCGGTAGGTGCGGTACAGTTAACGGGTTACAGGCAGTGTTTACGCAAGGAGTACACGAGCACATGGCTGATTCCCAGACTGCAACCTCCGCGCCCGAGTTTAAGAGCGCCCACTTTATCGGTATCGGCGGCGCCGGCATGAGCGGCATCGCCCTCGTTCTGCACGAGCGCGGTTATGCCGTTACCGGCTCCGACCTTAAGACGTCACGTTATATCCGCCAGCTTACCCGCGCTGGTGTGAAGGTGCATGTGGGCCATGAGGCCGCCACGATCGACGAGGTCAAGCCCGACGTGGTTGTTGTGTCCACCGCTATTCCGGAGTCCAACCCTGAACTCGTGCGCGCTCGCGAGCTGGGTATTCCTGTGTGGCCCCGTGCCAAGATGCTCTCTGCTTTGGGCCACGGCTACACCACCGTCGCTGTTGCCGGCACGCATGGCAAGACCACCACGTCTTCGATGTGCGCCACCATGCTCGACCGCATGGGTCTGGATCCGAGCTTCCTGATCGGTGGCATCGTCGAGGGCTATGACACGAACGGCAAGAACGGCTCGGGCGACTACTTTGTCGCCGAGGCCGACGAGTCCGACAGCTCCTTCCTGTTCCTGAACCCCAACGTGGTCATTGTGACCAACGTCGAAGCCGACCACCTCGATCACTACTCGGGTATCGAGGAGATCGAGGCAACTTTCGCCAAATTCATGAGCCTGGTGGGCGAGGAGGGCACCGTCATCGTCTGTGGTGAGGACCCGCATCTGGTCGAGCTCGCCAAGTCGACGGGCCGTCACGTGCTTTCCTACGGCTTTGCCGAGAGCAACGACATCGTCTGCATGCACCCGGATGTCAAGGGCATCCAGAGTGACTTTATCGTTCGCTTTGAGGACGGCACTGAGCGCGCTGTGGAGATCAAGAGCAATCCCGGTCGCCACAACATGCTCAACGCCACGGCGGTGCTCACCGTCGCCCATGTCCTGGGCCTTGACATCGACGCCGCCGCCAAGGCGCTCTCGAGCTTTGAGGGCGTCCGCCGTCGCTTTACCCACGTGGGCGATATCGATGGCATCACCGTGGTCGATGATTACGGCCATCACCCCACCGAGATCAAGGCGACGCTTGCTGCCGCTTCGTCGCTGGGTTACAAGCACGTCGACGTCGTGTTCCAGCCGCACCGCTATTCGCGCCTGCAGGCCCTGTGCGACGACTTTGCCGATGCATTTGCCAATGCCGATAAACTGCTGCTGATTGATGTGTTCTCGGCTGGCGAGATGCCCATTCCGGGTGTCACCTCTAAGATGCTCGCCGATACCGTGCGCGCCAAGCATCCTGGCAAGGAGGTCGTGTACTGCTCCAGCCGTCTTGAGCTCAATCAGGAGCTCGAGCAGATGGTGGGCGAGGGCGACCTGCTGCTCACTATGGGTGCCGGTGATGTTACGACCGTCGGTCCCGAGTTCATTGAGTATCTGACTGCCAAGAAAGACGCTTAAGTCTAATGGGTCTGTTTAACGCCGTCATGGCGCTCTCGGGCATGATTGACACGGATGTGATCGAGGACGAGCGCCTTGCGCGTCATACGAGCTATCGTATCGGCGGCAAGGCCGACCTCTTTGTGACGTGCCACAGCTATCATGCCCTTCGCCGCGCCGTGGCGGTGCTCGATCGCGAGCAGGTGCCGTGGGTCATCATCGGCAAGGGCTCCAATCTGCTGGTTGCCGATGGCGGTTATCGCGGCGCCGTCATTTCGCTCGGACGTGAGTTCCAGCGCACGGTTGTTGCCGATGACGGTTGTACGCTGACGGTCGGTGCGGGCGTGATGTTTGCGCGCCTGGTCAACGATGCCCTGTCGCGTAGCCTCTCGGGCCTTGAGTTTGCCGTTGGCATTCCTGGTTCGGTCGGCGGTGCGATATCTATGAATGCCGGCACGCGGACCGAGTGGATTGGCTCGCTGGTTGAGGATGTCGTAACGTTTGACCCGGCATCCGGTATCAAGCATTATGCGGGGTCCGAGATCTCTTGGGGCTACCGCGAATGTAGCCTTCCCCGCAATGAGATCATCCTCGAGTGCGTGCTCAAGCTTAAACCGGCGCCCAAGGCCGACATTCGCGAGCGCATGGAGCGGTACCTTACAAGGCGCAAGCGTACGCAGCCCATGGGTCGCGCATCCTGCGGGTCTGTCTTTCGCAACCCGCCCGATGCGAGTGTGGGCAAGCTTATCGAGGATTGTGGATTAAAGGGTTTTTCGATTGGCGGCGCGGAAGTTTCGCCCGTTCACGCTAATTTTATCGTTAATAACGGAACTGCCTCGGCCGATGACGTTGCCGCGGTTATTAGACATGTGCACGGAAAGGTGAGGGAGGCGTATGGCATCGAGCTCAGACCGGAAGTTAAATTCCTCGGCTTCTAGAGCATCGAAACCCACCTTCCGCCGCGCCGGAGGGCGTTCCGGCGCGCCTGCCAAACCTCAACGCAATACCGTCGCGCACTCTAAGTCTGTCGGGCATGCTCGACAGACCAGTCGTCCGGTCGTCGGCTCGCAGCTCGGTAATCGTCCGGCCGCAAAAAAGTCCTCGCGTCCCTCGGTGACGTCAAAGCCTGTTATGGGCGCCAAGCCTGCTCGTCCCATGGCAGCTCCCAAGCCCTCGACGGGAACTAAAGCGGCGCGTCCAGGTCTCACGCTGGGCGCATCGAAACCGCGCTCGCTGACATCGGTGCCGGCTACCGCCAAGAAGCCTTCGAGTAAAAAAGGTTTCAACCCGTTATCTTCACTTGGAGCGATGGCAAATAAAACATCAGACGCCGCTTCTGTCGTTACAGGTAAAGGCAAAATCGTGGGCGGCGTTCTGGCCGTCTTGGCCGTGCTCGTCGTCGTTGCCATCGTGGTGATCAACTCTGGACTGTTTACTGCCACTGATATTCAGATTCAAGGCAGCGAGCATGTGACGAAGCACGATGCTATCCAGCTGATCGACTTGCCCGAGGGAACGTCGCTTTTTAACGTCGATCCCGACCAGATTACCGAGGATCTCAAGCAGAACCCGTGGGTTTCGGGCGTGGATGTCCAGCGCCAGTTTCCCCATACGCTTATCATCACGCCGACGGAGCGTAAAGTTATCGCCATTGCGTATATCAGCTCCGACGACCTTGCCTGGGCTATCGGAGACGATGACACCTGGATCGCCCCGCTGTCGACGTCGGTCGAAGTGGACGACCAGGGCAACGTCATCACGACAGGGCAGGGCTCAAATACCTTGACCGGAATCGATGCCGCGCTGGCGCTCGCCAAGCATTATGGCGCGGTGTTGTTGACTGATGTCTCGGCGGATGTCGCTCCGGTTTCCGGCCAGGCGGTGAACTCCAAGGCCGTTAAGGCCGGCCTGGATTATGTGCGTGGTTTTTCGAGCGAGTTCTTGGGACAAGTCAAGGATATTTCTACGCCTTCGGTCGAAGCCATCTCGGCAAACCTCAATAACGGCATTGAGGTGTCGCTGGGCGATTCGGACGATATCGCCAAGAAGGAACGCGTAGTCACCAAGTTGCTTTCGCAGGTAGAGGGTGTAACGTATATCAATGTGCGCTCTCCGGGCAACTACACATTTAGGAATGCTCCGACCTCGTAGCGTGGGTTGATGCTTTGTTGAGGGGCCATACCACGCCGTTTATCTGGTTTGTTTGGTTTTCACGGTCAATTATTTGACTGATACGTTCATAATGTGCAAACATAATACGGTTTACCTTTGCATTTACTTTCAACCTGAAGGTTAATGTGCGCAGGGGTCGACCCATGCTATGGCTATAACCTTTGTTCGGAGGACCGACATGCACGAGACAGAGATCAACAACTACCTTGCCGTCATTAAGGTGGTCGGCGTCGGCGGCGGCGGTACCAACGCGGTCAATCGAATGATCGAAGAGGGCATCCGCGGCGTCGAGTTTGTTGCCATCAACACCGATGCTCAGGCACTCGCGATCTCTGATGCCGATATCAAGGTGCACATCGGCACCGACCTTACCCGCGGCTTGGGCGCCGGCGCCAATCCCGAGGTTGGCCGCAAGGCTGCCGATGAGTCCCGCGACGACATTGCCGAGGCGCTCGCTGGCGCCGACATGGTGTTTATCACCTGCGGTGAGGGCGGCGGCACCGGTACCGGCGCTGCTCCCATCGTTGCCGATATCGCGATGAACGAGGTCGGCGCACTGACCGTCGCCGTCGTGACCAAGCCCTTCACCTTCGAGGGCCGCAAGCGCAAGAAGAGCGCCGAGGAGGGCATCAAGACCCTCTCCGATTGCGTCGACACCATGATCGTCATCCCTAACGATAAGCTGCTCGACATCGCCGAGAAGAAGACCACCATGCTCGAGGCCTTCGCGATTGCCGATGGCGTCCTTTCCCAGGGCACCCAGGGCATCACCGACCTCATCACCGTCCCCGGTATCATCAACCTGGACTTCGCCGATGTTAAGACCATCATGAAGCAGGCCGGTACCGCCATGATGGGTATCGGTACCTCTTCTGGGGATACTCGTGCCGTCGACGCTGCCCAGCAGGCCATCTCCAGCCCGCTGCTCGAGAGCTCCATCGATGGTGCCACGCGCGTGCTGCTCTCCATCGCCGGTTCCAAGGACCTGGGCATCCAGGAGATCAGCGACGCCGCCGACGTTGTCGCCAACGCCGTCGACCCCGAGGCCAACATCATCTTCGGTACCGTTGTCGACGAGTCCCTGGGCGATCAGGTGCGTATCACCGTCATCGCTACGGGCTTCTCCGACTCCAACGTCAACCGTCAGGATGAACTCTTTGCTGCTCAGCAGTCTCAGAGCAAGGCCGCTGCCTCCGCTGAGCCGCAGCGCACCGCTCCGGCTGCCAGCCCGGCTCAGGCCGCTCCGACCCGCAACGTCGGTGGTACCGAGCTGCCCAACTTTGGCAACGACCAGTTCGAGCTTCCCGACTTCCTGAAGCGCGGTAGCTTCTAGTTCGTTTTTCTCAACGACCTGCACGGGGTGTGTCCATTTGGATGCACCCCGTTTTGTTTCTCGTTTGTAAACGAAAGCCTCCAATCTCCTTACGTTCCCTTTACGTTTGGTCCCTACCGCTGCGGGTATCCTTTTAAGGAAGTATGACAGCCGTATAAACGCGGACTGCGCGGCGACGCCGCGGTACTTGTGTTATTAGGAGGCTTTAGTATGGCAGCACGTGCGGACAACGTTTCGCGTGTCGACCATGATGGAGTTACGTTGGTGGAGGGCGCGACATCCGATGTCCGTTTTGCCTTTACCGAGCGCACCGGTGGCGTTTCTGAAGATGCGTACTCCTCGCTCAACCTGGGCTCGCATGTAGGCGATGACCCCTTTGCTGTTCAAGAAAATCGTCGTCGAGCGCTCGAAGCTATGGGTGCCACTGAGTGCGAGCATAATTTGCTCGTGCCCAATCAGGTACATGGTGACCATATCGTTACGGTGACTTCGAACGGCGCCGACGATCTTGAGGCTGTTCGCGAGCAGATTGCCGAGGGCTGCGATGCCATCGTCTGTACGGCCCATGACGTGCCCGTGCTGCTCTGCTTTGCCGACTGCGTTCCCGTGGTGCTGGTGGCCCCCGGCGGATTTGCCGTGGTGCACTCCGGTTGGAAGGGCACGATTGCACGTATTTCTGCCAAGGCGTGCCAGGCGCTTTGCGATGCTGCCGGCTGCGATGCGAGCGACGTTTCCGCCTATATCGGCCCCCATATCTTGGCTGACGAATATGAGGTATCCCAGGAACTCATGGATCGCTTTGCCGTCGAGTTCTCTTGCATCGATGCGAGTGCCTCTCGCATGCTCGATCTTTCCGCTGCCATTTGTGAGGCGCTGGTAGATGCCGGTGTGGACGCGGATAATATCGTGGATACCCAGCTTTCGACTGTGCGTCAGAACGACCGCTTTTATTCCTACCGTAACGAGGACGGCACCTGTGGGCGCCATGCCGCGATCGGCGTGATGCTATGAGAAAGATCGTATCGGTCCTGAGCGCCGCTCTGCTTACGCTTACGCTGTGCGCCTGTTCTTCGGGATCTTCTACCTCTTCCATTACCGTGGCCGGCTCCACGACCTGCCTTCCTATCGCCGAGATTGCGGCAGAGGGCTTTAAGGAGGAGACCGGCATCGACGTGCTCGTTTCCGGTTTGGGCTCTTCCGCTGGCATCGAAGCCGTCAGCGCTGGCACGGCCGATATCGCCAGCTCCTCCCGTGGACTCAATGCCGACGAACAGGATTTGGGCCTGACTCCCATCGTCATTGCCCACGACGGTATCGCGGTCATCGTGAACGACGATAACCCGGTCGATAACCTCTCGACCGAGCAGCTCCGCGATATTTACGTCGGCAAGATCACCAACTGGAAAGAAGTCGGTGGCGAGGACCTGAGGATTCAGGTCATCAACCGAGATGAGGCGTCCGGCACGCGTGAGGCCTTTCGCACCATCGTGATGGACGGCACCCCGTTCGATCGCCGCTCCGCCGTTCTTTCGGGCACGGGCCAGGTGCGCGACGTGGTATCTCGTTCGCGCGGGGCTATCGGCTACATTTCGCTGGGCTTCGTCGATAGCCTCAACGCCAAGACCTCGGTCAAGGCCGTCTCGGTCAATCATGTTGAGGCGTCCGAGAAGACGGTCGCGAGTGGCGGCTATCCCATCTCGCGTGACCTCTACTTCTTTGTGAAGGGAACGCCTTCGCAGCAAGCGCAGGACTACATCGACTATGTGACGTCCGAAAAGATGGACAAGCAGATTCGCGAGGCGGGCTTTATTCCCGTCACCAACGACGGAAAGGGGAGTGAGTAGCGTGGAAGCACAGGAAACCCCCCAGATTGAGCAGGAGACCCAGGCGCCCAAAAAGCGTGAGTTGGCGTTGGTGTCACGCAGCACCTATCTTAAGGAGAAGGCGCTGCAGTGGATCTTCTTTGCCTGCGCGTTCTTGGCGGTCGTCACCGTCATCCTGATTTTTGTCTTTACCACGTACTCGGCGCTGCCGGTCTTTACCGACATCGGCCTGGCGGACTTCTTTAGCTTTACATGGGCGCCCTCTGAGGGTCACTACGGCATTATGTCGCTGCTGGCGGGTTCTGGTCTGGTGACGGTCGGTGCGCTCGCCATGGGCGTGCCGTTGGGTGTGGGTACGGCCGTGTATCTGGTCGAGATCGCCAGCAAGCGCGTGCGCAAGCTCATCAGCCCTGCCGTCGACCTGCTGGCGGGTATTCCCTCCATCATCTACGGTTTCTTTGGCATGATCATCATCCGCCCGTTTATCGCGCAGCTGACCGGCGGTCTTGGCTTTGGCGCGCTGACGGCGTGGTTCGTGCTTGCCATCATGATCGTCCCCACCATCACGACGCTCACCATCGATGCCCTCAACTCCATCCCCATGGGCATTCGCGAGGCGTCCTATGCCATGGGCGCCACCAAGTGGCAGACCATCTACAAGGTCGTGCTGCCGGCCGCCAAGCTGGGCATTGTGGACGCCATCGTTTTGGGTATGGGTCGCGCCATCGGCGAGACCATGGCCGTGCTCATGGTCGTGGGTAACGCCCCGGTTATTCCCGACAGTATTGCGAGCCCCATCTCGACGCTCACGAGCCAGATCGCGCTCGACATGAGCTATTCCTCGGGCCTGCACCGCTCGGCTCTGTTTGGCATGGGCGTTGTCTTGTTTATCATCTCCGCTGCACTGGTGGGTATCGTCCGCCTGATTTCCAAGAAGAGGGGGTAGGCTATGTCCGATTCCGTTGACACGAGGGTCGATACGACCTCGTCGCGCGAGCGCATCAAGCGTGCCCTTTCCCATGGCAAGAAGGGCATCATCAACAAGGACCTCTCCAACAAGATCATGCTCGGCGTGTTTCGCGCCGCGGCCTATATCACCACGCTGGTGCTGATCGCCATCATCGCCTACGTGGTCATCAACGGCCTGCCGCATATCTCGCTCGACTTTATCTTTGGCTGGCCCCAGGGCGTAAACGCCGAAGGTGGCATTTGGCCCACGATCGTCTCGACCATCTACGTGACGGCGCTCGCCATGCTCATCTGCACGCCGGTTGCCGTCCTGGCTGCGGTCTATCTGGCCGAGTACGCCAAGCAGGGCAAGGTCGTCGACATTATTCGCTATGCTGCCGATGCCCTGGCCTCGGTGCCCTCCATTGTTATGGGCCTCTTTGGCTACGCCTTGTTTGTCGAGGCTATGGGTCTGGGCCTTTCGATGGTCTCGGCCGCCCTGGCACTGGCACTTCTGATGCTGCCCATCGTCATGCGTACCACCGAGGAGGCAATCCGCGCCGTTCCGCGCTATATCCGTTGGGGTGCATATGGCCTGGGCGCCACCAAGTGGCAGGTCGTCTCCAAGATCGTGCTTCCTTCGGCTTTTGGCCGCATCGCCACCGGCATCGTGCTTGCCATCGGCCGCGCCATCGGCGAGACCGCCGTGGTGCTCTATACCATGGGTCAGGCCATCAACCTGCCTATCTCGCCGCTCGATTCCGGTCGTCCTATGACCGTTCACCTTTATCTGCTTGCCAACGACGGCATCAACATGAACGCAGCCTACGGCACCGCGCTTTTGCTGATGGCGATTATTCTGGCCTTCAACCTGTTTGCGCGCTATCTGTCGCGCAAGCGCCGCTAGTTAAGGAGTCCCATGTCCGTCTATCAGTCCGCTCCCACGCCGGAGCAAGCGGCCATCACGGCCAAGGATTTCAACTTTTGGTACGGTGACTTTCATGCGCTGACGGGGCTCGACCTCAACATCGCCAAAAACGCCATCACCTCGTTTATCGGTCCTTCGGGCTGCGGCAAATCGACGTTTTTGCGCTGCATCAACCGCATGAATGACCTGATCGAGGGCACTCGCGTCGAGGGCACCATGACGCTCGACGGCAACGATATCTATGCCGAGGGCGTCGACCCGGTTGACCTTCGCCGCCGCGTGGGCATGATTTTTCAGCAGCCCAATCCGTTTCCCAAATCCATCTACGAGAATGTCGCTTTTGGCCCTCGTCTGCAGGGCGTGACTAGCAAAAGCGACCTCGATGACATCGTAGAAGAATCGCTCAAGCGCGCCAACCTCTGGAAAGAGGTATCCAATCAGCTCAACAAGGACGGTTTGGCGCTCTCGGGCGGTCAGCAGCAGCGTCTGTGCATCGCGCGTGTGCTTGCGGTGCAGCCCGATGTCCTACTGATGGACGAGCCCTGCTCCGCCATCGACCCCACGTCCGTCTCTAAGGTCGAGGATCTGATGGCCGAGCTGGCGCCCGAGATGACGATCATCATCGTCACGCATTCTATGCAGCAGGCGGCTCGTATCAGCGACTACACCGCATTTTTCTTGCAGGAAGTTGCCGGCGAGCCCGCCACGCTCATCGAGTATGGTCAAACCGACGCGATCTTCACCAGCCCGGTGGATTCGCGGACGGAAGACTATATCACCGGCCGCTTTGGCTGATCGGTGCGACTAGTCCCAAGCCGATCGGACCTGGTCCGGTGCGTATTCACTGTGCGGGCGGCATGACCGCACCCAACTGATTGGAGTGAACCATGCGCAAACTGTTTTCCCGTCAGCTCATCGAGGCCCGTCACGAGATGCTGAGCATCTACGAGGCTGTAGACCTGGCACTTCACGACGCCGTGAAGGCCTACGCGACCGACGATCGCAAGCTCGCCACCAAGACCAAGAAGCGCACGCTTTCGATTGACGCGCGCTGCGCCAACTTGGAGGCCGTGTGCTACAACCTGATCGCCACGCAGTCGCCGGTCGCCTCTGACTTCCGCTTGTTGCAGACAATCATCTACGTCGACTTTAACCTGCAGCGCATGACCGATAAGGTCCGTCAGATCTGCCGTGCCACGCGTCATATGATCAAGGCCGACATCTCGCTGCCCCAGGAGCTCGTCGGTACGGTTGAGGCCGAGGCCGAAGCTGTTTACCAGGTGCTGGGCTCTTCGCTTTCTGCGCTCGTCACCAATGACATGTCCATCATCTGCAACCTGGCCGTCGAGGACGAGCCAGTGCACGCCGCCTACGAGAAGTTCTTCCGCACCTTTAACCGTATGGATACAGGCGACTTTATGGACGACGACAGCAACTATGACGACCTGCGCCGCGCCATCATGGTTTCGCGCTACCTCGATCGCATCGCTTCCATTTCCATCGATGCCGCTTGCCGTCTGACCTTCCTGTTGACTGGTCAGCGTATGAACGCCGGCGATATCGCCCGCACTGATGAGGACGAGCTCGAGAGCATGCGCGTGCCTTCGGGCGAGGGTGTTATCATGAGGCCCGCCGTCGACGCGCGCTACGTTGCCAAGGTGCCCGCCAACGAGGTCAGCGAGGGTCTTCGCTACCTGCTCGATCATCTTGAGGACGAGGACGATGGTGAGGACGACGAGGAGTAAGTAGCCCCGTTCGTCGAAAGATTGTAAATACCTAAGTGAGCGCGGCCTTGCACATGCGGGGCCGCGCTCTTGCGTTAGCATGGGACTACTTGTTTGGCTGTCAGCGGAGGCGATTGGCAATGGATAACTATTTGGATTTGATGCGCGCTCGCCGCGAGCAGATTCTGGAACGTTTTTATGCGGCGCTCGATCGCGCGGGCCGCCCCCACGACGCCGCGCGCCTCATTGCCGTGTCCAAGACCGTTGGTGTCGATGAGACTGTTGCTGCCATCCAGGCGGGGTATCGCCATTTTGCCGAGAACCGCCCGCAGGAGCTGGTTCGCAAGCTCACGGGTCTGGCGGAGCATCCGGAGCTGCCCGAGGTGCGCTTCGATATGATCGGCAACCTGCAGACCAATAAGATCAATGCGGTGCTGGGCTCAGCCGAGCTGATTCACTCGGTGGGTTCGCTGCATCTGGCACAGGCGATCTCGAGCCGTGCTGTCCGCAAGATTGAGGCAGGCGAGCTCGCCGGCCCCCAGCGTGTGCTCATCGAGGTCAATGTGAGTGGTGAGGAGTCGAAGGGAGGCTTTTCGCCCGATGAGATTCGCGCCGCCGCGGGTGAGCTTGCGGAACTTGAGGGAATTTGCGTACAGGGGCTTATGACTATGGCGCCCCGGGGGAATAAGGATGTGGCACGCCGCACCTTTGCGGGGCTTCGTGAGCTGAGGGATGAGCTGGAGGCTGCGCATCCCGATTTGAACCTGCCTGAGCTTTCCTGCGGCATGAGCGAGGACTTTGAGCCTGCCCTTGAGGAGGGCTCTACGCTCGTTCGCCTGGGCAGGGTAGTATTTAGCCCGGAGTTTGCAGTAAAATAAGGCTCTGAAGTGCGCACTGATTATCGGGGCGCCTGCACTAAACCGCGAGAGGACACAACCATGGGCTTCCTTGACGAGATTAAAAATAAGATGCACCTGGGCGGCCAGCAGGGTTACGACCAGGGTTATGGCCAGGACGACGACTACGGCTACGATGACGGCTATGACGATAGTTATCAGGGCAACGGCTACGGCGGTGCTTCGGGCGAGGGCTTCTACACCCAAGACGAGCCGAGCAACGGCCTGCTTGGTCAGACGCGCCGCGGTGAAGCTGAGTCGGTTGCCGTGTATACGCGCTCCGGTCAGCTGGTCGGCGATGACTCCCGCCATGCCACGACGTATAACCCGCCTTCGCGCTCGCAGGACAGTGTTGCGAGCGGTTATCGTCCTGGTGCCTATGACACGCCGTCGAGCTACGCCGAGAACACCCGCGCCCGTGCCGCCGCTGCGCCCGCGCCTGCACCGAGTGATGCCTCGGCCTATGCGAGCAATATCATCAACGCCACGCCGCAGCTGCCGGCCTATGTCCTGCGCCCCGAGAGCTATGACGACGTGGAGACCGTGGTGCGCCGCGTTCGCACCAAGCAGCCTGTCGCACTGATTTTTGTGGGCGTACGCACCGAAGTTGCTAAGCGCGTCTTGGACTTCTCTTACGGCTTTGCCTGCGGTCTGGGTGCCACGGTCAAGGAGGTGGGCGACCGCGTGTTCATGGTGCTGCCCGCCGGCTGCGAGGTCAAAGATTCCGATCTCAAGAAGCTTCGTGCCGACGGCTACCTTAAGTAAAGACAAGACGAGGAGATTCCCATCAACATCTACACTATCGTCCAGCTGGTCAACACGCTGTTCAACTTCTATTCCACGCTCATTGTCGTCTACTGCTTTATGACGTGGATTCCCATGAAGCAGGGTGGTTTGCTTCAGGATATTGCTGAGGTGCTCGATAGCGTGTGCGGTCCGTGGCTCAACCTGTTCCGTCGTTTCATCCCGCCGATGGGCGGTATCGATTTTTCGCCGGTCGTTGCGATTATTGCGTTGCAGTTGGTGCAGAGGCTAGTTCTGCAGCTTCTTATAGGTATACTCGTATAGAACTGACTTAGTAACTTACGTCGGGCGTGTAGCGCCGAGGCGATGAAAAAGGAGACTTGTTATGGCTATTACCCCTGCAGACATCCAGGCTCAGACTTTCTCTGAGGCCAAGCGTGGCTACGATCCCGCCGAGGTCGACGTCTTCTTGGAGACGCTGTCCTCCGAGGTTGACGCTATGCTCGCTAAGATCGTCGACCTTAAGGGTCGCCTGACTGCTACCGAGCAGCAGCTTGCCGATGCGCAGGCTCAGCTTGCCCAGGCTCAGGATGCCACCGCCCAAGCCGTTCCTGCCGCCCCCGTGGCTGCTCCCGCCCCTGACTTCTCCGCTCAGGAGCGCCAGATTTCCGCTGCCCTGATCGCTGCCCAGCAGACCGCTGAGACCATCGTCAACGATGCCAACGAGAACGCTGAGCGTATCCGCAACGAGGCTGACGCTAAGGCACGCGAGGTTATCCGCCAGGCTCTGACCGAGAAGCAGGCCGAGCTCGAGGAAATCGATCGTCTCAAGGCTTCCCGCGAGGAGTTCAAGGCCGAGTACCTCAAGCTCATCCAGCACTTCATGGACGATGCCCAGAACTCCTTCCCGGCCGACCTCATGGCCTCCACGCCGGTCGGTTCTGCCGCTTCTCCTGCGGTGACTGTTCCCGCCGAGCCGCTGCCCGTCGCTGACCCGGTTGTCCCCGTGGCCGATCCCTTCGCCCCGATCGACAACTTTGCCGCCGACGACCTGGACTAGCATCAGAGCTACAATCTAGTGTCCTTAAGAGGAGCTCGCACCTGCGGGCTCCTTTTTTGTGGCTGTATACGGGTTGGGAAACAAAACGCCGAGCTCTGCATGCGATAGGACAGAACTCGGCGAAGGGCGCGTGGTAAAAGGTAGTTTTTAAGGTATGTCTAAAAACTACTTGAGGAGGAAGTTGGAGAGGGGAATAGTGCGGGCCTCGCGATGCTCGGGATCGGCGATGTGGTCGGCGGGATAGCCACAGACGAGCATGTGATAGGGATAGACGCCCTTGGGCAGATTGAACTGCTCCTGTGCCACCTCAGGCTTAAAATGGCATACCCAGCACGTTCCCAGGCCCTGCTCGGTGGCCTCCATCATCATCTGGTCGCACACGATGGACGTATCGATTTCACTGGAATTCATCTGGTCATACGGGCGCACCCAAGCATCATCGGTAACGCTGCAAATAAGGAAGACAAGCGGAGCTCCAAAGATAGACCCATCACGAGCAAACCGAGGCTGACAAGCAGCAGCCTTCTCCAACAGCTCAGGCGTATCCAGCACCATCACACGGGCTGGATGATTATTACAAGCAGAAGGAGCAATACGCCCAGCCTCAACAATGGCATCCACCACAGCCTGCTCAACAGGACGGTCCTCAAAAGAACGACAAGAATACCGACCACGAGCCAGATCCAAATAAGACATACAAGCCCTCCTAAAATTAAAAATCAAACAAACCAAAAGTAACCCAAAGAGTACCCAAAGCAGCAATCAGCCAAACGCTCATCAAGGGCCAAAGTGTCCGAACGGATACCAAAGGTCCCTTCAGCCAAACCCCCATCGCGCTAAATCTATCAGCCAAAGTTCCCAATGGTGGTACGTAAGGCGAAGGGCCGGCCACGGTTTACTTTCGAACGACTCTGCAAAGCAGCCGGAGTGAGAAAGCAAACCGTGGCCGGCCCTTCGCCGCCGGGACACGTACCCCCAATTAACTGTTCTTCATGACAATCGAATCCACGACATCGGCCACATTCTCGCAGCAGTCGGCGCAGTACTCCAGGAAGGCGTACACGTCACGCCAGGCGATGACCTCGAGCGGGTCCTTGCCGTTGACATGCAGGTTACGCATGGCGTTGATATAGAGCTCGTCGGCCTCGGACTCGATGGTGTTGATCTGGATGACGAGTTCGCGCAGAGTCTTGGACTTGCGGTAGTTGGGAAGCTCGACCATAAGGTCCTTCATGGCGCAGCAGGCGTCGGTCACCTTGTGAGCGATGACGATGGCATCGGGATGGATGCTCTGGATGTTGGTGAAGTAGACGCGCTGCACGACGCCCTCGATGCGGTCGAGCACGGTGTCGAGCGAGCAGCTCATCAGGTCCAGATCCTCGCGCTCAAGCGGGGTGATAAAGGCGGTGAGCAGGGCGTCCTCAAGCTCATGGTGCTTCTTGTCGGCCGCATGCTCGATCGCATGCATCTTGTCGAGCATATCGTGAATCTTTGCGGGATCGAAGTTCTCGAAAATCTTGGTAAGCAGCTCGGCGGCCTGGACGGCGAGGTCGGCGCAGGCGACGTAGTTGTCAAAGTAGAACGAATCGGGTTTCTTTGCCATGAGTGGGTCCTTTCGAGGCGAAGACGGGTGGGCGAGGTGTTACGGTCCGGATGGACGTTCGGTTTGACTAGATGAACATCATGAACAGCTTGGCCATGACAAAGCTGATGAGTCCGCAGGCGGGGAAGGTGAAGAACCAGGTGAACATCATGTCCTTGACGACGCCGAAGTTGATGGCCGAGAGGCGTTTGACGGCACCGACGCCCATGATGGCGCAGGTCTTGATGTGCGTGGAGGACACGGGGATGCCGGTAAGGGTGGCAAGCAGCAGGTTCGCGGCGCCCGCCAGGTCGGCGGAGAAGCCCTGGTACTTTTCGAGCTTGACCATGCTCTGGCCAACGGACTTGATGATGCGCTCGCCGCCCACGCTGGTGCCGATGCCCATGGTGGCCGAGCATAGCAGCATAATCCAGATGGGGATGCCGGCATCGCCGACGCTCGTCTGGCCGCTGGCAAAGGCCACGCCTAAAAAGAGCACGCCGATGAACTTCTGTCCATCCTGCGCGCCGTGCATAAAGCTCATGGCCGCAGCACTCGCGATCTGAGCGTATTTAAAGAAGACATTGGCACGTCGCCTGTTGGCGGCGGCGAAAAGAATCGAGACGAGCTTGCACAGGACCCAGCCCATGACAAAGCCCAGACCGATGGAGAGCGCCAGGCCGTAGATGACCTTCATCCACTCGTGGACGTTGACGCTGCTCGCACCGCCGAGGGCGATGGCGGCACCGGTCAGGCCGGCGATAAGGCTGTGGCTTTGCGAGGTGGGGATGCCAAAACGCGACGCTGTGGCGCCGTAGACGACGATGGAGAACAGCGCCGCGCACAGACAGGCGAGCGCCATGGTGCTGTTTCCGCCAAAGTCGACAATATGGGAGATGGTGTTGGCGACGCTCGCGTTAAAGTGCGTCATGATGAGCACGCCAAGGAAGTTGAATGCGGCACTCATGAGAATAGCGGCGCGGGCGGGCATGCAACGCGTAGTGACGCAGGTCGCGATGGCGTTGGGTGCGTCGGTCCATCCATTGACGAAGATGGCGCCGAGCGCGAGGATCACGGTGACGGCAAGGACTGGGTTCGACACAAGTTGGCCGAGGAAGGTTGAGAACGTTACGTCCATATATGGGCTTTCTCGAAGTTTGCAGGCACGTTACAGAAACATGATAAATCGTATCACCTCCTGCGGGTTTCTTTACCGAGTTCTGATGGGAGCAGTGAATTTTTTGGCACTAAAAATGAATATTAGCCCTGTTGACCGTGGGTGTTCTTTTTGCTAACACACCATGAGGACACGTGCGCGCGCCCCAACACCCCAAAACCACAGCCTGTTCGCTTTACAACATGCAAACATGCGTTCGATAATAGGAGGCATGGAATATCGACAGACAGATGGCAAAACTCGGCGCGTGCACAAGCAGTATGTGGACGTCGTGGCTCGCATCCTCGCGGGCGGACAGGTCGTGCCGGTCACCGTCTGCTGGGTCGACGGTCGTTGCTTTACGATTGACGAGATTGTCTCGACCACTGGGTTTGGCCTGACGGTTCACGGCATTCGTACGGCAACCTATAAGGTGCGTTTTGGCGGGCACGCGACCGAGTTGTATCTGGAAGAACAAGCACGCGAGCGACCGGATGGCTCGCAGACTCATCTGATGCGTTGGTGGGTGTGGGCGTTCGACCGAACACTCGAGAGCGAGCGCCGCAGGTAAGAACGCGTGGCGTTCGGGTACAATGGCAGGGAACTTGTCAGCTACGGCGCCGTCGCGGTGCTTTTTGAAAGGACGAAATTATGAACGATATCCAGGGCTATCAGAATGGCCCCATCGAGACCGGCGCAAGCCGTGCCAAGGAGATGTCGCCGCGCGCGTACAACCTTGTCATGTCTGCTCTGATCTTTTTGGGCTTTTGCGCCATGGGCGCTGGTGCTTACTTTACGAGCACCATGTCGTTTGCGCGCATGATGATGAGCGGCGCCGCTTTGCCGCTGGTCTTTGGCTCATTTATTTTGACCATCGTCGGCATGGTCATGATGTCGGCTGCTGCCAGCAAACAGTCCGTGGGCCTGTCACTCGTGGGCTACGTGGTCTTTGCGAGCACCTTTGGCCTGACGGCGTCGTTTGGTCTTGCCAACTACGACCTGCCTACCATTAACACCGCCTTTATCGCCACGGCCGCCATCACCTTTGTCTTTGGTGCGCTGGGCGTGACCTTCCCCAAGTTCTTCCAGCGTGTGTATGGCATTGGTTTTGGCATCCTGCTTGCCACGATTCTGGTCGAGATCGTGCTGATGTTCATGGGCGTTTCGCAGTCCATCACCGACCTGATCGTGATCGTGGTGTTCGCCGGCTTCATCGGCTACGACACCTATGTGGCAACGACGGTGCCGCCCACGCTGCCCAACGCCGTGCTCATGGCATCCAACCTGTTCGTGGACATCATCAACGTGTTCCTGCGCATTCTGAACATCCTCGGTCGTCACGATTAAAGCGCGGCATTGCGATGCTTCCTGCCGGACACGGTAAAACGATGCGAAAGGCGGTCCTTCGGGGCCGTCTTTTTTGTGCGCGGCGGGGTATCATGGATGGGAAAAGCCGATAGCGGCAGCGACAGGAAAGGTGACCACTTATGGCAGACGTCGACAACAGGAACCGTAACCGCAGGTCCAACCGAGCGGGTCAGCCCAATCCCAAGCGCGAGGCCCGTGCCAAGGCCGCCGAGCGTCACGTGGCAACTGTGTCCGAAGCGTGTGCCAAGGATATCGAGCGTTCGCTTGCCGATGTTCGCGAGTTTGACGGTATGCCTGCCGGCTTTGTCGCGGCGATGAAGGCCAAGGTTCAGAGTGCTGTGGCCGCCGAAGAACAGGTTGCCGAGGACGTCGAGGGCGCGGAGGCTGCCGAGGTCGAGGCAGCGCTCGAGCCCGTCGAGGAGCCTGCCGAGGAAATCGCTGAAGCTGAGTCCGCGCCTGCAGAGGAGCCCGCTCCGGTTCTGCCCGAGGTTACCGTGCTCGATGCCTCCGCCACGCAGGCCATCCTGGACAACGGTCGTGGCTATGCGCAGTTCTGCGACATGGCCGTGCTCGCCTTTGCCTCGTTCACTAACCCGGGCGGTGGCTATATTCAGGGTTATCTGGGCCAGGAGGCCACGCTGTGCGCCGATTCGTATCTGTACAACGTTCTCGATAAGCAGCGTAAGTGGTACGGCGAGAACCGTCGCCGCAACATCAACTGCGAGCTTTACCGAAACCGTGCGCTGGTGGTGCCTGCGGTACGCTTCGACCGCAACCACGTGCATGCGTATGCCGACGTAATCGTTGCCGCCGCGCCCAACGTCAAGCGCGCTCGCCAGGAGTATCGCGTGGGTGACGATGCCCTGCTGGACGCCCTGCGCGATCGCATTCGCTTTGTGCTTGCCATCTGCGACGAGCTAGGTCGCGAGAAGCTCGTGCTGGGCGCTTGGGGCTGCGACAACAACGGCTTTGACGCAGAGGCCGTGGCCGAGCTCTTTCGCAAGGAGCTCGCGTCGGGCGACTTTAAGGTCAAGCAAGTCTTCTTTGCCGTGCCTTCTACGCGCTGGGATGAGGATTTTGCCAAGTTCGAGCACGTGCTGGCAAACTTCCCCGAGCGCAACGAGGAGCCCTATGCCCAGGTTGCCGCCCGCGCCGCAGCCGCCCGTGCCGCCGAGCAGGCTCAGGCCGCTGCCGAGGATGACGAGGATGACGACGACTGGCGCAAGTACCTGTAAACGGTGCGCGTGATGCGATATACCGAGCCGACGGGGGCTGCTCCCGTCGGCTTTTTATTGAGTGGGGAGCTTATGATGAAAAACGTTCTGTGCTTTGGTGACAGCAACACCTATGGCTATGATCCGGCTGGTATGCGCGATGGCACCGCGGTGCGCTATGCGCAGGATGTGCGCTGGTGCGGCGTGGCCCAACGTGACTTAGGCGAGGGCTGGCATGTAATTGAAGAAGGCCTCAACGGCCGCACGACGGTACGCGACGATATGTGCCATCTGGACACCAATCTTAACGGCATCCGCGCGCTGCCGATGCTGCTCGAGGCTCATAAGCCGCTGGACGCCATTGTGATCATGCTGGGCACCAACGACTGTAAGACGGTCTTTAACGTGACAGCTTCCGATATCGCCCGTGGCGCCATGGCGCTGATTCGCGCCGTCCGCGCGTTTCCGTGGACCGACGCTGCGCCTTGCCCGCGCATCCTGCTGATGGCTCCTATCAAGATCAAGCCGCAGATCGCCGATGTATATATGACCGATTTTGACGAGCGTTCCGTCGAGGCATCTGAACATTTTGGCGAGTACTATGCGCACGTGGCCGAGCAGTTTGGCTGCGACTTTTTGAATGCCGCCGAGTTTGCCGAGCCGGGCGATATCGACTATCTGCATATGATGCCCGAAAGCCACGAGAGCTTGGGACATGCCGTGGCAGCCAAGCTCCAAGAGATGCTCGGTGAGTAGCGCGACCCCAAGCCACCGCAAAGGGGACGGGCGCCTTTGCGGTGGTTTTGCCCGGGTAAACGAACGGATTGGTTGCCATATGGGCATGGATGAGCTCATCGACCTCTTTGTCGAGGGCGATGAGCTCGTCTCCAATACCGCTTTTGAGGATTTGGATCTTGCCTGCGACGTGGCGAACGGCGCGACCTTCGATGGCGTCGTGTTCCGATCTTGCGAGTTCGATAGCGTTGACTGGAGCGGCTCGACGTTTCGCGACGTGGTGTTTCGCGGTTGCCGCTTTATCCGCTGCAACATGGAAGGCTGCTGGCTCAACCGCTGCGACTTCGTTGACTGCTCGGCGCCGGGGCTCAACTTGCTCAGGGCGCGTCTGCCGAGCGTGTCGTTTACATCGTGCGATTTGAGCTATGCGAACCTTTCGGAGGGACGCATTGGCCCCATGGCTGCGCATGACACGCGTTTGACCGAGGCCGCACTCCAGGGGGCAAAGCTGGGGCAATTGCGCTTGGACGGCTGCGACCTGACGCGAATCGATGTGTTCAAGACGCCGCTTTCCGGCGTGGATGTATCGCGATGCGCGTTCGCGGCCCCTGTCATCTCGGGCGACTACCGTGAGCTGCGGGGCCTGACGGTCAATGCCGAGCAGGCACTGGCGCTCTCGGGTTTGTTGGGAATTCAACTCGCCGACGACTAGACGCCCCGGCCCTTTGCTCGACCGCTATCTAAAATCAAACCGTCGCAACATTTAATGATTTTTCGCGTTTGCACGATTTTCATCGAATGTTGCGACGGTTTTTGGTGCAAGGTGGCCTGTCTCTTTTTGGCAGGTTACTGGCTATTTAGTACTGCCACATGTGGTTGACAGGGCCGGAGCCTTTGCCCATGTTCAGGCCGGCGGCCAGAGCGCCTGTCAGGTATGCCTTGCCGGCGTTGACAGCATCGGCAAGATCCATGCCCTGGGCCAGCGCGCAGGCGATGGCGGACGAAAGCGTGCAGCCGGTGCCGTGTGTGTTGCCGGTCTCGATGCGCTTGTGGCGGAACCACGTGGTGAGCGGATCGCCCAGATGGTTGCCCTCGTCATCGAGTGGCGCGGGTTCGGCCAATACATCGTTGGCCTCGTTGACAAGATGCCCACCCTTAACGAGGGATGCGCAACCAAAGCGGCGGGTGAGGAGCATGGCAGCATTTTGCTGTGTGCGCTCGGAGTCGACCTCGTAGTCAAGCAGGGCCATGGCCTCGGGAATATTGGGCGTGATGACGGTTGCTAGTGGGAACAGGCGGCGGGTGAGCGCCTCGGCGGCATCTTCGGCAATCAGCCGTGCGCCCGAGGTGGCTACCATGACGGGGTCGACGACCACGTTTGTCGCGTTCCAGGCGCTCAGGCGGTCGGCGATAACCTCGATAATCTCGGCAGAGGAAACCATGCCGATCTTGACGGCGCTGGGGCGGATATCGTCAAATACGGCGTCGATCTGCGCAGCGACGATATCAGGGGAGATATTCTGCACGGCGGTGACACCGAGCGTGTTTTGTGCGGTGATGGCGGTGATGGCCGTCTCGGCATACAGGCGGTGCGCCGTGATGGTCTTGATGTCGGCCTGAATGCCGGCGCCACCGCTGGAATCGGATCCTGCGATGGACAGGACGGCAGGTACCTTACTGCGATCCATGTTTGCTCCCTTGTTCGGTCGGAATCAAATGGGTCTTTAAGCCAGCATTATAAAGATGCCCGGGCCGACTCTATGTCGAACCCGGGCGGGCGATGCAATCTTTACGCAAATGTAAGCAAATGTTCACACGTCAACAATTGACGAACACCATGTTACCGATTGTGGCTCCGGTGACGAGTTAGTCCTCCATGCCGAGGTCGATCGTCGTGCCTTCGAACACCTTGTTAACGGTGCGGACGGCGCACATCTTGCCGCACATGGTGCAGGTGCCCTCGGTGGCGGCGGGGGATTCTTCGTAGCGTTTCTTGCCGGTGACCGGGTCGAGAGCACACTTCCACATGGCATCCCAGTCGAGCTTGCGGCGTGCCTGGCCCATCTTGTCGTCCATGTCGCGGGCGTGCGGCACCTTCTTGGCGATATCGGCGGCGTGCGCGGCAATCTTAGTGGCCATGAGGCCATCGAGCACGTCCTGGGCGTTGGGCAGGCACAGGTGCTCGGCCGGCGTCACGTAGCACAGGAAGTCGGCACCGGAGCTGGCGGAGATGGCGCCGCCGATGGCAGCGGTGATGTGGTCGTAACCCACGCCGATATCGGTCACCAGCGGCCCGAGCACATAGAACGGGGCATTGTGGCACAGGCGCTTCTGCAGTTTCATGTTGGCGGCGATCTCGTCGAGCGCCATGTGACCCGGACCCTCGACCATGACCTGGACGCCGGCAGCCCAAGCGCGCTTGCACAGCTTGCCCAGCTCGATCATCTCAGCGGTCTCGGTGGCGTCGTTGGAGTCGTAGAGGCAGCCCGGGCGGCAGGAGTCGCCGAGCGAAATCGTCACGTCGTACTCGTGGCAGATCTCGAGCAGCTCGTCAAAGTACTCGTAGAAGGGGTTTTCGTTGCCGGTGACCTCCATCCAGCCAAACAGCAGCGAGCCGCCGCGGCTCACGATGTTCATCAAGCGGCCGGTCTCCTTAAAGGTCTTGGTGACCGACTTGTTGATGCCGCAGTGGATGGTCATAAAGTCCACGCCGTCCTCGGCGTGCGCGCGCACGACCTCGAACAGGTCATCCTTGGTAAGCTTGACCAGCGGCTTTTCCATGTAGCCGATGGCGTCGTACATGGGGACGGTGCCCACCATGAGCGGCGTCTCGTCGATGAGCTGCTGGCGGAACTGGCGCGTCTTGCCCGAGTTGGAAAGGTCCATGATGGCGTCGGCGCCAAAGTCCTCGGCGATCTTGACCTTCTTCCATTCCTCGGCGGCATCGGCTTTATCGCCCGAGATGCCCAGGTTGACGTTGACCTTAGTAGACAGGCCCTCGCCGACACCAAAGGCGCGCATGCCTTTTTTGATGTGCACGATGTTGGCGGGAATGGCGATGCGGCCGTCGGCCACGCGCTCGCGGATGTACTCGGGGTCGCGATGCTCGCGCTCGGCGACTTCCTTCATCTGCGGCGTGATCTGCCCGGCGCGGGCGAAGTCGATTTGCGTGACGAGCTTGGGCTCGGTCTGTGTGCTCATTGGCACGGCTCCCTTCGTTGGCATTACCCATATCAGGTTTGCGGGTCAGGGCGGGCGCGCCCAATCTCAGCCTGCCGTCTTGTCCTGCAAGCTCCCCGTTTATGTAATGGGCTCAAGTATAGCCTGAATGGGTACGATTGACGCGATCAGCATGCCCATGGGGAGGCGAACATGGAAGACAAGCATCTATATCGAGAGACGCAATGGGATGTATCGGCCGAGGAAAGCCGTGCGCACCATGGCCTTGTCGCGATTGGTTTTGCGGTGCTTGCCGTGCTGGTGATTGCCGTTTGTATCTGGACGTTTGGTGGTCGCGGCGGCGCTGCATGGGAGTTCGAGGCCGATGATAGCCTGCCGATAATGACGGTGAAGGTCGCGGGCGGCAATACCGTTGCCGCGCCGGGCGACTATTGGTATTCGCGCGATGGATTTGTCCAGCTTCAGCTGAGCGGTGGGTCTATTCCTGGTGAGGAAATCGAACGCGTGACGTATGATGCGGCGCTCAAAACGCTGACGGTGAAGCTCAAGAATCAGGGCGACGTGCCTACGACTATGGATATCGCGCTGACGGAATGGCGCTTGGAGCCCCCATCGGGTGTTGCGGTGTCCGAGGTAGAGCACGTTAAGATTACCTACCAAGATGGCTCGACGAGCGAGATTGCAAAGGCCGATGCCTTGGCGGAGTAACGGAGTGTTTGGAAACGGCGGGCCTATTGTGCCTGCGCGTTCATGAATACCAGGGTGTTTTTGTCTGAAAGCTCGGGGATGTGCCGATAGCCGATGTTGAATGCGGTAAGTTCGCTTACATCCTCGAGCTTGTTTTCTGCCATCCACCGCACCATGGAGCCGCGCGCCTTTTTGCTGGCGGTCGACCGTTGGATGGGCTTCCCGTTGCGGATACCCTCGCCAAAGAGGCATGTGACGGCCGTGGCGCCGCCCGCGAGATGGGGCAGAACGGCTTTGGCATACTCTACGCTGGCGAGGTTGACGATCGTGGTGTTTGAGCCTGCCGGGGCGATAACCCGCGCGAGCTTGTCGCTCCAAAACGCGTAGAGGTCTCGGGCATCGTCAACGGCGAGCTTCGCGCCCATTTCCAGCCGATACGGTTCGACGGCATGAAAGGGGCGAACGCACCCGTAGAGGCCCGAGAGGATCCACAGATGGTCTTGCAGCCATGCGAGCTGCGCGGAATCCATCACCTCGGGCGCCATGCTCTGGTATTGAATGCCGTGATAGGACATGACGGCAGGGGAGAGGTGACGGGCGAGTGCGGGATTGTCGAGATCGCCGTTTCCCAAGATGGGCCCGAACTCATGCAGGGTGTTGAGGCAAGGCCCCAGCAGTTTGTCACTCACGTTCCATAGCGCCTGCAGGCCGCCGCTGCCTTCATTTCGTTCGATATCTAGCAGTGCGCGGTGGAGGCGAGCCGTCTCGTGCGCAAAAGGTGGAATGCCCAGGACTTCAAAAGCATCTTGGGCCGCGCGCATCTGCTTGGCGGGCGAAATGATGACCTGCAGCATGGACTCTCCTCTGCCAAAAAGGAAGTTGCGGTGGAATACGGTCTGTTTTGGCCGTTTATGGGCCAGTTTAGTCCGTATTTCACCGCAACTGATGAAGGGGCTGGTTACGCGCGCTCGAGGAAGGCCTTGTAGCCGCGGTAGGCCTCGTAGATGTCGGCCTTGTTGGCGACCTCCCACAGGGCATGCATGGACAGGACGGCAACGCCGGAGTCGATGACGTTCATGCCGTACTTGGCCATGATGTAGGCGATGGTGCCGCCGCCGCCCGCGTTGACGCGACCGAGCTCGCAGGTCTGGAAGTCCACGCCGGCCTCGTCCATGATGTCGCGGATGAGGGCCACATACTCGGCGTCGGCGTCGTTAGAGCCGCCCTTGCCGCGGCTGCCCGTGTACTTGTTAAAGCACAGGCCGCGACCCATAAAGGCTGCGTTCTTGGTTTCGAACTTGCCGGCGTAGCCCGGGTCGAAGCCGGCGGACACGTCAGAGGAGAGCATGCGGCTGTGGGCGAGTGCGCGGCGCAGGGCCAGCGGGCTGTCCTCGCCGGCGAGCGTCATGATCTCGGCGACGGTGTTCTCGAAGAAGCGGCTCGTCATGCCGGTGGCGCCTACGGAGCCAATCTCCTCCTTGTCGACGATGAGTGTGATGCTCGTGCGCTCCACGTTGGCGACGTCGATCTGGGCGAGCATGGACGGATAGGCGCAGACACGGTCGTCGTGGCCATAGCCCAAAATCATGGAGCGGTCGAGGCCCATGTCGCGGGCCGGGCCGGCGGGCACGACCTCGATCTCGGCGGAGAGGAAGTCCTCCTCCTCGACGTCATACTGCTCCTTGAGGATGTCCAGGAACATCTGCTTGACGGGCTCCTTGGGGGCGTCCTTGTCGTCCTCATCAAACTTGACGGGACGGCCGCCCACGATCACGTCGAGGATCTCGGCGTCGACGGCGTCCTTGGCGGGCTTGGCCATCTGCTCGCTCGAGAGGTGGATCAGCAAGTCGGAGATGGTAAAGACCGGGTCGTCTGCCTTGTCGCCGATGTTGATGTCGACGGTGGTGCCGTCCTTTTTGCAGATGACGCCTACGAGTGCGAGCGGGGAGGCCACCCAGTGGTAGCTCTTGACGCCGCCATAGTAGTGCGTGTCGAGGTAGGCCATGTCGCCGGCCTCGAAGGCGGGGTTCTGCTTGAGGTCCAGGCGCGGCGAGTCCACGTGAGCGCCCAGGATGTTAAAGCCCTGCTCGAGCGGGGCGGTGCCCAGGTTGACGAGCATGAGGTCCTTGCCGTGGTTGGCGGCGTACACCTTGTCGCCGGCCTTGAGCGCGCGGCCCTCGGCGATCACGGTCTCCAGATTGACGTAGCCCGCCTCCTCGGCCATCTTGATACCGGTCTTGACGCACAAGCGCTCGGTCTTGTTCTCACTCAAAAACTGCTTATAGCCGCGGCAAAGCTCCTCGAGCTCCTCGATTTGCTGTGGCGTGTACTTTTTCCATGCGCAGGGACGCTCCATGACGCAGGCTCCTTTCGGATCGATCGTGCTGGTTGATGTACCGTGAGCCATCGTATCACGCGCGGGCCCGCGGCGGCGGGGAAGCCTGATGTGCGGTGGCCGTGGGGCGGGGAGCGTGTAAACTGGTGTGAGCAAACCGTGCCCAGCCCAAAGCGAGGTATTCAATATGTCTGACAAGCGCCGTACCTTTGCCGTTATCGACGGCAACTCGCTCATGCACCGCGCCTTCCACGCCGTGCCGCCCACCATGAACGCGCCGGACGGTCGCCCCACCAACGCGATCTTTGGCTTTTTGAATATGTTTCTCAAGATGATCGACGCCTTTAACCCCGATGGAGTCGTTGTGGCGTTTGACAAGGGCAAGCCGCGCGTGCGTATGGAGATGCTGCCGCAGTACAAGGCGCAGCGCCCACCCATGGACCCCGATCTGCACGCGCAGTTTCCGATGATCAAGGAGCTGCTCGGTGCGCTCAATGTGCCGATTCTGCAGTCCGAGGGCTGGGAAGGCGACGATATCCTGGGAACCATGGCGCGCTTGGGTGAGGAGGCCGGCTGCGACATGCTGCTGGTGACCGGTGATCGCGATATGTATCAGCTCGTGACTGAGCACGTCAACGTGGTCTCGACTCGTAAGGGCCTGTCCGACGTGGCGATCATGACGCCCGAGAGCGTGGACGATCTGTATCACGGCATCACGCCGGCGCTCGTGCCCGACTTTTATGGTCTGAAGGGCGACACGTCCGATAACATTCCCGGCGTGCCGGGCATCGGCCCCAAAAAGGCGAGCGCGCTCATCGCGCAGTACGGCAGCCTGGACGAGGTTATCGCACACGCCGATGAGGTCAAGGGCAAGATGGGCGAAAACCTGCGCGCGCACATCGACGACGCACTGCTGAGCCGCAAGGTGGCGACCATCCGCACCGATGCGCCTGTTGAGCTCGACTTTGAGGCGACGTCTTTCCCGGCGTTTTCTGCCGATGAGGTTTCCGCGGCGCTGGGTACGCTTGGTATCACCGCCATGCAGAACCGTTTCTTGGCGCTGATCGGCGGCGAGGGCGGGGCTGCTGCTTCCAGTGTGTTTGAGATACCTGCGATGGTTCGCGCAGCCGCCGGCGATGCTGACGCACTTGGTTCCGTTGCGGCTGAGGTCTCCCGCGCGATTGATGCCAGCGAGTGGGTCGCCGCCGTGGTGGACGACGACAAAGAAGAGGGCGCGCTCTTTGGACTGACGCGCACGCTGTGGTTGGCGACGTCCAAGGGCCTGTTCACGCTCGAGGAGGGCGACAACGGTGCGGCGGCTGAGGTTGAGGGCTTCAACTTCGTCCACGGCGTAATCCACGGTGTGCTTGCACGCCTGTTTATGGAGGGCCGCGTGGCGAGTCCGGATACGAAGGCGCTGCTGCATGAGCTTTCGCCCATCGATTCTTCCGAGCCCGAGCTCATGGACCCGCTGTCCGCTGATTCCACGCGTATTTTCGATACCGTGGTCGCTGCCTATCTGCTGGATTCCGATCGCTCCGAGTTCGATGAGGCATATCTTGCCGATACGTATCTGCAGATGGCGCTGCCTGCGGCGCGCGGCGCAGAGGGTGCTGGAGAGGACGCTCCGGCGCCTGCCGCCCGTACTGCGGCCCTGACGCTGGCGCTCGTGGCGCCGTTGCGCGAGTGCATGGTCCGCGAGAATGCCGCCAACGTGTTCGATGGCATCGAGATGCCGCTCGTTCCGGTGCTTGCCAAGATGGAACGCGCGGGCATGCTCGTGGATCCCGACCGCCTGCACAGTCTGTCCGAGGGACTTGCTACCCAGATCACTGAGGTCGAGCGCAGCATTCGTGACCTGGCGGGTGACGAGACCTTTAACATCGGCAGCCCCATGCAGCTCTCGCACGTGCTGTTTGATGTTATGGGGCTTCCGACCAAGGGCCTCAAAAAGACCAAGCGCGGCTATTATTCGACCAACGCCAAGGTGCTGAGCGACCTTGCCCGCGACCACGAGATCGTGCGCCTGATTTTGGACTGGCGTGAGAAGTCCAAGATTAAGTCGACCTATCTGGACACGCTAGGTCCGCTGCGCCGTGGTGACGGGCGTGTGCACACCACGTACAACCAGACCATCACCGCGACGGGACGTCTGTCTTCGAGCGACCCCAATCTGCAAAACATTCCGACGCGCTCGGAGCTGGGACGTACCGTCAAGACGGCGTTCTCGGCAGGCGAGGGCAGCGTCTTTTTGGCGGTGGACTACTCACAGATCGAGCTGCGCCTGCTCGCGCATCTTTCGGGCGACGAGCATCTGGTGCGCGCCTTTAACGAGGGCGAGGACTTCCATGCCGAGACGGCCGCGCGCGTATTTGGCGTGCCGGTGTCCGAGGTGACGCCCGACCTGCGCAGCCGCGCCAAGGCCGTGAACTTCGGCATCGTGTATGGTCAGCAGGCTTACGGTCTGTCGCAGTCGCTGCATATCTCGATGGCCGAGGCGCGCGACATGATTGACCGCTACTACGAGGCATACCCGGGCGTGCGCACGTTCCTCGACAACGTGGTGGCGCGTGCCAAGCAGACGGGTTACGCCGAGACCATGTACGGCCGTCGTCGCCATATTCCCGAGCTCAAGGCCAAAAACCCGCAACTCCGCGGCTTTGGCGAGCGTACGGCCATGAACCACCCCATGCAGGGCACCGCCGCCGACATCATCAAGATCGCCATGGCCCGCGTAAGCCGCCGCCTGGAAGAAGAAGGCTTTGCCGCCCATATGATCCTGCAGGTACACGACGAACTGGACTTTGAGTGCCCCGTCAACGAAGTCGAGCGCCTAACCACCATGGTCCGCGACGTCATGGAACACGTAGTAGACCTCCGCGTCCCCCTAATCGCCGAAGCCAGCACCGGCATAACCTGGGCCGACGCCAAATAGGAAAGCGCTCGGTAAGGCAAGCTCGCCCAAGACGCAAGCCCCCACATACTTAAGATTTGGGACAAACACTACTGATTAATTTGTCCCTCAGTAACCAAAACAGAGGGGAGCCCCTTCCAACAAGGGGCTCCCCTCTGCTCAAATCATTTCAGCTAAGTATCTAGACACTCAAGACGCCATCTTGGCGGCAGGAAAGTAAACCTAGGACCTGGCCGGGCGGCGCGGATTAGTTTTTCGTAGATTCCGCACGAGCCGGAAAGCACTTAATGTGCTTTCCGAGCGAGCCCAGGACCTGACCGAACGAAAAACTAATCCGCGCCGCCCGGCCAGGTCCGACGAGCCACGTTACCGAGCCGCCAGGATGGCGTCGATGAGCGTCAGTACGCCCCCGTCGTTGTTGCTCGGAATACGCCATTTGGCGTGCGCGTTCATGTGCTCCTCGGCATTATCCACGATAAAGCTATGCCCGACGCGCTCCAGCATGGGGATGTCGTTGTACGTATCGCCCACGGCGGCGGCATCGGCGATATCAATGCCCAGGTGGTCGCACAGGTGCGCGACGCCCGACCCCTTGTCGACGCCTAGGTTCATGAAGTCGATCCACTCGCGCCCGGCGTTGGTGACGTAGAGCTTGTCCGAGAACTCGGGGTTATAGGTCTCGCGGAACGCGGGCTCGGCATCGTAGGCGGGGAAAAAGATCGAGATCTTATTGGACTCGATATCAAGGCCCTCAAAGGTGTCGACATAGTTGATCGTGTTGTAGTAGACGCTGATCTCGTCGTGGTATTGATGGTCGCGGGCGAGCACATAGAACTCGTCGTAGCAGCACAGGACGGGAACGGCGCGCGGGTCCTCCGAGGCACGAGCAAGCACCTGCTGATACAGCGCCACATCGATGTTGCTCTTATAGATATAGCTGCCGCGATAGATGACGCAGGCTCCGTTGTCGGGACAAAAAGCAAGGCGGTTCTTAATGCTCTCGAACATTTCCTCGAGTTTGGGGGCGGGGCGTCCGCTGGCGGGGCAGAATACAATGCCTGCGTCGGCGAGCTTGTCCAGGCGCTCATCAAGACCCTGCGGCAACACGCGCTTGTCGGTGAGCAGCGTCTTGTCCATGTCGACGGCGAGAATCTTAATGCTTCCGATATTGGTGTCCGATTCGTAAGTTTGCATAAAAGCGCGCCTTTCGTTTCGAAATTGTTTCAGACGTTATAACCATCAACCAGTAACTGAGCGTATTGTCGCAGGAACGGAGCGTATTTGCACCACGCTTCACAAAGTAATGAAAAAACTTTTCAGAAATTTGAATTTGTCGCTTGTGCTGCGGGCACTTTAGCGTAATATAGCGACCATCGAAAACGGAGACGGAAATACAACCGCTTACCGAAGAAAAGGTACCGTTTACGATATTAGAATTGCGCCCGGCGATAGGTGAAAGGAGAGGCAGATGCAGTTCGTAAAGATCATCACCACTGCAGATAATGCCATCCGACGCCAGCGCGCAATTTCCCGACGACGATAACAATCGTCTCTGTTCGTATGGGGTGAAATGCCCCAACAGAGTCATTTTGAGGTCGTTGGGTTTTAGCACGATATAAACGCATGTTTCTAGGGCATGTTGTGCTGCTTTTTGCTATTTAACCTGATATTGCACGGTTTTTGACCTCGAAATGACTTGCAACTGACCGATGTTCTAACTAGCTACCAAGGGCGAAAGGAAACAGCCATGAGCAAGGAAAAAGTCGTTCTCGCATATTCCGGTGGTCTTGATACATCCGTATGTGTCAAGTGGCTCCAGGACGAGAAGAATCTCGATGTTGTTTGTGTCTGCGGCAACGTGGGCCAGGAGGAGACCGGTCTGGACGCCAAGAAGCAGAAGGCCCTCGACCTGGGCGTTCTGGATTGCCAGGTGCTCGATCTGCGCGACGAGTTCTCCGATGAGTTCCTGACTAAGGCTATCGCCGCAAACTCTATGTACGAGAACAAGTATCCGCTGCTCTCCGCCCTGTCCCGCCCGTTGCTCGCCAAGAAGCTTGTCGAGGTCGCTCACGAGTTTGGCGCGACCTACGTCGCTCACGGCTGCACCGGCAAGGGTAACGACCAGGTTCGTTTTGAGGCTGCCGTCAAGGCCCTCGACCCCGAGCTCAAGGTTATCGCCCCGGTTCGCGAGTGGGACCTGAAGTGCCGTCCCGACGAGGTCGCCTACGCACATGCCCACAACGTGCCGGTTCCCGAGGGTGCCAACGACAACCCCTACTCCATCGACGACAACCTGTGGGGTCGCGCCATTGAGTGCGGTCACCTGGAGGATCCCTGGAACGAGCCGCTCGATGACGCCTGGGTTATGACCAAGAACCCCGAGGACGCGCCCGACACCCCGACGTATACCGAGATTGAGTTTGAGGCCGGCAAGCCCGTCGCCGTCGACGGCAAGAAGATGAAGCTCTCCGAGATCGTCATCGCCCTCAACAAGATCTCTGGTGACAACGGCTTTGGCCGTCTCGACCTGGTCGAGGATCGTCTGGTGGGCCTCAAGAGCCGTGAGTGCTATGAGGTTCCCGGCGCCCTGACGCTCATCACCGCCCACAAGGCACTTGAGGACATTTGCGTCGAGGGCGACCTGCTCAAGACCAAGATCAAGCTCGAGCAGGATTGGGCCACCGCCGTGTACAACGGCCAGTGGTACAGCCCGCTCAAGAACGCGCTCGATGCCTTTATGGCCGATACCCAGAAGTTCGTGACCGGTACCGTCCGTCTGAAGTTCTTTAAGGGCAACTGCCATGTCGTCGGTCGCAAGAGCCCGTTTAGCCTGTATGACTACGGTCTGGCTACCTACGACCGCGACACCACGTTTGACGAGAAGGCCAGCGCCGGCTTTATCGAGATCGATACGCTGTCGCTCAAGACGTGGGCAAAGGTCCAGGGTCCCAGCTCCGCTGCCGCCCAGGCCTAACGCCTCCTTTCCTTGGTATCCGCGCGGCCCATCCGCGTGATACAAAACGGGCGCACGGGGTCCCTACCTTTCGTTATGCTTGCTGACACTTCTTAACATCGGTGGCCCCTACGTTCCGCCCGCATATATGACGCCGCGCCTGCGGCTGAGTCCGAGCCCCGCCGGGGTTGTCCGGCGGGGCTCCTTCTATCAATTTGGCGGCTCTGTGCCTATATATATGAGGAGTATCCATTATGTTCAACGCTATCGCGCATGCCTTACTTGCCCTCGCGCCCGAGTTCGATGCTGCAAAGGTCGAGGACGTTCCTATGAGCCTAAAGGCCTGGATCGATGGTTCGCAAGGCAACATCCGGAGGGAGACGTTGGGCGCCAAGTGCCTGGTGCGTCACTTCTTTGCAAATTAGCAACATGGTCCCGCGCACGGTGGGGATTGTGTAAAACTAGCGGTTGAAAAATCGCTTTAGCGACATGGCGCATTGCTTTGGGCGCTTGTTTTGGTATTTGGAGAAAGGGGACGGTTCCATGGCTCTTTGGGGCGGTCGTTTTGAGGCGGGAGTGGCCGAGGTCACGCAGGAGTTTGGCGCGTCGCTGCCGGTCGACAAACATCTCTATAAGCAGGATATCGCCGGTTCTAAGGCGCATGCCAAGATGCTGGCGGCCCAGGGCATCATCAGTGCCGAGGATGAGCAGGCGATTGCCGAGGGCCTGACCGGAATCGAACAGGATATCGATGCCGGCAACTTCACCTTCGATATCAACGACGAGGACATCCATATGTCCATCGAGAGCGAGCTGACGCGTCGCATCGGCGAGGCCGGCAAGCGCTTGCATACCGGACGTTCGCGCAACGACCAGGTGGCGACCGATACGCGCCTGGGCGTCAAGGCGTTGGCCAAGGAGCTCATGGAGGCCAACCTGCAGTTGCGCCACGTGCTGGTGGATGCGGCCAAGAAGTACGACAAGGTGATTCTGCCGGGCTACACGCATATGCAGCACGCTCAGCCCGTGCTGCTGTCACATCATCTGCTGGCGTATTCCTGGATGTTCGCGCGCGACTTTACACGTCTGAAGGCCGCCTTTGATGCCGCCGACAACTGCCCGCTGGGTGCTGCCGCGCTTGCCGGTACGAGCTATCCGCTCGATCGCCAGATGACGGCTGCCGAACTTGGCTTTGCGGGCGTGATTCCCAACTCGCTCGATGCGGTTTCCGACCGTGATTTCCTGCTCGATCTGCATTACGCCGGATCCGTCATGGCGATGCACCTGTCGCGTCTTTCCGAGGAGATCGTGCTGTGGTCGAGCTCCGAATTTGGCTTTATCACGCTTTCAGACTCCTACTCCACCGGCTCGTCTATCATGCCGCAGAAGAAGAATCCCGACTTTGCCGAGCTTATCCGCGGTAAGAGCGGTCGCGTGTACGGCAACCTGGTGCAGCTGCTGGTAACCATGAAGGGCCTGCCGCTCGCTTATAACAAGGACTTGCAGGAGGACAAGGAGGGCGCGCTCGATACCGCTCACACGCTCATGCAGTGCCTGTCCGTTATGGCCGGAATGATTTCGACCTGGACCGTCAACGAGGATGCCATGGCGCGCGAGTGCGGCGTGGGGCATCTTGCCGCCACCGATGTTGCCGATTACCTGGCTAAGCGTGGTCTGCCGTTCCGTGAGGCACATGCCGTGGTGGGCCATCTGGTCCTGATGTGTGAGAAGCACGGCTGCAATCTTGAGGACCTGCCGTTTGAGGTGTTCCAGGAGGCAAGCCCGCTCTTTGAGCGCGACATTACCGAGGCGCTCGACATCCCGTCGATTGTCGCCGCACGCACGACCGAGGGCGGTACCGCCCCTGCCGCCGTTGCCGTGCAGCTGCAGCGTGCCGAGGCGCAGCTCGTGGCCGACGAAGGCGTGTTTGGATCGCTAACCAAGGTTGTCGAGATGGGTCACGGGGCAAAGTAAAGGTTTGGCTGAAGACGTATTGTCCATTTATTGATAAATCGTTTTTGCTTTACGGGCGTCTGCTGATGCGGGCGCCCCTATTTTGCTGCTATGGGGGAGGGGCTTGTCGAGAACTTCTGTAGGACCTTTGGGCAGGTTGTGAAGGGGGTACGTTCGCGGGTGGCAACCGACCGCCCGCTCTGTTCGATGTGGTTGATGAGCGGTCGGATGGTACTCTAATCGGGCTTCGAAACAGAAGTGACACATATGGAGCGCTTTAATAAATTGCAGCGTTTCAATAAACAGCTTTTTGTTTAACTGCAGCTAAAACTCTGTTACGATGCAGTCCAGGCGGGTGCCGGAATGGGACTTGGGCACGCGCGAACCTACTTGAAAGGCTACCTTATGGCTATCGAGAAGACCTTCATCATGATTAAGCCCGACGCCGTGCGCGATCGCAAGATCGGCGAGATCGTTGCTCGTATTGAGCGTAGCGGCCTTGTCATCGAGCGCATGGAGATGACCACGCTCGAGCGCGCTACCGTCGAGGAGCACTACGCCCATCTGGCCGACAAGCCCTTCTTTGGCGGTCTCTGCGACTTTATGACGAGCGGTCCGGTCGTCAAGATGGTCGTTTCCGGTCTCTCCGCTGTCTCCAAGATGCGCACCCTTATGGGCGCTACCAACCCGCTTGATGCTGCTCCTGGCACCATCCGCGGCGACTTCGCCGTCGATGTCAACGCCAACGTGATTCACGGCTCCGACTGCCTGGAGAACGCCGAGATCGAGATCAAGCGCTTCTTTGGCTAAACCAGCTTTGACTCCTTAAAGCTGTTAGCGTGTGGCTTGGGCGCCGCGGAACTCCATCCGCGGCGCCCTTTTATATTCCAGTAGATTTTTGGGACATGCCTAGAAATCTACTAAAGAGCCCCCGCCTGGAATGTGCGTGCATTCCAGGCGGGGGCTGTCGCTAGCGTATGGCGTTGTAAGTCTTTAGGCCTCGTCGACGACCTTGAGACCGCGGGTCTGGTCGATCTCGTTGAGGAGGTTAACGCGACGCTCGTGACGGCCGCCCTCAAACTCGGCGTCGAGCCACTCGTCGACGATCATCTTGGCGAGCTCGGAGCCAACGACGCGGGCGCCAAAGGCGAGCACGTTGGTGTTGTTGTGCATGCGCGAGAGCTTGGCGCTGAAGGGCTCGGAGCACACGACGGCGCGTACGCCCTCGACCTTGTTGGCAGCCAGGCTGATCCCGACGCCGGTGCCGCAGATCAGGATACCCAGGTCAACGTCGCCGTTGGCAACGGCCTTGCCCACTTTGTAACCGGCGATGGGGTAGTCGAAGCTCTCGGAGGTGTCGGTGCCAAAGTTCACGACCTCGCAGCCGCGCTCCTTCAGGTGTTCGGAAATGATGTTCTTGAGCTCGACGGCGGCGTGGTCGTTACCGATACCGATCTTCATGGATGGTTCCTCTCTGGTCTGTGCGGCGCAAATGCTAAAGGTGTTTACCGCGTTCGACTGCATGATAGCGCGACTTTTGCGTAAACGCTCGGGCGTTTTTTGGTCAAACGCTTTAGCAGGCAACAAGACCGGCCTCTCATGAATAATGCCGCCAATTTGTGCTTGAGCGCCGTCCGCCGGAACCGTGGTTGCGGTTTTTGATGCATTGTTATCAAATAAAGGAGCCAACTTTTTTGAGAGTCCAGCCCGTTATGCAAGCAGGAGATACCTATGCCTACCGATTCCATCCGTGATGCCGCGTTTTGCGATGTTTTGAACCGCGAGCTTGTCTGTGCACTCGGCTGCACCGAGCCCATTGCCGTTGCCTATGCAGCGGCGCTGGCGAGCCAGACGCTCGGCTGCGAACCCGATCATATGGATGTTGCCTGCTCGGGCAACATTATCAAGAACGTTAAGAGCGTGACCGTGCCCAACTCGGGCGGTATGCACGGTATTGAAGCCGCGGCCGTGCTGGGTGCCGTGGGCGGCGACGCTAAGAGCGCGCTCGAGGTGCTCGAGAGCGTTAACGATGAAGACCGCGCTCGCGTGGCCGAGCTCCTCGCCGACGCCGGCTACTGCGATGTGTCGCTTGTCGAGGGTGTGCCCAACCTCTACATCAAGGTGACTGCGACGGCCGGGGGCCATACCGCGGTCGTCGAGATTACCGATCACCACACTAATGTCACGTGCCATACGCTCGATGGTATTCCGGTATGCGGCAAGTCGGCGGGGGAGTGCGCCGCCTGCGCCGAGCGCGTGGTGGCCGAGCGTGCGGCAGATAACGCCGATACGCCCATGTCCATTGATTCCATCATCGACTTTATCGAGGACGGTGACATTGAGGGCGCCCGCGCTGCCGTTGAGCGTCAGATTGAGCTGAATGGCGCAATCAGTGCCGAGGGCCTTGCGCACGCTTGGGGCGCCGAGGTGGGTCGTACGCTGCTGGGTGCTCGTGCCGATGACGTCGCCTGCCGTGCCCGTGCCCGTGCGGCCGCCGGGTCCGACGCCCGCATGAACGGTTGCGCGCTGCCGGTCGCCATTGTGTGCGGCTCGGGCAATCAGGGCATTACCTGCGCACTGCCCGTCATGGAGTATGCCGAGTACCTGCGCTGCGACCACGAGCGCCTGGTGCGTGCCGTGATGCTGTCCGATCTCATTGCCGTGCATATCAAGAGCTACATTGGCGCGCTCTCGGCGTTTTGCGGCGCTATTTGCGCTGCGTGCGGTGCCGGTGCCGCGATTACCTGGCTGTGCGGTGGCACGCGCGAGCAAATCGGTGCGACGGTCTCCAATACGCTCGGCAATGTGGGCGGCATCGTGTGCGATGGCGCCAAGGCGAGCTGTGCCGCCAAGATCTCGGCTGCCGTCGATGCAGCGATTCTGGGCCATGATATGGCCATGCAGGGTCGCGGCTTCCGCGCCGGCGAGGGCCTGATCCAAGATACCGTTGAGCAGACAATCGCCAGTATGGGCTACGTAGGCCGTGTGGGCATGAAAGATACCGACGTCGAGATCCTCAACATCATGATCGGCAAAACCCAAGTGTGCTAGGACAGTTCGTCGGCTACTTGGTGTTCGTAGAAGGCTTCTACTACGGCGTTAAAGTCGCGGGCGAAGCCTTCCATGGTTCCGCGCCAGGTGACTCGGTTGGGCTTGCCCTGGCCTACATAGGCAGTCTGAATGCCGCAGGCGGGGTTAGGGAAGTCGCGTTTGGGATCGTTGCCCACCATAAGGACCTCGTGCGGTTCGAGCCCCATCACCTGAAGCTGCTCTAGATAGTAGGTGGCATCAGGCTTGCAGCGGGTGGCGTTTCCCATGTGCGTGACGAGCTCAAAGGGGGCGTCGGCCAGGTCGCCCCAACCCATGCGGCACTCGATGGCCCCCTGCGGAAAGCTGGGGTTGGTAAAGAGCGCGCAGCGCAGCCCTGCGTCCTGTACGGCCTGAAGCGCGGCGTGTGCGCCCGGCATGGCATGGGCGTTGATGAGTTCGTCATTCTTGTACGGAAGAACTTCGCGGTCGTAGTAGGTAAACGCCTCGTAGATAAGTGGGTCCGAGAGGCAAATGCCGCATCGGCGCTCGACCTCTTCTTGGTAAAACTCAAGATTGGTGCGATTGTCCGTGCTGCTGCGGCGATTGGCGTTGAGGTCGACCAGGATGGTGCCGAGGCGTGCCATCGTGCCACCGCGGCTGCGGCGCCCGATATCCGCGAGCATCGAAGAGACATCCTTAAAATAGCGAAGGATGAACGCGTTGAGGTTGATGCTAAGAAGCGTTTCGTCCATATCGAAAACGACTGCTTTGAGCACGCGGGCACCTTTCTCGAAAAATCGATCTAGAATCGTTGGCTCCGGATACTTTACCCCAAAGCCGAATGCCTGGCTGGTTATCGTCAAGTTGCGGAGACGTGTGTTCATAAGATTACGAAAAAGTCTCCACACGAGTAAAAAATCGCAGTTCACGCTTGAAATCGAACTCATTTCCCCGTAACCTATACGAACGTGATTGCATAAGCGTCACATTAGTATCTGTCGGCTCCCGAGTGTTCCTAAACGTTGTGTGCTTGTCGCACCCTTCTGTAGGTCCTAGCAATCGGGGCCCCGTAGTTCGAAAGGGGTCCACCTTTGAGTGAGATTCAGAACTCGTCCATTTTCTCTCTTGACGATGTCAACGAGGAGGAGATGAACAACCTCATCGACGGTACGATTACCGACTTTGATGAGGGCGATCTCGTTAACGGCACTGTCGTTAAGATCGAGCATGACGAGGTGCTCGTTGACATCGGATTCAAGTCCGAGGGCGTTATCCCGGTCCGCGAGCTGTCCATCCGCAAGGACGCTAACCCTGCAGACATCGTTGCACTCGGTGATCCCATCGAGGCCCTGGTTCTCCAGAAGGAGGACAAGGACGGTCGTCTGGTCCTGTCCAAGAAGCGTGCCGAGTACGAGCGTGCTTGGAACCGCATTGAGGAGAAGTTCAACTCCGGCGAGAACGTCGAGGGCGAGGTTATCGAGGTTGTCAAGGGCGGCCTGATCCTCGACATCGGCCTGCGTGGCTTCCTGCCCGCTTCCCTCGTCGACCTCCGTCGCGTCAAGGACCTCACCTCTTACATGGGCACCCGCATCGAGGCCCGCGTCATCGAGATGGACCGCAACCGCAACAACGTCGTCCTCTCCCGTCGCGTCGTGCTCGAGGAGTCCCGTAAGGCCGAGCGCTCCGAGATCCTGTCCAAGCTCAAGTCTGGCATGCGTCTCCAGGGCACCGTTTCCTCCATCGTCGACTTCGGCGCCTTCGTCGACCTCGGCGGTATCGACGGCCTCATCCACATCTCCGAGCTCTCTTGGAACCACGTCAACCATCCTTCCGAGGTTGTCAAGGTCGGCCAGGAGGTCGAGGTCGAGGTTCTCGACGTCGATCTCAACCGCGAGCGCATCTCCCTGGGTCTCAAGCAGACCACCGAGGATCCGTGGCGCGCACTGGTCAAGAAGTACCCCGTCGGCGCTATCGTCGAGGGCACTGTGACCAAGCTTGTCCCGTTCGGCGCTTTTGTCGACCTGGGCGAGGGCATCGAGGGCCTGGTGCACATCTCCGAGATGGCCAACAAACACGTCGACCAGCCTTCTCAGGTCACCCACGTGGGCGACAAGGTTCAGGTCAAGGTCATGGAGATCGACCTCGACCGTCGTCGTATCTCCCTGTCCATGAAGTCCGCTGCTGAGACTCTGGGCGTTGAGATCGAGGTTACCCCGCTGCCTTCCGAGAAGAAGGACGAGGAGACCGACGCCGAGTAAATCGGTTTGACGATCACTTGTTTTAAGGGATCCGTCCGTAATGGACGGGTCCCTTTTTGCATTTGCTGCTGAGGTGCGCGATGCCGTCCGCGCGCAATGCTGTCCGAGCTGTCCACAGGCTATTAGGTTTTCGGTGCATGAAAAAATGCCGACATCCCGCCTCGGGGAGGAGGCGGGAACGCACCGAGTAGACGGAGGGGTGCGGAGCGCGGTCGCGTCTCGACTGACGACGTTGCCCATCGACAGGACCATTGTAGCGCATGGCGGTTCTTGGTTTATCGTGTCGAGCGTTTGCGTTGTGCCATTGCCTGCGGCAACGGTGTGTTACACTCTTGCACTGCTGAGTGGGCCAGACGGTCGCGCGATGTGCTGCTTGCAGTACGCGTGAGGAAAGTCCGGGCTCCAGAGGGCGGGATGCCGGCTAACGGCCGGGCGGAGTGATCCGACGGAAAGCGCCGCAGAAAAGAAGACTCCCACCTGCGCCGCAAGGCGTAAAGGGAAAAGCTGAAACGGTGGTGTAAGAGACCACCAGCGTCGTGGCAACATGGCGGCTTGGCAAGCCCCATCCGGAGCAAGCGCGAATAGGAACGCTATGGGCCGGCCCGGTCCGCGTTCGGGTAGCGTGCGTGGAGCTGCACGGTAACGTGCAGACAAGATAAATGACCGTTCACGACAGAACCCGGCTTACAGGCCCACTTGGCATTTTTGTTACCCTGACAATCGGTACGGCCTTTGCCGTATTATTGAAGCTGTTCGTTGCTGCGCTTTATTTTGTTGAGGGGCTTTGTTGGACAGCTATTTTACTCTGCAATCGAATATTGAGGTTTCGGGCGAGTTTGTGGACCGCAAGAGCCGGTTTATTGCCCAGCTGGTCCATATTGAGTCCGAGGACGAGGCGAATGCCTTTATCGAGATGGTTCGCAAGCGTCATTACGACGCTCGACACAATGTTCCCGCGTGGATTTTGGTCGATGGACGCGAGCGCCAGAGCGATGATGGTGAGCCGAGCCGCACGAGCGGTATGCCGACACTCGAGGTGTTGCGCGGTGCGGAGCTCAAAAATGTTTGCTGCGTAGTGACACGCTATTTTGGTGGTACGTTGTTGGGGCCCGGTGGCTTGGTACGCGCCTATACCGCGGCGACGCAGGCGGCGGTGGCCGCGGCTCAGGAGGCCGGGCAGATCGTTGAGATGACGAGTGTCGTGCCTGTTGACGTGCATGTGGCCTATCCGCAGTATGAGCAGGTGCTTCGCTTGGCCCAGGATTCCGGTGCCAAGGTTTCGGATACCGAGTACGCGGATGCCGTGACGATTCATTTGGTGTTTAAGGCGGGGGAGCAGGAGCCGTTTTGCGTTAAGATGCGCGAGCTTATGGCGGGGCGCGAGGAGATTGAGGTCGGCGCTCCCGAATTTGCCGAGTTCTAACGACGACGGCCGGCGTGCTTTTGGATGAATCCCAAGCGCGCCGGCCGTCGTTTTATGTTGTCGCCGTTTACTCGGCGAGCTGCTTTAGCACATCGCAGGCGATGTCGACGGCGTCGTCGATGCAGCCGGGGCAGCTGCGGAGCGGACCCTGGTCCGATCCGACGCCTTTGAGCGTGCCGCAGACGGTCGTCGTGTTCTTCTCGCCAAAGCGCTTGGCAATCTCGCGCGACAGCTTGTAGGTCTGGCCCTTGGTCTTGGGGTTCTCCATACCGTCGCTCATCACAAAGCCCATGATGGCCACGGCGCCCGAGATGGCGCCGCAGGTCTCGGTCATGCCGCCCATGCCGGCGCCAAAGCCCTCGGTGAGGGTAAAGGCGATCTGGGGGTCGAGCCCCACAGCGGGCGCGAGCGTGCAAGCGACAGCCTGGGCGCAGTTAAAGCCGCGGGCGTGGTACTCGGCAGCCTGAGCCTGGCAGGCGGCAGTGTTGAGCTGGGTGGTATCGATCTGCTTCATCGTTGTCTCCTTGTTCATGGTGTACCCGCCTATGGTACCCTTGCCGGCGCATTCGCTTATCGAGACCGCAGTGCATATCTCATTGTTTTTCGCCATCGAACACTTTCTTAAGATTTGGGACAAATAAACCTGATTAATTTGTCCCATAACCTATCGGCGGGATGGGTTGAGAGGGGTGCGGGGTAGCGGTATTGTGAACCGAATAAAACAAAACCCAAGTAAGGGAGTTGGATATGTGCGAGCAGACTATCGGTACCACGTGCGTTCAGGGCGGCTATCATCCGGGCGATGCGGAGCCGCGCCAGGTGCCCATCTACCAGTCCACCACGTGGAAATACGACACGTCCGAGCACATGGGCAAGCTGTTTGACCTGGAGGAGTCGGGCTACTTCTACAGCCGTCTGCAGAATCCCACGTGCGATCTGGTCGCCGCCAAGATCTGCGAGATGGAGGGCGGCACCGCTGCGATGCTCACGAGTTCGGGCATGGCCGCGAACTTCCTCGCGATCTTTAACGTGGCCGGTGCCGGTGATCACGTGGTCGCGAGCTCTGCTATCTACGGCGGTACGTATAACCTGCTCGCCCACACCATGGGCCGCATGGGCGTGACTTGCACGTTTGTCGCCCCCGACTGCACCGATGAGGAGCTGGAGGCAGCCTTTGAGCCCAATACCAAGCTCGTCTTTGGCGAGACGATTGCCAACCCCGCCCTTGCCGTGCTCGATATTGAGCGCTTTGCCAAGGCCGCGCATGACCACGGCGTGCCGCTGATGGTCGACAACACCTTCCCGACGCCCGTGATGTGCCGTCCCTTTGAGTGGGGCGCCGACATCGTTACGCACTCCACCACCAAGTACATGGATGGACATGCTGCCTACCTGGGCGGCGTGATTGTCGACCACGGCCAGTTTGACTGGATGGCCCATGCGGACAAGTTCCCGGGTCTCACCACGCCTGACGAGAGCTACCACGGCGTGACCTATGCCGAGAAGTTCGGCCGTGAGGGCGCCTTTATTACCAAGGCCACCGCGCAGCTCATGCGCGACCTCGGCCCCATGCAGAACCCGCAGGCGGCATTCTTCTTGAACAGCTCGCTCGAGAGCCTGCATGTGCGCATGCCGCGTCATTGCGAGAACGGCTTTGCCGTTGCCAAGTTCCTGCAGAGCCATCCCAAGGTGCGCTTCGTGAGCTATCCGGGCCTGGAGGGCGATAAGTACTATGACCTGGCTCAGAAGTACATGCCCAACGGTACTTGCGGCGTTGTGAGCTTTGGCTTTAACGGTGGTCGCGCGGCGGCCGAGACCTTTATGAAGAGCCTCAAGCTCGCCCAGATCGCCACGCATGTGGCCGACGCCCGCACTTGCTGCCTGCATCCCGCTAACGCTACGCATCGCCAGATGAACGATGAGGAGCTCATCGCCTGCGGCATCTCCGCCGACATGGTGCGCCTGTCGTGCGGCCTCGAGGACACGGCCGATCTGATTGCCGACCTTGAGCAGGCGCTCGAGCAGTGCTAGGCTAGCGTTCGCATAAGTCGCCGATGCCAGCAGAAAGCTTCGGTGACCTTTCGTTCCGATTCCGTAGGCGGGACCCCAATCGCGACTGTTCGCAGGCGATTGGGGCCCCGTTTTTGCGTTGCACCACTCGAAAGGATGGATATGGAAAAAACAGCAGAGCAGCTGCGCCGCGAGCGCATTGCCCTAGAGGGCGACACCCATGGCAAGAACAAATGGGCGATTCTGTTTACCGTGCTCATCATGACGTTTATGGTGTGTCTGGATTCGACCGTCGTGACCGTGGCGCTGCCCGTGATGCAAAAGGAGCTGGGCGTGGGCCTCGATCGCATTCAGCTGGTGAGCTCGGTGTATCTGCTTGCGACATGCGTGGCTATGTTGCCGTTTGGCCGCTTGGGCGACGTGCGCGGCAAGGTGGGCGTATTCCAGCTGGGCGTAATCGTTTTTACGGCCGGCTCGCTGCTTTGCGGCCTTTCGAGTTCGCTCGAAGTTCTTATTCTGGCACGCATTGTGCAGGGCGTCGGCTGCGCGGCGGCCATGGCTAACAACATGGGTATCATCACCGAGTCGTTTCCGGCGCGCGAGCGCGGTCGTGCCATGGGTATTCTCGCGACCTTCGTGGCCCTCGGCATGATGTGCGGCCCCGTGCTCGGCGGCATGCTGGTGGCAAGCTTTCCCTGGGAGAGCATCTTCCTCATCAACCTGCCCATTGGCGTCATCTCGTTTATCGTGGGACTCTATACACTACCGCATGTTAAGCCGGAGGCCGGCGAGCGCCCCATGTCCCTGGTTGAGGCTGCTCGTCGCTGCTTTGCAAATTCGGCCTTCACCATCAACCTTGCTTGCATGCTCATCGTGTTCGTTGGTATTGGCGCATCCGAGTTTATCCTGCCGTTCTATTTTCAGGACGCTCACGGCTTTGGTTCCGACATCTCTGGACTACTCTTTTTGGCGCTGCCGATGGTGAATGCCTTTATCGGCCCGCTTTCGGGTACGGTTTCGGACCGCGTTGGCTGCGAGGGCCCCACGGCGGTGGGCCTGGGTGTGTACGTGTGCGGTCTCTTTGCGGTAAGTACGCTCGACGAGCACTCTTCCATCCCTGTGATCGTGTGCTGTGTCGCGTTTATGTCGTGCGGAACGTCGATTTTTCAGAGCCCCAATAACTCGCTGTACATGGGCTCGGCTCCGCGCGAAGCGCTCGGCTTTGCTGGCAGCCTGGGTAGCCTGGCGCGCTATGCGGGTATGGCAGTGGGCATTACGGTGGCGTCGAATATCCTGTATGGGCAGATGAGCGTGGCGATGGGCGAGGCCGTGACCAGTTTTGTTGCAGGCCGTCCGGATGTGTTCCTGTTTGGTTTTCGTTCGGTGTTCTATGTGTTGATGGCCGTGGCAGCCGTGGGCTTTGTCCTCTCGATGGTTCGTTTGGTGAGGATGCGCGCCCGCCATTAGCGTGTTGGGAGGCTGCCTGCCACGTATTCGCGCCGTCTCAAAAAACTGGTTTGTGGTGCGATGCGGCTTGTGGGACGGGCGGGGGTCGGTCCGTGGTAGACTATCGAACAACGTTTATTAATCGCGCGGTATCGTTGCCGCGAGAAGGGGTTGCGCCATGCAGGAGCTTGAGGATCGTATTCGCCATGACGGCATCGTAAAGGCCGGTAACGTCCTTAAGGTTGATGCCTTCCTCAACCACCAATGCGACGTTGAGCTGTTCGACCACATGGGCACCGAGTGGGCCCGTCTGTTCAAGGATGTCGAGATCAACAAGATCCTGACGATTGAGGCTTCGGGCATTGGTATGGCTTGCATTGCAGCCCAGCACTTTGGCGGCGTGCCGGTGGTCTTTGCCAAGAAGGCCCAGTCCATCAACCTCGACGGCGAGCAGTATGCCACGACCATCTACTCCTTTACCAAGCAGAAGGAGTACCCGGTCATCGTTGGCAAGCGTTTCCTGTCCGAGGGCGACAAGGTCCTGATCATCGACGACTTCTTGGCCAACGGCTGCGCGCTCGAGGGTCTTATCAAGATCTGCGAGGCTGCGGGTGCCGAGGTGTCCGGTATTGGCATTGCGGTGGAGAAGGGCTTTCAGGGCGGCGGTGATAAGCTCCGCGAGCGCGGCTTCCGCGTTGAGAGCCTGGCCCGTATCGCCGATATGGACTGCGAGACCGGCGAGATCACCTTCGCCTAAGCGCGCAACACAAGCGATTGGTATGCGATGTGACAAAGGGACCGTCCCTTTGTCACATTTTTTGTATGAGGGGAGGTGTTGATATGGATGAGAACAAGATGGGATGGCGCGAATATGCGCGCTATGCCGAGATGTCGGTCAAGGAGTTGGCGCGCGATTGCGAGGTGCAGGTGTTTCGCGCGACGGGTCCGGGCGGGCAGGGCGTGAACACGACGGACTCGGCGGTGCGTATGAAGCATGGGCCCACGGGGATTGTCGTGACGGCGCGCGAGAGCCGTAGTCAGTTTCAGAATCGCGCGAGCTGTCTGCGTAAGCTGCGCGCTGAGCTGGAGCGTCGCGGGCGTCCACCGCGCCGACGCGTAAAGACTAAGGTGCCTCAGCGCTCTCGCCAGCGTAGGCTCAATGACAAGCACTTCAACGCGATTAAAAAGGCCAACCGTCGCAAGCCGAGTGGGGAGGAATGATCTTCTCAATAAGTTGCGGTGAAATAGGGACTGTTTTGCGGTTTTGGTTGCATAAACAGTCCCTATTTCACCGCAACTTAGGGGTGGCTAGCGGGTGGGGCGCCAGACCTGGAGGGCGCCGGCGAGGATGTCGACCTCGATGCGCGAGGCGACGATGGGCTCGCCGTCGGCCTGGATGGGGTAGTCGGGCTCCTCAAGGGTGAGCTCGGCATGGCAGCAGCGGCGCATGCGAACCGGCGGCAACTTGGTATGGTGGCCGTCCTTGGCCGAAAGAAACATAGGCAGGGCAATCGCGCGAGGGACGGGGCCGCAGGCGTAGCAAACGTCGAGGATGCCATCGCACGGGTCGGCGTTGGGACAGATACGATAGCCCGAACCATAGGTGGGGCCCAGCTGAATTGCCATGATGATCGCCCTCACGCGCTCGGCGGGCGCACCGTCAAAGCTGACTGTCATGGGGTAGTTGCGATAGCGCAGGCCAAACTGCTCAAGTCCCGAGAGGGTGTAGAGCGGCGCGCCTGTCAAGCCGGTCTTTTTGCGCAGCTCGGTGGTGCCAAGGCCGATGGCAGCATCGATGCCGACCGAAAGCGTCTGGTCGTAGTACTCAACGGTAGCCTCGCCGTTGCCGCTCGCAGGGTTCCATGAGCGAATGCGCCCGATGTCCTGACGTTGCAGCTCGCAGGTGAGCAGCGCGCCAAAATCCTTGCCGGAGAAATCGTCGATACCGAGCGTCTGGGCAAAATCGTTGCCGGAGCCCACGGGCAGGACGGCAAGGGCGGGGCGGGCGTCCTGTTTTTGCGTCATAAGCCCGTTGACGACCTCGTGAATCACGCCGTCGCCGCCAAGGGCGATAACGGTGCGATAGCCCTGGGCCTGCGCGACGAGCTCTTTGGCGTGCCCCGTGTGTTCGGTCAGTACCAGGTCAAACTGGGATGCGCGTGCAGTCATGTCCAAAAAGCGTTGCAGGCGCTCGGCAACTTCGCGTGCCGCACCCGACTGGGCGGCTGGGTTGGCGATGATGAGCGTGCGACCAAAATCAGTTGCGTGCATGGGGCGACTCCCGGCGTGTGACATGACAGTGCGGTCGCGCTCAGGTCGAATTGCCCCGATTGTGGCTGCACGGCGATTATTACATCTACTCTATCAGGTCGTTGTGGCGCTCGATAGCATCCGCTACCGTACCGCCCTCATCCACAATAAGCGAGCGGCGCTTGGGTGAGATGATGCGCTGGGCAGAGTACACGCCGCGGTGTCCACCGGTTAGGTAGCTGATAAAGGCCACGATGACAAAGAACCCGGCGGCCGTGCCGTGGAACAGGTCGATGGCCATCATGCAGGTGGTGATGGGTACGTTGAGGCCGGCGCAGAACACGCCGAGCATGCCGAGGGCCGCCAGAAAACTGGGGTCAAGCCCGGTAAGGCAACCGATCCAGCCACCGAGTGCCGCACCGATGCCAAACAGGGGCGTGACCTCGCCGCCTTGGAAGCCCGCGCCCAGGGTAAGCGCTGTGACGACCAACTTGATGGCTGCGTCCGCCAGGGTGGTGTTGCCGGCAAATCCGGCGCCGGAAAGCCACGTGGAAAGGCCGGCGTAGTCCCAGGCGTCGAGGAGGGCATAGGCGGCCAAAACCACGAGTGCGCCTATGAGTGCGCGGACGAGGTAATTGGTGATAAAGCGACCGTACAGGCTTTTGACGGTTCGAACCGACCAGGCAAAGAGGCGTGCCGTCAGGCCGAAGATAATGGCGCTGATAACAACGATGACAACCGTCCGTGGTGTCATGTTGGGAACTCTGGCGATGATATTCGCCTCGTACTCGGTACCCAGAGCGAGTGATGTAAAGTAGCCGGTAAATGAGGCGACCAGGCAGTAGATGCCCGCGGTGTAGTCGATCTTGCCGATAAAGCACATCTCCATACCAAAGAAAGCTCCGGCAAGGGGCGAACCGAATACGGCGCCAAATGCCGACGAGATACCGGCGAGCATGAGGTCGTGGTGGTCATGCTTTTTGAGGTGGGCGAGGCTCGAGATGTTGCTGGCGATGGTGCCACCAATCTGCACCGCAGCTCCCTCGCGACCGGCCGACCCGCCCGTTAGGTGCGTGAGCGTGGAACAGACGAAGGCGAGGACGGCCATGCGCATATGGATGAGGCGTGTGCCCAGAGCGGAGTCGATGACCAGGTTGTTTCCGCGTTTGGCGGCAAGACCGTGGTTTTTGTACACCCATGCGGTGACAATGCCCACAACGGGAAGCAACGCGTAGACCCATGCGTGGTGCTCGCGATAGTCGGTCGCGATATTCAGCGAGGCCAAAAACGCCCAAGCGGCAACGCCCATGGCGAGCGAGACGATGACGACGAGCATGAGCAACTTGGCGCTCGCGAGTAGGTTGCGGGCGTTGCGGCGCGTGTCGGCAGCCAAGAGATGCTCGGAGCGGGTGAGCTGTTGCCTACCTGCCATGATGACGTCGTTCAGGGAGAAAAAGCCGCCGTAGTCGAGCGGCTGGGAATGATCCTGCGCCTTGTTTGCGCTTTCGGGTTTGTCGTTATGAGCCATACGTTCCTCTTTTAGGTTGCAACGCAAGCATTATAAAACGCGGTAAACGCGACGAGCCGGTGGGTTGGTATCCATTCTGTTTCGCGGCTTGCAACCGACAGGTGTATTTGCGGGTACAGGCCGAGTCGCGGTCGTGCGTCGGGGGATTATACTGAGACAAGCATAAAGAATCGGCGCTCTTGTTGTGCGCCGTGGCATTAAGAGGTGCATATGGCAGAGAAGCTCATTCCGCTGGAGGACGCGCAGTCGATTGTTCTGTCGCACGTTGCTCCGACCGATGTCGTCGAGATTCCGGTATGGCAGGCGGCCGGTCTTCCACTGGCCGAGGACGCCACGGCCGATATCGACATCTCGCCGTTTGCCAACAGCGCCATGGATGGGTATGCCGTGCGTACCGTCGACCTCGTCAAAGCATCCACCGATGCGCCCGTGACGCTTTCTGTCGTGGGGCACGAGGCCGCAGGTCATGTGTTCGATGGCGTTATCGCCCCGGGCGAGACCGTCCGCATCATGACGGGCGCGCCGGTGCCCGAGGGTGCGGATGCCGTGGTGAAATACGAGATCGTCGAGGTGCTTGACGGCGACGGCAACGAGGGCTCGCACGTGAGCTTCTCGACGCCTGCCAAGGTAGGGGAGAACGTTCGCTCTGCCGCCGAGGAGGCCCATGCCGGTGACGTCGTGATGTGCGCCGGCGAGGTTGTGGCCCCGGCCGGCGCTGGCCTGCTGGCAAGCGCCGGTTACGCGAGCGTGAAGGTCCATGCCGCTCCGCGCGTGGGCATTATCTCGCTGGGCACGGAGCTGGTCGCGCCGAGCGAGCTGCCGGCACGCGGGCAGATTCGCGATTCCAACTCCTCGGCGTTGATGGCCGAAGCGCTCGATGCCGGCGCCGAGCCGGTGTTCTATGGCATTGCGCCCGATGATGAGCAGGCGATTGCCGAGCTGGTGCATCGTGCCGTGCAGGAGTGCGATTTTGTCATTACGAGCGGCGGCGCCTCTGCGGGCGATTACGACTACGTGACGGCGCTGGTCAAGCGCGAGGGCGAGGTGCTCTTCGACCGCATCTCGATGCGTCCTGGCAAAGCCATCACGTTTGGCCTGCTTGGGGGCAAGCCGTATTTGGGGCTTTCGGGCAATCCCGCGGCGGCGTATGTGGGCTTTGAGATGCTCGCCCGCCCCGCGATCCGCAAGATGCGCGGCTTTGCCGAGGGTACGCGTCCCGTGCAGCAGGCGATATTGACGCACGGCGTGAAGAAGCGCCAGGACCGACGCTTCTTCGATCGCGCCACGGTTTTGCGCGACCCCGAGACCGGTGAGCTGTTGGTGACCGAGGCCAAGACGCAGAATTCGGCGCTGCTCGGCACGATGCAGCGGGCCAACTGTCTGCTGCGTATTGACGAAGGGCCGTGTGAGCTCAAGTCGGGCGACGTCGTGGGCGTCGTGCGTGTCGATCTGCCTGAGGATGCCGTGTTGTAGGAGGAATGCTATGGAGCTGAAGATATCGATCGTGACGTGCTCGGACACGCGCGATCTTGCCCAGGATGAGGCCGGAGCCGCACTCGAGGAACTTATCGAGGCGCAGGGCTGGACGGTCGCCTCACATGTGGTTGTGCGCGACGACGTCAGCGAGATCGGTGATGCCATTGTGGAAGCCGCCGATGAGTGCCACGCCAATGTCGTGCTCACCTGCGGCGGCACGGGGCTTTCGATGCGCGATGTGACGCCCGAGGCGACGCGTGCCGTCTGCGAGCGCGATGTGCCGGGTATTGCAGAGGCAATCCGTGCGTACTCCATGACCAAGACGCACCGCGCTATGCTCTCGCGCGCTATTTGCATGCAACGAGGTCATACACTTGTCGTAAACTTTCCCGGTTCTACGAAGGCCGCCCGCGAAAGCTGGGAGGCCATAGCGGACCAGCTGGAGCATGCAGCCCAAATGACAGCGGGCGGCGGACATACCAACTAAGCGGTTTACCTGCGGCGGGGTGACCTGAACGGCTGCTCCGCCTATTATTTGCGCCGAAGGGGACGGCATTCTGTAGGCATGCCTGAAACTATATTCTCAGACGAGAATAATTTCTCAGAATCATTATTCGCACCGAAGTATAATCTAATTACAGAATAAAGCCTGCGGCGAGGTGCCCGGGCACAAGGTCCGAAAGGATTGAACATGTTCGATATGGTTTCTCGCCGCGGATTCGTCTCTCTTTCTGCTGTCGTCGCTGCTGGCCTTGGGCTTGCTGGCTGCTCCGGCAACAAGACGTCTGGGCCGACTGGCTCCGATGCCGGTTCTGCTAAGGCATCTTCCAAGAAGGCTGTCGAGCTTCAGGTCTTCGCTGCCAACTCTCTCGAGAAGGCCCTGCCCGAGGTCCAGGAGCTCTACACCGACCAGACCGGCACTACCTTTGCCGACACGCAGTTTAAGGCCTCCGGCGATCTCGTCGAGCAGATGCGTGCCGGCGCCACGGTCGATGTGCTCATTACCGCTTCCAAGGGCACCATGGATGACGCTGAGACCGCCGAGCTCGTCGAAACCGACACCCGTGAGGATATGTTCGTCAACGACCTTGTGATCATTCGTGCTGAGGGCTCCGACACCAAGATCGAGGCCATCGCCGACGTCGCGAACCTGGACGGCAAGATTGCCATCGGCGACGCCAAGACCGTTCCTGCCGGCAAGTACGCCAACCAGGCACTGGCTTCCGTGGGCCTCTACACCGGTACCGAGGGTGACGACGGCGAGTATGCTCCCGAGATTGCCGACAAGGTCGCACTGGCCGACAAAGTTGGTACTGCCGCCGCCTATGTGTCCACAGGCGACTGCGTGGCTGGTTTTGTCTACAGCTCCGATATCTTCCGCTATGACGGCATCGAGGAGGCCTTCGTGTGCCCCGAGGACTCGCACAAGCCCATCGTGTATCCCGGTGCTGTCGCCGATAGCTCCGAGCACGCCGACGAGGCCAAGGCGTTTATCGACTTTTGCCTGTCCAACAAGAAGGCTCAGAAGATTTGGGCTAAGTACGGCTTTGAGCTTTCCGAGTAGTGCGGCTTGGCGCGATAATTCCATCGTTTTGTGTTTCACTTCGTCCTTGTATTCGCTTGGAGCTTTTCGTGCTTAATAGATTCAGCATGCTTGTCGCCTGTGCTTTGACCTTCGCGCTTTGCTGGGTGCCGGGATTTGCGTTTGCTGGGGTCGCTGAGGACGGGGCCCAAGTTGCTGCGACCGCTCATGGGCTTTCCTATGGGATTGAGGGTTTTGAGCGGTTGGCCAAGGGGACTGCTCGTGCCATGGAGGGCCAGCCTGAGGGCTACCGGTTTCCCGTTGACGAGGACGTGGACCTTGTAGTGGCGCCTGCTGCCGATCGCGTTGTGGTGTGGATATCGCCCAAGGCGGCCGAGAAGTATGGATTGGATCCGCAGGACAACGAGTGCATATCGGGTCTCAAGGCCCTCGTCTGTGAGCTCGACAGCGCAAACTCCATGGGAGGTGCGCAGCTAGGGGACGTTGATCTTCCTTGGTATGTTACGGCGGAAACAACGTTTGATGCCGGCGGGTATACCTATGGCTTTGACGAGCGCGGTGCGGATGGGGATCGCTATGTGGTGATTGCATCGGCCTCGGGTGATGCCAAGGGCGGCGCGCGTTGGCTTGATAGCGCTCAAATGGTAGAAGCATCGTCTGTCGTGTTGCGGGATGAGCGGGGGCCCTTGACCTCTCTGGCCTCCTTTTTGGGCGACATCGACTATCGCCCGTTTTGGGTGTCCATCAAAACGAGCGGCCTTGCCCTGGTGATCTCCTTTGCACTGGGCCTGTTTGCCGCGTGGAAGACTATGGGTACCTCGAGTCGCATCAAGGGCCTGCTCGATTCGGTCTTTACGATTCCTATGGTGCTGCCGCCCACGGTCTGCGGCTTTCTGCTCCTCATGCTGTTTGGCCGCTCGACCGGGGTGGGCCAGTGGCTCATCGCGCATGGCGTCTCGATTGTCTTTACGTGGCCCGCGGCGGTCATTTCGGCCGTCGTTGTGTCGTTTCCGCTGGTTTACCGCACGGCGCTTGGAGCCTTCGAGAGTCTCGACACGCAGATGCTCGACGCCGCACGAACCCTGGGATGGTCCGAGCGTCGCATCTTTGCCAAGCTCATGATGCCGCTCGGCTGGCCCTCCATCGCCGCCGGCGCGGTGCTTGCCTTCGCGCGTGCCATGGGCGAGTTTGGCTGCACCCTGTTCTTTGCGGGCAACTACGCCGGCATTACCCAGACCATCCCCATCGCCATCTACTTTGAGTGGATGGGCGGCAACACGTCGGTGGCTCTCTTTTGGGTCGTCGTCGTGATCGTGTTCAGTTTCCTGGTCATCCTGTTCATCAATATGTACACCGCTCATTCGCAAAAGTACCGCGAGCGGGGCCTTTCCCGTGCGGAGCGCAAGCAGGCCAAAGATCTCGCCGGACAGGGCGATTCACTCGACCCGGCGGGCGGCGATGCCTTGCGTATCGATCGCGAGGCGTTGGCCGAGCTTATGCGCGATGACGTAGCACCGCAGGGAGGTCGATAAATCATGTCGCTCGTTTTGGATATTAAGAAACGTTATCCCGGGTTTGTGCTCGACATGCAGCTTGAGGCCGGCGAGGAGCGTGTGGCGCTCCTGGGTGCCTCGGGTTGCGGCAAGAGCTGCACGTTGCGCTGCATTGCCGGCGTGGAGACACCCGACGAGGGCAAGATCGTCGTCAACGGCGTGACCTTTTTTGACTCGGCGACGGGCATCAACCTTTCGCCCCAGGAGCGGAAAAGCGCCCTGATGTTTCAAAACTATCAGCTGTTTCCTAATATGACGGTGGCCGATAACGTGTGCGCCGGCGTTGAGGGTGCAGGCGACGCCGCAGCGCGCAGACAACTTGCCGAGCGCTACCTGGGTATCTTTGGACTGGCCGACTTTGCCGACCGCTATCCCGCGCGCCTCTCGGGCGGCCAGCAGCAGCGTGTGGCGCTTGCTCGCATGGTGGCGGCACACCCGGGCATTTTTATGTTCGACGAGCCCATGAGCGCGCTCGACGCGTATCTCAAGAGCGCGCTTGAGCAGAACATGCTCGACCTGTTCGACGTCTGTAACCGTACTGTGCTCTACGTGAGCCACGATATTGACGAGGCATGCCGCCTGTGCGAGCGCATTTGCGTGATGCATAACGGGCATGTGGAGGAGATCGGCTCCGTCGAGGACGTGGTCCGCCGGCCGCAAACCTTGGCTGCGCTGCGCCTGACGGGCTGCAAGAATACGAGCCGCGCGCGCAAGATCGGGCTTCAGGAAGTTGAAGCCCTGGACTGGGGCATGACCTTCAATGTGGGCCGTGAGGTTCCCGATAACGTGGCGTACCTGGGTATTCGTGCGAGCTACTTCCATGTGGACAACCGTGCCGAGCGGGGTCGCAACAGCTATGACCTGCATGTGGCCCGCGTGAGCGATTCGCGTTTTGAGCGCCTGGTTCTGCTGGATGTGCCGCGTGCCGATGCGCCCACGCGTCTGCAGTGGAAGGTCAACAAGGTGAGCGTGGCTTCCGACGAGCTGCCGCAGGCCGACGAGACCCTGCGCATGCACTTCGATGCCAAGAGAATTCATCTGGTTTGTCGATAATGTGACAAAGGGACAGTCCCTTTGTCCCTTCTGCTGCGTCGCGTAGGGGTTGCGATACGCCGTCCGCTCGCGGCGCCACCATGCGTATACTGGGAGGAAAAGATTGACCTATGAGAGGAGGGATCGATGGCTGACGATTTCATCAAGCTCACGCAGATGACCGCTGCCTCTGGTTGAGCCGCTAAGTTGGCTCCTGGAGCCCTCGCCCAGGTCCTGGGCGACTTACCCAATGTGCATAACGACAACCTGCTCGTGGGGTTCGATACCTCCGACGATGCGAGCGTCTTCCGCGTTGGCGATAACCTGGGTCTCGTGCAGTCCATCGACTTCTTCCCGCCGATGGTCGACGACCCGTTTCTGTTCGGCCAGATTGCCGCGGCAAACTCGCTGTCGGACATCTACGCCATGGGCGGGCGGCCGAGCCATGCCATGAACCTGCTCTGCATACCCAGTTGCCTGGGTGTTGAGGTTGCCGGCCAGATTCTGGCGGGCGGCGCCGACAAGTGCGTCGAGGCGGGCTGCTCTATCGCGGGCGGTCATACCATCAACGACGACGAGCCCAAGTACGGCTTGTCTGTGAGCGGCTTTGTCGCGCTCGACCGCATGCTCGCCAACAGCGGCGCGCGCGCTGGCGATGTCCTGCTGCTGACCAAGGCGATCGGCTCTGGCATCATCACCACGGCCATTAAGGGCGAGCTCATCGAGCAGGACGAGGCCGCAGCCATGTTCGACTCGATGCGCACCCTCAACGAGGCCCCGATTCGTCTGGCCGAGGGCCTCGAGCTTCACGGCTGCACCGATGTCACGGGCTTTGGCCTGATCGGGCACGCGTGCGAGATGGCCGAGGGCTCGGGCGTGCAGATTGAGCTTGTGTCGGGGGCGGTGCCGCTCTTTGACCAGGTGCTCGACATGGCGCGTCTGGGCATTATCCCCGCGGGCTCCTACCGCAACCAGGACTTTTTTGGCCCGCGTGTGGCTGCCGACGAGGACCTGGAGCCGGGCATGCTCGACGCGCTGTACGATCCGCAGACGTCTGGTGGCCTGCTCATCGCGGCGCCTGCTTCCGATGTGGATGAGCTTGCGTGCCGTCTGCATAACGAGGATCGTATCGCTGCCGTTATCGGTCGCGTGTTCGAGGTAGCGCCGGGTGGTCCTGCCGTTCGCGTTGTGCGTTAAGAAAAACTGTCTATGCGACCGCCCGTCTATCCGGGCGGTCTCTTTCGAAAGGAATTTGCTATGTCTACCAAGATTGAAGTCAATGCCATGGGCGATGCCTGCCCGCTGCCCGTCGTCAAGACGCTCAAAGCTCTGAAGCAGCTCGATGGCGAGGGCGCCGTCGTGACCTCGGTCGACAATGAGACCGCCGTCAAGAACATCTCCAAGATGGCGCAGGAGAAAGGCTGCACGGCCTCGGTCGAGAAGGTTTCTGACGCCGAGTGGCACGTGACCGTGGCGACCTCTGGCGCCGTTGCCATGGCCGATCCCGAGCAGGATGGCGCTGCCTTCTGTGATGCCAGCGCCGGCAAGGGCAGGCTCGTCATTTCCGTCTACACCGACTGCATGGGCCGTGGCGACGACGAGCTGGGCCACAAGCTCATGAAGGCGTTTATCTTTGCCGTGACGCAGCAGGAGGAGCTGCCCGCGACCATGCTGTTCTACAACGGCGGCGCCAAGCTCACCGTTGAGGGCTCGCCGGTGCTCGACGACCTGAAGGGCCTGGCTGAGCAGGGCGTCGAGATTCTCACCTGTGGTACCTGCCTCGACCACTATGGCATTAAAGACCAGCTTGCGGTGGGCGAGGTCACCAACATGTACGTGATCGTGGAGAAGATGGAGCAGGCCGTGCGCGTCGTGCGCCCGTAGCGTATTGGTTGGAGTTGCCATGAGGGAGAAGCGCCCGGCGCTTGTCATCACGTTTCCCACCACGGCGGCCGCCATGGGCTGCGAGTCCCTGTGCATCGAGCGCGGCCTTCCCGGGCGAACGATTCCCGTGCCCGGGGAGGTCGCTGCCGGCTGTGGTCTGGCGTGGAAAGCGTTGCCTGCCGATGAGGAGCTGCTGCGCGGCGAACTCGCCGCGGCGGGCGTTCCCACCGAGGGCTATACCGTGATTGATATGTGGGAGGTCGTGCGATGATCTACCTGGATAACGCGGCGACGACCATGCACAAGCCGCAGACGGTCATCGATGCCGTGACGCAGGCGATGTGCTCGCTCGGCAATGCCGGGCGCGGCGCCACGTCGGGTGCCCTCGATGCCGCTCGTACGATTCACGGTTGCCGTGCCAAGCTCGCGCGCCTTTTAGGTTGCCCGAGGGCGGACCATGTGTGCTTTACGCCCAACTCTACGGCGGCGCTCAACACCGCCATCTGTGGCGTGGTGCGCCCCGGCGACCGCGTGGTCACGACGGTGCTCGAGCACAACTCCGTGCTACGTCCGCTCAATCGCTTGGCGGCAGAGCAGGGTGTGACGGTTGAGCATGCGGGTTGCGACGCGAACGGCGCGCTCGACTACGACGAGCTCGAGCGGCTAGTCACGCCCGGTACGCGTGCCGTGGTGGTGACGCACGCTTCCAATGTGACCGGCAACGCGGTCGACATTGCGCGCGTGGCGGCCATGGCCCATGCGGCCGGTGCGCTGGTGATCGTCGATGCCTCTCAGTCTGCCGGCACGGCGCGTATCGATATGCATGCCATGGGGCTCGACATTGTGTGCTTTACCGGCCACAAGGGGCTCATGGGACCCCAAGGCACCGGCGGCCTGGCCGTGGCGGAGGGCATTGACGTGTCTCCGTGGGCCATGGGCGGCACGGGCGTGCACAGCTTTGACCCACTGCAGCCACTTGAGTGGCCCACGCGTCTTGAGGCGGGCACGCTCAACGGCCACGGCATCGCGGGACTTTCTGCCGGTCTCGACTTTATCGAGGCGCAAGGCGGGGTCGAGGCGATTGCGGCGCATGAGCGCTCGCTTGCAGAGCGCTTCCTCGCCGGTGCTCGCGAAATCCCCGGCATTGCGCTCTACGGTGCGTTTGACCAGCCCGTGCGCTCGGCGATCGTCTCACTCAACGTGGGTGATATCGACTCGGCCGAGATCTCGGACGCGCTCATGCAAGGGTGGGGGATTGCGACGCGCCCCGGTGCCCATTGCGCTCCGCTCATGCACCGTGCGCTGGGAACCGAGCGCCAGGGCGTGGTTCGCTTCTCGTTTGGTTACTTCAACACGGCCGAGGAAGTCGACATCGCGATTGACGCTTTGCGCGATTTAAGCAGCGATTAGACCAACCATTTACGCCCTTAGATAAACCGTTTGCGCAGCCTTCCCGCATTGTCGCTTATACAGGGTATTGTGAGATGATGGCCCACACTGGGACTCTGTATCTTTGCAAATTGCGGGAAGGTTCCTATGAACAGGATCACTGCTGCCCTCTATAGGTTTTAGTCGTCTATCTTTCGGTCGCGATGGTCGTGACCTCGATACCCCTTGCGCCCAGCACAGCCTATGCCGATGATGCCGGGGCGGTCGCCGTGGAGAGCGAGGCCCAAGAGACCGACTCGGGCTCCGATACCGATACGGTCGATGGATCATCACCTTCGGACGAAAACGCTTCGTCCACGTTTTCCGACCAAACGAATAATACGCAGGACGACTCATCCAACGCGGCATCCGACACCCCCGGGACGAGCCTAGCGCAGGACCTCACAAGTGCTGCGACTGATTCCGATGCTGCAAAGAGCTCGCCTGCAACGTCAGAGTCCTCGTCCGATGACAGCGAAGTCGATCCCCTCGTGTATGAGGATCCAACGGTCTATGAGTATGCCAAGCTTATGCCGAACGGCTATGTGTATCCGTGCGATGCAGGCGGAAGCGTTACGGTAGAGATTGATGGAAACGACCCGTATGGGAGCTCTGTCGACGGTAAATTGGTAACCAATCTGATCGTTGATTACGGAGTGGATGGGGTCCCCGGATATATTTGTGAGTATTCCTCCAATCTGCGTTCGGTGCGTTTTGAGAACAGCTCTATTTCTTCAATTGGACTACACGCCTTTTCTGGGTGCTCCAATCTCGCCGATATCAGCTTTTCCGGTATGACCATTGGAAGTATCGGAACAGGGGCCTTTTCTGGGTGCGGATCGCTTACGAGCCTAAATATTGACGACGTTGCTACCATCGGCACGATGGGCGATGCCGCGTTTGCCTGGAGCGGGCTGCGGTCTACGGGGCTCGACAAGGTCGTTGGCCTCTGTTCGATTTCTGAGAACGCTTATAATGCCTGCAGCGCTCTGACCGATACCGGTCTGGGCAGGAACACATCCATCACGTCAATCGGCGTTAATGCGTTCAAAAACTGCTCCCGCCTTGCGACGACCGGACTTGAGAGCAATACGACGATCAAGACGCTCCGCGAAGGTTGCTTCTCCGGGACCAATATGAGCGGCGGGCTGACGCTGCCCCTTTATTCCAAAATCGAGGAACTGCCGAGCCGTGCGTTCAGCTTAGAGCCATAAGATAAAGATCTCGCGTGATCCCGACAAGATGGCCTATCAGCCGGGGGAAAAGATCTCGCTCGAGGGCATGAGTGTCACATTTCAATATCCTCATTCGACGATGGATAGCGACTACGAAGCGCTCATAAAGGAAGAACTCGGCGAATACCTTACGGCGACCCCCCGCGATGGTGATGTCTTCGACGAGTCGATGGACGGAGAACCTATACAGCTCGTGTACGACGATGGCTACACGCGCCTTGTCGCGTACAGCAAGGGCAACCTGCAGCAGGCGGCCTACGAGTATGCCAAGCTCATGCCCAACTACTATCTGTATCCGTGCGACGCAAACGGAAATCTTACGGTAGAAATCGATGAAAACAACCCGCGCGAGAACTCTGTCGATGGTCGAATGGTAACGAATTTGATTGTCGATTACGGGGTTGATGAAGTCGACGCACAGCTCTGCGCCGACTCTACCAATCTGCGCTCAGTGCGCTTCGAGAACAGTTCCATTTCCAAAATCGGATTGCACGCCTTCTATAACTGCCCGAATCTCACCGATATCAGCCTTTCCGGTATGACCATCGGCACCATCGGAAAAGAGGCGTTCTATGGCTGCAAGTCGCTTACGAGCCTGAACATCAGCGAGACTACTGCCATTGGCTCGATGGGCTATGCCGCGTTTGCCGACAGTGGGCTGGTGTCCACGGGGCTCGACAAGGTTGTCGGCCTCACATCGATTCCCGACAGAGCCTACGAAGGCTGCAAGGCTCTGACCGATACCGGCCTGGACAAGAATGCCTCCATTACATCGATTGGCGTTTGCGCGTTCAGGTTCTGCACGAACCTTGCTACCACAGGGCTCGAGAGCAACACAACGGTCCAAACGCTTGGCCACACCTGCTTCTACGGCACCGACTTGAGCGGCGGGCTGACGCTGCCATATAACTCCAAGATCGAGGAGTTGCCGGAAAAGGCGTTTGGCAGTACCAATCTCGAGACCGTGTTCTTTGGATGCAACCATGCGGTGCTCATTAACACCGACACGTTCCCCAAATACAACATGACCGTCATGGTCCCCGCCAAGATGATTCCGAAGTATGCTAACGGGCATCCCAAAGCTGTTTGGGAGAGGTGCAACGGCTGCCTGCCCGTCCCGGTGGGCAAGGTGCTCGAGAACGTTGAGATCTCCTGCGACCCCAACAACATGACCTATGAGCCGGGGGACACCATTTCGCTCGAGGGCATGAGCGTCGAGCTCGATTACCCGCATTCGGTATCGATTTGGGACTACGAGGCGCTCATAAAGGAAGAACTGGGTGAGTACCTAACGGCAACTCCCCGTGACGGCGACGTCTTCGACGAGTCGATGGACGGACAACCCGTAAAGCTCGTGTATGACGACGGCTATTCACATTTTGAAACCCAGACCAAGGGCACGCTACAGCTTAAGAAGCCTGAGCCGACGTCGTTCCAGATCTCCTATGCCCAAACGATCGATAAAGGCGAACACAAACTGATGGACGGCGTTGAGCTGCCCGATGTTTCCGGCGCGACGACGATCGATGCGGGCGCCGAGGTCACGCTCGATGCCGGTGCTTTGGGGATGCTCAATGACAACATCACGTTTAAGGGCTGGTATGACACCGAGTCCGGCAAGTACATCTCCAAGGAAGCGGTTTGCACGTTTACGCCAGATAAGGACCTGTCCCTGGAGGCTCGCTTTAAGCTCAAGGACTATGCGGTGCATGCCAACGATGCGCAGACGACCGACTCGTCGCAGGACTTTGCGCACCTGAGCGTTACCGCGCAAAACTGCTATCGCAATGCCGGCGAGACGGTTGAGCTTTCCGCCGCCACGGATAACGCTCTCTTCCTGGGCTGGTATCTGGGCGAGGGCGATGATGCGTATGCCGTGAGCGATCAGCTCGACTTTACTTATACGGTGGACAAGGCAGATGCGATTGTGTCCGAGGACAAGACTGACGCTAGGATCGAGATCACTCCGCGCTACTGCGCTCCGCAGGCGAACGTTGTGCTGAGTGTGGACGGGGTCGATGAGAACGGGCAGCCGCTCGGACAGTTCCTCTCTACCGGTCTGTACGGTATCGGGTCGCGCGTAACGGTCGTGGCGGTGCCAATGCCTGGCTATGTGTTTGACTACGCGACCGATGCCCTCGGCAACGTTGTCTTTACCGGCGACGATGGTCCGTCCTACACGTTTGTGCTCGAGGGGGATGTGCAGTACACCGCGCATTTCCGCGAGGCGACTGACCCCGACGAGTCACTCGCGGCGCTTAAGGCCGCGCTCATCGCCGCGATTACGGCTGCGGCCGTTCTCGCTACCATGTATGGCTTGGGCGAGATCGTCGACCCCATCGCGGCCGATGCAGTGATTGAGATCGGTATGGCCGACAACATCGAGGATGTTGCCGCTGTGGGCACCAAGGTGCTCAAGGAGATTAAGGACATCATCGACGACCACAAGAAGCCCAAGCCTCATGGCGACCATAAGATCGAAATAATTGCCACCGCGCAGCCCGAGGTGGGCGGCGTCGTTACCGGAGGCGGTATCCACTATGAGGGGACGGTCGCCACGCTCGAGGCTGTCGCAAATCCCGGCTATCGCTTCGTATGTTGGAAAGAGAACGGCGTCGAGGTCTCGACATCTCCTCTCAAGACGATGACGATCACGGACCTGAAGCCCGAGGTTGTAAAGATGACGGCCGTCTTTGAGAAAAAAGTCGAGGTTACGGCGGTTGCCGAAGCCGATGGCATTCAGGCCGATTTTTCGACGGGCTGCACCGCAAGCCCTGTAAAGCAGAGCATCACCCGTGGCGATCAGGCTATGGTCACCGCGAGCGAGGGTCCCGACTATGCCTTTGTGGGATGGTTTGAGGACGGCATCGAGGCTTCGTCCGAGCGCACGTATATCTTCAAGGCCGAGGTCGACCGCCATCTGGTTGCGCGCTTCCGCAAGGCGGATAAGACCATCCTGGTGAATACCGATCCCTTCGACAGCGCCGAGGTTCTGTGCGATGGTGTGCCGGTCGTGGATGGCAAGGTTCGCGCGAAGGATGGCGACATTCTCACGTTTACGATGCGGCCCAAGGTGCGCCCCGACAATCCAGAGAAAACGTACCGGTTTGTAGAGTGGCGAGAAACCGATGCGCAGGGCATCACGATTGCCAACAAGCAGGAAGTTTGCGAATACCGCGTTAACGGGAATGCCCGAATTGAGGCTGTAATGGACGGCAGGGATGCACATACTGTGCGTGCCGAGGCTGACCCGCTCGAGGGCGGTACCGTTACGCTGAAGCGCGGCGAGACTGCCGGCATGGTGCTCGAGGTTCCCGAAGGCGAGCACGCGACCGCGGAGGCCACGCCATCTGAGGGCTATATCTTTGACGGCTGGTATTTGAGCAACGGCGGCTCGGATGCCACCTCGACGCTGGTTTCGAGCGAGCGCTCCTATACCTTTGAGCCCATTACCGACTGCGTGATCCAGGCAAAGTTTACGCGTGCCTGCAAGGTGGACGTGGTGGTTGAGCCGGCTGCGGCCATGGCGGGCAAATATATGGTGCACGGCGAGGGCTACTGCATGAAGGGCGAGCCTGCCACGCTGAGCATTGAACTCACGGCCGAGGCGAGCAAACAATTTACCTTTAAGGGCTGGTACGACGCCAAGACGGACCTGCTTTTGGGCACCGACCCCAGCTACCTTGAGTTCTATCCCGAGGACGTGGAATGCACGGTGCGTGCGGTGTTTGAGGAAAACACGTATACCGTGACGGCGAAGGCAAAAAAGACCTTTGTGGAGCGCGGTACCGTTGAGATCGAGGGTCACCCGGGGGCGTCTTCTGTTACCTGCGGATATGGCGATACGGTGATCCTCAAGGCGAAGGCCAACGACGGATATCGTTTTGACCATTGGAAGGACGGCTCCGGTAAGGAGTACGAATCTGCCGAGCTGGTCGTTAAGGTCACCAAGAGCGATACCTATACCGCGATCTTTACCGACTCAAAGCCCGAGGTCATGGTCACGGCCGATTCGTGGCTCGGCGGTACCGTGACGTGCAATGGGGCCGTGGTGAAGCCTACGACCGATAAGTTCAAATTAGGGGAGACCCTTCATCTGACGGCTAAGGCCCATCCTGGTTTTTTGTTCTGGGGTTGGTACGTCAACGGGCGCCTGAAGAGCCTTAAGCACGAGACCGCGTTGGTTGCCAAAGCTCGCGGCAAAACTGGGCACTGTGTTATTACCGCGGCCTTTGTGCCTATCGATGCCGTCTGCGTGCCCCTCGCCGATCCTGCGGAGGGCGGCACCGTCAAGACGAGCCGAATCATTGCCGACCGCGGCGCGGAGGTTGCCCTGAAGGCGACGCCCAATCCCGGTTATGTCTTTACTGGTTGGTATACGGCCGACGGCTCGTTTGAGTCTGCCGATGCGGAGTTCACCTGCCACCAGGAGCGCGGCCATGTGCACGTCGCTCGCTTTATGGCGAAAAGCTATGAAGTCGACGCCACGACGGTAGTCTATTCCGGCACCGGTTCGCTGGTCGAATCGAGCGTCGCCGGCTGGGTCGAGGGCACAGGTACCGTTGAGGCGGGGCATGCCGCCACGCTGACCGCGCATGCGCGCTCTGGCTATGCGTTTGAGTATTGGGCCGATGCCTCGGGCGCCGTGGTAAGCCGTGACAGCACCTATCACGTGGTGCCGATGTCTGACACGACGCTCCAGGCCGTGTTCTCGGCAAAACAATATGCGGTGGACGTCTCGTGCGAAGAGGGCATGGGCTCGGTCGAGGGCGCGGGGACGTATGCCGCCGGACAGGTCGCAACCGTGCGCGCGGTTGCCGCCGAGGATACGGCTTTTGTGGGCTGGTTCCGTAACGGCACGTGCGTGAGCTCCAAGAAAACCTATCGATTTACCGTGCGTGAGGATACGTCGCTCTATGCCGTCTTTGCGTCGGGTTCGTATGTCGTGCATACCGTTGCTTCGCCTGCCGAGGGCGGAGCCGTGAGCGGCTTTGGTGGCTATGAGGCCGGCGACCGCGCAACGCTTCGCGCGACCGCAAACACCGGGTATTCGTTTGCGGGTTGGACGGACGACAAGGGCGAGTCAGTCAGCGAGAACGCCGACTATACCGTTAAGGTCACGGGTGACGCTACCTATACGGCGGCCTTAACGCCTAAGTCCTATCAGGTCGTTTTGAGCGCGAGTGACGATAGCATTAGCACCCTGAGCGGCGAGGGCTCCTATCAATTCGGTGATACGGTCGAACTCAACGCTACGCCTATGGGAGCCAAACGTTTTGTCGGCTGGTATGTCTTGGATGCCGAGGGCAACAAGTCGCTGCTGAGCTGCGACGCCCATTGTTGGGTTAAGCTCGACAAGGATATGGTCGAGGGGCTCGAGGACGATACGTTGGAGCTCCAGGCCGTGTTTGCCGATCCGTACGAGGTGACTGTTGCGGGCGAGGTCGTGGTGAAGGACAAGGCTTCGAATAGGGGCTGCCGTGTTACGGGCAGCGGTAGCTTTGCCGTGGGCGATCATGTGGAGCTGACCGCTGTTGCCGGTATGGGCTATCGCTTTGTGGGCTGGAGCACCGATAAGGAGGGCACCTCGATTGTCGAGACCGCGACGACCCTCGATGTGACCGCCGCGCAAGACATAACGTACTACGCGCAGTTCGAATCCGATGGACAGGTGACCATTACCGTCACCGGCTCGTCTATCTTCCGCGGTACGGCCCTTCTGGTCGACGGCATTCCTGCCAGCAGCAGGTCCTACGACAGGGGCGACATGTTTATGGCGATTGCGATTCCGTGGAAGAAGTACCACTTCTCGCATTGGGTCGACGATGCGGGTGTCACGGTGAGCTACAGCGCGTTCTATATCGGTACCGCAAAGGAGAATAGGCAGCTTACGGCCGTGTTCTATGAGACGGGCTGCGATGTTCAGGTCGCTACGTATCCCAAGGGCGCGGGCTTTAGCATGGTTGCGCTTGGTACCGGCGGCTCCTACCACTCCGCGGCGATTATGTTTACCGTGCCGCACGAGGGTTGGAAGTTTAAATACTGGGTCGACGAGAACGGCATGCCTGTGGGCGCCACGCCGGTGATCAACCGTGTAGTGTTTGGCAACCGTACTTTTACGGCCGTTTATGAGCGGGCGTCGATGACGGTTACGGCGGTGGATCCGCGTCAGGGCGGACACGTCGAGGGTTCCTCTGAGGACGAATCTCTGGGCTATGCCGTGACCAACGAAGTCGAGAACGGTGAGTCCACGACCCTGACTGCCGTTCCCGATGCGGGGTATGTGTTCGATGGGTGGTATGCGCGCAATGATGACGGGTCGTTGGGCGATGAGCCGCTGAGCACGGATGCTACCTGGACGTTTGTCCCCGAGGACAATATGACTGTCGAGGCGCGCTTTGCGGAGGCGCCTAAGTACCAGGTGACGGCCCGAGCGGTCAACGGATCGGTTGATCCGGGGTCTGCTTTGGTCGCTACGGATGGCAAGGTGACGCTTTCGGCGACGCCCGATGAGGGCTGTTACCTGACGCGCGTGACCGTTGCCGAAGGGGCAGGTGATGATGGTTCGGCCGGTAATGCCTATGACCTTGATATTTCTGACTATAAGGGTGGGGCGTACGAGGTCACACTGAGTGGCGTGAGCGCTCCGCAGCAGGTCACGTTTGAATTCGCGAAGGCTGCGGCTCCGGAGGTGCTCGCTCAGCCGCAGGATGCGAGTGCTTACGAGGGTGATCCGGTTGAGCTTTCTGTCGCCGCCGAGGCGGGGCGCAACGTTCGCGTCCATGCGGCCGTGTCTTCTGGATCCGCTGCAGACGCCAAGCTGAGCTACCAGTGGTATCGCGTGTCTGACGATGGCGGCAAGGCGGTGGCGCTGAAGAGCGAGACGGGGAAGACTCTTTCGATCGCCCAGCTCGACAGCGACGGCGAAGGCGAGTACTTCTGCCACATTACGCAGAACTACCTGGGCACGGTGACAAAGACGGATACCGAATATGCGAAGGTATCCATCGTGCCCCGAGAAGCACTTGTGTTTAACGGGCGCGTGCTGCCGGTGGCGACCGCTCACGATGAGTACCGTGCAGAGATTGCAGGCGCTACGGGCGGCAAGGCACCGTATGCGTACAACTTGGATGATGTTGAGGTTCCTGAGGGCATGCAGCTGACGCTGGCAGATGACGGATCGGGCACCTTGGTGCTCTCGGGCGTGCCTGCGGCTACGGGTGTGTGTCGCTTCAAGATTAGGTGCACCGATGACTTGGGCGACAAGTGCGACGCACACTTCGCGCTGCTCGTGAAGGCGAAGGAAGCCCCGCTTGCATTTGAGGGCATGACCTTTACCTACAACGCGACGGCGCAGGCCCCGGAGCTTTCGGGCGTGCCCGAGGGTTGCGAGGACGATGTCAAACTGACCTATGTTGGCACGGGCGACACACATTACTCGTCGGATCGGGCGCCGGTGGATGCCGGCACGTATCGTGCGGTGGCGACGCTCGACGCCAAGGGATATGTTGGTAATTCCTCCTGTGACTTCACGATCGAGAAGGCCCCGGTCGATATTTCGATCGAGACGTCTGATGTGACATACGATGGCGCACGACACGTTGCGGCGGTTGCGGTTGCCGGTCTTGATACGTCTGCCTATTCCGTTGCCTATCGCGGTATAGATGGAACGTCCTATGGTCCGACGGCGCTGGAGCCGTGCGACAGTGGCAACTACCGCGTCACGGTTACGGTGACTGACCCCAACTATCAGGGTAAACAGTCCGCCGAGTTCTCGATTGCAAAGGCAAGCCAGGTTATTACGGGAACGACGAGCTATTCGGGTGTATACGGTGGAGACCCCATTGTGTTTAACAACGTTGCCCAGACTCCCGTGAGCTTTGAGCTGGTCGATTCCGATGACGATGCGAGCCCGGTTTCGATTAAGGGACGCTGCGCGACGGTGAAGGCTGCCGGTACGGCACGTGTTGTCGCCCATGCCGCTGCCTCGCGTAACTATCTTGCTGCCGAAGACGTTGAACTGACGGTTGCTGTTGCGCCGGCTCAGCTGCTGGTGAAGGTCGACGATGCCGAGCGCTTTGAGGGTCAGAAGAACCCCGAGTTTACCTCCAGCTTGGTGAGTCGTTGCGACACGTCGGACGTAAAGGTCACGTACTTCTGCTCGGCGAATGAGAAATCGCCGGCGGGTGAGTATCAGATCGACGCGGCGGTCGCCGATCCGAACTTTGATGTCGCGGTCGACCCCGGCACGCTGACGGTCAAGAAGAAGCCCGAGCACTACAAGGTGACGGCGAAGGCAGTCAACGGTTCGGTCGACAATGCTTTGGTTTCGGTTGTTGAGGGCGGGGACGCGACCCTCTCGGCGACGCCCGACGAGGGCTGCTACCTCGAGCGCGTGACGGTCGTGCAGGCCGGCTCGGATGTGACCGTTGACCTCGACATTTCTGATTACAAGGGCGGGGCGTACGAGGTCACGCTGAGCGATGTCACCGCATCGCAGGAGGTCACGTTCGAGTTTGCGAAGGCGGACGCTCCGCGTGTGGTCGCGCAGCCGCAGGACGTGAGCGTCCACGAGGGCGATGCCGTCGCGCTCTCGGTCGCTGCCGAGGCAGGCAAGAACGTCGCCGACCACGCGGCCTCGTCCACGGGTTGCGCTGCCGAGGTTGAGCTTTCCTACCAGTGGTTCCGCATGGCGAATGGCAAGGCTGTGGCGCTCGATGGCGAGACGGGGGAGACGCTCTCGCTCGCGGATCTCGATGACGAGAAAGCCGGCGAGTACTTCTGCCGCATCACTCAACGTTACCTTGGTGCTGAGAAGCAGGCGGACAGTGATTGTGCTTCCGTCTCCGTCGTTGCCTGGGACACCCTTGTGTTCAACGGCGACCTGCTACCGGCAGCGAGTGCGCACGGCACGTACATCGCCACGATTGCCGGGGCCGCGGGCGGCAAGGCTCCGTACGAGTACGCATGGGATGAGACGAAGCTCCCCGACGGGCTCAAGCTTTCCCGTACACCGGGCGGTCTGACGCTCTCGGGCATCCCGTCCAAGACGGGCGTTTCCGCCTTTGATATCACGTGCACGGATGCTCGTGGCGAGGCCACGACTGCCCGCTTTGCGCTCGTTGTCCAGGCAAAGCACGTAATACTTACGTTTACGGATGGCGACTATACCTTTAATGGCGCACCGCAGACGCCTGAAGTTTCCGGTGCCCCTAAGGTCTGCAAGGGCGACCTTAGGGTCTGGTACTTCGGTACCGGAAGCACGCAATATTCCTCGACGGAGGCCCCGACCGATGCCGGCACGTACCGCGCTGTCGCCACGCTGCGCAGCCACGGCTACATCGGTGCCGCTACCTGCCAGTTCGAGATCGCTCCGGCAAAGCTCAAGGTGAAGGTTGACGACGCCGAGCGCTTCGAGGGAGAGGCGAACCCAGCGTTTACCTCGAGCCTGGAGAGTGCGGTTGACACTTCGCGTGTGAAGGCCGAGTACTCCTGCGATGCCGATGAGAGCTCTCCTGCTGGCGAGTACCAGATCGGCGCGACGGTCGCCGACCCGAACTTCGATGTCGAGGTCGTGCCCGGAACGCTGACGGTGAAAAAGAAGCAGGAGCCCGTCAATCCCAACCCGGTGGTTCCGGACCCGGACAATCCGGATAACCCCGAGCCCGATAACCCGGACAAGCCAGAGCGCTTTGAGGTGACGGCAGAGGCGGTCAACGGTTCGGTTGACAACGCTTCCGTCACCGTTGATGCGGGCGGAGATGTGACGCTCTCGGCGACGCCCGACGAGGGATGCTACCTCGAGCGAGTGACGGTCACGGAAGCCGGCTCGGACAAGGCCGTCAATCTCGATATCTCCGACTATGAGGGTGGAGCGTACGAGGTCACGCTGAGTGGCGTCACCGCGTCGCAGGAGGTCACATTCGAGTTCGTGAAGGCGGACGCTCCGAAGATGATCGCCCAGCCGCAGGATGCGAGCGCCCACGAGGGCGATGCTGCCGTGCTCTCGGTTGCTGCCGAGGCGGGCAAGGGTGTCCTCGACCACGCGTCCTCGTCCACGGGTTCCGCCGCCGATGTCGAACTTTCCTATCAATGGTTCCACATGGTGGGCGGCGAGGCCGTGGCGCTCGAGGGCGAGACGGGGGAGTCGCTCCTCATCGAGTGTCTCGATGACGATTGCGCTGGCGAGTATTTCTGCCGCGTCACTCAGCGCTATCTCGGCACCGAGGCGCAGGCGGACAGCGATCGCGCCGTCGTTTCCGTTGTGCCCTGGGATGCCCTCGTGTTCAACGGCGGTCTGCTGCCGGTCTCACGTGCGCATAGCACGTATCGCGCGACGATTTCGGGTGCCGCGGGTGGCGAAGCTCCGTACGAGTACACGTGGGACGACGCTAAGCTCCCCGACGGGTTTAAGCTCACCCGCACGGCGGGCGGTCTGACGCTCTCGGGCACCCCGTCCAAGGCCGGGGTGTCTACCTTTGACATCACGTGCAAGGACGCTCATGGCAAGACCGTGACCGCGCACTTCATTCTGGTCGTTCAGGCGAAGCGGGTCGAGCTTGCATTTGAGGGCGGCAACTTCGTCTATAGCGGTGATGCTCAATCGCCTAAGATCACGGGGGTTCCCAAGGCCTGCGAAGGTGACCTGAGGGTCGGGTATTACGGGACGGGCGGCACGCACTATTCGTCGAGCGAGGCCCCGACCGATGCCGGCACGTATCGCGCCGTTGCCACGCTGCGAAGCAACGGGTATATCGGCGCCGCCTCGCGCAAGTTTAAGATTGCGCCGGCGAAGCTTAAGGTGAAGGTCGACGATGTTGAACGCTTCGAGGGAGAGATGAATCCCGCCTTTACCTCGAGCCTAAAGAGCTCGGCTGATACCTCGGGCGTGAAGGTCGAGTACTCCTGCGTCGCCGATGAGAGTTCCCCGGCGGGCGAGTACCAGATCGGGGCGACGGTCGCCGACCCGAACTTCGATGTCACGGTTGAGTCCGGTACGCTGACGGTGAAGAAGAAGCAGGAGCCTGTCGACCCGGACCCGGTGGTTCCCGATCCGGACAAGCCCGATGGACCCGATCCGGACAAGCCGGACCCGGACAAGCCCGAGCCTGACCAGCCTGATCCGGGCAAGCCTGGGCCCGACAAACCGGAGCCTGATCAGCCGGACAAGCCGGACCCGGATAACCCGGATAAGCCTGAGCCTGACAACCCGAGCAAGCCAGAGCCGGAAAAGCCCGGAACGCCCGATTCCGACCAGCCGGATTCAAAGGATCCGACAAAACCCGGTAGTTCGGATGACTCCGCAGCTGATAAGGCAAAGGCATCGGGCGCGGAAAACTCCGGCAAGAAGGAATCTTCCAAGTCGAGCGCTCAGCAGCTCGCCGACATGGGCGATCGTGCGCCATTGGCCGTCGCCGTCGCTGCAGGCGCCGCTGCGCTTGTCGCGCTGGGGCTCGAGCTGCTGCGTCGCCGTCGCTCGGACGCGTAACGGCTCAAAAGGGGCAGCTAGATTGAAGCTTTGCGCGATTTAGTCTGCTAAAGCGTATATACTTGCGGGACGGGTCTTTTGCCCGTCCCGTTTTTGTTTTGACTCGAAAGGTGGTCCCATGGCTTCATCCGCTCCGCGCGGTCTGCGCTCCGACCATGTCGTCACCGTCGGCATCGCCCTGTTCTCGATGCTCTTTGGTGCCGGTAACCTTATTATTCCGCCGCTGTTGGCGCTGCAGGCAGGTTCTGCCACGCCGGTCGCCATGCTTGGCTTTCTCGTTGCCGCCATCGGCCTGCCCGTCATGGGCTTTATCGCCGTGGCACTTGCCGGAACGGCGCGTGAGCTTGCCGGCCGCGTGCACCCCAAGTTTGGCGAGTTCTTTGTCGCGGCGGTGTATCTGGCTATCGGCCCGTGCCTGGCCATTCCGCGCACGAGCTCCACGGCCTTCGAGATGCTGGTGCCGCTGCTGCCCGAGGGCGTCTCGCTCGGCACGGCTCGCCTGGTGTTTGCCGTCGGCTTCTTTGTCATTGCGTTTGCGCTCACGCTGCGCCCCGGCGTCATCACGCGCGTGCTCGGTCGCATTACGGGCCCCGCACTCATTGCCCTTATCGTGTTGGTCGTGGGCGCTGCCGTGGTCTCGCCGCTGGGTCCTGCTGCCGCGCCGCAGGCTCCCTATAATGCCGGTGCTGCCGTGCAGGGCTTTTTGACCGGCTACCAGACCATGGACCTGCTCGCGTCTCTCGCCTTTGGCATCATCATCGCCGAGACCATCCACGAGCTGGGCGTTACCGATGACAAGCGCGTTGCCTTCGAGATTTCGCGTTCGGGTGTGATCGCCGGCGTGCTCATGGCTATCATCTACTGCGGCTTGGGCCTTGCCGGTATGCAGCTCGGCACCCTGATGCCCGACGCTACCAACGGCGCCGCCATCCTTGCCCGTTCGGCCTCCATGCACTTTGGCCTTGCCGGCACGGTCGTGGTCTTTGCGATCTTTTTCCTCGCCTGCATGAACGTGTGCATCGGCCTCATCAGCTGCTGCTCGCGTTACTTCTGCGAGACGTATGTGGTCGAAGGGGGAGCAGAGGCTTCTGAGGAGGCCATGCGCCGCCCCTTTGCGGTTCTCGCCTTTGTGTTCGCGGCGTTTTCGTGCGTGCTCTCCAACGTGGGCCTCGACGTGATTCTTATGTTCTCGGTGCCTATGCTCAATGCTCTGTATCCCGTTGCCATTGTGCTGGTACTGATGGGCCTGGTGCACGGCTTTTGCGACGCGCATCCGCAGGTGTGGGTCTGGGTCGGCGGCGTTGTCGCGGTGCAGAGTGTGATCACTTCGGTCCGCGATGCGTTCTTTGCGGGCGCGTGGCTGCCGTTCGATGCATTGCCCCTGGCGGATATCGGTGCCGCGTGGGCGCCAGTCGCCGTGGTGGCGTTTGTGATCGGTCTGCTCCACAGCAAGTTTGTCGCACATTCGAGGAGCTAGGGTTTCTGCGCTTGCACAGGCGGGGAGTCTCCCCTATAATTTCCTTCGCTTTGGGACACGCAAGGTTTAGACCTTAGCTGCTCAACACCTTCGGGACGTGGCGCAGTTTGGTAGCGCGCCTGCTTTGGGAGCAGGATGTCGCAGGTTCAAATCCTGTCGTCCCGACCATATCTTGCGGGCGTAGTTCAATGGTAGAACCCCAGCCTTCCAAGCTGATGACGCGGGTTCGATTCCCGTCGCCCGCTCCACAAGAATTGTTTTAACGGCTTTGGTTTCCTTTTGGGACCAGAGCCGTTTTCATATACATGCCGGGGACCCCACATCCCCTCCTAAGTTGCGGTGAAATACGGACTGTTTTCCGGCTTTTATGGCCTATGTAGTCCGTATTTCACCGCAACTATCTGTAAGGTTGGATTTTGATACCGTTGGGAGGGTCGTAGCAACCGTCTACCGAGAGTGGAAATAATTTTTGAAGCTCTGACCTGCGACGTCAAGCTTTTGGTCAGCTTTTGGCAAGGCCTGCGGACGGAAGCATGCGATAGCGTAATGGTATTCTCTCCGCCGTGATGGTTATGGGGTTGGCCATGCTCGATAAAGGCAAACATTTTCCGCAGTCATATGCAAGGATGCTCTTCTCGGCCCTTGGAAATCATCAAGATGGACAGCTGCTTATAACAATTGATCCTTGGGATGAACGCCGTGCGCGCGAGCTTATGCAGAAAGAGCTCATGCTCCGTCTTTACAACCATGTGTATGCTGATCCGGTCTATTGGAATAATCTTGGGGTTGAAGATCGCATTTTTCAGCTGGCATCCGCTATTGCGTTCGTTGAACCGGATGCTGTGTTTTGCGGATCGACGGCAGCGCTGCTCTACGGCATCGGCTCGGCGTATGCGCTTCTGGATAAAGTGCAAGTGCTGCTGCCACGTTCTACAAGGCGTGATACGTATGAGTTCGTTGAATACAAGCGCTGGCGCCCGGGCGTGGTATGGCGGCTCGGCCCGTTTACGCTGACGGATCCGTATCGGACGGTGGTCGATATCGCCCGAACGAGCGCCTTTCGCTATGCACTGGGCTATGTCGATGGCTTGGCCCGTGAGTATGATGTCGAACGCGAAGAGCTGCGAGCATATGCGCAGGCAAATTGCCGAGGGTTGCATGGCATTGCGCGTGCTTTTGACGTTTTTGAGCATATGGACGGCAGGTCAGACAATGGTGGCGAGTCTGAGGCGAGAGCTGCGATGATTCTCGCTGGGGTTGCCGCGCCTGAGCTTCAAGTTGAGATAACGCGACCGGGAAACGCTGGCTATTATCTGGCAGATTATGGCTGGCAGATGCCAGACGGCTCATGGAAGCTGGCAGAGCTGCATGGGCTAGGTAAGTTTGAAGACGAAGCTCAAAATGATCCAGAGCAAGCGGCGGCAAAAACGTATCGAGCGGCCCTCATGCGCGACGCGAACCTTCGCGCCATGGGCCACAACGTCATTCATTTCAAGCTCTCGGACACCTACGACGTGGAATCGTTCGGTGCTATGATGCGCGGCTACGGCATTCCGACAACAAAACCCTACGCCGAATCCCGATAGCGAAATCGTTCGCGGTCCACCTTCAATAAGTTGCGGTGAAATACGGACTGTTGAGGCTTTTAAAGGCATAAATCAGTCCGTATTTCACCGCAACTTAGGAGGGGATGGGGCTGAGGGGCGGGCAATGCCGTTGTCTGTCGGCTAGCGGTGGGGTTGGTGGCGGAGCTTGTCGATGGCGGCGTCGGTGCTTCGGCTGTGGGCTTCGGCTGCGGTTTGGCGCTTGCGGCGGTAATCGATCATGCCTTGGATGATGGGCTTGCCAAAGCTCACGACATCATCGTTGTAGATGGCGGTTCGGGCTGCGAGGAGGCAGTCGGTAAAGTCCATATGGGTCTTGCCAAAGAGTTTGACGGCAAGGGCGACAACGGTGGGCTCGTCGACCATGACGTCATCGATCAGCCTTTTCATGGCCGCAGCAATCTCAACGCGTGGAACCTTATAGACGTCGCGCAGCGTGACCACGACGCGCGTGATGATCTCGGGGTAGACACGAGCGGTGCGGGTGGCGATGACCTTGGCGGCGCGCGGTGACAGAACTTCGTCGTCGTCAAGCAGGTAGCGTAGGATGACGGTCTCGTCGATGATGGTGCTACTCATGGATATCTACTTCCTCGGGACCCAAAATCGAATCGTCGCTTTCTGTAGCAAGGTATTCAATCCAGACATTGCGCTCCTTGGAGCGGCGATTGGGGTCCCCATATGCTTTGAGCGATCCATAGGCGGCGGTGCCGTCCTTTGAGCGCACGGCGACCGGCTGAAAGGGGAGCTTGCGCATCAAAATGCTCTGCGCGACAAATAGACGTACGGCCTCGGCGAGCGATGTGCCCATGGCGTCGTAGAGACGTTCGGCATGCTGCTTGTCTTCCTCGCGAATGCGCACCTGCAGGATGGCTCGTTTTTGAGTCGATGACATCACTGGCCCCCTTAATGAGCGTGCAATATAGTCGGTCAAATGCGGCATGTGCCGATACTTGAGCATCTTATAACGATTACTTTATTTCACTCAAGTTGATAACCATTAACACGAATACAAGCGTAGTACATCCAAAACGAGAGCGCGTAAAAATCTCTGCAGCGTACGCGTGTAATACACTCGCCTTTATATCCTATTGAGAATAATCCTAACCAGCCCAAACCCCTGCAATACACCCGTAATGCAGGGCCTATGCTCAAGTTTACCCCCTGCAACTGCGTATATTTAACCTGTATACCGTTGGAGATATTCTACCGAGTGCCTGTTTCGCCGCATGCTCTCGATACGCCGATGCCGGACCACGGGCGGTCCGGGGCAACGTCGACAGGGTCTCTCCGGCATGGGATTCAGGAGGGAGTGAACAACATGGGCAATAAACGAGTCGTAGCCGATTCATCGCGCTGCATTGGGTGCCAAACTTGCATGGCAGCGTGTATCGAGGCACACGACATCCCCGGCAACATTGCCGCGCCGCGTCTGCGCGTGACGCGCACCTACGAGATCTCCGCACCGGTGGCTTGCCATCACTGCGAGGATGCCCCGTGCGCTAAGGCCTGCCCCACGGGCGCCTTGTTCTTTGATCCAAAGAACCATCGCATCGGCGTCAACGAGGACAACTGCATCGGCTGCAAGAGCTGCGTCATGGCCTGCCCCTTTGGCGCCGTGAGCGTGGCGACCACGCAGGTCCCCGTCTTGATGGGCGACGTGCGCGTGGGTTCGCAGACTAAGAGCTTCGTGCTCAAGTGCGACCTGTGCGTGGACCGTCCCGGCGGTCCGGCGTGTGCCGAGGCGTGCCCGACCAAGGGCCTCACCTTGGTAGACGAGGAGCGCCTGGCGGAACTGACCGCCGAGCGTGCCCGCGCCACCATCGAAAACGAGGCGTAGGCGGGCGGCCATACAGGCCCAACGATTGTCAAATACGTACCGATTAATCGGTAGCAGAGAAAGGAAGGAGGGTGTCATGGAGAAGCATAAAGTGATCTGCCCGTACTGCGGCGCCGGTTGCCAGTTTAACCTCCTGGTCCAAAACGGCCAGGTCGTGGGTACCGAACCGCTTAACGGCATCACCAATCAGGGCGAGCTGTGCCTTAAGGGCATGAGCGGCTACGACTTCATCAACGACACCAAGATCTTGACTCCTCGCGTACTGCACCCGATGATCCGCCGCACCAAGGGCGCGGATCTTGAGCGCGTAAGCTGGGACGAGGCACTGGATTTCACCGCATCTAAGATGCAGGCCATAATTGACGAATATGGTCCTAACGCTGTCATGACCACCGGCTCTTCGCGAGGCGGCGGCAATGAGGCGAACTACGTCATGCAGAAGTTTACGCGTGCGTGCATCGGCACCCACAGCGTGGACAACTGCGCCCGTACTTGACACGGCCCTACTGTCCTCGGTCTGATGGACACGGTTGGTTCAGGTTGCATGTCATGCTCCATCCCCGGTATGGAGGATGCGGGCTGCATTTTCCTCTTCGGCTATAACCCTGCCGATTCGCACCCCATCGTCGCAAGGCGTATCGTGCGAGCCAAAGAAAAGGGTTGCAAGATCATCGTCGCCGACCCGCGCCATATCGAAACCGCGCGTATCGCCGATCTCTACCTTCCGATCAAGAACGGTTGCAATGTTGCGTTCCTCAACGCCTTTGCCAACTGTCTGGTCAACGATGGCCTCTACGACAAGGAATTCGTCGCCGAGCACACGAACGGCTTTGACGAGTGGTGGGAGACCATCAAGAACTACACTCCCGAATCCGTACAGGACATCACGGGTGTCGATCCCGCGCTGATCCACCAAGCTGCCGAGATGTACGCCACAGCGAAGCCTTCTGCCATCATTGGCTGGGGCATGGGCGTATGCCAGCAGAAGCAGAACCTGAAGACGGTGCACACCATCGCCTCCATCGCCTGCGTTGCCGGCCAGATCGGCAAACCCAACTCCGGCCTCGCGCCCGTGCGCGGTCAGAATAACGTCCAGGGCTCCTGCGATATGGGCATGCTGCCCAACCTGTACCCTGGCTACCAGAAAGTCACCGACCCCGCCGCTCGCGCCAAGTTTGCCAAGGCTTGGGGCGTGCCCGAGGAAAAGCTCCCGCTCGAGGAGGGCTACAAGCTCACCGACCTGGGCCACCTGGTCGATGAGGGCAAGGTGCACTGCTTCTACAACTACGGCGAGGACCCGGTGCAGACCGAGCCCGATTCGGCCGGTATGCGCAAGACGCTCTCCGAGCTGGATCTGTTCATTTGCCAGGACATCTTTATGACGCAGACGACCATGCTCGCCGACGTCATCCTGCCTGCCACCTCTTGGGGCGAGCACGAGGGTGTCTTTACCGCATCCGACCGTAGCTTCCAGCACTTTGACGCGGCCGTTCCGCCCAAGGGCGAGTGCCGCCACGACTGGGAGATCTTCGCGGACCTGTCCACGCGCATGGGCTACCCCATGCACTACGACAACACCGAGCAGATCTGGAACGAGTGCATCAGCCTGTGCCCCAACTTTGTGGGCGCAACCTACGAGAAGATGGCTCCCGAGGGCGGCTACGCCCAGTGGCCCGTCAAGAGCACCGATGTGAACGACCACGGCACGGCCGACATGTTCGCTGGCGGCAAGTTCACCACCAAGGACGGCCGCGCCAACCTGATGGCGCACGACTGGGAGGCGCCCTCCGAGCTTCCCGACGATGAGTACCCGCTCATCCTGTGCACCGTCCGCGAGGTCGGCCACTACAGCTGCCGCTCGATGACCGGCAACTGCAAGACGCTGGCGCTACTCGCCGACGAGCCCGGCTTTGTCCGCATGAATCCCGCGGACGCCCAGGCGCGCGGCATCAAGAACGGCGACATCGTCTCGATTCACAGCCGCCGCGGCCAGGTATACAGCCGCGCCGACGTGAGCGATCGCATCAACAAGGGCACAGTCTATATGACCTACCAGTGGTGGATCGGCAAGTGCAACGAGCTGACCATTCACAAGGTCGACCCGGTCTCGCATACGCCCGAGGACAAGTTCTCCGCCTGCCAGGTCGACGCCATTGCCGACCAGGTTTGGGCAGAGGGCGAGGTCGAGCGTCAGTACACCGATCTCAAGCAGGCTCTGGTGGACGCCGCCGCTCCCCAGGACGTTGAGCCTGGCGCCGCCAAGTTCGACGACGAGACGCACGTGAATCAAATCGTGTAGTCCCGTTCTCGTTGGCTTTTTGGGCCGGGCGTCCCGTACGTTCGGGAGCCCGGCCCGTTATTTTGAAAGGAAGTGGGGATGAACCGCTTCATCGACATCAACCCGGAGAGGTGCATCGGCTGCGGAACATGCCAGTCCGCCTGTGCCGACGCCCACCGGATGCAGGGTCTTCAGGATACGCCGCGCCTGGCGCTCGTGAAGACCGGCGGTATTTCGGCCGCCCTTGCCTGCCACCATTGCGAGGGTGCCCCCTGCGCCGAGGTCTGCCCGGTGAATGCCATCGAGCACGATGGCGATCGCATCCACGTCAAGGAGCAGGAGTGCATCGGGTGCAGGCTGTGCGCCATCGCGTGCCCCTTCGGAGCCATCCATCCCGATGGCACGTCTATCGCCGGTGTCGCAGGCATGTGCGACCCGACGCCTTCGTATCCTAAGTCCCTGAGCAGCCTTCTTACGTGGGCTCCCGGCCAGTACACCTGCGCCGTCAAGTGCGACCTGTGCGCCTTCGATCCGGACGGCCCGCATTGTGTGGCGGCGTGCCCCACCAAGGCGCTGACCGTCATGGGCGGCGCGGCCGATCGCGAGCTCGACGAGGCCAAGCGCCTGCGTTCGATCGAAAACGGTCCGGTCGTCGACGTTACCGCTGTGGCCCAGGGCCTGTCCGAGAAAGCAGAAGGGAGCGTAAACAATGGATAGCATGACGCTGTTTATCGCATCGCTTGCCGTCTCGTGCATCGGTGCGCTCGCCTCGATTCTGCTGATCAAGGCCGATAACGCCGCCAAGACCGCCGGCTGCCTTATCGGCGCTGTCGCCGCGGTGCTTTCGTTTGTGGCCGGTATCCAGGCCGTGCTGGGCGATGTCACGTCGGTCGACACCATCGTGTTCTTCCCGTTTGCCCATTTCCAGCTGCTGCTCAATCAGCTGTCCGGCCTGTTCGTTGCGCTCATCTCGGTGCTTGCGTTTGCCGGTTCGATCTACGGTCTCAACTACTTTGATGAGTACCCGGGCAAAAAGGGCCGCGCCGGCTTCTTCTTTAACACCTTTGTGGCGTCCATGATGCTCGTCATCACCGCCGACAACGTGTTTTGGTTCCTGGTCGCCTTTGAGCTCATGTCGCTGACCTCGTACTTCCTGGTCGTGATCGAGGAGAACGAGAACTCCATCCATGGCGGCTGGCTCTACTTTGTGATCGCGCACGTGGGCTTTGTGCTCATCATGGCGAGCTTCCTCACCATGACCAACTTCGCCGGCGGCTCGTTTGCCTTTGCGGATTTCCGCGCCACGCAGTTTAGCCCCGCGGTCGCATCCGTATGCTTCGTGCTCGCCTTCTTTGGCTTTGGCGCCAAGGCCGGTATCATCCCGCTGCACGGCTGGCTGCCCAAGGCACATCCCGAGGCACCGTCCAACGTGAGTGCCCTCATGTCCGGCGGCATGATCAAGATCGGTATCTTCGGCATCCTCAAGGTGGGTCTCGACCTGCTCTCCGCCTCGGGCGTTCAGGTCTGGTGGGGCCTTATGGTCATGGTCTTCGGTGCGATCTCGTCGGTTCTCGGCGTGGCCTTCGCCCTGCAGGAGCATGACATCAAGCGCCTGCTGGCCTATCACTCCGTCGAGAACATCGGCATCATTCTGCTCGGCGTCGGCGCCTCCATGGCCGCCATGGCGCTCAATTCGGTCGGCATCGCCGTCCTGGCTCTGATGGCCGCCCTCTATCACACGTTTAACCACGCGATGTTTAAGGGCGAGCTGTTCCTGGGCGCCGGTGCGCTGCTGTACTCCACGGGTACGCGCAATATGGAGAAGATGGGCGGCCTGTTCCGTCGTATGCCGGCAACGGCCATCTGCTTCCTTATTGGCGCGCTTGCCATCTCGGCCATCCCGCCCTTCAACGGCTTTGTGTCCGAGTGGTTTACCTACCAGTCGCTCTTTAACGCTGCCATGCAGGGCGACAAGGCCGTCATGATCGTGGCCGTGTTCGCTGCCGTCGCGCTTGCCATTACCGGCGCTCTGGCCGTCACGTGCTTCGTCAAGGCCTATGGCGTCTCCTTTGCCTCCGCGCCCCGCTCCGAGGCCGCGGCCAATGCCAAGGAGGTTCCCGCCCCCATGGTGTTTGCGCAGGGCCTGCTCGCAGCCATCTGCGTCGTGCTGGGCATTGGCGCTCCCGTGATCGCCCCCGTGCTGGTCGATGTCGCCGCGTCCGTGCTGCATCCGTACGGTGGCGTATTTGCCGCCGAGGGCATGGAGCTCATGAACCAATACTCCGGCGCTGCCACCTCCACGCCCGCGATTGCCATTGCGCTCGTGGTGCTTGTCGGCCTTGCCTGCGGTTATCGCAAGCTCAAGACCGTCGGCAAGGTGCAGAAGTCCCAGCCGTGGGCATGCGGCTATGCTCCCAACGAGCATATGCCCGTCGTGGCCACGACCTTTGCCTCCGAGGTGTCCTGGTTTATGCAGCCGCTCTACACGCTGCGCGACCGCTGCACGGCCGTCTGCTGGTCCATCGCGCACTTCTTCCAGAAGCTCACCGGTGTGGCCGAGGCTGTGGAGCCCGTACCCGACAAGGTTCTCGTCGATGCCCCGCATAAGGGTGTCGAGAAGCTCGCCGACCTCGCGGCTAAGCTCGAGGGCGGCAACTACAGCATCTATATCTGCTACATCGTCGCGGCACTCGTGGTGTTCCTCGTGCTCGCCGTGCAAATGGGTTAAGGAGGGGAGAGCATGAACAACATCGTACTTGCCGTTCTGCAGGGCGTGGTCGTTATGGCCGTCGCGCCGTTCTTCTCCGGTCTCGGTCGCGTGATCCGCGCCAAGATGCACAACCGTCGCGGCCCCAGCATCATGCAGGACTACCGCGACCTGGCCAAGCTCTTTGCGCGCCCCGAGTCCCAGAGCGAGGACGCGAGCTTTGCGCTGCGCATTATGCCGCCGCTGTTCTTCGCCGTCGCCTTTATGCTCGCGATGGGTCTACCGCTCTTTACGGCGCAAAGCCCCATCCCGGTCTTTGGTGACGCCATCACCATCATGTACAGCCTGGCGCTCGCCCGCTTCTTCTTCTCCCTCTGCGGTGTGGATTCGTCCAATGCCTACGCCGGTATCGGCGGCGTTCGCGAGCTGCTCATGAGCGTGCTCATCGAGCCGTCCATGCTGCTGGCGCTGTTTGCCGCCGCCCTGGTGTGCGGCTCTACCGACATCGCCACCATGGGTCAGCACATCATGACGGGTGCCGTCGACGCGCCGGTCGCCGTGATTCTCGCCGGCATCGCCTTTGCGATCGCCTGCTACATGGAACTCGGCAAGCTGCCGTTTGATCAGGCCGAGGCCGAGCAGGAGCTTCAGGAAGGTCCGCTCGCCGAGCTTTCCGGCCCGTCGCTTGCGATGGCCAAGCTCGCCATGTCCATGAAGCAGGTCCTGGTCGTCGCCTGGTTCTGCGCGATCTTCGTCCCCTGGGGCGAGCCCGCGACCGTGGGCGCCGCCGCCGTTCTGGGCGCGGTCATCTTCCTGGTGAAGTGCCTTATCGACTTTGTCGTATGCGGCGTGATCGAGAACTCCTGCTCGCGCTCGCGTTTTAAGGTGCTTGGCAATCAGACCTGGGCCGTCGTGGGCATCGCCGTTCTGGCGTTTGTCTTCGTGGTCGTCGGCGTGTAGGAGAAGGGAGAAACAATGTCATTTGCAGTCAGTCTGTCCCTTCTCGGCTTGGTCGCTATCGCGGCCCCGATGGTGGCCTCGGTGCTCGTCGCCCTGTTCCCCCGTCCGTACGCCAAGTGGTTCAGCGTTTTGGGTGCCGCCGTCTCGACGGTCTGCACCATCGCCCTCGCCGCGAATTTCGCTGGCGCCGGCATGCCCGACACGCAGGTCCCCCTGATCTCGTTTGGGCAGACCCTCGTTATGGGATTCACCTTCGATCGTATGAGCACGCTGCTCGCGCCCGCCTTTGTGGGTATCGGCCTGCTTGTCGTGATCTATTCGATTCCCTATATGAGCGAGAACAACCGTGAGCATCCCGACGCACCGCGTCGTCGCTTCTACGCGTACCTCGCGACCTTCATCGGCGCCATGGCCGGCCTTGTGTACAGCTCGACCCTTTTGGGCCAGCTCGTGTTCTTTGAGATCACGGGTGCGTGCTCTTGGGGCCTCATTAGCTACTACATGACGCCTACGGCCAAGAAGGCCGGCATGAAGGCCCTGATCATTACGCATATCGGTGCGCTCGGCCTGTATCTGGGCGCCGCCATCGTGTTTGCCCACACCGGCACCTTCGCCATTACCGCAATTGCCGGCCTCGACGCCAAGCTCAAGGCTATCGTCCTTTTGCTCGTGCTGTTTGCGGCCTGGGCCAAGTCCGCACAGGTTCCTATGTACATGTGGCTTCCTTCGGCCATGGAGGCGCCGACGCCTGTTTCGGCCTATCTGCATGGTGCCTCGATGGTCAAGGTCGGCGTGTGCGTGTTCGCGCGTGCACTCGTCTCTGCCGGCGAGATTCCCGAGATCGTGGGCTGGGTTGCCATTATCGACGCCATGGTCACGATGCTCTTTGGTTTCTTGATGTACCTGCCGCAAAAGGACATGAAGCGTCTGCTGGCCTTCTCCACGATCGCCCAGCTCTCCTATGTGTTCTTTGGTCTGGGCCTTTCGGTCTTTGGTAGCCAGCTGGCCTTTGATGGCGCCGTTTGCCACATCTTTAACCACGCTTTCGCCAAGACGCTGTTCTTCCTGATCGCCGGTTCGTTCTCCTTTACGCTCGGCACGCGTATGCTGCCCAAGCTTCGCGGCATCGTAAAGAAGTACCCGATCTCGGGCGTGGGTTTTGGTGTCGCGGCACTCGCCATTGCCGGCGTGCCGCCCATGAACACGTTCTTCTCGAAGTTCCAGATCATCGCCGGCGGCTTCTCTGTGGGCGCCGGCAACGTCGCGATCCTGGTGCTCGTGTGCATCATGGTCGCCGAGACCGTCGCCACCTTTGCCTGGTTCCTTAAGTGGATGGGCTATTGCCTGCCCGGCGAGCCGAGCGAAGAGGTTGCTGCGGGAGCCCCGCTTCCCCGCGCGATGGCGTTCGTGTTCATCGTGCTCATCATCATGGTCATCGTCAGCGGCCCGCTTTCGGCCAGCTGGATCGGTTAGGAGGTAGAACGACATGGGTTATTCGATCGTCAACATCCTTGGCGGCCTTCTGATCGTTACGTCCACCATGGTGGTCGTCTCCAAGAACATCAAACATGCCATCCGCTGGTATGCGGTGCAGTCGCTGGTGCTCGTGGGGCTGCTCGCCACGCTCGGTGTCACCACCGGTGCGCAGGAGCTGCTTATGTGGGCTGGATCTGCCTTTATCACCAAGGTCGTCCTGGTCCCTTATATCCTCAACCGTGCATACAAGAAGATGGGCGAGCCGAGCGACGCATCGCTCAAGGCCGGCCTTAAGCCCGCGTGGGCCATTTGCATCATCGCCGTCGAGGTCGCGATCTGCTTTGCCGTCGTGACGCAGATCAGCCTGCCCACGGCCGAGGTCGCAACGCCTGCGCTCGCTATTAGCTTCGCTCACTTCTTTGTGGGCCTCACCTGCATCATCTCGCAGCGCAACATCATGAAGCAGATCTTTGGATACTGCCTTATGGAAAACGGCAGCCATGTGACGCTCGCGCTTTTGGCCCCCACCGCTCCCGAGATCATCGAGATCGGTATCGCCACCGACGCCATCTTTGCCGTCATCATCATGTCCATCGTCGTGCGTCGCATTTGGGACGACTCCCACTCGCTCGATGCGCGCGACCTGTCCGAGCTGAGGGGGTAGTCCATGGAAACGTTGATTCTCGCCCTGCTCGCGACTCCTTTGGTGTTCTCGCTGGTCATGGCGTTTTTCCCCAAGAACACGTCCTATAACGTGTTTGCCGGTCTCAACCTGGTCTCCGTCGCAGCCGTCCTGGTGCTGTCGATTATGACGGCCGGTGACGTCCTTATGAGCGGCGACACCGCGAGCGCTCTTGGCCTGTGGTTCCACCTCGATTCGCTGGGCGCCATCTTTGTGCTGCTCATTGGCTTTATCGGTTTTCTTACGGGGCTGTTCTCGCTGCCCTATGTAAAGGCCGATATCGAGGAGGGCTCCATGCCCGCCGAGCGCGCCAAGCAGTATTTTGCGCTGTTTAGCCTGTTTGTGTTCACCATGCTGCTCGCGTGCCTGTCCAACAATATGATCCTCACGTGGGCCGCCGTGGAGGCAACCACGCTTTCCACCGTGTTCCTCGTTGGTATCTACAAGAACAAGACGGCTCTCGAGGCTTCTTGGAAGTATGCGATGGTCTGCACCGCCGGCGTGGCCTTCGGCCTGTTCGGTACGCTGCTGATCTACGCCAACGCCGCCGACGTGATTCCCAACGCCCATGAGGCCGCATTCCTGTCGTGCGTGCTGCCGTATGCCGACCAGTTCGACCCGACGCTCATGCGCCTCGCCTTTGCGTTTATCGTGATCGGCTTTGGCACCAAGGCCGGCCTGTTTCCCATGCACACGTGGCTGCCCGATGCCCACTCCCAGGCCCCGAGCCCTGTCTCGGCCCTGCTCTCGGGTGTGCTGCTTAAGTGCGCCATGCTTGTGATCATGCGCTTCTATGGCTTTACCATCCAGGGCGTGGGTGCCGAGTATCCGCAGCTTTTGCTGCTGATCGTCGGTACGCTGTCCATTTTGGTGGCGGCACTTTCGATGTTTCGCCAGGACGACCTCAAGCGCCGCTTTGCGTACTCGTCTGTGGAGAACGTGGGCGTTATCGCCCTGTGCCTGGGTATCGGTGGCCCGCTGGGTATCGCCGCGGCCCTGCTGCACTGCGTGTTCCACGGCTTTACCAAGACGCTTGCCTTCTGCGTGTCCGGCAACATCCAGCACGCCTTTGGCACGCGTAGCCTGGCTAAGATCCAAGGCGTCGTCGAGGTTGCTCCCGCAACCGCCGCGCTCGCCGTTCTGGCGCTGCTCGGCCTTGGTGCCTTCCCGCCCTTTGGCATGTTTATCTCCGAGTTCCTGACTTTTGTCGCCGGTGTTACCGCCGGTCCCATGTGGCTGGTCGTCGTGGTCGCCCTCGGTCTTACCGTGGCCATCTCCGCGCTCACCCGCATCGCACTCAAGTCGGTATTCGGCCATGCGCCCCAGGGTATGGGCAAGCATGAGGCCCCGGCGCTCATGCTTATCCCCGAAATCATCCTGGCTGTCATGATCTTGTGGTTTGGCATCGCCACCCCGCTGCCTCTCGTGCACGGTGTGGAGACCGCGACCGGCATCGTGCTCGAGCAGGGCACCGAGGAACTTCACGCGACGCCGATGTACCGCGCTGTGTTCGGTACCGAGACCGCTCAGAGCGAGGTGGAGTAACGAATGATTGAAACTGAGAACAAGGTGTATGCCCGCCGTTGCGAGAGCCATGTCGAGGCCCTGCGCCGCGCCGTTCCGGGCTGCATCGAGAAGGTCGAGTGGCAGTGCGAGGACCAGCTGACGATTACCGTCAAGCAGGACAAGCTGCCCGAGGCCGTCCACTACCTGTATTACGAGCGCTACGGCTGGATTCCCGTGATCATCGGCAACGACGAGCGCAGTCTGTGCGGTCGCTACGCCGTGTATTACGTCATCTCCATGGAGGGGGAGGACCCCGGCTGGGTGACCGTGCGCACCGAGGTCGATCCCGCCAAGATGACGTTCCCGTCCGTGACGCCGTTCGTCCCCGCCTGCGTGTGGGGCGAGCGCGAGCTACGCGATATGTTCGGCCTGATTCCCGAGGGTTTACCCGATCGTCGCCGCCTGGTGCTGCCCGACGATTGGCCCAGCGGCCTGTACCCGCTGCGCAAGGACTCCATGGACTACCGTTTCCGTCCCGCTCCCGCGAGCGATATGGAAAACTACGAGTTCTTGGCCGATACCAAGGGCAAGGAGACGACGCTCGTCCCCATGGGCCCGTTGCACATTACCTCCGACGAGCCCGGCCACTTCCGCCTGTTCGTCGAGGGCGAGACGATCGTCGACGCGGACTACCGTCTGTTCTACGTGCACCGCGGTATGGAGAAGGTCGCCGAGACGCGCCTGAACTATGACGCCGTGACGTTCCTCGCCGACCGCATCTGCGGCATCTGCGGCTGCGCCCACTCGGTGGCCTATGCCGAGGCCGTCGAGCGCGCCCAGGGCATTCATGTCCCGCCGCGCGCCCAGTACATCCGCGCTATTATGCTCGAGGTCGAACGCCTGCACTCGCATCTGCTCAACATTGGCCTGGCGTCGCACTACACGGGCTTCGACTCCGGCTTCCAGCAGTTCTTCCGCGTCCGCGAGAAGTCCATGGACCTGGCCGAGAAGCTCTCCGGTCACCGCAAGACCTATGGCCTCAACGTGATCGGCGGCGTGCGTCGCGACATTTTGGCCGAGCAGAAGCTCTCCACGCTCACGACCATCCACCAGCTGCGCTCCGAGGTTCAGGAGCTCGTCGACGTGCTGCTCTCCACGCCCAACTTTATTGAGCGTACGAGCGGTATCGGCATCTTGGATCGCAAGATTGCCCGCGACTTCTCGCCGGTCGGCCCGCTCATGCGTGGCTCGGGCTATGCCCGTGACGTGCGCTTTGACCATCCCTTCGACGGCTACGCCGATCCGGATGTCCAAAAGATGCACGCCGCTACGGCCGACACCTGCGATGCCTTCGGCCGTACCGCCGTTCGCATCCAGGAGGTCTACGATTCGATCGACATGATCGAGACCATGCTCGAGAACTGCCCGTCGGGCCCCATCCTCACCACGGATTGGGAGTACACCCCGCACAAGTACGCCATCGGTGCCACCGAGGCGCCGCGCGGCGAGGACGTGCACTGGGCCATGCTCGGCAACAACCAGAAGTGCTACCGCTGGCGCGCCAAGGCCGCCACGTACAGCAACTGGCCGGTCCTGCGCTACATGTTCCGCGGCAACACCGTGGGCGACGCGGCGCTGATCGTCGGCTCGCTCGACCCGTGCTACTCCTGCACCGACCGCGTGACGGTGACCGATGTCGCCGCCAAGCGCGACCACGTGCTCGACAAGGAGCAGTTCGAGAACGTCTGGCGCGACAAGTCGCCGCTTGCGGGCGAGGGCACCATGGCCGCTCCGCTCGATGAGGAGGCGCTCTAATATGCTGAAGCTTTGGAAGGTCAACGCCAAGGCCGGCGACGCGACGGTCAAGTACCCGTTTGCGCCGTTTCCCACCAACAAGGACATGCGCGGCAAGCCCGAGCATAATGCCGAGCTCTGCATCGCCTGCGGTGCCTGCGGCGTGGCGTGCCCGGCCGATGCCATTCGTATGGACACCGACCTTGCGGCCGATACCATCACCTGGTCGATTGACTACGGTCGCTGCATCTTCTGTGGCCGCTGTGAGGAAGCCTGCCCCATGGAGGCCATCAAGCTCACCGAGGAGTTTGAGCTGGCCGTCATGAGCAAGGAAGACCTCACCAGCAAGAGCGTCTACACGCTCGAGCACTGCTCGCGCTGCGGCAAGCCGTTCGCCCCGCACAAGGAGATCGACTACGCCAAGCGCCTGCTGCAAAAGGCCGGCGGCATGGAGGCCATCCAGGCCGCCCGTACCGTCGGTATGTGCCAGGAGTGCAAGCGCGAGCTCGACGCCCTTCGCGCCGCCTCGGCCGTAAAGACCGGCAACGCGCGCGGCATGGCTGCCAACGAGACGCTTGCGTCCGGTGAGCCCCAGGGCCCTGGCATGGAGTATCTGGGCGGCCACGGCGTGAACCCGGAGTATGTCGACCGCGAGCTCAACCCCGATGCGCCCGAGATTCCCGCTGGACCTGCACCGGTCGAGGGCATCATCATGGATTTTGATACGAAGGAGGAGTAACCATGGCCGAACCCACGCTTTTGCCCGAGCGGCTTCAGTACCGCCCGACCAAGATCGAGCTCGACGAGAGCATCGAGAAGGCCAAGGCGACCCTTCTTAAGAAGATCAAGCGCTCGGTGTATGTCTACCGTGTTGACTGCGGTGGCTGCAACGGCTGCGAGATCGAGATCTTCGGTTCCATCACACCCGTCTTCGACGTCGAGCGTTTTGGCATCAAGGTCGTGCCCTCGCCCCGTCACGCCGATGTGCTGCTGTACACCGGCGCCGTGACGCGTGCCATGCGCATGCCGGCGCTGCGCGCCTTTGAGGCTGCACCCGATCCCAAGATCGTGGTGTCCTATGGCGCGTGCGGCTGCACCGGCGGCATCTTCTACGACAACTACTGCGTCTGGGGCGGCACGGACAAGATTCTGCCGGTCGACGTCTACATCCCCGGCTGCCCGCCCAGCCCTGCGCAGACCATCTACGGCTTTGCCATGGCGCTCGGTCTGCTGGACCAAAAGCTCCATGCCGAGACCACGGTGGAGGCCGCCGGCGAGCAGGCCGATATCCTGCACCCCGGCGTGCCGTACAAGCTGCGTGTTGCCATTGAGCGCGAGGCTCGCGCCATGAGCGGCTACCGTTACGGCCGCGATTTGGCCAACGAGTTTATGGATACGCTCGAGGGCGCTCCCAAGGGCGATATCCGCGGTGCCATGGCGCTGCTCATCGATAAGCAGGACGATCCGCGCCGCGTCGAGGTGTACTCGGCGCTGCAGGATCTGGTGCTGGCCGGAGGTCGCTAGATGGAGCTCACGGACCGCTCTGGTTACTTTGCGGGCCCCGGCATGCTCGGCGGCTCTTTTGGCGATGCCTCGCGCGCAAGCGACGAGGCTGCCGAGGGCGTCGCCGACCCCTGCCTGGGCCATGCGCCCGACCAGGTGGTCTTTTACGAGCTCACGCGTAAGTTTGTGGAGACCGAGGAAGACGTTCCCCAGGAGGCCTGCGACGTGCTGTACTACACGCTCGCCGTGGGCCACCACACCGGCGTGCTCGACTGCTTTGAGCCGCGCCTGTCGGTGCCGGTGGATGTGTTCTATACGCTTATCGACGCGCTGCCGGAGGGGGAGGCCAAAACCAAGTTCGAGGCCATCCGCTCCTTTGGTGAGTGCCAGCTCGACAAGGCGGCCGTACCGTCGCTGCTCGAGGCCTGCGATGCGCTGCTCGACGAGCGCGGTTTTCGCGGGTCGGCCAAGGCCGGCATCTCGGTGTTCGACGACGACTTTGGCCTGCATGCCCAGCAGGTCGCGTTTTTGATGAAGTTCCGCGATCTGGTTGAGCGCGTGCGCGATGTGTCGGGCGTGTATCTGACGGGAAGGTTGCAGTAATGGGTCGCGTTGTGGATGGACGTGTGAACGGCGCCCCGTTTGCGGGTATCGTGCTCACGGCGGGAAGCGTGCTGCGTGCCGACGATGCCGCCGGCCCCGTGCTCTCCAAAAAGATGGAAGACGCACCCATCGCCGGTTGGTACACCATCGACGGCGGCCAAACGCCCGAGGATGACATCATCGAGATCAAGCGCGAGCGTCCGCCTCGCCTGGTCTTGGTCGATGCCGCCGACATGGCGCTGCCCGTCGGGTCCATCCGTTTGCTTGACAAACGCGATGTGGCCCGCAAGTCGATGTTCACCACGCATTCGCTTCCCTTGTCGATTCTGATCGAAGAGATTGAGCAATCGTGCGATGATATCGTCTTCGTCGGGATTCAGCCGGGCGACACGGAGTTCTACAACCCCATGTCCCCGGAAGTCTTTGACGCCGTCGACGCCGTGTACGACGCCGTGGCCGCCAACGACTTTTCCCACTTTGTCCGCTTGGGGCAAGAGCAGTAGGAGCACTTGTTCCATTTTGTTAGGAAAGAAGTGATTGACATGGCAGATTCCAAGGTGGAGTACCCCGCTCCCGATTGCCTGGCGCCCGCTGCGATCGAGGCCAAGACCGAGGCCGCCGGCGTGACCAAGGCCAACCTGCCGGTCGCAAAGGCCTTTCTGTTGGCAATGTTCGCCGGCGCGTTCATCGCCTTCGGCGGCCTGTTCTTTACGGTGTTCTTGAGCGATAGCACGCTCGGCTGGGGCGCTCAGCGCGTCGTGGGCGGCCTGTGCTTTTGCCTGGGCCTGGTGCTGGTGCTGGTGTGCGGCGCCGAGCTGTTTACCGGTAATTCGCTTATGGTCTGCGCGCTCAAGAGTAAAAAGATCACCCTGGCTCAGATGCTCAAGGCTTGGGTCGTCGTATGGGTCGGTAACTTTGTCGGTGCCCTGTTCATCGTCTTTTTGGTGTACATGGCCGGCATTTACAAGCTCAACGGCGAGGCGGTCGCCAACTCCATGGTGAGCGTCGCCGCCGGCAAGGTGACGATCGACTGGGTGACGATCTTCTTCCGTGGCATCCTGTGCAACATCTTTGTGTGCCTGGCCGTGTGGATCGGTACCGCCGGCAAGACCGTGGTCGATAAGGTTGTGGGCATTCTGCTGCCCATCGCCGCCTTTGTGGCCTGCGGTTTTGAGCACTGCGTTGCCAATATGTACTTTTTGCCCATGGGTGCTGTGATGCACGCGTGCGGCTATGGTGCCGATGTCGCCGGCGCCGATGCGCTCAACGCCGCGGGCATTGCGTTTAACCTGTCCGCCGCCACGTTGGGCAACATCGTGGGCGGCGCGGTTCTGGTCGCGCTCGGCTACTGGTTTATCTACGCCAAGAAGTCCGAGGCGTAAGGTACCGTCTGTTTGACGTTGGGCCTCCCGCGGGGCGTTGCCGTGCGGGAGGCTTTTTGGGTCTGGGGCTCGTTGCCGGGCTTTTGGCCTGTTGTGTTTGGCTGATGAAAGGGGTAATCGAGATGGCATCTGCTGCGAAGCGTGACGGTCGCGCCGTGGTGACGACATGCGGGGGATGCTATGCCGATTGCGCCTTTGCGGCCCATGTTGAGGATGGGCGTGTGGTGGCTGAGCTGCCGGTTGCGGGGCATCCGTGCGCGGCGCGCGCCCTGTGCGCCCGCGGGCGGCATCGCCTGTCTATGCCGTTTGACGAGCGCGATCGGATTTTGCACCCCATGCGCCGACGAGCTGATGGCTCGGGATTCGAGGCGATTTCGTGGTACGAGGCGTTTTCGGAGATTGCGGCGCGCCTTGGGGAGATTGTTGACAGGCATGGTCCGCGCGCGCTGGGCATGACGCTCGGCGTGCCCTCGTTCGACCGTTACTGGGCGTATCGCTTTATGCATGCGCTGGGCTCGCCCAACGTTTACGGTGCCGACGGCGCCTGCGAGGTAAGCCGACTTACCGGTTGGGAACACAGCCTGGGCTACAGTCCCGCCTCCGACCTGGCGCATACCGATTGCATCATGTATTTGGGGCGTTCGCTAGTTGATTCGTCGACGATGGGGGCCGTTGATGCGCTCAACGATGCCCGTCGCCGTGGAGCGAAGATCATCGTGGTCGACCCCCGGCGCAGTGGCTCGGCTGCGCTTGCCGACCGCTGGCTGCGCGTGCGTCCGGGCTGCGACCTGGCCTTGCTGTTGGGCATTGCCCATGTCTTGATTGCCGAGGACCTGTACGATCACGAGTTTGTTGCCCGCTATACCACGGGTTTTGACGAGCTGGCGCAGGCAGCCCGTGCTTGGACGCCCGAGTGGGCCGAGTCGATGTGCGACGTGCCGGCCGTAGAGATTGCCGCCACGGCGCGCGATCTAGCTGCTGCCGCGCCTGCCGCCGTGGTGGATGCGGGCTTTCATGGTGGCATCGGTATCGCGTATGCCAATAGCACCCAGACCGCGCGCGCTATCTGCTTGGTCGATGTGCTGCTGGGCTGCATCGGGCATGTAGGCGGTGCGCTCAATCCGCCCACGCCGCTTGTGTTGGGCGACCTCGATCCCGCGCGCTTTGCGACGCCGCCGGTGCCTCGCGGGCCCAAGCTGGGGTCCGAGCGCTATCCACTGGTCGATCCGGTGCGCGGCCTGTGCACGACCATCGGTCAGTCGATACTGTCCGGCGATTTGCGTGGACTCATCGTCTATGCCAGTAACCCCGGTGCGGGCTATGGCAATGCACAGGCTTGGTTGGGTATTTTGCAGCAGCTCGACTTGCTCGTGACGATTGATATCCGCTGGTCCGAGACAGCGCGCGCTTCTGACTTCGTGCTGCCTGACGTGACGTATCTGGAGGCCGACCGCGGTGTGGGCACGGTCGTGGGTGCCAACGATTCGCGGGTGTTCTACCGCAACGCCGTGCTACCTGTGCAGCATGACGATACACGTCCCGGTCGGGAGATTTTTGCCGGTCTGGCACAGGCGTGTGGGGCTGGCGAGTACTTCCAGTTTACGTCTGACGACCTGGCGGCTGCCCAGGTGGCGCCTTTTGGGATCGATCTGGACGAGCTCAAGGAACGCGGCTGGGCCGACACGGGTGTTGCGTTGCCGTCGCGTACGGGCGAGCCGGCGATTCCCTTGGATGGCGGCAAAATTGCGCTGGCAAGCGACGTATGGGAACGAGCAGGCCTGGGTCGTGTACCCAACTGGATCGCTCCCATGGTGGAGCCTGACCCGGGGATGTTTCGCCTCATTAGCGGCAACCGTCCCTTTGAGTCGCATACCTCGCGAAGGCTTGCAGCCCAAGGTGCCGCTGAGGCTGGGTCGGACCTGGATGCCGTGCAGATGAATGCCGATGCTGCTGCGCACATGGGCATCGCCGACGGCGAGATCGTCGAACTCGTGAGCGATATGGGCCGCGACCGCGTGCGTGTGGAGACGACGCCGTATCTGCATCCGGCGTGCATCTTCACCTCGGCCGCCCCCGGTGGGCGTTCGTTTGACGCCGATGCCGGTGGCGCTCAAGGCTTGGGCGTGGGCCCGCTCGACCATACGCCGTTGCGTTGGGACCCGTTGACGGGTGCCGCGCTCACCCAGGAAAACGCCGTTCGCGTGGAAAAGATCGTCGCGTGCGGGGATAATGACGAGTAATTGACTCAGCTGATGTATTCGACTGATCCACGTTTCTTTTGAAAGGCCGCACATGAGCGATAGCCAGAACATGTCCGATGAGGTACGCGCCCGCCTTCGCGCTATTCCTTCCGTCAACGAGATGCTCGCAGAGTGGCCGGTTGTGAAGGCGGCGGGGGAGACCTGCGACGCGGTGGTGCATGCTGCCGTGACGGCCGAGCTCGACGAGGAGCGCGCCGCCATTCGCGCCGGTGCCGCCCCGCGCTCTAAGCGCGACCTGGCCTCGGCCATCGAGTGGCGTGCGCATCGATCCGCACTGCCGAGCCTGCGTCCTGCCGTCAACGCCACGGGTGTGGTCATCCATACCAACTTGGGTCGCGCCCCGCTCGCGGAGTCGGCGGCAAAGGCCGTGGCCGAGGTTGCGCGTGGGTACAGCACGCTCGAGTACAGTGTGGACACCTGCTCGCGTGGGTCGCGCAAGGAACATGCCGCTCAGCTGATCCGCTCGCTTACCGGTGCCGAGGACGCGCTGGTCGTTAATAACAACGCCGCCGCTGTGCTGCTGGTGCTGACGACCCATGCCGCAGGCAGGGAGGTCATCGTCAGTCGCGGCGAGCTTGTCGAGATCGGCGGCAGCTTCCGCATCCCCGATGTCATGGCGGCTTCGGGCGCCAAACTCGTCGAGGTCGGCGCTACCAACCGCACGCATTTGGGCGACTACGAGCGCGCCATCACGCCCGATACGGCGATGATCCTTAAGGTCCATCCTTCCAACTATCGCATCGAGGGTTTTCACGAGGAGGTTGGTTCTCGGGAGCTTGCGGCGCTTGCTCACAAGCATGGCCTGCTGTTCTACGAGGACCAGGGGTCGGGCGCGCTGTTGGCCGACGACATCTTGGTGCGCGGCGGCGAAGAAACCACGCCGGCTTCGGTTTCGGCAGGGCTCGATCTGGTGTCGTGCTCGGGTGATAAGCTGCTCGGTGCCGCACAGGCGGGTATTATCATGGGTCGTCGCGATCTGGTCCAGGCCTGTGGGTCGCATCCGCTTATGCGCGCCCTGCGCCCGGGCAAGTTGGCGCTCACGGCGCTCGAGGCCACGCTGCGTATCTACATGGACGGCGACGACGTGGCCCATCGTGATATTCCGGTGCTCAGCATGCTTACGCTGCCGCAGGCCCATTTGGAACGATGTGCCCGCAAGCTGCGCGATCGTATGGTCTCCGGGCTCGATAAGGCCGGTTGCCCGTGCGCCGTTCAGGTGGAGATTGTCGAGGAATCGTCGACCCCCGGTGGCGGCTCGCTGCCTACCGTGGAGCTGCCCACGATGTGCGTTGCCGTGCGTCTTGTTGACGAGCGCCTGACGGTCGATGCGCTCAAGCGCTCTCTTGTCCAGGACTTCGACACGCCGGTCGTCACGCGAACCTCGCACGATCGCATTTTGTTTGACGTCCGTACGCTCGTGGGCGATCGCGATATCGAGACGGCGGCATCGACGCTCGTCGCGTGCGTTGAGAAGGCGATTGCTCGATGAGTGAGGTTCAGGCGCTGGTGGAGTGTCCCGTTATCGTTGGCACGGCGGGCCACGTTGACCACGGTAAGTCGGCACTGATCGAGGCGCTGACCGGCAAGAATCCCGACCGTCTGGAGGTTGAGCGCCGTCGCGGTATGACCGTGGAGCTTGGCTTTGGCGAGCTGGCGCTGCCGAGTGGCAAGATCGTCGGCCTGGTCGACGTGCCGGGCCACGCGCATTACCTGCGCGCTATGGTGCAGGGCGCCACGGGTATCGACGTGGCCGTGCTGGTGGTTTCGGCCGTCGAGGGCGTGATGCCGCAGACCCGCGAGCACGTGCATGTGCTGGAGCTGCTGGGCATCACACACATGGTGGTCGCACTGACGATGTGCGACCTGGCCGATAACGAAATGATTGAGCTGGCCGAGCTCGACGTGGACGATTTTCTTTCGGATACCGTGTTTGCCGACGCGCCGATCGTGCCTGTGTCGTCCAAGACAGGCGAGGGGATCGAACGACTGCTCGCCGTGCTCGACGAGCAGGTGGGTGCCTGCTGGGATGCCTGTCGCGAGCGTGCCGAGCGGAGCGATGCCGCGCCGCGCCTGCCCATCGATCGCTGCTTTACGATCAAGGGCGTCGGCACCGTCGTGACGGGAACGCTGCACGATGCGCCGGTTGCGGTGGGCGACGAGCTGATGGCTTTGCCGTCGCGTACGGTCTGTCGCGTGCGCGGGATTCAGGTACATGACGATACGCCGCGGGCGTTGCCCGGCCAGCGTGTGGCGCTCAACTTGGTGGGCGATGCCGTCGCCGCGCTCGATCGCGGTGAGATGCTCGGCGTGCCGGGCCGCTTTGGCCAGTCGATGCGCTTTATGATGACGTTTACGTATTTGGGTCGCGAGGGAGCCAAGCCGCGTGTGCTCGAGTCGGGTGCGCGTGTGCACGTGATGGCGGGTACGGCCGAGGTTGTCGGTCGCATCATGTTCATGGAGGGCGAGGCCCCCATGGCGGTGGGAGAGACGCGAGTGGTGCAGGTACGCTTGGAGGAACCGCTTCCGCTGCGCGCCGGCGACCATGCCGTGGTGCTGTCCTATTCGCCGGTCATGCTTATTGGTGGAGGGCGCGTGCTGTTGTCGCGATGCCGCCGTTCGCGCGAACTTACTGAGGGGGAACGCGTGCTGTACGCGGCGCTCGAGTCCGGCGATATCGCGGGCGGTGTGGGCGCTTGGCTGGCGCTGCAGACGCTGCCGGTTACGGCGATTGATGTTGCCGAGGCTTTGGATCTTGGTGTCGGCGAGGTCGATGCCGCACTGCGCGGGTTGGTGGCGCAGGGCTCCGTTCGCAAGCTTGCCGTGGGTGATGCGGACCTCTTGGCGGACGCCGTGGTGCTCGACGCCGCGATGGATGCACTGGCGGCGACCCTGATAGCCATGCACGCGGCGGCTCCCAAGGAGACAGGCTTTACGCCCGGCGCCGTTGCCCATGCTGCGTGGCCTGCCGCTGATGAAGGCGTTGCCGCGGCCCTGATTTACGAGGGCTGCTCGCGCGGCGTGTGCGCCGCCGAGGGCGCCGAGGTATTCGATCCGCATTCGGCCGCCGCGGCGGCACGCGTGGTGCGAGAGGCTTGCGAGCGCATCGTTTCCTTGCTGGACGAAGCTGGCCTCGATGCGCCGACGTTGCCCGAGGTGGGCGAGCAGTTGCAGCTCGATCGCGACACCATGACGCGTGCCCTGCGCGAGCTTTCGCTCAACCGTTCCATCGTGAAGGTCGAGCGCGACGTTGCCCTGTCCGCTGCCGCCGAGGCCCATGCGCGCGAGCTCGTTGCCGCCGCCATTGAGGCAGCCGCTGGCGCTGCCACCACGAGTGTGTTGCGCGAAGCCCTGGGTGTGTCGCGCAAGCGTGCCATCAGCATCTTGGAGCACCTGGATGCCGTGCGCTTTACGGTGCTCGACAAGGAAGCCGGCGGCCTGCGCTCCCTGCGCTAGGTTGGCTGCTCGGTTTGGTAAAATACCGGCGCACTTGGGAACGGATGGGCTCCGGTGGGCTCCGCGGTCCTCAAAACCGTTGCGAGGCGTGCAAAACGTCTTGGATGTGTTCGATTCACATACGTTCCCGCCATACGCTACCAGCGCTTTTGTGCTCGCGGTCTTGCTGCGTGCCGCAAAGGCGCTGTTTTGTTTTTGCACGAGCTTTTTGTAGCGCCGCTATTTTGGCGGCTGTATTTAGCTTCGTGCACCGGGTTTCGAGCATGCCGATGGAGGTGTTTTGCCGTATGACTACCGTAAGACGTGCCGATCTTTCTTGTGTCGTCCAGGCGGGCGGGCTGTCCTCGCGCATGGGCTGCGATAAGGCGCGCATGGCGTTTTGCGGCGAGCCGCTCATCGAGCGCGTGCTGGGTCGGCTGGCGTCAGTTGCCGGCGAGTTGGTCGTGACGACTTCGCGTCCCAGCGAGCTGGCCTACCTTGAGAAGCTTATGTTTGATGGCCTGCGCCCCCGCGTAGTCATGGACGTCGACGGTCCCGCCGGCGCCATGCGCGGCATCGCGAGCTCGTTGGCCGCGGCCCGATTGCCGCTCGTGGCTATCGTCGCCTGCGACATGCCGTTTGTCTCGTCGGAACTCATCGACGCGCTTGCCGATCGTGTTGAGGCCGAGGCGCTTGACGTGTGCGTGCCGCGCGAGGAGCGGGGAATTGAGCCGCTTTGCGCCGTCTGGCGCCGTGACGCGTGCGCGCCGGTTGCCCAAGAGCTGCTCGCCTGCGACCGCCAGCGCATTCGCTGCCTGATCAATCGCGTTCAGGCCGGTTATATGGATGAGTCGCAGATCGTTAAGGCCGCGGGCTCCACGCTCTGCTTCGAAAACGTCAATACACCCGAAGAGTTTGCGGCAGCCGAGCTGCTTGCCTAGACGATGGGAGTTGCCATGTCTCACGATATTTGTCCCGACACGGGAGAACCTTGCACTTGCGACGGGTCCGAACCCTGTACCTGCGGCTGCGGAGGCTGCGGGCATACCGCGGAAGAGGAAGCGGCCGCCGCGGCGTATCGTGAGGCACACCGCGAAGGCCCGTCCGGTGATGCCCTCGACCACGAACGCAAGATCATCGTATCGTTCGACAGCACGTTCGATGTGATGGAATGCGAGCAGCTGTGCCTGGATGCCGGCGTGCCCGGGCGCATTATGCCTTTGCCCGGCTCCATTACCGCAGGCTGCGGTCTGTGCTGGGCCATGCCGTTCTCGGGCGATGCGCTCGCCGCCTTTCGCGCTGCCACCGAGGGCCGCATAACCCCCGCCGACTACCATCAGCTCGTCCTCTAACTACCACACCACAAAGGTGCTGTCCCCAATGTGGTGGTTTGGAACACGTGGACGAAACAGGTTTGAAACACGGGTTTTGCACGTCAGGCACTCAAAAACGCCTCTACCTGCATCGTAATCAAAACGAAACATCTGCTCGTCGGCTTATGCGAAACTTTGCTGCAACAGTGCGATATTATCCATACTCGATAAAGTTCGCGGCGCATAGGGTGCCGCGACCAACATTTTTCGTTTCCCATCATTGGAGGAAGCATGAGCTACACGCAGAAAGTTCTCGACGAGCTCAAGGCCCGCTATCCCGAGCAGCCTGAGTTCATCCAGGCCGCGACCGAGATCCTCGGCACCATCCAGCCGGCGCTCGACGCCCATCCCGAGTACGAGGAGGCCGCCCTGCTGGAGCGCCTCGTCGAGCCCGAGCGCATCGTTATGTTCCGTGTTCCCTGGGTTGACGACCAGGGCAAGGTCCAGGTCAACCGCGGCTACCGCGTCGAGTTCAACTCTGCCATTGGACCCTACAAGGGCGGCCTGCGCTTTAACCCGACGGTCACCCTGGGCATGCTCAAGTTCCTGGGCCTGGAGCAGATCCTCAAGAACAGCCTGACCACCCTTCCCATGGGCGGCGGCAAGGGCGGCTCCGACTTTGACCCCAAGGGCAAGTCCAACAACGAGATCATGCACTTCTGCCAGTCCTTCATGACCGAGCTCTATCGCCACATTGGCCCCAACACCGACGTTCCCGCCGGCGACCTGGGCGTTGGCGGCCGCGAGGTTGCCTACATGTTCGGTCAGTACAAGCGCCTGACCAACGAGTGGACCGGCGTCCTCACCGGCAAGGGTCTCTCCTTTGGCGGCTCGCTCGCCCGTACCGAGGCCACCGGCTACGGCCTGGTCTACTTTGTGGACGAGTACCTCAAGAGCCGCGGCGACTCCTTCGAGGGTAAGAACGTCGTCGTTCACGGCTCCGGCAACGTCGCTATCTACGCCGTCCAGAAGGTTGCGCAGCTCGGCGGTAAGGTGCTGGCCTGCTCCGACACCCACGGCTGGGTCGAGGATCCCGACGGCATCGACTACTCCGTGCTCGAGCATGTCTACAACAAGAAGCGCTCCGGCCACGACAAGGGCGTCACGCTCGCCATGTACGTTGACGAGAAGCCCGGTGCCGTGTGGCACGAGGGCGACGGCCGCGGCGTGTGGCAGCTTCCCTGCGACATCGCGCTGCCCTGCGCTCGCGAGAACACGCTGCTGCTCGAGGACGCCCAGGCGCTCGTCGCCAACGGCTGCAAGGTGGTCGGCGAGGGCGCGAACATGCCCACGACCATCGAGGCCACGACTTACTTCCAGGAGAACGGCGTCGCCTTTATGCCCGGCAAGGCTGCCAACGCCGGCGGTGTGCTCGTGTCCGGCCTGGAGATGAGCCAGAACGCCGAGCACCTGTCCTGGACCTTCGAGGAGGTCGACGGCAAGCTCGAGCAGCTCATGCGCGGCATGTTCCACAACGTGGACGACACCGCCAAGGAGTACGGCGAGGAGGGCAACTTTGTCATGGGCGCCAACATCGCCGGCTTCCTGAAGGTCGCCGACGCCATGCTCGCCCAGGGCGTCTGCTAAATCTTCGCTCGATATAGCATCGCAGAAGGCTCCCAGTCATCTTGGCTGGGAGCCTTTTTTGATCCGCATGCGACGGAGGAAAACGGTTCATTTTGTCCCGACACGAGCTATGCCCCCTCGTTTGGTACACTTAAAGGTACTGGACAAGTGAAGAGATGGGGGAGAACGTGCTCAAGTTCGGTACCTACGTCCGTGTTGGAAACGCGGCCGAAGCCTATGAGCTCTTACAGAAGAACCGCAACAACAAGATTGTGGGCGGCGGCATCTGGATGCGTCTGGGTTCGCGTCGTGTGGCGACGGCGATTGACCTTTCGGCCTGCGGACTCGATCAGATCGAGGAGACCGAGACCGAGTTTCGCATCGGTGCCATGTGTACCCTGCGCCAGCTCGAGCGCCATGCCGAGCTCAACGCGCTTGTCAACAATGTCTTTGAGTTCGCCGTCCACGACATCGTGGGCGTGCAGCTGCGCAATACCGCCACGGTGGGCGGCAGCATCTACGGCCGCTTTGGCTTCTCGGACGTTCTCTCGGCGTTCCTGGCGCTCGATTCGTATGTTGAGCTGACGGGCGCCGGCCGCGTGCCGCTCGCCGAGTTCGTGCGGATGGGTTACGTGCGCGACGTGATCGAGCATGTCGTGGTCGTCAAGCACGATTACCGCGCGAGCTATGAGGCCGTGCGCAAGGCTGCGACCGACTTCCCCTCGCTCAACGTCACCGCCGCCTGGTGGGACAACACCTGGCACGTCACCGTGGGCGCCCGCCCGCTGCGCGCGACCCTGCTGCAGGGCGAGGCATGTGGCCTCACCAGCGAGCAGCCTTCCGAGGACGAGCTGCGCGCCCTGGCCGTGTCCGTACGCGCGTTGAGCTACGGCACCAACCTGTGGGGCTCGGCCGACTACCGCCGCCGCATCTCGGCCCCGCTCGCCATCCAGGCCGTGCGCCGCGCCGCCGGCATCGAGCTTTCTGCCGCGCTTGCCCGCGAGCTCGAGACCGTGCAGACCCCTAAGTTTGCCACGGACGAGTATTCCTGCCGCCGCGTGCCCGGCGTCGATTCTAGCGAGGTGCGCTAATGGCTGCCAAACTCATCGATCTTTCCTTTACGCTCAACGGCCGTAAGGTCAAGGTTCAGATTGCCCCCGATACCATGCTCTTTGCACTGTTGCGCGAGCAGGGCTGTGCGTCGGTGCGCTGCGCCTGCGAGACCACCAACTGCGGCCTGTGCACGGTGTGGCTCGACGGCGACCCGGTGCTGAGCTGCTCGGTTCCCGCCGCGCGCATCGAGGGCCGCTCCATCACCACGCTCGAGGGCCTCAAAGCCGAGTCCGAGGCGCTTGCCCGTGCGATGGCTGCCGAAGGCGCCGAGCAGTGCGGTTTTTGCGCCCCCGGCCTCATCATGAACGTGCTGGCGCTTGCACGCGCCGCCAAGGAGGACCCGAGCCTCGTCGCCACGCGCGAGGAACTCTCACGCCAGCTCGCCGGCAACCTCTGCCGTTGCAGCGGCTATGAGAGCCAGCTGCGCGCCATCGTCCGCTTTCTTAACGAGTCCGGCGTGCATGTGGGCTTTGAGATGCCCGAGCTGCCGGTCAACGACACCAGCTGCGACGGTGTCTCGTACAAGCAGATCACCCATAAGCAGCCCAAGAAGGACTCGAAGGCGCTGCTCGAGGGTCGTCCCGTCTACACGGGCGATATGGTGCCCGCCGGCGCTCTGATCGTCAAGCTAAAGCGCAGCCCGTACGCCCGCGCCAAGATCCGCTCCATCGACACGTCGCGCGCCCTGAAGGTGCCCGGCGTGGTGGGCGTTTACACCTATGAGGACGTGCCCAAGCGCCGCTTTACCATCGCCGGTCAGAGCTATCCGCAGCCGAGTCCCTACGACCGCTTGATCCTCGAGAACCTCGTCCGTTACCAAAACGAAGAGGTGGCGATCGTCGCCGCCGAGACCGAGGAGGCCGCAGACAAGGCGCTCAAGCTTATCAAGGTCGACTACGAGGTGCTCGAGCCCCTGCTCGACTTTACCCAGGCACTCGATAACGACATCGTGGTCCACCCCGAGGGCGACGTGACCTTTATGTTCCCTCAGGGCGGCGACGTCCCGCGCAACTTGGTATGCAGCGGCACGAGCGACTTTGGCGATCTTGACGAGGCCTTCGCCCAGAGCGACATCGTCTTTGAGCGCACCTACACCAGCCAGGCCACGCAGACTGCGCCCATGGAGACCTTCCGTGCCTTCGCGACGACTGACGCATTCGGACGCATCTCGGTGACCACCTCTACGCAGGTGCCCTTCCACGTGCGCCGCATGGTCGCGCAGTCGCTCGACATTCCGCAGTCGCAGGTGCAGGTCATTAAGCCGCGCATCGGTGGCGGCTTTGGCTCCAAGCAGACGGGCTGCTGCGAGATCTTCGTGGCGTTCGTTACCCAGCAGACCGGCCGTCCGAGCTACTGCTGCTACACCCGCGAGGAGACCATCACTGCGGGCAACTCGCGCCACCAGATGCAGATGACCGTTAAGCTGGGTGCCATGAACGACGGCACCATCACGGCCATCGACCTGCACACGCTGTCCAACGCCGGAGCGTACGGCGAGCACGCCACCACGACGATCGGCCTTTCGGGCCACAAGAGCCTGCCCCTCTACAACCACGTGAAGGCGAGCCGCTTTAGCTGGGACGCCGTCTACACCAATACCAACCGCGGCGGCGCGTATCGTGGCTACGGTGCCACCCAGGGCCAGTTTGCCGTGGAGAGCGCCGTCAACGAGCTCGCCGACATGCTGCACATGGACCCCGCCGACCTGCGCCTTAAGAACATCGTGCGCGAGGGCGAGATCATGCCGCAGTACTACAACGAGAAGCTCAACGCCTGCGCGCTCGACCGCTGCCTGCTGCGCGCGATGGACATGATCGGCTGGCGCGACAAGCCGCTGGCCGTTGACCTGGGCGACCGTGTGCGTGCTCTGGGCTGTGCGCTCACCATGCAGGGCTCGGGCATTTCCAACGTGGATATCGCCGGCATCGACATGCGCCTGGAAGAGGACGGCTTCATTACCATCGGCACCGGCGCCACCGATAACGGCATGGGCGTCGACACGATCTTGGCGCAGATTGCCGCCGAGGAGCTGGGCGTGGAGAGCTCGCTGATCGTGGTGCGCGGCGTGGACACCGACGTGTCGCCGTTCGACGCCGGCTCGTACGCGAGCTCGGGTACGTACGTGACGGGCCTTGCCGCTAAGAACGCCGCGACCGAGCTGCGCGAGAAGATTTGCGCCAAGGCCGCCCAGATGTGGGACGTGGACGCCGCCGACGTGGTCTTCGATGGTCAGTACGTGCGCCTGTCCGACGAGCGTGCCGCGCGCGAGCAGAACCGCTACCTCACGCTGCGCGACTTTGCCAACCTGTGCGTCAAGAACATCGCGGGCGGCGACGCGCTCACCTCGCACGCCTCTGCCTGCCTGCCCGTTTCGCCTCCGCCGTTTATGGCCGGCATTGCCGAGGTCGAGGTCGACAAGGCCACCGGCAAGGTGACTGTGGTGGACTATGCGGCGGCCGTCGACTGCGGCACCGTGATCAACGAGGCGCTCGCGCGCGTTCAGGCCGAGGGCGGCATTGCCCAGGGTATCGGTCACGCACTTTACGAGATTGTCGAGCACGATGACCGCGGCCGTCTGCGCACCGGCAACTTTATGAGCTACAAGCTGCCCACGCGCCTGGATATCGGCAGCATCCGCGTGGCCTTTGAGCCGAGCTACGAGCCGACGGGCCCGTTTGGCGCCAAGTCGATCGGCGAGGTCGTCATCAACACGCCGCTCGCCGCCGTGGCATCGGCCGTGGCACACGCCACCGGCCATCAGGTACGCTCGCTGCCCATCACGCCCGAGAAGGCCCTGTTGGGGGAGTAGCGGGTCGGCGAACAAGTCGTAATTGGCGGGGTGGGGCAACTCGCCCCGCCTTTCGTACTCGTGGTGAGGTCGTGAGCCTGTAAAACGTGTGCGTGCGCTTGCCGTTCGTATCTGCTATCATTCCTAGTCTGTGCGCTCATGCGGGCGTGGCGGAATTGGTAGACGCGCCAGATTTAGGTTCTGGTGGGATTCCCGTGAAGGTTCGAGTCCTTTCGCCCGCACCAACGCACCTGCGTCGGCTTTCGCCGTCGCGACACTTTGTTGCATAAAGGTACCAGCACCTCAGATAAGCTGGGCAGTATGAGGAGGAACGTGTTGAACATCACCGCTTCTGACGTCAAGGACGCCAAGCTCACCGCTACGGTCACCATCCCGGCCGCCGACGTCGACGCCGCGATCAAGAAGGCCTACAAGGACACCGCCAAGAAGTACCGCTTCCCGGGCTTCCGTGCCGGTAAGGCTCCCCGTCCGGTCATCGACTCTGCTCTTGGCGCCGAGGCTACCCTCGCTCAGGCCACCAACGACCTGATCGCCGCCAACGAGCCCGCCGTCCTCAACGAGCTGGACATCGTCCCCACCAAGAGCGGTGACTACAAGGAGCTCGACCTCGCCAAGGATCACGAGGACTACACCTACACCGTCGAGTTCTCCCTGCGTCCCGCCGCTGAGCTCTCCTCCTTCGACGCTGTCGAGATCGAGATGCCCCCTGCGGAGGTCACTGAGTCCGAGATCAACAACCAGGTCGAGATGCTCCTCAACTACCGTGCCACCTTCGAGGACGTCGAGGGCCGCGCTGTCGAGGCCGAGGACTACGTTACCGTCGACCTCAAGGCCGTCGAGAACGCCGACAACTTTGCCGCCGAGGGCCGTATGCTCATCGCCGGTAGCGACAGCAACCCCAAGGAGTTCAACGAGGCCCTGATCGGCGCCAACGTTGACGATGTCAAGTCCGTCACCTGGACCGACGAGGCCGAGGAGGGCGAGGAGGCCGAGACCCACACCGTCGAGGTCACCGTCAAGGGCATCAAGGTCCGCAACACCCCCGAGCTCACCGACGAGCTCGTCAAGTCCGACTTTGGCTTCGACAGCATCGACGCTATGCGCGACGCCATCAAGATCGAGATCGAGCAGGACAAGGCTTCCCGCCTCCCGGCCGAGAAGGAGAACCGTTGCGTCTCCGCTCTCGCCGAGCGCCTGCAGCTCGACGAGATGGATGCCGACTACGAGCAGTCCGTCTTTGAGGAGCTTGGCCAGAACTTCCTGTCCAACCTCGCTGCCCGCGGCATGACGCTGGACACCTGGCTGCCCGCTTCCGGCCTGACCATGGAGCAGTTCATCGGCGACCTGCACAAGCAGGCCAACGACGTTGCCCGTGAGTCCCTGGCGCTCGACGCCCTCGCCCGTGAGCTCAAGATCGAGGTCACCGAGGACGACATCAACGCCGAGTTCGAGAAGGCCGGCGTCAAGGACGTCGAGGCTTCCAAGGCTGAGTTCATCGCCGATGGCCGCATGCCTGCCGTCCGCGAGTCCATCCGTCGCTCCAAGGCCGTCGATCACCTGGTCGAGAACGCCAAGGTGACCGAGGTCGACGAGACCGCCAAGGACGCCGAGTAATTCTCGCCACCTTTCCCACGAGCGCATGCGCGCGCCCGTAATGGGGTAAAGTTATACACCGGTTATCCGGTTGCTTCGTACGGTGCCAGCCAATGCATAGCATGCGGGCACCGTACGTTTATCTAGAACCAATTTGGTCCGCAAGAGAGAAATGGAGATGCGTATGATCGCTAAGTTCGATTCCGCCCTCGTGCCATACGTTATCGAGCAGACGCCGCGCGGCGAGCGCAGCTACGATATCTATTCGCGCCTGCTCAACGACCGCATCATCTTCTTAGGCGAGGAGATCAACTCCGTCAGCGCCAACCTGGTCGTTGCCCAGCTGCTGCATCTTGAGAGCCAGGATGCCGAGAAGGATATCTCGCTCTACATCAATTCGCCCGGTGGCGAGGTTTACTCCGGCCTGGCGATTCTGGACACCATGAACTTCATCAAGCCGCAGGTCTCCACCATTTGTGTCGGTATGGCCGCGTCCATGGCCGCCGTGCTGCTTTCGGCCGGTGCCAAGGGCAAGCGCTTCTGCCTGCCGCACTCCAAGGTCATGATTCACCAGCCCAGCGGCGGTGCCCAGGGCCAGCAGACCGAGATCGAGATCGTGGCCGAGGAGATCAAGAAGACCCGCCGCGAGCTCAACCAGATCCTGTCCGATGCCTCGGGCCAGCCCATCGAGAAGGTCCAGGCCGATACCGAGCGCGACAATTACCTGACCGCCGCCGAGGCCCTCGACTACGGCCTGATCGACCGCATCGTCACCTCGCGCGACTTGGCCGCGAAGGACGCCTAGGATGGCCGGTAACATGCAGGACAACTTTGACGAGAACGGCAACCCCATCCGTTGCTCCTTCTGCGGAAAAGAGCAGGGGCAGGTTTGCCGCCTTGTAAAGGGCCCCACCAACATCTTTATCTGCGACGAGTGCGTTGCCGCCTGCTCCGAGATCCTTGAGGAGTCGCTGGCTTCGGACTTTATGGACGCTGCCCGCAACGGCAAACTGCCTGGCTTTCTCAACGACCACGGCCAGGCCGCATCTCAGCCTGCTGTGGATCCCGAGGCCGAGGGATTTGAGCTCGAGGACGACCGTCAGGTCATCACGCACGTGCCGACGCCGCACGAGATCTATGACGAGCTTTCGGCCTATGTTATGGGTCAGGAGGACGCCAAGCGCGCCATGTCGGTGGCCGTGTACAACCACTATCGCCGCGTGATTGAGGGCGGCGCTGCGGTGTCTGCCTTTGATGACGACATGGGCTCGCAGTTCGATGACGATATGGACGAGGTAGAGCTCGCCAAGTCCAACATCCTGCTGCTCGGTCCCACCGGTACCGGTAAGACCCTGCTGGCCCAGACGCTCGCGCGCATTCTTGAGGTGCCGTTTGCTATCGCCGATGCCACCGCGCTCACCGAGGCCGGCTATGTGGGCGAGGACGTGGAGAACATCCTACTCAAGCTCATTAATGCTGCCGATGGCGACATTGAGCGCGCACAGGTTGGCATCATCTACGTTGACGAGATCGACAAGATTGCCCGCAAGGCTGAGAACCTCTCCATTACCCGCGATGTTTCGGGCGAGGGTGTTCAGCAGGCGCTGCTTAAGATTCTTGAGGGCACGGTGGCCAGCGTTCCGCCCACCGGCGGCCGCAAGCATCCCCAGCAGGAGCTGCTGCAGATCGACACGACCAACATCCTGTTCATCTGCGGCGGTGCCTTTGTGGGTCTGGACAAGATCATCGCCGACCGCGTGGGCAACAAGGGCGTTGGCTTTAACTCCGAGATCGCCGGCCCCACCTCGGTCGACGAGAACGACCTGCTGCGCCAGGTGCTCCCGCAGGATCTTAATGCCTTTGGCATGATTCCCGAGTTCGTGGGCCGTACGCCCGTCGTCACCCAGACGCAGGCGCTCGACGAGGACGATCTGGTGTCGATCCTGACCGAGCCCAAGAACGCCGTGGTGCGTCAGTACCGCAAGATGTTCCAGCTCGAGGACGTCGAGCTTGAGTTTGAGGACGCGGCCCTGCACGAGATCGCCCGCATGGCGCTTGCTCGCAAGACCGGCGCCCGCGGCCTGCGCGCCATCTGCGAAGACGTGCTTCAGCAGACGATGTTCGACCTTCCCAGCGAGGAGGGCGTCGCTAAGGTCGTCGTAACCGAAGCGGCGGTTAAGGGCGAAGAACAGCCCCAACGCATCTACGGGTAAACCTGCCAAAAACGTGCTTGCAAATAGCCTCCGACCATCCGCGGTCGGAGGCTATTTTATATATACGCAAAACACCCAACTACCTGTGTTATTCTGTGTGTTTGTTTAAGCCTCAGCGAAGTCATATCAGACTGAAGTAATCGATACCTAAGGGGAGGAATGTAGGCCCGATTTTCGTAGATTCCGCACGAGCCGAAGACCACTTAATGTGGTCTTCGAGCGAGCCCAGGACTTGACCGAGCGAAAATCGGGCCTACATTCCTCCCCGATGGGCAAGGGAGAGATATATGGAAGAAATGCCCAAGAACTACGATCCGTCGACCAACGAGCCGGCGATCCTGCAGAAGTGGCTCGACGGCGGCTACTACAAGCGCCGTGAGGGCGTGGGCGACTGCACCGTCACCATTCCGCCTCCCAACGTGACTGGCAAGCTCCACATGGGCCATGCCACCGATGACTCCATCCAGGACGCCATCGTCCGTATGGCCCGCATGCGCGGCAAGTCCACGCGCTGGGTGCTGGGCACCGATCACGCCGGTATCGCCACGCAGACCAAGGTCGACAAGAAGCTCAAGAGCGAGGGTATCAGCCGCCTGGAGATCGGTCGCGACAAGTTTGTCGACGCCTGCTGGGACTGGACCCACGAGTACGGCGGCATCATCGTCGAGCAGATCAAGCGCATGGGCTGCTCCGTCGACTTCGACAACGAGCGCTTCACCATGGACGAGGATTACGCCCAGGCCGTGCGTAAGGTCTTCTGCGACTGGTACCACGACGGCCTGATCTACCGTGGCAAGCGTATCGTCAACTGGTGCCCCAACTGCACCACCGCCATCTCGGACGACGAGGCCGAGTATAAGGACGAGAAGGGCCACCTGTGGCACCTGCGCTACCCGCTGACCGAGCCGGTCAACGGCCAGGACTACATCGTCGTCGCCACCACGCGCCCCGAGACCATGCTCGGCGACACGGGCGTTGCCGTCTCCCCGAAGGACCCCGAGAAGGCCGCCTTTGTGGGTAAGACCGTCAAGCTCCCCATCGTCGACCGCGAGATCCCCATCTTTGAGGATTGGCATGTCGACGCCAACTTCGGTTCCGGCTTTGTCAAGGTTACCCCGGCCCACGACCCCAACGACTACGCCATGGGTCAGGCGCACGACCTGCCGCAGATCAACATCTTCGACGAGCACGCGGTGGTCGTCGAGGGCTATGGCGAGTTCACCGGCATGAACCGCGACGAGTGCCGCGAGGCGGTCATCAAGTGGTTCGAGGAGCACGACCTGCTCGACCACGTCGAAGAGCTCGACCACTCCGTCATGCACTGCTACCGTTGCGACTCCGCGCTGGAGCCGTGGCTGTCCGAGCAGTGGTTTGTGGCCGTCGACAAGCTCAAGGGGCCGGCACTCGACGCCGTTAACTCCGGCAAGGTCACCTTCCACCCCGCGCGCTGGACGCAGACCTACACCACCTGGATGGAGAACCTCAAGGACTGGTGCATCAGCCGCCAGCTGTGGTGGGGCCACCGCATCCCTGTGTTCTACTGCGAGGACTGCGGCTGGGAGGACGCCCTCACCGAGGACACTGACGTGTGCCCCAAGTGCGGCGGCCATCACGTGCATCAGGACGAGAACGTGCTGGACACCTGGTTCAGCTCGCAGCTGTGGACCTTTGCCACGCAGGGCTGGCCGCAAAAGCCGGAGCTGCTTGAGGGCCATCACCCCACGACGGCGCTCGTCACCGCGCGCGACATCATCGCGTTGTGGGTCGCCCGCATGGTCATGAGCTCGTTGTACTTCTTGGACGAGGTACCGTTTAAGGACGTCGTCATCTACCCGACGATCCTTGCCAAGGACGGCAGCCGCATGTCCAAGTCCAAGGGTAACGGCGTTGACCCCATGGACCTCATCGGTATGTACGGCGCCGACGCGATGCGCTATAACCTGCTCACGCTGTGCACCAACAACCAGGACGTCAAGTTTGACGCGAACATCGATAAGAAGACCAAGAAGCTTATCGACAGCCCGCGTACCGACCAGGCCAAGTCGTTTGTGACCAAGATCTGGAACGCCAGCCGCTTCCTGCTCATGAACATGGAGGGCTACACGCCCGGCGAGCCCGTCGTGGAGACGCCGGCCGACGCTTGGATGTTCAGCCGCCTGGCCAAGGCCGTGAAGATGGTCACCGAGGGTATCGAGCAGTACACCTTTGGCGACATGGCCCGCGGCGTGCAGCAGTTCTTCTGGAACGAGGTCTGCGACTGGTACGTCGAGGTCACCAAGGCCCGCCTGAAGGGCGAGGGCCGTCTGCAGGCTCAGCGCAACCTGATCTTTGTGCTCGACACCTCCATTCGCCTGATGCATCCGCTCATGCCGTTTGTCACCGAGGAGATCTGGGACAACATGCCGGCGAGTGTGCTTGACCTGGACGCCGAGGGCAACGTGAACCGCGCCGAGGCGCTCATGATCGCCAAGTGGCCCGAGCCCGCCGACTACGACAAGTATGTTGACGAGGACGCCGAGCGCGCGTTTGAGCTGTGCCGCACCGTCGTGTCTGCCGCTCGCGCCACGCGTTCGCGTTATCGCTTGAGCCCCAAGGCCGAGCTCGACGTGGTCGTGCGCGCCGGCGCCGAGGACATCGAGAAGCTCGAGAGCCTGCGTTCGACCATCGAGCCGCTGGCGAACACCGCTTCGCTGGTCATGGGTACCGACGTCGAGAAGCCGGCTGCGAGCATCGCCGTGGTCGACAGCGGTGTCGAGGTCTTTGTGGTGCTCGAGGGCAAGGTTGATCTTTCGGCCGAGAAGGCGCGCCTGGAGAAGGAGATCGCCGCTGCGCAGAAGGAGCTCGCCGGCTGCGAGAAGACCCTTGCTAACGAGGGCTTTGTTGCCAAGGCCGCGCCTGCGGTGGTCCAGAAGAAGAGGGACCGTGCAGCTGAGCTCAAGGAGATCCTGGTGGCGCTGACTGCTCAGGTTGCTGACTTCTCGTAGGTGTTACTGGGGGACGCGTCCCGATGCTTTGCTCTCCGCTGCGGACAGTCCTGCGCAAGACGGACAGCACATTAAGTGCTGTCCTTTGCGTGCGGAACTTGCGGCGAGCAAAGCATCGGGCCGCTCCTAGTTCGTTTACGTGGTTTTTTTGCATCTGGCGTGTTAGGGCCACTGGGTTGTGGCCTTGATCTTGCTGCAACCGGGTAAAGGCTGATATTGTCAACGTGACGGGCTCATTCATTTTGGTGGGCCTCTTTTTCTGTTATGGGGGACTTTGGGTTATGGCTAAGCGTTCGGGGTCGTATGTCGTTCCTTTCTCGTTTGAGCTGCTTTCATTTGATGAGGCTGTTGGGCTTGCTGCTGATACGGGGCGGATTTCTGGGGATGCTGGGCCTCTGCTTGAGACGGTTGTCGATATGCTCGATGAGCTGGGGCGTCCGGATGAGTATTTCGATTGCATCCAGGTTGCCGGTACCAATGGCAAGACTTCGACCACGCGTTTTTCGGCTGCCATCTTGCGTGGTGAGGGGCTTAAGACGGCGCTGTATACGTCGCCGCAGCTTGTGCGTTACCCCGAGCGCATGGAGGTTGACGGGCGCGTTGTGAGCGACGAGGCCTTTGCCCGTGGCGTTTCTGCCGCCGTCGAGGCAGGTCGTCGTGTGAATGCGTGTCGTATTGCGGCGGGGGAGCGTGCCTATGCCATCACGCCGTTTGACCTGCTGACGGCTGCCGCACTTGTCGTGTTTGCCGAGGCCGCGGTGGATGTTGCCGTGCTCGAGGTTGGTATGGGCGGACGTTGGGACGCCACGAGTGCGACAGATCCCGTTGCCGTTGCCATTACGGGCATCGGGCTCGATCACACGCGCATTCTGGGCGACACGCTCGAGGCCATTGCGGGGGAGAAGGCCGCGGTCATCAAGCCCGGACGCCTGGTTGTTCTGGGCGAGGGCACGCATGAGCCGAGCGTTCAGTGCGTGATGGATGCGCGTTGTCGCGAGTGCGGCATTGTGCCGCTGGTGGTGAACCATGCCACGACCAAGGTGCCGGCACATGTGGGCGACACGGTTGAGTTTAGCTGTACCACGCCGCGTGCGATCTATACGTCGAGCATGGTCAAGCCGGCGTATCAGCCGCAGAATGCCGCGTGCGCGATTATGCTGTGCGAGGGGTATCTGGGTCGCGAGCTTGACCACGATGCGCTTGATGCGTCGCTTATGGGTTGCCCCACACCGGGTCGCTTTGATGTGCTGGGGACCGATCCGCTCAAGCTGATTGACGCCTGCCATAACCCCCAGAGCTGCGAGAACTTTGTGAGCGCACTGGACGAGATCGATCCGTGCGTGGAGAACCGCCCCACGCTGCTGTGTGCCGCGCTGGCCGATAAGGACGTGGCGGGCATTGTCGATGTGCTGATCCCGGCTTTCCCGCGCGTGGTTGTGACTCAGACCGATTCCGATCGCGCCCTGCCGGCAGAGGAACTCGCTGCCCTGGTGGACGCCGATAAGCTCGCGGGCGTGTACGCGAGCGTGCCCGAGGCCCTCGCTGCCCTCGATGCCGCGGGCGAGCCCTTTATAGCGGCCGGCACCATCACCCTAGCCGGCGAAGTAGCCGGCCTGCTCCGCTAACCCATCCTAAATTAGCTATCCAGTGCTCTGAGTTGACCTGCTCGCCACGAAATGGGCCTATCTACTACGTTTAACCGACTACCCTCGACCACACGGAAAATCGTGAAATCAAAACCGCAGGTAGACGGCTTGCTGGTTTTCAAAAAATACCCGCATGGTCGACCCATGCGGGTTAAACGTAGTAGATAGCCCGTTTTAGTGGCGGCATTCATGTGATGCGGCAAAGGGACAGCCCCTTTGCCGCATTGCCTAGTCTAGGCGGACCGGATCGTGGGGGTAGGCGTTGAGGATCTCGACACCGTTCTCAGTGACCAGGGCCAGGTCCTCGATGCGGACGCCGGTGCGGCCGGGGAGGTAGATGCCCGGTTCGATGGAGAACGTCATGCTCGGCTCCACGACCTGCTCGTTGACGAGCGAGACGTCGCCTGGCTCGTGGTCCTGCAGGCCGATCGAGTGACCCAGGCGATGCGTAAAGTATTCGCCGTAGCCCGCGTCCTCAATCACGTCGCGCGCGGCACGGTCCAGGTCGCACATGCGCACGCCCGGTGCGATGAGCGCCTCAGCGGCCTCGTTGGCGCGGCGCACGATATCGTAGATGCGCGCCGTCTCCTCGTCCGGCTCGCCCCAAAAGAACGTGCGCGTCATGTCCGAGCAGTAGTTGCGATGGCGTCCGCCAATGTCGAACAGCACCACGTCGCCGCGTTTAAGCTCGGTATCGTCTGGCTCGTGATGCGGGTCGCCGGCGTTGGCGCCAAAGCTCACGATGGGCGGAAAGCTAAAGCCCTCGCAGCCGTGCTTGCGGTACAGACCGAGCATCTGGTCAGCAATCTCGCGCTCCGTCACGCCTTCGTGGACGAGCTTGATCACGTCGGCCATCACAGCGTCGTTAGCGGCCGAGGACGCGCGCATGAGCTCTTGCTCGGCGGCATCCTTGTAGGTGCGCGCGGCGGTGACGGCAAAGTCACCCAGGAAAAACTCGCTGGCGGCGTGGCACTCCATAAGCGGCATCAAAAAGCCGGAGCGCATGACGGTGTCGATGCCAAGCGGCTTGGTCGGATTGACCTCGCGCGCGATGGCGTCGGTCACGACATCGGTATCGGTGTGGTAGGTGACGCGGGCGTTGTCGTACTCGGGCAGTTGGTGCAGCGCGTTGACTAGGATCACCGGCTTGGCACCGCGCGCGAGCAACACGCCGCAAAAACGCTCGAACATATCGGCATAAAAACCGGTCAGATAGTAAATCGACCACGGGTCGTTTACGAGCAGCTGTGCGCCGGGGTGCTGAGCCTCGAGCGCATCGAGCACGCGCGCCACGCGCTGGCCATCGACATGTGCCATATATCGTCCTTTCGCTAGGGTGCCACCATGGTATCCCAAGCCCGGCACATAGGGACGTTCCTTTTATGCCGGCACTTCGGGACACTCCTTTGCATCCCATGCGCGCCCTCATAAGTTGCGGTGAAATACGGACTGTTTAGCGGCCTGAAGCCATAAAACAGTCCGTATTTCACCGCAACTGCGGAGGAGGACCGGGTGGATGGCGGGGTAGCTAAAAGAGCTCCGTCCCTAATTAGCTAAAGAGCCCCGTCCCCAATTAGCTAAAGAGCCCCGTCCCCAATTAGCTACTTAGGCTCGGTCGATGTCCATGCTGGCGATGAGGTCGATGTTGGTGTTGAGGAGGTTCTCCAGCACGACGTCGCCCATGCGGATGGGGGCGTTGACGACTAGGCCACGGATGAGGTTCATGGCTTGGGCGTGGAGTGCCAGCGGGATGGCATCGGCGGTGCGCACGGGCAGCAGAGCCTCATCGCCGCCGGATACGGCAACGGTGGTGGTGAGCACGCGCATGGGACAGGTGAGCTCCTGATGCGCGAATTTATCACCGCGCGGGCAGTTGTTGCCGGTTACGGAGCGCACTTCCACCACGGCGCCATTGGCGTCGCGCTCCACCTTTACGGTCAGGAGGCATTCGGATGGGCAGGTCGTGCAGTTGAACTGCAGCGTTTCGATTGCGTTATCGCTCATAGTCTATGCCTCCTCGACGGGATCGACGGACAGGACAATTTCGCTAGCACCCAGGTCGAGCGCTTGTTTGATGACCTTTGCCGGCAGCGGGAAGCTTTCCATGACGCTCGGTTTAAACGCGCGTCCCTTGCCCGCAAACAGTTCCTCGTCGCCTGCCAGAATGCGCACGCGGGCGGCGTCGACGGGCCGGCGCACGCGGAAGTTCAGCTTGGTGAGTGCCACAGTCGTAATGCGTCCCGGCAGCGCGTAGCCCGCGATGCCGGCAGGGGAGACCGAGAGCTCGCAGTCCGGAACGGCGCCCGCGCCGGTCCCCAGCGTGTACGCGGCCGCAGCTGCGCCAGCGCGCTCGGACTCAGTCGTCACGTTGTCGGCCAGGTCGTGCACGTGCAGAACGTTGCCGCAAGCAAAGATGCCTGGTATGCCCGTCTGCAGGCTCTGGTCCACCACGGCGCCGCGCGTGCGCGGGTCAAGCTCCACGCCCGCGGCAACTGAAAGCTCGTTCTCGGGAATCAAGCCCACCGAAAGCAGCAGCGTGTCACACGGAACAATGCGCTCGGTCCCCGGAATGGGCGCCAGGCGTTCGTCGACCTGACTCACCTCGACGGCTTCCACGCGGTCGTGCCCGATCACGCGCGTGACCGTGGTAGACAGATGCAGCGGAATGCCAAAGTCGTCCAGACAATTTTTCACATTGCGGCGCAGGCCGTTGGCGTACGGCATGAGCTCGTACACGCCCTCGACCGAAATCCCCTCGAGCGTGCAGCGGCGCGCCATGATCAGCCCGATGTCACCCGAGCCCAAAATGACGGCGCGCGAGCCGGGCTTGAGGTTCTCGATATTGATGTATCGCTGCGCCAAGCCGGCCGTAAACACGCCGGCGGGTCGGCTGCCGGGAATTTTGATCTCGCTGCGGGTGCGCTCGCGGCACCCCATGGCAAGGACAACCGCCCGTTCGGTGAGCTGCAGCATGCCGGTGGGGCTCATGAGCGTGACGGTGTGGACCGCGGTGTCTTCCGCAGGCTCGCCTGAATCAATCCCAATCACCATGCTGTTCAGGAACAGCGCAGTGTCGGTTGCGTGCACCTGGTCGATAAAGCGCTGCGCGTACTCGGGACCGGTGAGCTCCTGTTTAAAGTGCGACAGGCCAAAGCCGGGGTGGATGCACTGGCGCAGGATGCCGCCCAGATGCTGCTCGCGCTCCACGATGGCCACGCGTGCGCCTGCCTTATGCGCGGCCAGCGCGGCCGCCATGCCAGCAGGTCCGCCGCCGATAACGACCACGTCGAAGGCTTGCGTTTGTACGGCTTCCACGACGCCGCAATCAATCGCGCTCGATTTGAATTCCGCCATCCTAGCGCACTCCCTTCAAAGGTCCCTCGACCAGCCAAGATCCGGTATCCTCCAACAGCACCTCGCTGGGGTCGCAGCCCAGCTCTCGGGCAAGAATCGCCACCACACGGCTCTGGCAAAAGCCGCTTTGGCACCGACCCATGCCGGCACGACAGCGGCGCTTGACACCTTCGACCGAAATTGCACCCGGGCGGCGCCGAATCGCGGCCACAATCTCGGCCTCGGGCACAGTCTCGCAGCGGCAGACAATCTGCCCCCACGCGGGATCGGACTCAATGAGTTCTTCCTTGCGCGTAAGCGGCGCGCGGTCAAAGTCGTCCGGCGCGCGGCGAATTGGGTTCCAGTCAGCCCGCTCGTGCAGTTTCACGCCCGCCTCACGCATCACAAGCTCCATGTGCTCGGCAATGGCCGGCGCGCTTGCCACACCCGGCGACTGAATGCCCGCCGCCTGGAAAAGCCCCGGCACCACGGCCGACTGTCCAATAAAGAAGTCGTTCGTTCCCTGAATGACCGGACGCCCGCCGGCAAACGCGCGCACCACGCGGCGCGTATCCAGATCGGGCACCAGCTTGCGCGCGCCGCTCAGCAGCGCGTTCACATCGCTCGCATAGGTCTGCGTGTCGCCCGGCTCGCGCACGGCGGCCGTCGCGGTGATCACGGTGTTGCCGTGCACGGTGCCCGTCACGATAACGCCCTTCGACACCGGCGTCGGCACGGGGTAGAGCGGCATGAGCGTGCGCGGCTCCTTGTCCAGCACCACGATGTTGCCCTGACGCCAGACCATCTGGAACTCCTCGGCGCCCGCCATATGCGAGATGTCGGCGGCGCCGTTGCCCGCGGCGTTGATCAGGTAACGGCAGCGCACGTTGCCAGCGGGCGTCGCCAGCGTAAAGCGCGCGTCGTCGCCCGAGCCCGCAACTTCAATCGCCTCCACGGGTGCGGAGCGCATAAACGTCACCCCGTTGGCCACGGCGTTCTCCAGCGCGGCGATGGCAACCTCAAACGGGTCGACAAACCCAGTCGAGGGGCACCACAACGCGCACGTTGCAGAGGCACTGGCGCGCGGCTCAAGTTCGTGGATGCGGTCGGGGCCGATAATCGACAGCTCGGGCACGCCGTTCGCCAGGCCGTTGCTGCGCAGCTTCTCCAGCTGTGCGCGGTCTTCGTCGTTAAAGCCCAACACCATCGACCCGGTGCGGCGGAACAGAAAGCCCAGCTCCTGCGCCCACGTACCGTACAACTCGCAGCCACGGGCGTTGACCTGCGCCTTTACGGTGCCCGGCACCGGATCGTAGCCAGCGTGTACCAGGCCGCCGTTGGCCTTCGACGCGCCCAGCGCAATATCGTTAGCCGCCTCGACCACGCAAATGGACAGGTCATAGCGCGCGAGCTGCCGCGCGATGGCGCATCCGGTGATGCCCGCGCCGACAATCGCGATATCAAACGTTTCTGTCACAGTGCCTCCCAGACGAGTTGACAGGCTGTCAATAAGACTATCCTACGGTCTACACACCCCCAGCGCGGCGGCAATGCGGCGAACAGCCCCGCAACACCCGCCAACGGCAGACGAGGGGAGACCCAGCAACGTCGACAAGCTCGTCTGCCGACAGCTACGGCAAACGTTCGTCTCGATCTGTAACAGTTAACTGATGATTTGGGTTCTAGATGTTACAGATTGAGACGTTAGTCTGGCGCCCCTTCCGTTCGTCTCAATCTGTAACATCTAGGCCCGGATTCCGCTCCCACCTGTTACAGATTGAGATGTTTGTGTCCGCGCCAGCCCCGCCCCTAGCCGTGGTCCCATATAAACAAACCCCGTGGTAAACTTGTCCGGACTGTTAATATTCCGAAAGGTACCCGTAATGTCCAAGTACATCTCCGAGCTCATGTCGCCGCAGCTTATGGGCGTCGTCTATGCCTTCGTTGGCTTTATCATCGCCCTGTATGTGCTGTCGGTCGTCTATGTGTTCATCGACGCTCGCCGCCGCGGCGCCAGCGCCTACGTGGCATGGGGCATCATCGCCCTCATCCCGTTTGTAGGCCTCATCGCCTACCTGGTCCTGCGCCCGCACTCCTACGCGTCCGACCGCGAGGAGCAGGAGCTGGACATGGCCCTGCGCGAGCGCCAGCTTGCCCAGTACGGCACCTGCCCGCAGTGCGGTGCGCCCATCGAGAAGGACTTCGTCGTCTGCCCGGTGTGCGACACCCAGGTTCGCAACGTCTGCCCCAGCTGCCATCGCCCGCTCGACGCGCACTGGAAGGTCTGCCCCTACTGCCGAACTCGCATTCAGTAACGCATCCATCGCCGGGCCGGCCGCAAGCCACGGGCACCGCGCGCCCCGCGCAAGCCACGGCCGCCACGCGCCCCGCGCCGCCCCCACACGATGAAGCATGCGTAGAAAATCGCCCGCCGTGCCATTAAGGTGCGGCGGGCGCTTGTATACCAAGGCAACCTGCCTATAATGATGCAAGTTAAAACGCCGAGCGCATCGCACGCACTTGCATCAGGCATCCGAGAGGAGAAAACATACCCATGAAGGCACTCTACAATGACGGTTCGGTGGCCGAGCTCCCGCAGGACGAGGTCACGCACGTCATCCGCCACTCCGCCGCGCACATCATGGCGCAGGCCATCAAGCGCCTGTACCCCGAGGCCGACTTTGCCTACGGTCCCGCGACCGACAACGGCTTCTACTACGACGTCGATCTGCCCGAGGGCGTCAAGATCAGCGAGGACGACTTCCCCGCGATCGAGGCCGAGATGAAAAAGATCGTCAAGGAGAACCTCAAGTTTTCCGTGTACGAGAAGCCCCGCGCCGAGGCCATCGCCCTTATGGAGGAGCGCGGCGAGAAGTACAAGGTCGAGCACATCGGCGACCTGGACGACGACGCCCGTATCACCTTCTACCAGCAGGGCGACTACATCGACATGTGCGTCGGCCCCCACATCTGCTACACCAAGGCGCTGAAGGCCTTTAAGCTAACCGGCGTCTCGGGCGCTTACTGGAAGGGCGACAAGGACAACAAGATGCTCACCCGCATCAACGGCGTCGCCTTTGCCACCAAGGAAGAGCTCGACGAGCACATGCACATGCTGGAGGAGGCCAAGAAGCGCGACCACCGCAAGATCGGCCGCGAGATGGACCTCTTTATGATGCGCGACGAGGCCCCCGGCTTCCCGTTCTTCCTGCCCAACGGCATGATCCTTAAGAACACGCTGCTGGACTACTGGCGCGAGATCCACCACAAGGCCGGCTACGTGGAGATTTCCACGCCGCTCATCATGAACAAGCAGCTGTGGAAGACCTCGGGCCACTGGGACCACTACAAGGACAACATGTACTCCACCGTCATCGACGACGAAGAGTACTGCATTAAGCCCATGAACTGCCCGGGCGGCGTGCTGGTGTACGCCTCCAAGCCGCACTCCTACCGCGAGCTGCCCATCCGCGCCGGCGAGATTGGCCTGGTGCACCGCCACGAGCTGCGCGGCGCCCTGCACGGCCTGTTCCGCGTGCGCTGCTTCAACCAGGACGACGCCCACCTGTTTGTTCGTCCCGACCAGCTGACCGACGAGATCGTGGGCGTTGTCAACCTCATCGACTCCGTGTACCAGAAGTTTGGCTTTAAGTATCACGTCGAGCTTTCCACCCGCCCGGAGGACTCCATGGGTTCGGACGAGGACTGGGCGCGCGCCGAGGAAGGCCTGCGCACCGCTCTGGAGAAGCTGGGTATGGACTACGAGGTCAACGAGGGCGACGGCGCCTTCTACGGCCCCAAGATCGACTTCCACCTGGAGGACTCGCTCGGCCGTACCTGGCAGTGCGGTACCGTGCAGCTCGACTTCCAGATGCCGCTCAACTTTGACCTGGAGTACGTGGACGCCGACGGCACCAAGAAGCGCCCCATCATGCTGCACCGCGTGTGCTTTGGCTCCATCGAGCGCTTCATTGGCATTCTGATTGAGCACTTTGCGGGCAAGTTCCCCACTTGGTTGGCTCCCGTGCAGGTCAAGGCGCTTCCCGTCTCTGAGAAGAGCCGCGACTACGCTCACGAGGTGTGCGCCAAGCTGGAGGAAGCCGGCATTCGCGTGGTCTGCGACGACCGCGACGAGAAGATCGGCTACAAGATCCGTGAGGCTCGCAGCATCGACCGCGTGCCCTACATGCTCATCTTGGGCGAGAAGGAGGTCGAGGCCGGCAACATCTCCGTCCGCGATCGCTCCAACGAGACCGTCCAGATGAGCGTTGACGAGTTTGTGGCCAAGGTGCTCGAGGAGATCAAGACCCGCGCCTAGCACAAACAATACAAGAATTAACAAAGGCGATCGTCCTCGCGGGCGGTCGCCTTTTTGTTGTCTATAGAAGAAAAGCCGCTGGTTAGAGCGGCTTTTTTGTTGTGCAAAAAGGTACAGGTTTTTGTAGAGGGGTATGGAGATGCGCCCATTCGCGGCGCATTTTGTGCAATCTGGTAAAACGTGAGCGGTTTGCTCGTATAATGAGCAACGTCGAAAGATACAAAAACCTGTACTTTTGCGACTGCGCCTAGCTGCGAGCGAGAAGCCTGTTCTTAACGCCCCTGCATCTGCGTGCGTCGCGGAGCTGGAGAAGGGGGCGAGAACATGGAACGGACAATGCGGCGCCAAGAGCAGCTGCCCGGTGCTTTTAACGGCGCTATCACCAAAAGCCAGCGCGGCCGCGTCCGCTGGTATCTGGTCCACACCCCCCATGGTAAAGAACGCGAGACCTGCGAAAAGGTCCGTCGCATTATCCCGCACGAGCTGATGCAAGACGCTTTTGTGATGCAAAAGGAGTTCTGGTTTAAGCGGGACGGAGCCTGGTCGCTCCAAACCAAACCCATGTACAAGGAATACTTCTTCGTCGCCACGCGCGATGCTGCCCTGCTCGACAAGGCTTTGGCTCAGCTGAGCTTTGGCTGTCGCATTGCCGGCAGTAAGGAGCGGGCCTATGCGCCCATGCCGGACGATGCGCAGGACTGGTACCGCAGCGTGCTCGACGATAACGGCGTGGTGCGCAACAGCGTGGCGCGCATAGAAGACGGTGTGCTGCACATAGAGCAGGGGCCCTTGGTGGGGCAAGAGGCCCGTGTAAAGAAGATCGACCGTCATAAACGCTGGTGCCTGGTGGACGTGGGCGAAGGCGACTTCGCTTTTAGGGAGCTGCTTGCGCTCGACGTGCCCAGCAAAACGTAAGGGAGACGTTGCGCTGGTAATTCATTCGTTATTTGAATTCATCGATGGGGGGGGGTGTCCCTGGGAACAGGGACGTGGATTTGAACTTGACTACTAAAGAAGTGACAGGGCAAAACGCGCCGGTGGGGGCCGTGCTGGTCGCCCAGGCCATGAGCGGCGACGACGCGAGCATGCGCTACAAGGGCATGCAGGCCGTGAAGGACTGGGACCGCACGCGCCTGGGCTACCGCGCCGTAAAGCGCGTGTTCGACATTGTGTTCAGCGGCTGCGTTTTGGCCGTCATCGCCATTCCGAGTCTGGTGCTCGCCGCGGCCATCCGCCTGGAGAGCGAGGGCAACCCGTTCTACAGCCAGATCCGCGTGGGCCAGACCCGCCGCGACGGCAGCCTGTCCACCTTCCGCATGTGGAAGTTCCGCTCCATGTACAGGGACGCCGACGAGCGTCTCGCCGAGCTCAAGGAGCGAAACGAGATCGCCGGCGCCATGTTCAAGATGAAGGAAGACCCGCGCGTCACCAAGATCGGCAAGTTCATCCGTAAGCACTCCATCGACGAGTTCCCGCAGTTCGTGAACGTGTTCCTGGGCCAGATGTCCGTCGTGGGCCCGCGCCCGCCGCTGCCCAACGAGGTGGCCGAGTATACAGAATTCGACCTGCAGCGTCTGGCGGTTAAGCCCGGGATCACCGGCTGGTGGCAGGTCACGGACCGCAACGATACCGACTTCGACGGCATGGTTCGACGTGATCTCGAGTACATCGCCAAACGCGGTCCCATCACGGACCTGAAGATTGTTCTCCTCACGGTCGTTGAGGTCTTTACCGGTGGCGGTGCTTGCTAAATGGCTGAACCGATTAGAGTAGCTCAGGTTGTTGGCAAGATGGTTGGCGGCGGCGTCGAGGCCGTCGTCATGAATTACTACCGCCATATTGATCGCAGCAAAGTGCAGTTCGATTTTCTTGTCGATTCCGATTCGACGCTTGTTCCCCGCGAGGAGATTGAATCTTTAGGTGGCAGGGTTTTTGAGATTCCTCCCTACCAGCATGTTGTCGAATACCAGCGAGAGCTTCAGCGCCTCTTTAAGGAAGAGAACTGGAAGATTGTGCACAGCCATATCAATGCGCTTTCTGTCTTTCCGCTTCGCGCTGCTAAGAAGGCGGGCATACCTGTGCGTATAGCCCACAGCCACTCTACAAGCGGAAAGGGGGAGTTTGCTAAAAATGTCATCAAAGGCTCTTTGAAGCTGTTCTCAACAAGGTATCCGACTGATTTGGCAGCCTGCACCGAGCATGCTGGAAAATGGCTGTTCGGTTCATCCCGTTTTACTGTTTTTAATAATGCTATCGATTTGAACAACTTTTCTTTCAATCGATCGATTAGGGACGAGCGACGTGCTCAGCTCGGAGCGAAGGACGATACGCTGGTATTGGGGAATATCGGTAGGTTCATCTCTCAGAAGAACCAGTTGTTTTTGCTTGATGTTTTCAAGGCAGTGCATGCTCAGAATCCTGATTCCATCCTTGTCGTCTGCGGCGATGGAAAACTGAGACCTCAAGCGGAGGAAAAGGCATGCTCACTTGGCATTGCCTCGGCGGTGCGTTTTCTCGGCCAGATTTCTGATGTGCAGGACGTCTATCAGTCGCTCGATTTATTCGTGCTCCCCAGCCTGTACGAGGGCCTCGGAATGGTCGCGATTGAGGCCCAGGCTTCCGGTCTCCCGTGCATCTGCTCTGAAAGGGTCCCCAACGATGTTGCGTTATCCAGTCGGTGCAGCTTCCTTCCGTTGAGTATGGGCGTCGAGGGGTGGTCCAACGCGATCCTTGCCGCCCGCAGGGATGTCTTTGATCGCTCCGATCCTCATTCATCTCCGGGGTTTGAATCTTATGACATCTTTAAGGCGGCGCCCAAGCTTGAAGAGTACTACCTGAAGCTATTTGAAACGGTGAATTAATGAAAATCTGTATTTTAACGTGGCTCCATAACCAAAATTTCGGCACGTTGCTCCAGGCTTATGCTCTGCAGCAGTTCTTGAAGTCCGAGGGTCATGATGTTGTTGACGCCGACTATCTCCCCTGCGTCAAAGAAAAGCTACTGAACTGGGCGATCAACCGAAATTCCTTCGATTTGTTTGCCGGTAAAGCACATGAGCTGCTCAATCGTAAGAAGGAGCATGACGACTTCGGTTCCTCGACCGCTGATGTTTTCAATCGCTTTTTAAGCCAGAATATCGTTACTACTGAACGGATTACCGATACAGACGGACTGGTCGGCTTGCGGGGGAAATACGATGCGTACGTCTGTGGATCGGATCAGATTTGGTCGCCATATCTTTTGAACAGGAATTTCTATTTCTCCTTTCTGAGCGACAGTGATAAGCGAATCGCGTATGCGCCCAGCTTCGGTGTTACGAACACCACAGAGAGGAAGAAGAGGATCATTGCTAATCTTCTTAAATCTTTCAGTTCCGTATCTGTTCGCGAAGATGCCGGTGCGGATTTTGTCGAATCACTCGGTCTTGAGCGTCCCTCACAGGTCGTGGACCCTGTCCTGCTTCTGTCGAAGGAGGACTGGGCCCCTCTCATTGACGGAAAATGTCCTGAGCCCGGTAAAATTGTCTGCTACTTTCTTGGGGATAGGCCGTTTTACAGGAAAGCGGTCGAATCGATTTCGAAGGAGCTCGGCTGCGAAGTTGTGACGCTTGTTGGTTCAGGTAAAAATGCAGTCGACGAGGAGCTTAATCCACGCTACGGGCTTGGTCCCGATGAATGGCTCGCGTATTTGGCGAGTGCGCGGTTCGTGCTGACCGATTCGTTGCACGGTACGCTATTCTCCCAAATCTTTCGCAAGGACTATTACTGCTTCAAGCGATTTGAGGAGACCGACAAACGCTCTCAGAATTCCCGAGTCGAGAGCCTCGCGAGGCTCTCGAACACTGAAGATCGCCTACTCGATGGCTATGAAAGCCACATGCATGCTACTGAAATCGAGGGGTATGAAAGACGTCTGTCGGATGTGGAGTCACTCATCTCGTTCTCGAAAAATTGGCTCTTGGATGCTCTCGAACAATAGGGGGAGTCAGCTTGAACAAAAACATCGCCATAATTTCTCATCAAGCCTGTTTTGGATGCGGAGCATGTGCGGCCAAATGCCCTTTTTCGGCTATTGAAATGCATCCTTCGCCCGATGGTTTTGATTATCCCGTGGTGGATGCAGCCAAATGCACTTCCTGTGGCCTATGCCTGCGCTCCTGTCCGGCGGAAAACCGAGTTGATGCGGACTCGGAGGTCATTCGCGCCGCTGTTTTGCAGAGTGGTGATTCTGACGAGCTCGCGCAGAGTTCGTCCGGCGGCGTCTTCTCTCTTCTCGCGAAGCGGGTTCTTGAGAAAGGTGGGCGTGTTTACGGCGCCGCTTGGGACGGTGTTGATTGCGTTAGGCATATCGGTATATCCGATCTTGCCGATATTGCGCTCCTTCAAAAGTCCAAATATGTCCAGAGCGATGCGAGTGAATCGTACCCCGATGTGCTCAACGATCTGAAATCCGGCAAGCATGTACTGTTTAGCGGTACTCCCTGCCAGGTTTCCGCGCTGCTTCTCTATTTGGGTAAGCCGATGGATGGGCTGACAACCGTCAGCGTTGTTTGCCACGGTGTACCAAGCTCTTCCATGTTTCGTTCCTATGTTGACTGGCTTGAGCTTCGGGAGAAGTCCGATGTCACCGCACTGACTTTTAGAGATAAATCGAAATTCGGTTGGGGCCATAACATAAAGATTGAGTTGTCCGACGGCAGGATTATAAAGAGGCCCGCCGCATTCGACCCGTTTTATGGGTCCTATATCAAAGGCATGATCAGCAGATCGTCTTGCTATAGTTGTCCCTTCAGAGGGTGCGACAGTCCCGCTGACATTATCCTCGGCGACTCCTGGCGTTCTGAGTCAGCCCGAGACTGCGTGTATCCTGAGAAGGGCATTTCAGCCGTTATCGTGAAGACCGAGCGCGGCGCCAAGCTGATTGATGAGATAGTCGATTGCGTTGCCTATTCTAACAACGACGTCGCAGCGGATGACGTGCTCCTGCATGAAGACCCTAATAAGCGTTCAGGACTTGAAGAGAGGCGCGATGCGGTCATCGCTCAGTATGAGGCACTGGGGTCGGGGATCTTTGATTCTGTCTTGGTTCCCAAAGTGAGCCTTTTCGACCGTGTGAAAAAAATGCTTCCGCCGTCGATGCGGTTGGGCGTAAAACGTTTGGTCCGATCCATTATACCTGGGAACGCGCATGAGTAGCCTTACCACAGCGATTACGATTTGCGACCGTCCCCATATCGGGGGTGGAGCTTCAAAAATCGCAATCGAGACAGCTTCGGCATTGGCAAAGATGGGGCTTAACAGCTATTTCTTCTCAGCGCTGGGAGATCCCGATCCGGCTTTGGTCGAATCGGGGGTTATTTGCGTTAATTGCGGGCAGGGCGACGTCTTGAACGGTGGCGTCTCTGGTGCTGTTCAGGGCATCTGGAACCGACGCTCGGAAACGGCGCTGGATGATTTGCTCAATCAGCTTGACCCAGAAACGGCGGTCGTTCATGTGCATTCTTGGACGCACTCCCTTTCTCCCTCTATATTCAGGGCAATAGAGCGACGGGGCTTCAAATGTCTCATTACTGCCCATGAGTACTTCCTTGTTTGCTCTAACGGTGGGCTCTACGACTATGTGAATCATTGTAACTGCGGAATCGCTCCCGGTTCTCCGAAGTGCCTGCTGCACAACTGTGACAAGCGCTCGTATGCCCAAAAATTGTACCGGTCCGTTCGTTTCTCCGTGCAGAACCATGTCTTAGGCTCGCTTCGCCCGGCGGTCGCCTTTGTCTCCGACTCCAGCCGTCGATTGATCGAACCTCATCTAGCGTGGAATTCTGAACGGTATGACTGCTTAAACTATGTTGATGCGGCTAAGTTTCAAGATGATTCCGAAGGAGATTCTTCGGCATACCTATTCGTCGGCCGCTTAAGTCCAGAGAAAGGCTGTGACTTGTTTTGCGAAGCGGCCTGTCGGGCGGGCGTGAATGCGATCGTCATTGGCGACGGTACCGAATTGAAGAGGTTGTCGGATAGCTATCCAGATATCAGATTCATGGGCTCCTTGCCTCATGATGAAGTTCTTTCCGTCATGAAACAATCTCGCGCTATCGTCATGCCTTCTGTTTGCCGAGAGACGTTCGGGCTCGTCGCTTATGAAGCAATGATTGCCGCCGGCCTGCCATGTATTGTTTCGGATGTCGGCGATGCGGCCTCCTTTGTGATGTCAAAAGGTCTCGGCGAGATCTTCAACGCAGGTAGTGTGGAGTCGCTATCTGACGCAATGGTCAATATGCTCGATTCTGATGTTTACTCGCGTTACAGGGAGGCAGTTGAGAAGGCGGACTTTAGCCATCTCAAAAAGATCGCGTATGTTGAACGTCTTATCAATATTTACGATCAGCTAATGGCTGAACTTTAATTGGACGAAGGTTTTTAATGGTTACGGTTGTGATGTCAGTCTATAACGGCACACGATATCTTACTGAACAGCTAGACAGCTTGCGACTTCAGACCGTGTCTCCGGATCGGGTGGTGATCGCGGATGATTGCTCGACAGATGGATCGTTCGATCTCATCTGCGAATACATCGAGGAACACGCACTCGCTAATTGGACCGTCAACAAGAACAGCTCGAATTTCGGCTGGCGCAAGAGCTTTAAACGGCTTCTTGACCTTGCATCTATAGACGATGGAATCGTCTTCCCGTGCGACCAGGATGATATTTGGGAACTCGATAAAATCGCTGTGATGTCCTCAATCCTCGAGAAGGACCCCTCGATTGAGGTTCTCAGCTGCGCCGTCGAGCCGTTTTATGAGAGCGGCGGTAAAAAGGTAACAGTCTATGGTGCTGTCGATGATTCCAAACCTCTGGACGATTTGGAGACCCCGGTTTTCGATAGCAAGTTTATGTCGGTACGGCGCCCTGGATGTTCGTATGCCGTTAAATCTAGTTTTATAAGGGAAATCATGCCATATTGGCAGGATGATTTTGCGCATGACGGTATGTTATGGCGCTTCTCATTACTGAAGGGGACTCTCAGACTTCTAAATCAGCCCTTGATTCGGTTCCGCAGGCATGACTCTAATGCAACTGAGATGCGACATATTGACAAGAAATCTCGTGTTGCTGAGATAGGGATGTGCTTGAGATTTTCTAAGGTTTTAGAAGAATACTGCAGTAGTAATCCTGGCGATTATCGTATAACTTCTTCACATATAGAGCATTACGGTTCTGTTTTAAATGCCCGTTTGCACTTGCTCGTAGGTGGCCTAAAAATAAGTGATTTAGGCACCATTCTAAAATACCGTAAGTATGAACTGTCAAATCGTTCCCTGCTTGGTGATTTTAAGGTCTTAATCAGTTCCTGTGACAGTAAGTAGGTGTTTAGAATGCTTGAGCTATTTACTAATGAATTCACTATTTTGATTTTTGCCGCAATCTTAAGTGTCATTTCTCCCGTTAAAGGACTATTTTTTTCTGTTCTAGGATTGCTCGTTTTCAAAGAAGTTCTTTCTGGGCGCCTCTACAAAGTGTTTTTAAATAACGCTATTCCCATTGTCGTTATGGGCGCGATGGTTTTCTTTTCTGCCATTGCGTTTACGTCCCGAAGCATTAATGAATCCCTCCTTACGGTCTGCTCGTATTTCTTTTGCATCCTTCTTGGTTATATTTACGGCAAAGTAAAGAACGATGACTGGGTTGAGTCTGCATTGCTTATGCTTCGCAACGTTATGGTGTTCGCCTGCCTATTTAGCTTTGTCCTTGAAATTGTTTTAGGTCAACGACTAGTTACAAATGGTTCCTTTTCTTTTCTGCAAACTGTAACGATTGATAATCCATCCTTGTATCGACTGCGTAGTTTTTTCGGTCATGCAATCGTATTTGGCCAAATGATAGTTATTGCTGTTGTAATCAACTATAAATTGGAGACGGGCAGGATGAAACGTCTCTTATACTCTGTAGTTCTTTTGGTCGCTCTGCTTCTGACAAAGAGTCGTAGCGCGTGGATTATTCTCATTGCTTTAGCATCGGTGTACCTGATCTTTCGCCTAAAGAACCCCGAGTATTCTAAATGGAATTTAATTGCGCTTTTAGTTCCAGCTGTATTGCTACTCGTTTTCATTCTCTACAAGTTTGGACTGTTTAACTTTGTGGCTTCTCGATTTGGTGAGCTTGAAACTGATGTTTCATATAGCCAGCGTTCCGGAGCCATTGCCTATATTATTCATAGCTTTTTAAGCAGGCCGCTGTTTTGGCTTACTGGAAATGGTTATGGCAGTAGTCGCATGACTATGCTGGGCACGACGGTTGAAATTAGCGGTTTTTCAACGGTGGATAATGGTTTCCTTGCAATGCTGTATGAATATGGTTTTCTTGGAATTTGTAGTTTTGTATTCTTGCTAATTTCCGCTGGTATCGGTTCGTTCAGGTCGGGTTGCGAACTCGATCAAGTACTATTTTCCGTTTCCTGCATATGCTGCGCGGAGCTCATGTTTTATTGCGAGCTTGGTTGGTGGGTGCCAACGGTCATCTTGTTTGTTTCCTGTGGACTCGTTCTGGGTAGAACGAGTGCTCGGTATTCAGATTTGTGCGAGTCAGGCCCTATTTTGATTTCTGAATAAATCAAGGTTGCTAGTTTAAACAAACGAGGTTGAATGAATTATTCGTCTATCGCACGCAACACTATGATTGCGTTTGCTGCACAGTTTATTTCTCTATCGGTCAGTGTCGTCATGTCGCTGCTCGTGCCGAAAATCGTTGGCGTTGCTGATTATGGATACTGGCAACTGTTCATGTTTTATACGACCTATTCCGGCTTTTTTCACCTTGGCCTGAATGATGGTGTCTACCTGATTAACGGGGGTCTCTCTCGTGATGAAATCGATAAGAGCTCAATCAAATCCCAGTATATCTTCGGTGCTTGTTTCCAGGCAGTGATTTGCCTCGGCATCACTTTGGCTTCGCTGCCTCTCGTCGATGATGCAAATCGGTTATTTGTTATCGCGTCTTTCGCGCTTTACACCGTCGTATATAACCTGACAAGTTATTTGGGCTTTGTCTTTCAGGCCATGAACGAAACTAAGCTTTTTTCGTTTTCTACAATGCTAGACAGGCTGGTGTTTCTGGCTCCGCTCCTTGTTTTAATTGGATTTAAGGTTTCGGACTACCATCCCTATGTCTACGCGTATCTCGTTTCGAAAATTATTGCGCTCATATATTGCTCTTGGATGGGCAGGGATATCCTACGCGCTAAATCAGTGTCTTTTGGCAATTCGCTTAAGGACGGCATCCGCAGTATCATCGTCGGCGTGAAGCTGATGATTGCGAACATCGCCGACACACTAATCCTCGGGGTATCTAGGTTTCTTATCGATCATTTTTGGGGTATCGTCGCCTTTGCAAAAATTTCGTTCTCCCTCTCTCTGGTGAATTTCTTCATCACCTTCGTCTCACAGGCGAGTATGGTTTTATTTCCTGCCCTTAGGACAGGCTCTGAAGATGAGAGGGTTCGTTTTTACATTGGCATAAGGAATTCTATCGAGCTTATTTTCCCTGCGATCTATTTACTCTATTTCCCTATGGTTTGGTTTTTGGGGATATGGCTTCCTCAATATGCCGAAAGCCTCAAATACTTTGCGCTCTTACTTCCGATATGCGTCTTCAATACAAAGATGAGCCTTTGCTGTACTACCTATTTCAAGGTACTTCGTAAAGAACAGCTGCTCCTGAAGTTGAATATCGTCACTGTTATTTGTAGCGCTGTTTTTTCGATATTCGGTGTTCTTGTCCTTAACTCGCTCGACGCCGTCCTGTGTGGCGCCGTTATCTGCATTATTGGCAGGTCGTTGTGGTCCGAGCTCTATCTGAACGAACAGCTTTGCGCCCCGGGTTCAACTAGGCCGTTTCAGGAGATCCTGCTTACAGTCGCTTTCGTCTTGTTCGCTGAGCTTTTATCTGGTGGAACTGCGGCGATTCTGTATGCATTAGTCTACGTTGGCTATCTCTTGCTCAATCATTCTGCGCTGAAAAGCGTTGCTTCATGTTTGACCAAACTTAAGAAGCAGCGATAGCTACATCAAAATGGATTGGATTTTAATATGAAAGGCATCATCCTCGCCGGCGGGTCCGGCACGCGCCTGTACCCGCTCACGCTCGTGACCTCCAAGCAGCTGCTGCCGGTCTACGACAAGCCCATGATCTACTACCCGCTGTCCACCCTCATGCTGGCGGGCATCCGGGACATCCTGGTCATCTCCACGCCGACCGACCTGCCCAACTTCGAGCGCCTGCTCGGGGACGGCTCGCGCTACGGCGTGAACCTCTCCTACGCCGAGCAGCCCTCGCCGGACGGCCTGGCCCAGGCCTTCACCATCGGCGAGGAGTTCATCGCCGGCGAGCCGTGCGCCCTCGTGCTCGGCGACAACATCTTCTACGGCAACGGCCTGTCGCGCCACCTGACGCGCGCCGTCCAGAACGCAGAGTCGGGCCGCGCCACGGTCTTCGGCTACCACGTGGACGACCCCGAGCGCTTCGGCGTCGTGGAGTTCGACGGCGAGGGGAGGGCCGTCTCCATCGAGGAGAAGCCCGCCGAGCCCAAGAGCTCCTACGCCGTCACCGGCCTGTACTTCTACCCGGGCGACGTCGCCGCCAAGGCGCATGAGGTCAAGCCGTCCGCGCGCGGGGAACTGGAGATCACCACGCTCAACCAGATGTACCTGGAGGAGGGGACGCTGTCCGTCGTCACCCTCGGCCGAGGCTACGCCTGGCTCGACACCGGCACCATGGAGAGCCTGCACGAGGCCGCGGAGTTCGTCCGCGCCGTGGAGCACTCCCAGGACCTGCCCGTGTCCGTGCCCGAGGAGATCGCCTGGGAGAACGGCTGGATCACGACCGAGGGGCTCAAGCAGGCTGCCGAGGCCTACGGCAAGTCGGTCTACGGCCAGCACCTCAAGAAGGTCGCCGCCGGAGGGCTAGTGCCAATCCAAGATGACGGATTTTTCAATGAGATTAATTAGATCCGTCTGACTTCCCCTTGAACTGAAATCGGGCTTCGCTTCGTCGCGCATCAACGCCAACTCAATGGCGGGTCAGTCTCCTTATTTCGTGAGACTTTACGAGGACCTTGTAAGAATGACCGCGTCTATATCTTCCTATAACCCCGATTACATGGTTTTGTTTAGGGGTCAAAATAACGATTATTTAGATGATGCAACCGGGCGCTCATTGATAATGCCTTCAATTTATAGGGCCAATAACGGTCGTGAGCTGAGTCTTGAAGAACTCGATTCGCGGTTTGATGTGCTTGGGACAGCATGTTCGCTACTTGAAAGCGAGCTCACCGGGGAGTATAAGGGATTGTTTGGCAAGGAGAAAACAAGATTTGCCTCCCGAAGGGTTGAACAGTGGGCTTTACTGCAGCACTACGGGATTTGCCCGACACCGCTTATTGATCTCACGAGATCCCTTAGAACTGCGTGTTGGTTTGCTCTTCATAATGCGGACCCGTCTGATAGCCCGGTAGTCTATGCTCTCGGAATGCCGTACATGAATGGACCACTTTCGCTAAACTCCAATGATGGACTTTTCCAAATGGAACTATCTGGTCTGATGCCGCCTCAGGCGGAGCGTCCTTATTTCCAGAAAGCAGTTCTTGTTGGTTCCGAACGCCCCGATCGGAGAAAGGAATCTATCCATGAGTCTAACTTGGGCGTAAGGGTCCTCGCCAAGTTCTCAATTCCGGCTGGGGAAGACTGGGAAGACGATCTCGGTATCGATGGAAAATATATATACCCGAAGGATGATCCGTTTTTCAAAGTCGCTAATAGAATTCATCTTGGGCTAGTCACAAAAGGACTTGTTGATCCAAATGAGACTGAGGTCGAAGCCGCAACAGTTGCAATTGAAACTATGGCGCAGGTGTTAAATAAAGCTTTAGCAGGTATGGCCCTCAGCAAGAAAGGTGCTAAAGGATGACCAATTCTTTTCGGAACATCATCGTCACGGGCGGCTGCGGCTTCATCGGCAGCAACTTCGTGCACTACGTCGTGGACAACCACCCCGAGGTGCACGTCACCGTCCTGGACAAGCTGACCTACGCCGGCAACCCCGAGAACATCGCGGGGCTGCCCTCCGACCGCGTGGAGCTCGTCGTCGGCGACATCTGCGACGCCGGGCTGCTCGATAAGATCGTGCCGGGCCACGACGCGATCGTGCACTACGCCGCCGAGAGCCACAACGACAACTCCATCGCCGACCCGGAGCCGTTCCTGCGCACCAACGTCGAGGGCACCTTCCGCCTGCTGGAGGCCGTGAGGAAGTACGGCGTCCGCTACCACCACGTCTCCACCGACGAGGTCTACGGCGACCTCGCGCTCGACGACCCCGCCAAGTTCACCGAGGAGACGCCGTATCACCCGTCCTCGCCGTACTCGAGCACCAAGGCCAGCTCCGACATGCTGGTCCGCGCCTGGACCCGCACCTACGGCCTGCGCGCCACGATCTCCAACTGCTCCAACAACTACGGCCCCTACCAGCACGTGGAGAAGTTCATCCCCAGGCAGATCACCAACATCGTCGACGGCGTGCGCCCCAAGCTCTACGGGAAGGGTGAGAACGTCCGCGACTGGATCCACACCGAGGACCACTCCAGCGCCGTCTGGGACATCCTGACCCGCGGCCGCATGGGGGAGACCTACCTCATCGGCGCCGACGGCGAGAAGAACAACATCACCGTCCTGCGCATGATCCTCGAGGCGATGGGCCGCGACCCCGAGGACTTCGACTGGGTCGCCGACCGCCCCGGCCACGACCGCCGCTACGCCATCGACTCGACCAAGCTCCAGCGCGAGCTGGGCTGGAGGCCGGCCCACACCGACTTCGCCGAGGGGCTCAAGCAGACGATCGACTGGTACGTGGCCAACGAGCCCTGGTGGCGCCCGGCCAAGGAGGCCACCGAGGCCCGCTACCGCGCACAGGGCCAGTAGGCCGCATCCCGGCATCCCGCACCGCGGGGCGCCCGCGCGGGGGGGCGCGGGGGGGGGGGGGTGCGAGCGGGGCCGCCCCGGGGCCCCCCCCCGCCGCCCCCCGGCTCTCTTGTTCGGCAGTCTTCAAACGAT